>NZ_JAKJSS010000008.1:0-743337 GCF_050337205.1 Vibrio nomapromontoriensis
AGGTAGCGGAGAGTGGTTTAACGCAAAGCATGTCGAGAAAAGGTAACTGCTTGGATAATGCTGTTGCTGAAAACTTTTTTGCTTTGCTCAAAACCGAGATGTATCACAACCAAAGCTTTGAAGATGCTCTGATAGAGCAAATCAAAGAGTACATCGAGTACTACAATACCAAGCGTATAAAAGTGAAACTGAAAGGCCTGACTCCGATAGAATATCGAACTCAGGCCTTAAAAGCCGCTTAACAGAAATGTCCAACTTTACGGGGTCACTTCATTTTACGGGGCTTTTTATTAGATTGAATGCGCGCAAACCAGTACAATGCGAGGCAATGATACTAAGACACTTATCTTGAGTAACCGCGATATGAATGACGAACAGTTTGACGAAAGCTACGAAGAAGATGCGATAGAAATAGAGGCGATTGGTATAGAGGTCTCCAGTCACCCGATAGAGCTTTATAAGCTGTTTAAAGTGGCAAACTTAGTCGGTGGTGGTGGCGAAGCTAAACACTTTATCGCGGAAGGTTATGTTGCGGTTAACGGCGAATTGGAAACAAGAAAACGTCGTAAAATGTATGATGGTGATTTTTTCGAATTTAACCAAGAGTACTATGTGGTGGTGTGCGATCAGCCGCCGTTAGAAACGACAAAAAATACCGATGAGAAAGAGACGAACAAAGCGTCTAGCTCTAAATCGGCATCAAAAGAGTCAAAAAAAGCCAAACGTGATGCTAAGAAAAATGCCTCGTCTTCTAAGAGAGACCCAGCCAAACAAACTGGTTCCAGCTTAAGCGCTTCTGCTAAAAAGAAAGATAAGAGCAGCAAGAAATCAAAGCCTAAAGCAACTGAAGCGCCTTCAATTGAAACGTCAAAAAAGAAAGATCCAAACAGTGGTCGTGGTGGTATCGATTTCTTTTAATATATCTGTGATACGTTGAAGGAAACTAAGTGACGGTGAGTGAAAAGTAGTGATATTGCGATCTTTCATTTCGCGGTTAGAAAAATTCCCCAAATACTCATTTAGTAACACTATTTCAGTTACTAAAAGCGTCATTGAAAGCTAGGAGAGCAGGAATGCAATTTGTTGTTGATACTCACACTCATACGTACGCGAGTGGGCACGCATACAGTACAATCATGGAAAATGCCAAAGCGGCAAATGCAAGCGGGTTGAAGATACTGTGTACCACTGATCATGCGGACTCAATGCCTGGTGCACCTCACTACTGGTTTTTTTCAAATCAGAGAGTGCTTCCACGGTTTTTGTTTGATGTGGCGATCATTCGCGGTGTTGAGGCTAATATCCTTAACGAAGCGGGTGAAATTGATGTGCACCCAACATCTTTTAGCGCGCTTGATTGGGTAATTGCTAGCTTTCATGAGCCAGTATTTCGACCTGCAACCAAAGAGACGCATACACAAGCTCTGATCAATGTCATTGAAAGCGGTAAGATAGACGCGTTGGGACACTTGGGTAACCCAAATTTTGATTTTGATTTTGATGCGGTGGCGCGTTGCGCAGCAAGACATCACGTTGCTATTGAAATCAATAACTCTACTTTGAAAGGGCACAGCCGTGTAGGCAGTATCGACCGTTGCTATGAAATTGCGAAAGCGGTTAAACAGGCTGGTGGCTATATCACCACGGGGAGTGACTCCCATTTCTGTGACACGATCGGTCAACTTGAGCTTGCGAGTCAATTATTGGTCAAGATTGACATGCCGACTGATAAAATTATCACTTTCAGTACTGAGCAGTTTCTTAGCTTCTTACAATTGCGCGGAAGAGAGCCTATTGTAGAGTTCGAGTCGTTACAGCACGGATCGTAATCGACAATAGATGTTGTGCAGTTAAGTCATTACGTTTAGAAACAATTATTGTTACGAATTGCAAACGGAATTCAGTACAATATCGTCGGCAAGTGACCTCACTTTGCCTGTTGGTGCTAGAGTACCATCAGTCGAATCGAGGTCATTTTCATTTCAAAAGGAATCCCAAATGAATACAACAATAAAAGCAGGTGCATTTGCACTCATGCTTACGGTTAGCTCCACAGCGTTTGCAACAGAAGGCTTCGATCTTAAAAAGAATATGCAGGCGATGAAACTCGCATTTAAACAGGCGGCTGAAGCGCAGTCTGTTGAAGAGATGCAAACACCAGTGTCAACATTGGATAGGTTAATTGCAGAAAGTAAGCAAGGGGATTACCCACCTGAAAAAATGGATCTTTACCAAGAAGGTTTTAAAAAATTATCATCTGCTTTACAACAAGTTGATGAGGATTTGCAGCAGGGTGATTTAGACGCCGCGCAGCAGACACTACGAGAAGTGGACTCTTTACGTATTGAATACCATGACCGACGTAACCCAAGCATTTGGCAACGCCTTTTTGGCTAAGTTAAGTCTTCTCGTTCTCACGAGTTAATTACACTTAGCTAATTTTCTATTTTGGTAGGTATCTGATATTAAATAATATTGATTATTTAATATCAGAGGTTATGTTTAGTCAGAAGTACTAAGGTAGTATTGAACTCATTTTGTATCAGGGGCATTTGGTTTCGTGTTTTTTGTCCACTTACCGTGGTGGACGACCTGATTTAATGGAGCTCTCGGCAACCAACCAAATGTTTCTAGTTCAGGCTTTTCTTGGAACTCTGAGACATAGCCTAAACATAGGTAACCGATAATATCGATATGGTCGGGTATGTCTAGTGCAGTTCTCAAAACGTCATCATGTATGATACTTACCCATCCAAAACCAATATTTTCCGCTCTTGCTGCTAACCACATATTTTGTACAGCACAAACCGTACTGTAAAGATCCATCTCTTTTTTTATGGTTCGCCCTATGACAACAGGTCCGTTTCGTTCCCGGTCGCAAGTCACGCATATTCCAAGTGGGGCTTCTAAAATACCTTCTAGTTTAAAGCTTTGATATTGTTCCTTTTTATCGGCACTAAACTGGTTGGCTGACTCGACGCTCGCGGTATCGTAGCCTTGTTTTATCGCTTGTTTGGTTTGGTCGTCGGTGACTAACACAAAGTCCCAAGGTTGCATGAAGCCGACGCTGGGAGCATGATGCCCCGCATTAAGGATTCGCTCTAATACGTCATCGGGAATTGGGGTAGAAATAAAGTCTCTTCTAACGTCCCTACGAGCATAAATAACCTTATAAAGGGCATCTCGTTCTAGGTCACTAATGTTCATACTTCTCTCATTATCGGTGGAGATTGTGGCGTTATATTGGAACTTTGCGAGTAACGAAGTGCCAATTTAGGGACGATGCGTTAATCAAAATGCTACAAACCAAAACCAATTTTAGGTTGCATACGCACTGAGCGTACTCCCCATGGCGTTAAGTCAGGCTTAGGTTGACCCGTATAGTTGCCTAAACAAATGTAGCCTTTTGAGAGGTAACGGTAGAGGAAGTCGCCGCCATCGAGTGAATTTGCTTTGTCATTACCTTGGATAAATCCTATACGCTCAACGCGAAGGTCTTGCGCAAGTTTGAACGCTGGATAAACCGATGAGTTAACTTGATGTGAATTGAGGTCATTAAGTACCGCTTTATCAGACATTTTTGCCGTAGTACGGCTGAATATCATGATCAAACGTTTTTGTTGTTCTGACGAAACGATGAGCATTTCCATAACGGGAGTTCCCTAAAAAACGACAGACTATACAGTAAGCACTAGTCTGTGACCATACGCATAAGCCTGGAATTATCCGCCAACAGGCATGATGAATAACTCTTGAATCAACTCGTAGCGGTCAACGTGATTTCTTTTTGGTGATGGTGGACCATTCTTGTCGAGTTATCCCGTACTTTACGGAATCATAGTACTTGCCATTGAAATAACGAACATAACGTAAACGGGCTTCTTGGGTAAGTCCAAGTTTTTCAGCGCACGCCATCATTCTTGGATTTCCGGACCACGTGGTGAGCCCAACACGTTCAATGGGTAATGTCGCAAATAAATGACTAATCCAGAAAGGCACAGCGTGATAAGCAATGCCTTTTCCCCAGTATTGAGAGTTATAAATGATGACGCCGATTTCTAGCCAACGTGTGGCTTCACATTCCCAATAATAGCTAACACTTCCTATTGGTGTGCCGTCCATAACTATCAACTGCATATCATCCCCGCGACATAACCGAGAAAAGGTGCCAGCAGAGAACTCGGATAGGGTTGGCGTCTGATAAGGAAAGTAAGGTCCGTTAAACTTCGTCCATTCTTCATCGGTGGTCACTAGATCGTAAATACAGGGCAGTTCACCTGCCTGAGCTGGTCTAATCTGAATGTCACGGCTCGCCACTAGAGGGCTCCTTTTCGGTTAATGTATAAAGTACCTGTTACGGCGCGTGAAAACTAACGATGAAACCATGTTACTTCTATTTTAGAAAAAGGCTAGGGCGTGCTGCTAACATGTGTGTGCTAAATATTTCTGATTTTGTCTAATGATATGCTAGGGGTTTTCCGGGCTGAATCATGGTCATGTGGGGCGAGCAGTATCAGAGCCGGGGTGGAAGAAATATGACTCTGACACGTGACATAAATTTAAAGAAAGCTTCTCGACTCAGTTGAAACCATGCTATTTACCTTAGGCATTAGTTAATAATTATTAGCCGTCTTTACGATGAGCTGCACATACTACTGAGTTGGCTTAATCGTTAATGGTGTAAAAGTCGCGGTGGCATTGTTACTCGCGGCGGAGTAGTCGTCGTAACGTTCGCCTTGGCGTAACGTGTAATAAACATCGACAAAGTCATCATCGTTGGTTGCCCAGCTATCCGGTATTGCTTCTAACACTTTGCCGGTTAATTGAGGAATGATTGCATAGGCTTGTACTTCAGGATTTGGAATCGCTTTTAGAGCAGCGGTTGCCGCCTCTAATAAAGTACGGGCTAAATCCTTATAATTCATGCCGTCGTCTTTTTCCATTAATAACATATCTGCGGCAGACCAGCGGTAACGTTGCCAATAGATCATCACTTGGTTCGGTGAATATTCAATCCCACTATAGTCTAAATAGGGCATATCAATAATATCCAGTACCGGTTCGTCACGGCTCGGGTTTACACCAGTTACAATCGCGTAAATTTCAGCTTTTCCAGAAATCCAAGGTTCTTGGTCGTCTGTCAGTTGAATTTTTTTTAACACCGTTGTTGATATATTCGGTGTATCGGCCATACGAGCTTTTGCGTGCTCCGTTCCACGAGAATGATGTGGAATGGATCTAGGTGCGATATCCGTCGTGTTAAGCGCTTGCAGATGTGCGATTTGATCATTCATCGCCTTAATACCTGCTTTCAATTCTTTACGTGAGTTAGTATCTACGACTAGCACTGGTTGTGACGGTATATCATAGACATCCAGTAAATGAACGTTGCCGTTGATATCGTAGGCTTCGATATAATTCCAGTTTTTGTCGTTCCCTTCAGGTTCCCACGCAAATAATGGCGCTTGCCCTGCCTGCCAGCGTGCCAACATGGTTTCATCTGCTAAACGTAATTCCATAATGCTATCGGTATAGTCGTTGATCCCTTTGGCTATACGTAGCCTCTCATCCATCACTGTCATAGAGCGCGTGAAAGGGGCTAGATGATTACTGCGTTTGAATGAATTCAATGGCGCGTTCAGTTTGTATTGATTGATCTCTTCATGGAGCACCGTCGTAAGTTGAGTATATTGCTGGCTTAAGTTTAAAGCGAGAGCTCGTTTTGATTCGGTAACCGACACTGTGGCGGCTGGTTGCGTCAAATTATGTTGAGTCGGGGTTGATGGAGTTGTAGACGCTTGCACTGAAGTGACAGTCATAAAGAGTGTTACTGCAGAAAGAGCGAGGGCGGATGTTCTATTCATATCATAAATCCTTTCAATGAGTTTTATCTGGCGTTTGGGTCGTACAACAGTATGTTGATAATGTTGCTGAACATGCACCCAGAATTGACTCTGGGTACACGGTTGGTAAGACGCTTTCAGATCAAATAGAGCCGTAGTTGGAAGTTATAAATCAACACTAATTACTTTGGAGACGATACCACCATCATTATCGATGACGCGTAACGTTATATTGTGGCTTCCATAGCTTGGAAACAGATGCATAATGAACTTACCGTGTTTTATTTCTCCACTTGGAAGATGCCACTCGGTGTCTACAATGCGACCATCTGAATCTGTGCTGTTTGACCAGAGTGTGACTAAACGTCCTAAATGAATGTAATTCGCCCCCACTGTTGGCAGTTGGTTTGGCCGTTTTATGTCAACAGTTTTTGATTGTTGTGATGTATCACCACGAGCATCTGTTACGGTCAATTTTATGGTGTATATCCCTTCTTTCTCGTATGAGTGGGTAGGGGATGCATCGTTGCTTGTACCACCGTCACCGAATTCCCAATGCCATAGCAAACTATCACCATCATCATCGTAGCTGTTGTTGATTGTCGTGATGCTTAGGCTATCGGCACTGACCGTGAAATCAGCGACTGGAGGTACGTTGAGGGCAGGCTCTGCAGTCAGGCTGATGACGCCATACGCGTTCTTTTGGTCCTGTTCTATAACA
The DNA here is from genome assembly GCF_050337205.1 of Vibrio nomapromontoriensis. Taxonomy (NCBI): domain Bacteria; kingdom Pseudomonadati; phylum Pseudomonadota; class Gammaproteobacteria; order Vibrionales; family Vibrionaceae; genus Vibrio; species Vibrio nomapromontoriensis. Next base: position 6,565 of record NZ_JAKJSS010000008.1, read on the forward strand.
TCAATATTCAACCCAAAGGTCGCCAACTTGCGCCCCGCATCCGGAATATCAGGTGACGTATAATCATCAGCATCATTGAATGTGGAGTTACCTACTAGGCTGGAATCCTCGAGTATGTCACCATCACTGGCGACTAAACGTAGTGAGGCTTGATCTTGTGATGAAAAGGCAGCATCACGGACTTGATAACGAGTTGGTGCAGCTTGGCCAGTATTTGCCCACTTTAATGTTTGTTGGTCTGCATCAACGACACCTAACCACCCGTCACCAGGATGCTTGCCTACCCAGTTATCAGTGAGTGAATTGTCGACATACCAGACAACCAAGCCAGGCTCAAAGCTCATTAACTGCCCCATGCGCTTGATGTTGGCTAGACCTTCGTCCACCTCGTTATGGCTACGCCATTGCAATAAGTAATAATGTTCGGCTTCATGATATCCTTGGTTAATCGTGAAGCCCCTCATTACGAAAGAATTAGTATCGGCACCTTCTCCATTTGCCAGCACGTTGGTCACACCATCGATGGATAACATTAGGTTATCGATGTACATTCCTTCTTCTGCTACGCCACCATCGGTAAGGTAGTCAAAGCTTAGCCTGATGTCTTGACCCGAGTAATTTGATAGATCAAATACAGCGTCGGTCCACCCATTGGAACTGCCTGTAAAGGCGGGAACAAGCCCTGAGTTGTACGGGTCATTTGAGGTTGTGATGTTCCCTGCGATAGGCTGACCATCTATTAGCACGCGTGCAAAGTCATAACTTTCTTCAATGTCAAACCAGACCTTGAAGGTGAGGGTGACACTGTCCGAGCTTGGTATGCTTAAAGTGGTCGACATGGTATTACGTAGATTATTGCCACGATTGGAATAGAATTGATGATCCCCCTCAAATGGAGCAATTGATGGGATACTTTTCATCGGCAGATCGATACGTACTTGATTTTTCTGTGTGTTATCGGTGGTTTGATACAGCTTTATGGTTTTTGTCTGTTTTGCTATTTCGTCAATTGTAAATTGCTGGTTATTTACCCAGTGGCCACCAATGGATTGTTGCAAGAACGCTTTTGACCAAGAACTAAATGCGGTTGGCTGTGTCCCCCCAATTTTTCCAGCCCAACTGCCTGAAGACATGATAGACCAATAAGAAACAGGCTCACCTTTTCCTGTATATTTAGTATCGTATTCATCAGGTAAGCCTAGATCGTGTCCGTATTCATGAGCGCATACACCAGCAGCTGCGTCAATCGGTTGAATAGTGTAATCGAAAGCGGCATATTGACCGTCGAAACGTGTGCTTAAACCACTTCTGGTACCATCGAGTATGTAGGGTTTACCTAAATTGAATCGGTGTGACCAAATGGCATTATCAGCGAGTACGCCTCCCCCGGCTTCTTCGCCCACCGAAGCATGAAAGACCATTAAGTGATCGATAACGCCATCAGGTTCACGATAGTCACCGTCGTCATCGTAATCATAGCGGTCCTCAATATCGTAATCCGATAGGTCTATGCTGGGGTCATTGGCTAATTGTGCTAGGGCTTCACGTACTAATAGTTGTGCATTTTGGTCACGGTCGGTGACAGGCGAATTACCGCCATAGTACTCGGAGTTCTTACTCGCTCTGTACCAACCTTTAGCTTCGCCCGACACACTGTAACTATTGCCTGATTCACTCTCGTAGTACTGACGCATCGAAATTAAGCTTTCACCGTTGGGACCGGTGTAACCTGTTTTTGAAAATAGAAGACTTTGATAGTGCGTATTATCGTAGTTATCATAAAGCATTTGAGTGTGTATTTTGGTCAAACGGTTGTCATCCCAGGGTAAATCCGGAAAGTCGATAAGTAATGCAAGTACTTTGTCGGTGCGTTTAGTCCCCAATTCAAGCGCGAATACGTTCTGTTGTTTTGGTCCTTTATTACGCTTGATTGCTTTTAATATGTTTTCTCGCTTAGCTAGAGCCGCTTTATTGAATTGAGCTTCACCTTGGAGACCGTGTCTTGTTTTTTTATCCAAGTAAGACTGTACGGCTTTTTCTCTTTGCTGATTGGACGCATCGCTGTTTATTATTCCCTTACGAACTAACATATCGGCCAGCTGATCTGGATTTGCTATGGCAAGATCAACTGGCGTCTGTGCCAAAGCTGATGTTGTTCCAATAATAGCTATGGTTGAACAAGCTATTAATTTCTTCTTTATAGTAATCATGTTATCCCTTTAGTTAATGGTTCAATTAACACTTGGCGTAGTTCGACAGTCTGATTAAACAGAATGATTGTTAATATACTCACTAGTGCGATAGTAAGAATTATGTCTTTATTACGCTTAATCCTTATTTAAGGTGAGAGCCATGACGATGTGCTACTTTATCAAGACCAAGTCACCTTATGATTATTAATATAAAGGTAGCATCTGATAAGGAAGTCCAGTGATAGGCCAGTGTTCTTCGTTATCATTATTAGCAATAATTCACCATATTTACGGTTGTGTTGTTGGTGAAATACAAGGTTGTGGTTCGCTATCCACCATTTCATTAAGTTGATGTTTATTAGAGACTTGTGGTTTTTTCTTATTATTTGTTTTCCTTTGTAAGTATATTTGTAGAGCCGTTTCCTGCTCTTGAGTTGTAAGGCCAGGGCAAATTACTCCACGCTGAATCAGAGCATTGAGTAGACGTTCATCGTCAATAGCCGTACCGGAATGTGATGACATAACTGGTATAGATGTAACAGTCAGTATGGCTACTATGACCGCTCTGGATGAGGATGTTACGCTGCCAAATAGAAGCTTCATGACAATTCCTTCTGGTGAATGTTTACAGAGGCTAGTAATTCACCTAGTAAATAGCAATGGAAATATTTACTTACATTTACAAAATGTTGTTATTGTACTGGGTATATCACGTATTCAACAGTATGCGTAACTATGTGATGTGAGGATAATAAGATAATGGGTGGTTAAATTAATTTGTTGTAAGAGCGTGTTTATTAAAGGTGAGATCGTGGCTTGTATATAATTAATGTCGATATGTTCACATTAATTGCTGGTTGTATTGATATTTCTAACTAATCTCAATATTAATATTAGTGATTGTATGGATGGGGTTTATTAAAATTGGTCGCGGATCTTAGTAGTCAAAAATTAGCATTTTATAGAGATTAATCTCTTTGAAAATGCTCGTCATGAATTATTTATCATACAGTCAATATCGTTTCGAAAGGTGTAAAGAAAATCCATACACCCATACATCGATACACCCATAGACACTGATATCACCACGACGTTTCTTGTTCCCTTCGTTTGAATCTCATTATCCGTTCATCTTTCATAGCAACCGTTAATCTTGGTTACTGACGGTTTATCGCAACGGCCAATTAAGACTTTCTGGATTGGGTACGCTAATGGTCAATCAAAAGGAGGGTGGCAATATGATGAAGTTTGAAGGTATATCGAAACAATACTTACTAGGCCAAAATCGAGTGTCTGCGTTAAGCGATGTCTCGGGACAAATCACTCAGGGAGAACTGGTGGCGTTATGTGGCCCTTCTGGTTCAGGAAAAAGCACTTTGTTAAATATCTTAGGCATGCTCGATACGCATTACGATGGTGAAATCAAGTTTGGAAGCCAGGTGTTATCTAAAAACCCTAAGTCCTTGATTCAATTCCGTCGTCAAAACTTAGGGTTTATCTTTCAACGTTTTAACTTAATCCCAGTGATGAGTGCTTTAGAAAACGTGAGTTACCCATTAATGCTAAATGGTTTGAGCACTCAAGAGCAGCACGCGCAGTCTTTTGCAATGCTCGAGAAAGTCGGTCTCGGTGACTGGGCACATCACAGGCCGGATGCATTATCTGGGGGTCAACAGCAGCGTGTTGCTATCGCACGAGCGTTGGTTCACAAACCGAGCTTAGTGATAGCGGATGAGCCGACGGCTAGTTTGGATAGTGCGTCGGCAAGCCAAGTTATTGAATTGATGAAGGCATTAGGTCATGAGCTGAAAACCACGTTTATTGTTGCTACTCACGATAGCCGTATGGCAACACGATGCGATAGAACGATTGAGCTAATTGATGGAAAGACAAGTCATAACGCCTATCAATGGGCGAGCTAATCCAGATAGAAAACTAATTGAAAAAGGAAAAGATTATGATTACTCGAACCATCTATTCATTCAAAATGCCGCTGTTGTATTTACTGAGAAATCGCAGGCGTACCATTTTGTCTTTGTCCATTGTCGCCATCGCTATTTTTGCATTAACGGCTGCGGCGGGATTTGGACTCTTTACTTATCAATCACTTGAAAAGTCGACCGCCAATGATGTCGGGCATATTACAGTCACTCAGGCGGGGTATTTCACGTCAGAGGAAGAAACCCCACTGGAAAATGGCTTAACTAAGCCTGACGAACTTATCGCGCTGTTGAAAGGGGTAGAGAACGCTAAAAGCGTTCAGCCTAGAGTCTATTTTTCAGGTTTGATATCCAATGGTAGAAAGTCCGCGATCTTCATCGGTAATGGTGTTGAGCCGAGTGAATTTGAAGTACGTGATGGCTTTGTTGATATGAAGTCCGGAAAAGTGCTGTCGAGTTATCGTGACAATGATAACGATAATATCGCTGAAATAAGCAGCGATAGCGGCATTATGTTAGCCAAAGATTTAGCGCGTAATTTAAGCGTTACGGAAGGCGATTGGGTGACGCTACTTGCGACAACAAGTGATGGCGCGCTTAATGCGATGGACTTCCAAGTAACCGGGATCTACTCCACTGGTGTTCCAGAGATGGATAAACGTCAGATATATGTTGGGCTTTCGGCAGCACAAGACTTATTAAGTACAGACCGCATTAGCACGTTGTCGGTGTATCTTTCTGATACTAAATATACTGAGCAAGGGATGGCTGATGTCGAGCAGCGGCTTAATCAATATCACAATCAGGACGACACTTCAGCACAAAACCTAGAGACGACACCATGGCAGGACAGAGCATTTTTCTATCATAAAGTTCGTGGATTGTATAACGGCATATTTGGCGTGTTGGGTTTAGTGATGGCATTAGTGGTGTTCGTTGCCTTGTTTAACACCATGACGATGACGGTGACAGAGCGAACGCGCGAAATAGGCACCTTGTCGGCGTTAGGCAGTTATCCGCGTGAAATTGTGGGCGGTTTTGTGAGAGAGTCAATGTTGATTGCAGTGATTGGCAGTACGATTGGCGCAGGACTAGCACTTGCGACGACCCTATTTCTTAAATTCGCTGATGTTCAAATGCCGCCGCCTCCAGGACGTTCCGAAGGCTATCCGTTAGAGATCGTATTCTCGCCCCAAGTTGCTGTCTATTCGTCACTCGCTATTTTGTTCATCTGTATGTTTGCTGCTTTTATGTCTGCGCGTAAAGGGGCAAAAAAACCAATTACGGAGGCACTCGCTTATGTTTAATTCACTAAATAGTCGCTCAACTATTAACCACCCAACTGTCCAAAAGCGATTTCATCAAAAGCTAGGTTACACAAAGCGGTGTCACCAAAAGAAAGGTCACCAACAGTCATCGAGTCACCTAATCAGAGCGAAATGGCTTGTTGCCACCATAATGGCTTTAACGACACTGCCGAGTTTCGCTGACAGCGTGCTTTCAGCCGATGCAAACCTAACGCAAGCCAGTGCCTTGATCGAACAAGCTGACCACTATCGTTTAGACTCAGAGGCATCCAGAGTCGTGTCAGAAGTGAAACTTTATCAAGATGACAACTTGGACAAAACACGCTTGTACGATGTGTATTTAAAGCCCAATCGTGAATCCTTAGTGGTGTTTAAAGCCAAAGTAGAGCAAGGGCAAAAGATGCTTATGCTAGGCGATAACTACTGGCTGTTGATGCCGAAGAGTCGCCGTCCTATTCGTATAACCCCAATGCAAAAACTGTTGGGTGAGGCGTCGGTAGGTGATATTTCAACATTAACATGGAGTCAGGACTATCAAGGTGAAATTCTAAAAACGGAAGAAATAACGGCGTTAGATGGGACAGTACAAAAGACCAAAAAGCTCAAGTTGACGGCAAAAACCACGGGTGCCAGTTACCAGCAGATAGATTTGTGGATTGATGACAAGAATGCGTTTCCAATTCAAGCCGATCTGTATTTGCGCTCTGGAAAGCTAGCTAAAAAAGCGCATTTTAAACAAGGGATCAGAGCGGGGCAACCCCGCGTGACGGCCATGGTTTTGCAAGACCAAATACAATTAAATAAAAAGACGGTGATCGAATATCAGTCGATAGAGCCATACTCGCTGCCAGGTAAATATTATAACCCGGCGTTTCTATCAAAAAACAAGCAGCTAGGGATAGAGTAATGTTCGAGGCACGCAAGGTTAAATATGTACCGGTATTCGTTTGCCTCGCGTTAGGGGTACTCGTCCCATTGATAGGGTTGGCAAAGGAGAGCAATGGTAGTGACCTTACTGGGTCATGGACACAATCGTTGATGCTAACGGTGGACTACCAACTTAACTTGCAAAGTGTAGGGGAGCAAGACTCAGTGTTTTTTCCTGAAAAAAAACGTGAACCCGTTCAAACCGTTAATGGATTGGTTGATATTGGTGTTGGGTTTAAGGCGTTTTCCACGAATGTCGCATTGTTGGGAAGTGATCTCTTCAATGATGCAGAATCATCATCAAGTGCTTACCGAGAGAGAGAGTTTGATGCAGTCGTGAGGGAAGCGGTGTATGAATCTCAGGTGTCATTTGGTGATGTAGAACTTGATGTATTATTGGGAAAGGCCCGTATAGACTGGGGCGTAGGTTATGGATATCGAGTACTGGATCTGTTTAATCCATACCGCCGTAATCCAGTCGGCATTCAAATTGAAGAGGGCGCAGGGACGTTGGCGTTGTCTCATTATGGTGTGAGCTCTGAATGGACGTTGATTGCAACAGACTCAACCTGGACGCAATTAGCCAGCTCTGATTTTGATGAAGCGAACCAGCAGCAAGGGGTAGGTGCACGGTATTACACCTTGCGTGGAGATTCAGAAATACAGGCGGTTGGTTATTATGACAATGTCCGGCAGGGTCTTATTGGTGGCAGCTTTGTCACAGTATTTGGTGAGTCATGGGAGTTTCACTCCTCGGCCATGATGCAGCGCCGCTATTTGAATTATCAGTTTGAGGACGCCGCCCCTACAGAACTAAAAGAGAGCCACAATGCTGTGCAGTATCTTATGGGGGTAACATGGGCTAATGAGGCAGGGCATAGTCTGATTGCTGAATATTGGTTTGATGAAAGGGCGTGGAGCGAGCAAACATGGAAGACGGCTTATGACAATACGTCCCAAGTGCACCCTCTAGTTGCTCAGTCTTATGGGCTAGGTTATACACAACAAAATCTTGTACAACATAACGTAATGTTACATTGGTCGCTTGACCCTGCGGCATGGAGCCATTGGGATTGGAGCCGTGGATTGGGCTTAACGGATAGACTGACTCCAAAGATAGATCTGATGCTGTCTCCTGAAGATGGTGGAGTGATTGCGACGCAATGGTTGGATTACTTAATTATGGATACGGGCGATTCAAATTTGCACTTGGAGTTGGCTGCACGTTATGTGACGGGTAAGAGTAAATCCGTATATGCAAACTTACCAGATCGCTATAACATGTTGATAAATATAAAAGGAAGGTTTTAGTTATGCGATGCGGACGTAAAGGTTCTAACCTGTTGCAATCGATGGTCTTTACAACGTTGTTTTGTCTTGCGATTGCTGTTCTTACTTCATCGATCTGGTCGGCTTCCTATCTGGAAAATGCCATAATTAGTTTAGGTTATGGCTATAGCGCGGTGAGCTGCTCATGGTTGATCCATCGTTTTCTACCGAAAATCGCCGAGCTCAACTTGGTGGCGGTTGGCTTGTCCCTTGTTGGGGCGGTGTGTTTAGGTACGCTCAATGCTTATCTGTGGCTGAAGCAATATCCGGGGTTTGATGAGTGGCAGGGGCTAAAACCTATTTTACTGCTCGGGGTAATATTTACCGCGATTTCGTTTTATTTCTTCTATGCACAAGAAAAACAGTTTTTGCTTCAGCAACAAATCGAGCAGGCCAAATTAGACAAAGCAACACAAGATAAAGCGTTGGTAGAATCAGAACTTAAACAGTTACAAAGCCAAATCGAGCCGCACTTTTTATTTAATACTTTGGCAAACATTAATGTCCTGATTGATTACGATACCAGTCAAGCGAAAGAAGTGTTGGACAAGCTTACGGTGTTACTGCGAGGCTCGATGTCCCGGCACAGAGAAAGCCATGTCGACATGGCGTCTGAAATCGCATTAATTGAAGCTTACCTTGGTATTCAGCAGGTTCGGTTGGGACCTCGTTTGACCTATAACATCGACATAACGGATGAACTCACAACCTTCCATCTTCCACCGTATCTATTGCAGCCCTTGGTAGAAAATGCAGTAATCCACGGAATTGAGCCAAATGTGGCTGGTGGGTATATTCACATTAAAGGTCGCACAGAGAAAGGCGTGTGTATTTTAGAAGTGATTGACTCTGGTTGCGGATTTGATGTGGCTGAAAATACTGTTGGCATGAATGGTAATGGGATTGGTTTAGCGAATGTGAGAGAGCGATTATCGACACTGTATGGCAAAGCTTCGTCTCTTTCTGTAAGCGCGGGTAAAAAAGGGGGAGTGGTATCGAGTATCACCTTGCCATTATTGTCAAAAAAGGAGGTATAGAATGAACTCAGTGACCGCGGTTATCGCCGATGACGAACCACTACTTCGATTTCATTTGGATAAAATGTTGGCCGAAACATGGCCAGAGCTAACGATTGTTGAAGCTTGTGAAAATGGAGAATCAGCATTAGAGGCCATTAAAACACTCCAACCTAGTGTGGTGTTTCTTGATATTCAAATGCCGGGAATGTCAGGTGTTGATGTGGCCAACCAGCTGGTCGCGCTGGAAAAGAAAAACCAACTGACTGCACCACTCATCGTGTTTGTTACGGCGTTTGATCAATATGCAATCTCTGCCTTTGAGGCGAATGCTATTGATTACGTCCTTAAGCCAGTGCAAGAGGAGCGACTTCTCGAAACCTGTCAGCGGGTTAAACAGCGCTTAGCGTCCTCAGATACTGACGGCACAATGCAAACATTAATGGCGAAGATTGAGCATCTTTCCGTTGGCGGAACTACCAACTACACCAAGTGGATAAAAGCGACCAAGCATGATGAGATTCATATACTTGCTGTAGATGATATCGTCTATGCGAAAGCGGAAGATAAATACATCACCTTGATTGCGTCAGTCGAAGGAGGCTATCAAGAGTATATTTTACGTAGCTCGATAAAAGAGTTAATTCGTCAATTGGATCCAGACCGATTTTGGCAGATACATCGCTCAACATTGATCAATGTTGAGCGCCTCGATAAAGTAAAAAAAGACATAACAGGTAAGATGTACGTGTATATCGCTGATAACAAGCTCCCCGTTAGTCGAGCGATGCAGTCACTTTTTCGTTAACAAAAATGTTGGCTAGTATTCGTCATGCTTCACAATCAGATCGGTCTTATATACGGATAGTGCGCTACTTATGTTAGATCGCTAGCAATATTTTTGGGCAATGCCAATTTAGGATGATGGACACCTTTCGCAGCCATATCAATAATGGTGTATTCCTGTGTGTTTGGTGTCGCCGAATTTCTTGTTTGACTGAGCCGTAGTGCCTCGAACATTAACTCTTCCAGTTTAAGGTTGTAGTCTCGAAACTCTTGCTGAGTGAGACGAAGCTTACAAGTGATAAAGTAAGCGTTTTTGTCATTGGGCGAAATGACTTGCACGTGTTGTCGCACACTCTCAATGACACAATTTTTGAATAGCAGAGGGAACTTAGCTTGTTCGGAAAAAGCGGTACTTTTGGGTACCTGAAGAACAAAATCTGAGCCTTTTAACATTTTAATTAAATTGAGTTTTTCTAGCGCTCTTAGGTAAAGGTAGGTTGAAGGTTTGTTTAAATTAAATACAGTCATCAGCTGTGATGAGTTCGCATTTTCATTCACGATTTCATGGAAAATAGTATACAGCTCAGGCTTGTCATAGAATGCAGAATCTTGTTCCGAAGTGAAGAGCGAAACGGTTTTAATGGCGTCTTCTGCTGTTGTTATCACAGTGGATAGAGGTACTTTTATTAACTCGCAGATCTCATTAAGTTTTGAAACGGAAAGATTGCTTTGCCCATTAAGTAACCTTTTTATACTCACCTCTGAGGTTCCAAGCTGCACCGCAATATTCTTATAAGACCAACCAGACTGCTTTAATCGCTGTTTTATCTCTTTGCAAATTGCGCGGTTCAGTTCGCTCATTCTTGTCTCCTTCCGTATATGCCCTTAAGGGTATCATATTTCGTACCTTTGTGATGATTTGTTGTATGTAGGGTGATGGATATTGATACTGGATTCTAAGGTCACCTATCAAAGAATGCTGAGGAGTCACATGAATATCTTAACATCTGATAACTATCGTTATTTGGCAACAGATTACCTTAAATCTAACGACATCCCGGTTACAGCGATTAGCTTTCGCTCGATCATTTTCTCGTTTTGGCGATAAGGGAGGAAATTTTAAGTGGATAGGTTGGAGATAGAGCTCAATAAAATAGTTGCTTGGGAGTAGTTGTATGGATTTAGGATTAGAAAATAGAAATGTTGTTGTGACAGGAGGCTCAAGTGGCATTGGTGCTGAAATTGTGAGAGCGTTTGCCAAAGAGGGCGCTAACGTTTGGTTTTGTGGCCGTTGCCAGCAACGAATAGATACAGCGTTAGAGTATTTCGATGATGTGAAGATCAAACCAACGGGTCAAGCTCTTGATGTTTATGACTTAGAGGCGTTTACATCTTGGGTTCATTCCATCGCCAATATCGATATTTTTGTGCCAAATGTAAGCGCGTTGTCTGATGAATGGGATGATGTCGTCTATAAAGATCTTCTGGCGACTCAACAAGCGATTGATGTTGTTGTACCTATATTACTAAAATCCCCCATTGCAGCTTTAACCTATATAGGTTCGAAGGCGAGCGGAACCACGGTATCTAATGCCAATGCTTATGGTGCAGGCAAGGCTGCGCTTGCACATTATATGAAATCGCTTTCTCTCACTTATGCTCCAGAGTTAAGAGTAAACACAGTGTCGCCGGGTGATACATTTACTGAAGATGGATTATGGGGACGTTGTAAAAACACCTCACCGCAACAATACCAAAGTGTAATGGATCGCAACCCGATGGGCCGGCTTGCTAAGCCTGAAGAAATTGCTAATGTCGTCGCTTTTATCTCAAGCCCTACGGCCAGTTTTGTTTCAGGTGCGAATTGGTATGTCGATGGGGCATCGACACATCATATCCAATATTAGATGGCAAGTGACAGTGTTCACCATGCCAACTCTTCGCACAGTTCTAGTGGCAAGCCGTCAGGATCTTTAAAAAACGTGTAGCGTTTCCCTGTGTATTCATCCACTCGAATAGGTTCTAGCTGGATGTCTTGTTGACTTAGCCACTCGACAGCTTGCTCAATATTTTCGACAGTAAACGCCAAGTGTCTAAGCCCTTGTGCCTCGGGCATGTTTGGTCTGGTTGGGGCGTCAGGGAACGAAAATAGTTCGATTTGTGTGCCGTCTGGCAAAGCGAGATCCAATTTGTAAGAGTCTCTGGCTGTGCGATAGTTTTCATCTAAAACCCTGAGTCCCAAGATCTGGGTATAGAAGTGCTTAGAGATGGCGTAGTTGGAACAAATGATGGCAACGTGATGTGTGGCTTTTAACATAAGTTATTTTACCTAACCAGGATAGGTTGTGTTTAATCATGCTTAACGATGTTTGTATCGACCCGTTATAACGAAAGCCGCTGTGGAAGTACGGACATGACATAATCAATAAATACTCGCATTCTGGCGGGTAAGTACTTGGTTTGGGCATACTGTAGTGCAATGGCACCATGATAATTACTTTTTATCGTCCAGTCTGCGAGGACTTGAACAGCGCTACCATCGGCCAACGATTCTTTGATCACAAAATCGTGAAATATGCCAATTCCCAGGCCTTCTTTTACCCCACTTAAACGGAGTTGAGACTGGTTGACAGCATAGCGACCTGTCACTTTGACCGTCAGAAATTCATCATCTTTCAAAAAATCCCAAATGTTGTCTCGTGCAGTTTCGGCAAGGTATAAACAGTCGTGCTGGACTAAGTCTTCCGGTGTCGTTGGCATGCCGTATTGCGCGATGTAATCGGGACTGGCGCATAAAACGAGATTCGTTGGGCCGACGTTTTTCATGACCAGATTTTCGTCTGGTTTATCGGTGAGCTTGAACGCGATATCAATTCCCATCTTCATTAGATCAATGTTGCCATCAAGGGCGCGAACTTTGAGTTGTATCTCTGGGTACTGTTTGAGAAACGGAGTAATAAAGGGTTGTAATACTGAGTTTAGGAAAGCTTCTGGTGCCGCCACCGTTAATGTACCGCTAGGGACTGTATGATCGGACTGAGAAACCTCTATGGCCTGTTGCGCAGCATTGACCATAAGCACACTTTGGTCATAGACCTTTTGTCCTGCTTGTGTGATGACGAGCTTACGAGTGGTTCGTTCAAATAGCTTAACGGAAAGGGCATTTTCTAGCCGAGTGATGGTTTTAGATAATGCGGACGGTGTTACCCCAAGATTTTTGGCCGCAGCGGTAAAACTACCTTCATTAACCACCATGATGTAGGAGGCGAGATCCGGTAATAAGCTGATGAGCTTGTGATTAAACATGATTGTTGCCTCAGGTTCACTAATGGTTTTCCATCTTAAGGGATAATCGTTTTCTTCACAATGAACTAGAATGGTTTCATTAAAGACTTACCAGATTGGTATGAGTCTTTCCCTACGCAACCTATGCAGCTATAACAAGCGATGCAAATAGGATAATAAAAAGGAATCTAAGATGTCTTCTGCATTCTACCAACAAATCCAAGATCAAATTGAAGAAGTAAAAGTAGAGGGACTGTATAAGTCCGAGCGCATCATTACCTCTCAGCAAAAAGCAGCGGTAAAAATTTCTTCAGGTGAAGAAGTACTTAACTTTTGTGCCAATAACTACTTAGGTCTTGCCAATCACCCTGAGCTAATCAAAGCAGGTCAAGTTGGCATGGACGAACATGGCTTCGGTATGGCGTCTGTACGTTTCATTTGTGGTACACAAGATATTCACAAAACGCTAGAGCAGAAGTTATCTACTTTCTTAGGTAAAGAAGACACGATTCTTTACACATCGTGTTTTGATGCCAACACGGGTTTGTTTGAAACGATTTTGGGTAAAGAAGACGCGATTATCTCAGATGCGTTAAACCACGCTTCAATCATCGATGGCGTACGTTTGTGTAAAGCGATGCGTTTCCGTTATGCAAACAACAACATGGAAGAACTAGAGCAGCAGTTGATCGCTGCAAAAGAAGCCGGTGCTCGTCATACACTTATCGTGACGGACGGTGTGTTCTCTATGGATGGTGTAGTCGCAAACCTTCCTGCAATCTGTGACTTAGCGGATAAGTATGGCGCACTAGTGATGGTTGATGACTCTCACGCAGTAGGCTTTATGGGCAAGTCTGGTGCAGGTACGCATGAGTACCATGATGTTGTTGACCGTATCGACATCATTACCGGTACGCTAGGTAAAGCGATGGGTGGCGCATCAGGCGGTTACACATCTGGTAAGAAAGAAGTCATTGACTGGTTACGCCAGCGTTCTCGCCCGTACTTGTTCTCTAACTCTGTGGCACCAGCAATTGTTAATGCATCGATCCGCGTTCTAGACTTACTAGAAGAAAGTGGTGATTTGCGTGACCATCTGTGGGCGAACGCAGCGCACTTCCGTACTCGTATGGAAGACGCTGGTTTCACCATGGGTGGTGCGGATCACGCTATCATTCCAATTATGTTAGGCGACGCTAAAGTGGCGGCAGAATTTGCAGAACGTGCGCTTGAAAAGGGCATTTATGTCGTTGGTTTCTCTTTCCCAGTCGTACCGAAAGGGCAAGCTCGTATCCGTACTCAAATGTCTGCGGCGCACTCGCGTGAGCAACTTGATCGCGCTATTGATGCGTTTATTGAAGTTGGTAAAGACATGGCAATCATTTAATTTTTGCCAAATCTTGAGCAAGATTTTAAGTGTATTTGTCAACGAACGAGCGCCAACTATCGCGCTCGTTCAACATTAGAATTGTATTTTTGCTTGTCATATCGTAAGTGAAAATTATAGGTAACAACATGAAAATTAAAGCACTCTCGAAACTAAAGCCAGAAGAAGGCATTTGGATGACCGAGGTTGAAAAGCCTGAAATGGGTCATAATGATCTTCTTATCCGCATCAAGAAAACTGCTATTTGTGGTACCGATGTTCATATCTACAATTGGGATGAATGGTCTCAAAACACGATTCCTGTTCCTATGGTAGTCGGGCACGAGTACGTGGGCGAAGTTGTTGGTATTGGCCAGGAAGTTCGTGGCTTTGAGATTGGTGACCGTGTTTCTGGTGAAGGTCATATTACTTGTGGCCACTGTCGTAACTGTCGCGGTGGTCGTACCCACCTTTGCCGTAATACTACGGGGGTTGGTGTTAACCGTACCGGTGCATTTTCAGAATACCTTGTTATTCCGGCGTTTAACGCATTTAAAATCCCAGCGGAGATCTCTGACGATCTCGCGTCTATTTTTGACCCGTTTGGTAATGCTGTACACACTGCACTATCTTTCGACCTTGTGGGTGAAGATGTCCTGATTACTGGTGCTGGCCCAATTGGTATCATGGCTGCAGCTGTTGCGAAACACGTTGGTGCACGTCATGTTGTTATTACTGATGTTAACGAGTACCGCCTAGAGCTTGCCAAAAAAATGGGCGTGACCCGCGCGGTTAACGTACTGGAAGAGAAGCTAGAAGATGTCATGAGCGAACTTGGCATGACGGAAGGCTTTGATGTGGGCCTTGAAATGTCTGGTAACCCATCAGCATTTAACAGCATGTTGGTTAACATGAACCACGGCGGTAAAATCTCCCTTCTAGGTATTCCACCTTCAGATATGGCGGTAGACTGGAACCAAGTTATTTTCAAAGGCTTGGTAATTAAGGGCATCTACGGTCGTGAAATGTTTGAAACGTGGTACAAGATGGCAAGTTTGATTCAATCTGGCCTAGATCTCACACCAATCATCACTCACCACTTCAAGGTTGATGACTTCCAAGCAGGCTTTGACGCTATGCGTAGCGGGCTTTCTGGCAAGGTTATCCTTGATTGGGAATAAGATAAATTAAAACGTATTGGCAATGTTGTGGCTCTAGCGCCATAAAAAGGTTCAGATAGCCTTAGTTGCCGATAAAGTTTTTAAAAAATGTCCCAAGAAGCGCTTGGGACATTTCTCCTTTCATTGGTTAGATGTAATTAAACACATCAAATTTTTCGTTACTTATAGTCTTTCACATCCCCATTGATTTTTTCAACCCTTTCCTGTTAGTCATCGACGTTCCCAAATCTCATGCTGATATGGTGTCCATACGAGATTTTTCTAAGCGATTTTTTCATATGGCTAATTTTGGGGGGCGGAGCGTGACCGTTCGTATAATCTGAATCGAATCATAGCAATGTCTTGTGTTATAAGCCTATGAAAGATGGCATCGTTTTGTCGTGGGTACACAAGCGAACCTCGGATTAAAACTTTCTTACAACTTAGTGAGTTATGAAAGCTTTGGTGTGCTACTTTTTGCATATATCATTTCTCTAACTCAAAGAGGGCTCATAATGAAGAAATGCAAATCACTCGGTTTACTAACCGCTACATTATTACTTCCATTCACTACCTATGCACAAGTAGTGCTCATTAATCCCTTTACTGTACCTGAGGGTAAGAGTGAAGAAGCCCTAAAATTCTGGGAAACGGCACGAGATTTTTTGAAAGATCAACCAGGTTATGTTTCGACTAATCTTCATCAGTCTATTACCCAAGGTTCTACTTTTGAATTTGTTAATGTCGCTGTGTGGGAATCTGACACCAGTTTTGAACAAGCGACGAACGAGATGCGTAGGTATTTTCGTGAGAACGGAATTGTAGCACCAAAAGGGGTAGTTAACGCCCCTGCGTTATACGAGGTTGTTCGCCAATAATAGGCCTTTTTGACGTTGCGCCGATTGATTATGACCCATGCTCTTCAGTACGGTGATTTGTCGGCGTGACGAGGATGTTGCTACTTGATAATTTTTTATCGTTTATCGATAAAAAATTATTGCTGTTCATATTTTGTGTGTTATTGTGGCTCCTCAACCATGAGGAGCTTTACCATGCTAAAAATACAAACATATAGCCACAGAATTCGTCTGATCCTTCAGTTCTTAATGGTCTCATTGCCTGTTATGAACTTGTACTATTGGCTATCGATTCAAACTGAAAATGACTTCCTCAATTCAATGGGGATTGTGCAATTAAGTTTCGATATTGCTTCATACACGCAAGAACCCTTAACGCTTACCACACGACTATTAGCTTTTTTAGTCAGTATGCTGCCATGTGGGATTTTAGTTTATGCACTTGGCGTATTAGTCACGCTATTTAAGAGTTACGAGCAATCAGAAGTGTTTACTGTCAGAACGGCGAACTGTTTCAAAAAGATCGGGTTTGCATTTTTTTATTGGGTATTAGGCGGGGTCATTTACAGTGCTCTCATTTCGGTTACTTTAAGTTTTAATAACCCTCCTGGTGAGCGAATACTCGCGATTTCATTTGTTGGTTTAGACGCCTTATCCGTTCTTTGTGGTTTTATAATCCTTGTGGTTGCTTGGGTCATGAAAGAAGCGCAGCTTATCGCTGATGAACAGCAATACACCATCTAAGGATTAGATATGAATATTACGATTAATCTTGATGTCATGATGGCAAAACGAAAAATGCGTTTGAAAGATCTCTCGGCACTTGTTGGGGTGAGCGAGCAAAATTTGTCGATTCTTAAAAATGGTAAGGCGAAAGCAATTCGTTTTAGTACGCTTGAAAAAATATGTGAAGTCTTGGAGTGTCAGCCCGGTGACATTTTGGTTTACGAAGTGAAGTAGCAGCATATGAATAAAGGGGCTAAAAGCCCCTTTGTCATATTATCAAATAACGATTGAATATTCGTTACTGAGCAACTTGTGCACAAGACACATAGCGCCAGTTAGACATAGAGTTGTTACCTGATGAACCATCTTTGTAGAACTGAACTGCATTGAGTGTATCAGTGTTAGAGTTTGTTTGCGATGCACTCCAGTAAGCCATTGCAGTACCGCCTTCGCCGTTAATTGGCCAGCCGTAAATTGGAGAAACATGGTAATCAGTGCCATCTTTTTCTATTCGACCAACTAGACCTTCTGCCGTATTTTGGGCAATTTTTGTTAATCGCATCAAGTAGTTAAATTCAGGTGCAGCATTACCTTGGTCAACATAAATGTTGGCCTTGTAAGAACTATCTGCTCGGCTGCTTGGAAGGAACCAAGCTGAATCGTCTTTTAGGTTTAAACAGGCATTGAGTGCGACTTTGTTTGCATCAACTTCTGCTGAATATACAGCCCATTGAATACCATTAATTGTTTGAGTTCTTGTGTAGTCAGGTAGATTCACGCCATATCCCACTTGGTCTTTAAGCATGGATTCAGCCGCAGACAGAGGACGGTGGAAAGCCACAGCTTTGCCTGAATGACGCAACACGACTTGACGAGCCGGCTCAATCGCGCGTTTGGTTACGTCGAGTTCGTCGTAGTAGACACCACCCGTTATATCACTTTGCTCTGAAGCGATAAAACACTGTTCACCTTTTTCTACAGAGTCGATACAGACTTCTAACTCTTTACCGATATATTCTGCTGAGTTCGCTTCACTTGCTGGTAAGGTGCCAAGTGTAATAGCTTGATGCCAATCATTGTCATCTACAACACCGTTGTTATTACCTTGACCAGCTTCAAATTCAGGCGTGATTTTTGCGATGATTTCGCCGCCAATGGTGTAGGTATCAGTTGTAGCACCAGTCGTATTTGTCGCAACGTCTACACGGCTTAGGTCACCTGCTGGGCCTTGGATGTTTGAGGTGTCAATTTTCCAAGAAATGGCATTGACTGTGTAGCCTTGTGCCGTAACTGTTACATCTTGACCAAATTCAAGTTTACCAGAGAAATTGATACCAAATGTTTTGATGCCTGTGGTGCATTGTTCGGTACCTGCAACACTATCGTTGGCTTTTGGAGTCACACAGTAGCTGAGCTCTTTGCCAATGTACTCTTGTTTGACGGTGATCGTACAATCAGAGCCAGTAGCACATGAAACATCGTTGATGGCCGTACCTGCGGCTTTCCATACGGCGCTTGAGTTATCAGCACTACCGGAAGAAGAAGGCGTATAGTCGTAACCTGCGGTTAATACGTCACCTAGGATAGTGTGATTCACATCGTTATCACTGGTGATGGTTTTCAGCGTTACTGTTGGAACATCACCTACTGGGTCACCAATATCAGTCATTGGTGCTGAGCAGCTTTCTGCACCAGTAGTAGGAAGACCGGTTAATGCTTCAGGAGTGACACAGAACGTTAAGCTTTGACCCTTATCTGCAGAGTCAATCGTGTAATTTGCAGAGGTTGCGCCTGAAATTGGTGTATCGTTGCGCTTCCACGCTAGTAGGCTGCTTCCCTCGAGGTCACCATCTGCATCGGTATAATCATATTCACCAACTAGCGATGAACCTACGGTATTATTACCAGTAATATCTACATTGTTAGCGATTGGCGCATCACCGGATAGTGGAAGAACAGCATCGGTAACCGGAGAACATACTTTGTCGCCAATCGTCGGATAGTGTGGGGTATTGTCTGGATTTTCAGAAACTGGCGTAACACAGAAAGACAGTGTTTTACCTTCTTGCACATTGGTGACACTGAATTGTTTGGTGTCCGCACCACTAATCGGGTTTCCATCTTGTTGCCACTCAAATTCAGAGTCTGCTTCTAAATCACCGTCCGCATCATAATAGTCGTAACTGCCTTCGAGAGGATCGCCAACCGTCGGAGAGGTGTTGTCAATCGTGACATTTGATGCTTCAGGTTTGTCGCCATTATCAGGCGCGTCAATTTTCACTGGCGCAGAACAGGCCTGATCACCAACAGTGTTCGATGTGCCGTCAGCAACTGGCGTAACACAGAAGTAAACGTGAGACTGGTCGTGCTCTGGTAGTAATGGCAAAGTCAGGTCATTACCGATGACGCTGTCATTGACATAAGGTGTTTGAGCGTTTTGACGCATCCAAGCGTAGAGGCTATCGCCTTCTGGGCGAGGTGTATGGTTAGCATCAGTAAACTGATATTGCCCAGTTAGTGTTGATCCGACGAGTGGATCTCCCTTTAATACGACGTTAGATGCACTAGGCGGTATCCATGGTTGGCCATTATTGTCGCTTGCGTCGTTGCTCTCAGAATTACATCCAGACAGAGCAGCAGCGGCTGCTAAAGCTATCGCGCTATATCTCAGTTTCATTAGTCTTCCCTATTGGTAATCAGATATTTCCCTTCATTACTTTTCGTTGAAGGCGTATTTTATTTTCAGAAAGGCTAAGTGAAAGTGTTTGTAAGTCAAAGTGGTGAAATTCGAAAGTGTGATGAGCTTCATGTGCTTGCGATATGTTCCGTGATCTTGCGCATTTCTTTCGTTGTCACGTGTTGACGTTACCTGACAACTAATTGATAGTTCTCTGACTTTCGTTGCCTTTTGTTTTTTAGGCGAAGTGAAAATTTGTGAGATTGTTAACATAGGATGGTAAGGTCACAATGAAAACCAAATTCTTCTCACCGTCGGTGCGAGTTAGTTGTATAAGTTTAGCGCTGTGCATGATTCCCTTAAGTGCGCAGGCTGCACGAGTGAATGCCACATTGTCATGGGAGTCAGGCGACTACGGAACGACTTATAATTACGCAGGGCCAAGGCTTGATATGAGTATTAATCCCGATGGTTCGAATTGGTATTACACGTTGGGTTATAGAAATAGGACGCACGAAACAAACCAAAATTATACGCGGACAGAGGGACAAGCGGCGTATCGCTTCCGCTATGCAGAGGGGTGGATTCAACCGCACCTCAATATCCGCCAAGATGTGACTTCGTTTGAAAGTAACAGTAGAACGAAGGTCGACCATTATAAAGCAGGAGTCACCTATATCCACGATATTGCTGATAGCTGGTCGTTATGGGGAGTTTTGAAAGGCGGGATAGAAAGGCAGTCGGATACTAACGCAAGCCAAGGAATTACCAGAGAGTCAGATTACCTGCAATGGGAGCTAGAGCCAGGCATACGTTATTCGTTCTCTCCAAACAGTCGTATTACTGCATCGTATTACAACAATGGTGTTCGAAGCGATAAAGGTGAAACGTGGGGATTAACGGATGATAAAAGTAGTGAGCAAGTTCGCCTTTATTACTTCTATCGAGCGGACAATGGCTTTACTTTCTCGCCATACGTACGACAAGCGATTGGTTGGGGAAACCAACATACTTGGTATGAAAGTGCCGCGCTTGATGGAACGTTAGCGCTAAATAAAGTATCTCGTTACGCGCTGCAAATGAGCTACCCAATTTTTGACTCAGTTAGCTTAACAGCAGAATATTACATTGAAGATGTCGAATATAAAGAGAACTTCGATTTAGGAAAAGATGATCTTCGAGTCAAATATTTAAAGTTAGGCGTAAGAGCTAGCTTTTAATTGATTTTCATTACCTAATTTCGAGATTTATTATGAATTCTAAATTTAATTTTAATAAAACTACATTGGCAGTATGCTTTGCGATATCGCCGCTTTCATTTAATGTAATGGCGGATACTGTTCTTTCGCCTACTCAAGGGTTTGATGAGTATAATCAAAACCAAGTTATTTCGCACAATACACCATTTTTAGTTAACGCTAATGCTAATAACGTGAATGATTTTATTGCTCAAGCTGCTAGAGGTGGCGCTTCAGGCAGTGAATTAGTTGTCGCGGATTATATGCTTAATTTTGCTTTAGACAATCAGGGTAATGGATCTGAAGTGTCACAGCAGCTACTGGACTTGTTTGCATCAGTGGGCAGTAGTGATGAGGCCGCAGCTCGTCTTGCAGGTGAAATTACCCCTGACGCTGAGGGAAGCGAGATCATGGCTACCTTGCTATTGGTCGATAAATTGAGAGCGAATGCTAATGAGCGAATAGGGTTGCTTAGAAGTGGGGCAAGTTATGGCAATCCAAGTACCGGTTGGAATAACTGGGTAAGTTTCATTGGTGGCGCTGGCGACAAAGCAAGTCAAGGTAACGTCAACGGATATTCAATGAACAATTACGGATTGAATATTGGTTTTGATCGAGCATTTAATGACACCAATATGCTTGGTTTTTCGATGGCTTATTCCAAGTCTGATATTGATATAAAGAACTCTCAGAATACTAAAGAAGTCGAAAGTATCCAAACCATGATGTATGCAGGTTGGTATAATGACTATATGTTCATCGATGGTAATGTAAACTTTGGTCGAAATATGAATAGCACCGAACGTGTAATTGGTGCGTCTTCTGGATACCAAGGCGAGACGAATGCCACGGCAAGTTACGATGCCTATAACTTTGGTATTCAATATACAATGGGTGCGATGTTCGATCTGAATTATTTCATGATTGAACCTAAGGTCTCTTATAAATATCAATGGTATCGACATACTGATTATCAAGAAACTGGCTCGCCAGCGAGTTTAAGATATGACCGTCAACAGTACTCTATTTCCCAATTAGGTGCTGGCGTCAATTTACATCAAAGTTATAGTACGAAACTTGGACTATTAACTCCGACGTTTAGCATGATGTATTACGCCGACCTTAATGATGAAAGGGTTCGCGAGAGCGCGAACTTAGTAGCCGATGATTCTAATTCACGCTTTGTCATTGTTGGAAATCAGGTTGGTGGCGATATGTTGGAAACGCGCTTGAATGCTCAGCTACAAATGAGCCAAGCTTGGTCAATGACTGGTGGTGTGAATTACTACCAAGTCGATGATTATAAAGATGTCTCTGTCGCACTTAGTGCCTTATATCGTTTCTAGCCTATAGGTTGAAACCGCGATGGTGTGCTTTATTTTTGTCAGTAGAGCACATCGATACCGCGGTTTCACCTTTCAAATAAGGATTCATTCTTTATGTTTTCTACCAAATTGACGCAAATATCGATTGCGCTTTCATTTCTATTTGGTGCAGCAGGTTGTTCGCAATTCACGCCTGTAGAACGCGTTCAGCAAACGCAACAATTGGCTCCGGTTATGGAGTCACAAATTATTTCTTTTGATCAGTCAATCCCAGCAGGCGTGTCTGCAGGTGAAGGATCAACGATTACACTGAGTGATGATCGCTATATTCTAGGTGAGCATTCATTGAAATGGGATTGGACATCTGGCAGTACATTGCTGGTAAATGAACCTATTCGATTGATTACCGACACTGAAGCGGGTCAAGCATGGGGTCGTCGAGCGACTCAAGTACTTTCGTTTTGGGTATATAACGAAACTCCAGTCGATGATTATATGGTTGTCGATCTAGGGCGAGGCCTTGGAGGAAAGGCGACGGGCGATGCTGGTTTTAAAGTGAACATGAACTTCACCGGTTGGAGAACAATTGGTGTGTCATTACAAAATGATATCCAAGGGCGCGAAGTTGAAGGCGTGAGTATTACCGATAGCGCACAAGGTGAAGGCGCGGGTGGTGAAGCGATTCTCGGTGGACCAAGAAGTGATATGGATAGTATCCGATTCTTAGCGCCGTCAAGTGTTGAGTCTGGCGCATTTTATATCGACCGTATTATGTTGTCGGTGGATGACGCACGTTACCAATGGTCAGATGATCAAGTTAAAACTCGTATCGTGATCCCAGAAATTGATTTCGGGCTACCAGCAGAAATACCGACTGCGACATCTGAAGAGTTGCTTGCTGCGCAAGAAGTCTCTGATTCGTTGACTCAAGTATTTGTTGAAGCAAGAAATTTGCGCGGCTATGCCGATCTTCGCTCTGTCGATAACATTAGAGAAAAGTATCAAGAATTGTCGATCAATATCGACGATGAAGGCCACATTACAGGGCGACACATCATTACACGCCCGCAAAAAGTTATTTATCAACCGCAGTTTATGAAGGCGAGTGATAAGGAGCTGTTTGAAGAGTATGTTGATATTGATGACTACGCGAGCCTAATGCTAAATGTCGCCAGATATCGCCTGCTTGCAGACTCTGAGACAGAGAAGCAAGAGCTAGAACAAATGTACGTCAACATGACCCTTCATATGATGGATCAGGGTTTCGTCCATGGTAGTTCACTTGTCACGACCCACCACTGGGGTTACGGCTCTCGCTGGTGGTACATTTCGGCTATGCTGATGTCTGATGTATTAGCAGAGCAAGAGCTGCAACAACCTATTTTTGACGCTTTGCTTTGGTATTCAAGAGAGTTTAAAGCCAACTTCGATATGATTGCAGGGCCGGAAAGTTCTGATTTGGATTACTTTAACACGCTGTCGTTACAACATTTGGCGTTAATCCTATTAGAACCTAATGAGGATAGAAAGGTTGCGTTGCTGAAGAAGTTTGGCAATTACATCAATATCGCACTTTCTCAAACCCCACCGGGTGGTTATGACGGGTTAAGACCCGATGGTACCGCGTGGCGACATGAAGGTAACTATCCTGGTTACTCGTTCCCCGCATTTACCAATGCCGCTCAACTGGTTTACATTCTAGATGGTACACCATTTAGTGTCAGTAACACTGGGCGTGCAGCACTGAAAAAAGCCATGTTGTCTGCTTGGGTATACAGTAACCCTCAAGTTGGTATTGGTCTATCGGGTCGCCATCCATTCAACCCACCAGAACTACGCCATATGAGTGAGTCGTATCGTTGGCTTGCGATGTCTGGTAACCCAGAAACGGATGCACCTGTTGATCATCAACTTGCCGCTGCCTACTTGCAAATGACTCAACAATCAACGGCAGACTCTACAGAATTGTTTGGTGAAAAAGTAGAAGCCGCAACGTTGCCACAGGGCTTTTGGGCATTTAATGGTGGCGCATTTGGTATCCATCGCTATCACGACAAAATGGTGACGATGAAGGGTTACAACAGTAATGTTTGGTCATCTGAAATCTACTATCGAGATAACCGATATGGCCGCTACCAAAGCCACGGTGCGGTACAAGTGGTTCCATATGGAAAGCAGCAAGCCATTGGTTTTGTAGAAGAAGGGTGGGATTGGAACCGTAATCCGGGTGCAACCACGATTCATTTACCATTGGAAGAGTTAGATAGCCCGAACTCACACACGTTAATGTTACGTGGTAACCAACCATTTAGTGGCGCGTCTCATATTGATGGCAAATATGGCATGTTTGGCTTTAAGTTTGATGCGCCATCTATGGCGAAGTTCGACAGCAGCTTTACTAGCCGGAAAACCACTTTTGCTACAGATGACCGTATTGTCATGCTTGGTACTGATATTTCTAAGAGCTCATCCCCTTATCATGTTGAAACGACGTTGTTCCAACACGCTATCACCGAGCAAGCGAGTGATATTTGGATCAATGGCGTGAAAATTGACGCTCCGTCTTTTGAACAACAATTAGGCCAAGGAGATTGGCTAATTGATGGGCAGAGCAATGGTTATCTGATGGTCAGTGATTCATTAGTTGAGGTGCGTCGTCAGCAACAAGAATCTGCTCACAACAAGACTCGCGCTGTTACTAAGGGGCATTTCGCGAGTGCATGGATTGACCATGGAAATAACCCAAGTAGCGATGCTTACGAGTATTTATTGGTACTTGAAGCGACACCAGAGAAAATGAAAGCGTTAGCGAGTGACTTACAGAGTGAAGTTAAACCTTACCGCGTCATTCAAGCTGACCGAAATGCGCACGTGACCTACGATGCTAAAACACAAACGACGGGCTATGTCGCATTTGAATCAACTTCCTTCGATAAGCAGTTGGTAAAAAGTATCGCTCAACCCGCGATCATTATGACTAGAGTGATCAACGATGATGAAGTGGTTGTCAGCGGTGTGACACCAGATCTTAATATGACTCGATATACCGAGGCGAAACCTACCGCGGTTCGTATTGAAATTGAAGGTCTTTGGGATGCCAAAATCGCCAACGATAAAGTGACGGTATCACACTCCGGTAATACCACTAGATTGAGCTTTGAAAGTTACTTCGGTATACCGCAACAGGTCACTCTGCAGAAAACGAAATAACAACAGAGTGACACGTTTCAAACAGAAACACGACTCAAACAGTAAGGTGGTTTAGGCCTCCTTGCTGTTTTTTAAATTACATACTATTAGGACGTTAACATGTTCACATTAGCTAGGTTAGGGTTTGCGCAGCGGCTTATCGTTGGCTTTGGTCTGCTCATTATTTTTATTATCAGCATGCTTATTGAAGGTATATACAGTCGACAGCAGTATGATCAAAACGTCACGCAGCTCAATCTTGCAAATGTTGGAGCACGCGAAGTGTTTGGACTGCAAGTATTAGAAAACAGCTACGTGAGCACAAGGGACCCGATCTATGCCGAGCGTTTCAACCGTTGGCATAAGTTCAATCTTGATAATTTTATTGCCAGCAAGCATTTACTATCCGACGACGTGCATCGTGACTATGTTGAAAAATTCGAAACTGCGAATGTCAAATATGGACAAGAGTTTAACCAATTTAACCAACTCGTTCTTAACGTTTATGAGCTCAACCAAAATTTAATCGATATTGAACAAGCGTGGTTGCAATCCATCTCTTCAGCAGAACAAACTTTAAAAGTATCCCATCTGAGTAACATGCGAGAGAGAGTGGTCCTGACTTTAGATGATTCCAACATGGAACAAAGGGCAGAAGCATCGGCTGAACTAAAAGCGATAAGTGACGTGACAACCGTACAATATCTTCAAAAGTTTGATGCGTTATTGCAGCTAATTAAGCAGTCGGTGGAATCTCGTGAACAGATGCTTGTCTTTGCTGCCGAAGTTCGTGACAACGCAAAACTGATTGTTGAAGAAGTGACCATACAGATGGAGCAAAATAAGAACACCAGTATGTTGCTTGGTACAACGGTTTCAATCATCGCGCTTGTGGTGGGTATATTGACGTGCTTCGTGCTTTGGCGCTCGTTAACCGTGCCGTTAAAACAAACTCACACCCTAGTGGAAAAAATTGCGGGTGGAGAGTTATTTCATGAGCTCAAAGTCACCGGCTCAGACGAACTGAGTACATTGTCCCATTCGCTTAATCGTATGGTTTCGGCACTTCGCAGTATGATTGGTGACGTTAGAAACCAAGTTGAAGTCCTGAATACAACGTCTTCAAACATCATCGCCATGGCTGATAGCAACGAAAGCAGTTCCAAGCAACAGGCAATAGAATGCGAGCAAATGGCTTGTGCCATGACACAAATGATTGCGACGATTTCAGAAATAAGCCTTGCGGTAGAGCAGGTGGCAGAAGACACCAGTTCGAGCCAGTCATTACTTGAAACGTGTAATCAAAGTACGTTGCAAACAATAGGCGTGACAGGGCAGCTCTATGAGGCGGTGAATCATGCTTCAGCAAGTATCGAATCATTGGCGCAAGAAACACATAACATCAGCTCGGTTCTTGAGGTGATCAACAGTATTTCAGAACAAACCAACTTATTGGCACTTAACGCAGCCATTGAAGCGGCGAGAGCAGGTGAGCAAGGGCGAGGATTTGCGGTTGTAGCAGACGAAGTTCGATTGTTAGCCATGAGAACCCAAGAATCCACCACCGAAATTGCACAGATAATTCAGACCTTGAAAGACAAAGCAACGGAGACCGTGTCCGTTATGCAAACTAGTCAGGGGTATGCAAATGAGTCAAAAGAGCAAGTCGAGGCAGTGGGAGAGCAAATTCAAGCGGTACTAGAAAGGGTCAATAATGTCACAGGACAAACAATTAACCTTTCATCAGCCGTTGTTGAGCAGCGTTCAACCGCCGAGTCATTCAACGACAGTATGAAAGTAATTGTGGATATTTCACACAATACGTCAGATATGGCAAAACGTTTAAGAGATGGCACCGCCGATTTGTCCAACGCGCAAGATGCGATCAATCAGCACGTCAGTCGCTTTAAGACGATCGGTTAGGGTTATGATGGATAGTAAAAAACAGATAAAAAGCATACCCAACTTATTGAGCGTTAGCCTGTTATGTTTGTCTACAACTGCCATCGCGGATGACGTATTAGTGTCAGACTATTGGCAACATTACTTGGCAACGCGTCAGCACAATAGTGATTTGTATTCTGGAGAAAACAAAACCGATCAACCGGTATTGAATAACTTTTCTTATGCAGGGTATCATTTTGGCGAAAAACCGATCCCCACCAGTATGTTGGTAAATCATGAGGCGAGTTCGTTTACCGCTGAAGATATCAAATATGACCAAACAACTGGGTACAGAATTTTCCTCGTCGATGATTATGGCGCAAACGCCAATGACGGTAAGAGTGATAAGCAAGCGATTAAGAGGGCAGTCTCTGAAGCCGAACGGTATGTCGGAAAGGATGCTGAACGGGGCGCGATCGTACAGTTTTCAGCAGGCCGATATCGCATTAACGAAGCCTCTGACATGACTAGCATTGATCCAGCGTCAAAATTAGACGTGTTAGATGGTCAGACTATTAAGATCAGAAGCAGTAATATCGTGCTAAGAGGTATGGGACAAACGGCGACAGAATTGTATATGTCCCAGCCGTTACTTCCTGTTGATAGTAGTAAAATGTGGACCACACCGCGCATTATTAAGTTTGAAGGTAATAGTAAAGGCACGCACAGCAGTCGCGTGATCGCTTCGCTAGTTGGTGGGGCAAGCAAATCGATAACGTTATCAAGTACCAAAGGCTTTGAGGCAGGTGATTGGGTACGGCTAAGTGGTAAAATTTCTCGAAAAGAGATCATTGAGAAACAGGTTTACCCCTATCAATTAGAGGCGTCATGGACGGCAATAAACCGTAGCTTAAACATTGTTGAATATCACCAAATTACCGAAGTTGAAGGGGATGGGCTGGTGTTCAAAGCACCTGTACAGATAGATATCGATCCCCAAGATACGTGGTTGGTTGAAGCGTACGAGCCCATTGAAAACGTGGGCATTGAACATTTAACCCTAAGAGGGAATTGGCAGGAAAAATTTAAACACCACGCAAGAAGCAAAGACGGCACAATCCACGACAGCGCCTGGAGCCTACTTGAGTTAAACAACGTGGTGAATGGCTGGGTGAAACAGGTCACGCTCGCTGACTTCAATGCAGGGGTTCAATTAAGCGCAACGGGTTATTCTACCGTCAGAGATGTTTTGCTTACAGGAACGCCGGGTCATTTATCACTGCAGTTCAATGCGTCTTTCAATAACTTGTCGATGGATGTAAATGATGAGTCTAATGCCTGGCACGCGCCTGGTTTTTCTCATAGAGCGTCATCTAATGTGCATTTGAGAACCCGTTATCTCGCATCGACGTCATCAGATTTACACGGTGCGCAACCGCGTATTAACTTGTTTGATAATTTAAAGGGGGGTTGGATACCATCTCGCTGGGGAGCGGCTATTAGTAACTTACCCAATCATTTAGCAGGGCTGACCTACTGGAACTTTGAGCACATCGGCGCGCCGCAAACCGGCTTTGAAATGATGTCAACTAAATCCAAATATGGCCGCTTAATCGCGCCGTATATGATTGGTAATCATGGCAGTCCGATTACCTTTGCGTCCATGCAAGAATATTCTAAGCATGCGACTAAAAAAGGCGAGGCCAGTTACAAAAAATGGTTGCCTGATCAGCCACAAGCTTGGTTAGAGTCAGATGGTAGTCGAGTTTTCCCAGAGTCTTTGTATCAAGCTCAATTAGAACAACGGTTGGGTGTGCTACCTGAGTGGGTACGTTAGTGCTGTTCTGATTAAATTCTTGAATACCTCTTTGGCATGATCTCGGGGCAAAGTATGGGTAAGCCACCTAATGTGTAGGTGGCTTTTATTTGGGTATTAGAAACCTGCAGAGTACTTTGCTTCTAATTCGGCGATTTCTTGTTTTATCTCACTGAGCCTCAGCTTAAGCTCTGACAGAGTGGCTTTATCTTGTGGCGTCATTTCAAGCCTTGTTACGCCAATACCACAACTTTCCCCATATCCTTAAATGTATGCCTTTTGGGGGATTGCGAAAGAGTAAAAATTGCCTTAGCGTGACTTACCAATTAAATAGCTTGAAGCCAGTATAGAATGAATATCGCCACCTCAAATAGAAATCTTGAACAATATTATCAAAGCTATGGAAGCGGTAAACCCATGGTAATGATTCACGGATCTTACGCCACCACATCAACGTGGAAACAAATGTTACCAATGCTTACGGGAGATTATCGCTGTATTCTAATTAAACTTCCTGGGCATTGTGGTACGCCAGATCCAAGCGATTTTGATGCAGCTAATATTGAAACTGAACGATCGATTATTGAAGCGATTATTGAACAAGAATGTGATGAACCTGTTCATTTAGTCGGTCATTCCTATGGGGGCGTGGTTGCGTTAGCATTGGCGCTATCTGGTCGCCTACAATTGAGTCAATTAACGTTATTCGAGCCTGTCGCTACGTGGGTGTTGGACGTTCAAGAAGATCTTCCATCTATGAAGTTAGTGACTGACTTTTTAAAGCATTATCGTCGCTCCGTTGAATTGGATCTTCCCAACGCGTGTGGGCTAGTTATCGACTTTTGGAGTGGAGGCAATCATTTTGATCAATTTCCGAATTCAGTGAAATTGATGATGTCAAACCTGCAGCGTAATAACGTTCGGCATTGGGATATTTGTACAAACGCAGAATTTACTCAATCTGACTTAATGGCGCTAGAGGTTTGTACCACCATTATTTACGGAAATCAGTCAAACGTGGTGGCAAAGAACATAGCAGAGCATCTAGACCAGCTACTTTCTAAGTCGAATTTAATTGAGATTGATGGGGCAAGCCATGGTCTAGTTGCCAGCCACGCGACGGAATGCGTTGACGCAATGATGCTAAATACTGCAACCTGATCAGAAGGCACCCATAGGAAGGTGTTTGCGTCATAGTGTTGGCTACGTGAGTGTTATGCTAATCTATCGCGAACTTACAAGGTTTGGGAGTGAAAAGATGGAAGGTGGCAATCTTTTTAGTGAGATTCCAGATATTATTAACAACGAGCTATTTGAAGATATTCAAAAGCATAAGTCCGTTCGTATCGAGCGTATTATTTCCGATGGCCATGCGAGTGCAGAAGGAGAGTGGTACGACCAAGAAGAACATGAATGGGTTTCTGTTCTAAAAGGAACCGGTGTCATTGAATATGATGATGGAACATTAGCCGTGCTCGATGTCGGTGACTACGTCAATATTCCAGCACATACCAAACATCGCGTAAAATCGACATCGGCGACAGAGAAAACGATTTGGTTAGCCGTGTTTTACTAGCGTAAGCGAATCCGCCACTAAGTCACGCCATTATAGGCAAAGATCAGCAGACAATAGATTATGTTAAATAAAGAGAATTTAGTTAAACTTGCCAGAACGCCAATGCCGTTTGGTAAGTACGCAGGGCGTATGCTTATCGATCTTCCAGAAGAATACTTACTCTGGTTTGATAAAAAAGGATTCCCTAGCGGTGATCTAGGCGACTTATTAAAGCTCTGTTTAGCACTCAAAATAGAAGGTTTAGACAGCGTGGTAAAGCCCTTAAAGCGTATCTAACCTACCACAGAAATTCCCCATTTTAACGAAAAGACTGACTATGAATTTTGATATCAATACACTGAAACACCACCAACTGGTTGAAGATGGCCAATTAGAGGGGTGTTACATTCATCAGCCTGCCGAAGGTAGCCAGCCAGATGACAACGCTGTCTTGGCAGAGCGCCAAGCGCTGGAAAAGATGGGGTACAAGGTAATACAGCTTAAAGCCAAAGGAAGGACAACAACATTTGCTGAGGCGATGCAAAAGTTTGCGAAGAAGACGGGTCACCAGCCTAAGTAATCAGCGACTGCAACCGACCAAAGCATCTTTAACCTCTTCGACAATACCCTGTGTTTTCCTGCACAAGAGTCAGACCGCCAGGCTGACTCTTTTTTTGATCCATTCCTCGCTAGAGAAGCTAATTCGGCGATTTCAACTTACTGAATAATTTCAGTCCATTCGGGTAATAAAGGTTTGTTCGTCATCCACAAAAGCCACAAAGCCGCCGTGATAGATAAACACCCGACCACGCCCCTCAACTAGGCAAGCAAGCTGGGGGTGTAAATCTTCTTCGTTATTCTGGCTTTGAAATGTGCCAGTATCGGTGATTACGCCGCTAAGTGTAGGCAAATATCCATAAGTGCGCTTGGCTTGATCAATCAGGTTCAATTCGCTGGTGGTAGAGAAGCAAAGAGGGATCGCACCGGCTTCTTCGATAAACATGGTTTTCAGTTCTTCAAAAGCTGTAATAACCAGCCAGTCGATGCCGTTAACATGATGGATAAACATTGGGTTTCTCGGTAATTCTGATGCGGAGATTCTATCACTATCATGGGAGAACGTAGTAGAGATTTAGTTGCTAAAGGCGGTAATTCTGTGCTATTTCCGGACATTCACTAGGCCAACTTGAAACACAGTTTTGTCCAGAGCCTTGTTGACTAGGTATGTAACAAAAAAGTGCCCCAACGAACTAACTGTCCAGAGAGCCTCGCAAATCTAATCCAAATATTGAGAAAATTATACGGGATTTTTCCGGAAGTTATCCGTACAAATTGTATAAGTCCAATATTTGCACTATAATCGTCATGATTACGGAATATATCCGTACGCAGGAGGTTCTATGGCAACAGCACGTTTAGATATTCGCCTTGACGAAGAGATTAAGGCAAAAGCAGAAAAAGCATCGGCTTTGCTTGGTCTTAAAAGCCTTACAGAGTATGTAGTTAGGTTAATGGACGAAGATGCAACTCATGTAATTGAAGAACACGAAAGTATCGTAGTTAAAGATAGTGTCTTCGATGAATTTATTATGGCATGTGATAAAGCAAAGGCGCCTAATCAAGCTTTGCTTGAAGCAGCAAAATTCACAGATGAGAGTGGCATCAAGTGAGTTGGGGAAAAGAGTTCGTTGAACTTAGTAAATCAAAGCATGATCGTAGCTCATTTGATTGTGGTGAGTCAGAGTTAAATACATTTATCAAAACTCAAGCAGTAAAACACATGCAAGCTGGTATTAGCCGAACTATGGTTTTACCAAGTTCTCAACCAATGCTTAATCAGAAGTACGCTATTTGTGCTTTTTATAGCGTTGCGCCTAGCTCAATCAGCAGAGAGACTTTACCTGCTAAACTAGCGAAAAAA
The DNA here is from genome assembly GCF_050337205.1 of Vibrio nomapromontoriensis. Taxonomy (NCBI): domain Bacteria; kingdom Pseudomonadati; phylum Pseudomonadota; class Gammaproteobacteria; order Vibrionales; family Vibrionaceae; genus Vibrio; species Vibrio nomapromontoriensis. Next base: position 39,061 of record NZ_JAKJSS010000008.1, read on the forward strand.
TTACCTAGGTATCCAATTCCTGTTTTTCTATTAGCTCAGTTGGCTGTTCATAAAGAGTTTCATGGCTCAGGACTAGGAAAGGTCAGTTTGATTCGCGCTTTAAAGTACCTTTGGGAAGTTAATCACCATATGAGAGCTTATGCTATCGTAGTGGATTGCCTTACAGATACCGCACAAGCATTTTATACAAAGTTTGGTTTTGAAGTCCTGTGTGAACATAATGGTCGTATTCGTATGTTCTTACCAATGAAAACAGTAGCACAGCTTTTTAGTCAATAGGTTACGAATATAACAAATAAGGATTAAGGTGTTGTGCAGTCAACACTAAATCCCGAGTGTAGAACAAGCCCGAAACCACCTTATCAATCAACTAGCCATTTTTTCTTTCTTTCGTCACCTCTCGTCTGCTTTCTCCGTTACCGTTACCATTATCATCATTGTCGATACCGTGTTGGCTCTCCATAACTCGACTTTGTAATATTTGTAGTTATTCATGGTTTACTAAATTAGGAGGTTTACTCGCAAACTTTTGTCCAAAGGTGAGTTGGGTTTACTCTTAAAGCGAAGCTAAGAATCGTAATATGTCATACCGTTTTTAAATCTGACTCTAAAGCCGGATGGTTGTTATTGAATACGGTCAATTATACCTGTTATCAATGGCTAAAATTGTTGGCAGAATCAGGCAAATTGATATCATAGTAGCTTGTTCTCTAAGGTAAGAAAAAGAAATGACGATTCATCGAGTTAACCCTTGTAAGCGTTGGTCTGACGTGACCGTATTTAACGGAATTGCGCACTTTGTTGAAGTGGCGGAGTCGGACACATCTGCCGGAATGCAAAGCCAAGTCCAGCAGATTTTCGACCAAGCTGAAACCATGCTTCAATCCATCGGTAGTGACAAATCTAGAATTCTCTCCGTCACTGTTTACGTGACAGATTTCGCTAATTTCGATGCGCTGAATGAAGTATGGGATTCGTGGTTCCCAGAGCAATGCGCACCAAGCCGTGCATGCGTTAAGGTTGAACTGGCCGATCCGAATTTATTGGTAGAAATGGCGTTTGTCGCAGCAGCTGGTGATGACTATTTGCCCTAGTGAGGGTAGGCAGGGCTAATTATCTGCCAAGGAATCACAAAAAAAGCTCCTAATAAGGAGCTTTTTGTCTATTTAAGCTTGAATACTTTGTGTTGGCACTCTAAGCGTCGTAAAACTCTAACTACTGAATTGCAATCAACTCAACATCAAAGATCAAAACAGAGGCTGGTGGGATAGGGCCTGAGCCGCTTTTGCCGTAGGCAAGGTTACTAGGAATAAACAGGCGGTATTTGTCACCTTCATTCATGAGTTGTAGACCTTCAGTCCAACCTTTAATCACTTGGTTTAAACCAAAGCTAATCGGCGTGCCGCGATCAACAGAGCTATCGAAGACGGTGCCATCGATGAGCGTACCGTGGTAATGAACTTTTACTTTGCTTTTAGCTGAAGGGTGAATCGTACCTTCGCCTTTATGTAATACCTGATATTGAAGGCCGCTTTCGGTTGTAGTCACTTCTTCTTTTAGTCCATTTTCTTGCAAGAAAGCCTGACCTTGTTGCAAGTTGACTTCGCCAGCTTTGTTATTTGTCCATGTACGGTAAATCATAAAAGCTGCGAGTAGTACAACGATGAGAGGGATAAGTATCTTTGACACGGTAATTCCTTGATCTAATTTAGGTAAATTGCCACTGGTTAAAGTGGCTTCTACGGTGATGCTTATTTGGTTTTTAGGTAATTTATCGTCTCTGCGATTTCTTTGATGTCTTCGTGACCTGAGAGTACCACTTCATACTTACCATTGACGATAAAGGTTGGTACTGCGTTGATTTGAGCTTCAGTTGATACCGTGTTAGCCAGTTCAATGTATTCGAATAGCTCTTTTTGCTGCGCTTCATCAAAGTCGTAAGGTGTGACCATAGTGCGAGACTCAAAAATTCGATTTAACTCAATTTGTTTTTGCTGGCCATCCAACTCGCTGTTTTGAACTAGAGCAAACAATTCAAGTTTCATGTCTTCAGGAATACGCTGGTCTTCAGATTGCATAACGGCACTGTAAAAGATCATCGCAGCGATTTGTGCGCTGTCGTTAAACATCACATGTACTTTGCCTAGCTTAGAATCGGTAAGCTCCTCAAGTTCCGGCAAAAGTGGCTCCAAATTACGACAATGGCCACAGCCTAATGAGAAAACTTCCGTCACTTGAGGAAGGTTATGTTGGCTAAGATCGTTAGGTAGAACTTTGTATTGTTTGCCTTCAACGGGTGTATTGGATTCCCCACAAGCGGTGATTAGGACAGCGAGAGAAAGTACTGCGGCGAGTTTGCTAAGTGATTTAAACATGTTGATGCATCATATTATTAATAATACCTCGAGTGTAACTGTTACCAATTACTTCAGACAAGCAATTAGTAACAATCTGAAACAGCTAAATGAAGAATATTTTCTTCTCGTTGGTAAAGTTTCTGATATTCACGCCGATAAAAGAAATATTGGATGTTGCTACGAGCGTTTGGAGTGTGTCATGAAGAAAATTGCGTGTTTGATTGCGGTCGGGTTATTGGCGGGCTGCAGTTCTACGTCATCGATAACTGACAAAATGTTCGCAGGCATGCTCGATACGGCTCCACGGTCTGAACACGACGTCATGCATCCTGAATGGGTCAATGCACCTCATATCAGTCATTCAGGGCAAATGGGGGCGACAGTGGAAGGTCCCAATGGTCAATATCGTACTCAGGCTTGGGATTCGTTAGAAACCTATCTGGTTAATCATGGGCTTGATTATGAGCTCGTCCCAGGCGATTACGTTATGATTCGTCTAAAAGAAAAAATCCATTTTAGTACTGGTTCGTCACGTGTTTCTGATAATTCATCCCAATGGTTGTTCCACTTGGCCAATTTTTTGTCTCAGCAGCAAGGGATAGATGTGGTAATTGGTGGTCATACTGACAATACAGGGGCAATAGTGAGAAATGATGTGTTATCGGACAAGCGCGCGGAAATGGTGAAAGAAACGCTAATCAAGAACCAAGTCTCTCGCCAAATCATTTATACGCGTGGCTACGGTGAGGCGGTGCCGGCCTGTACCAACAGTACCTCTTTTGGTAAAGCTTGTAATCGGCGTGTAGAGTTAACGTTAATTGTCGCTAAGTAAAGTAGCGAATAGTGTCGTTAGGTATGGCAATAATGCACGGTTGAAACCTGATGATAGAAATAGAAATAGAAAAGCGACGATTGTTCGTCGCTTTTTTGTAACCGTTTAATTGGTCTTTTCGCTAGATTATTCTGATTTAGCCAAACCGGCTTAGCTTAAACCGATGATGTTACCCTCATCATCAAGGTCTAGAGACATAAAGGCGGGTTTATCGGGTAAGCCCGGCATCGTCATTACGTTGCCGCAAAGCGCATAAATAAAGCCTGCACCCGCACAAAGCTTGAGCTCTCTGATCACCACTTCAAAGCCAACGGGAGCGCCTTTAACACTGCCATCTGTGGTGATAGATAGTGGTGTCTTTGCTAAGCAGACTGCCAAATGATTGAAGCCTTGAGTTTCGTACAGCTCAAGCTGTTTTTGTGCTTGGTAAGATAACGAGACATTCGCTGCCCCATACCCAGCTTCACACACTGCCATGAGCTTTTCTTTGACCGTTTGTTCAGCGCTATACAATGGTTTGAAGTTAACCGGTGTTTGACAGGCCGCGACCACTTGCTTTGCAAGATCAATCGTACCATTTCCACCAAGGGAAAACCCTTCACTTATAGCGACGCGACAGTTGTCATTAAACTGTTTGATCCACTGGGTCAACAAATCTAACTCTTGTTGCGAATCCTGCGGGAAGCGATTGATGGCGACCACCGCAGGAACGCCATATTTGGCTACATTGTTAATGTGCCATTTCAGGTTTTCAAATCCGGCTTTTAGTGCTTGCTCGTCATCTTCAAATAATGTGTCTGGGATTGGCGCGCCAGGTTTAAAGTCATACAATCCGGAGTTGGCTTTTAGCCCGCGAAGCGTCGCAACAATAACGGCACAATCTGGTTTCTTATCAGTTGCCGCTGCTTTGATGTTACAGGCTTTCTCAAAGCCCATATCAGAACCAAAGCCCCCTTCAGTGACGGTGTAACTCGCGAGTTTTGTTGCAATTTTATCGGCAATGATCGAGGAGTTACCGTGAGCGATGTTAGCGAAGGGGCCTGCATGAATCAGCGTCGGTACACCTTCCAAGGTTTGCATTAGCGTTGGTTCTACGGCGTCTTTCATACTTACTGCCATCGCGCCGGCTACTTGCAAGTCTTCAGTTGTGATCGGCTTACCTTCAATGCTGTATGCAACAACTATTTTGCCAATGCGAGCTCTAAGATCGTTAAGGTTTTCTGATAACGCTAATATGGCCATGAGCTCTGAAGCGGCAGAAATATCAAACCCGTCTTCGCGTTCAACCCCGTTGATGGTTTTATTGACCTCGTTTTTGCCAACTGTGACCATTCGTAGCGAGCGGTCATTATGGTCAATAACTCGTTTCCAAACGACGTTCTTTACGTCGATTTTAAGCGCAGAAAGTCCAGTTCGAGATTCAAAATTGTCGTAGCCCAGGCGTTGTTCATGATAGATGCGAGCATCTATCGCCGCGGCAGCTAAATTATGCGCTGCAGTCACGGCATGGATATCGCCAGTTAAGTGTAGGTTGAGCTCTTCCATGGGTGCGACTTGCGCGTAACCACCACCAGCGGCGCCGCCTTTTACACCAAATACGGGACCCATAGAAGGTTGGCGAATACAGGCAAATACGCTTTCGCCGAGTTTTTTAAGTCCTTGAGATAGACCTACAGTGGTTACGGTTTTACCTTCACCTAATGGGGTTGGGGTAATCGCAGTGACGACAATAAGCTTACCATCAAGATTGTCTTTTAGGCGCTTAATTGCTTTTAGCGAGACTTTCGCTTTATGCGCACCTTGAGGAAGTATTTCGTGATCAAGTAAACCAGCGTCTTTGGCAACGTCGGTGATAGCAGAAAGTGACGCACTACGGCAGATTTCAATGTCAGATAGCATTAACGGTCCTTTAAAGCCACAAAATTAATGAGGAAAACGTTTGCGTCGAGATAATACTGGCTAATAATTCTTTGTAAAGACAAAAATTCAGTACGCTGTACTAAAATTGACCAGATCAAATGGTTAGCTTTGTTTCAGTCAAAAAAAGAGGCTCATGAGCCTCTTTTAAATTTATCTATCCCAGTATGCTTCTTCTAGGCTGTCTTCTCGTTCGGGCAACGCACGAGTCAGTCTTGGTGAGTGTTGCATTAACACCTCGTAACTGACGCGGTTCGCATATTTACATATTTGCGACAAAGAAGAGTAGGTTAGGCATGGCATCACGTGCTTGTCCGACCCAGGTACATTGTTGTGATGGAATGCATTGGCCGTCATATCATGTAGCAGAGCTGAAAGAGCACCGTCACCAGCACCATTGGTATTCTTGATCTCAAGCGGACCACCTAAATACGGTCCAATGTGAGAGTATACTTTCTGCGGATCAGCACAATCTTGTTTGCGCATCGCTCGACTGAATTCAAACTGGTTAAAGTTTTCAATTGGGCCTTCTAAGAGCTCATGAGTGGTGTCTCTAAGTGCAACATTGTCGCAGTAGCCAGCCATGTAAAGGCCATGAGGACCTGCAGTACACAACACCAAGTCAACCCAATCAAGCGCTTTATCTGCCGCAAGAAGAGGGTCTGCAAACCCCGTTAGGGCTTCCCCTTCTTCTTCGTTCATCGCCACGATAGTGACGTTCTCTTTGATGTAGTCTTGCCAAAACTGTTCGTTACCCTGGATAACCCACTTCGTACCGAGAGTGAGGACAACAGGTACAGACTTTTGTTTAGCAAGCTCTACAGCGCGAGCTACAGCTAATGGCATTGGATCTTCTGGTTTGCCACGCATTAAGTAAGATGAGACGACTAACGCAGACGCTTTATCAAAAATAGATTCTGGAATACTTTCTGGAAGCAGCTGGTTCATTTCACCTTCGTTGATCGCAAAGGTACGTTCGCCATCATCAGTGATTAACGTGTAGCAGCGACCAATTGGTCCATCGACAGTTTGTAAATGGTTGAGGTTCATACGTGACGAAGTGCGGCATAAGTAGCGGTAGCCATACGAACCTACTTCAATGTTTTTCGACATCACGCCAAGCAACACAGATTTACTATCAGCAAGAACGGAGTAATTGTGAAGGGTATTACCTATCGTATCACCTGGAAATTGATGAGTAATTAAGCCCTGTTCAACTAATTCTTGATACAAAGCATCCGCTTTGCTTTCTTCGAGAACAAGTGAGTGTCCCTTACTCAACTCATACTTTTCTAAGAAGGAGTCGTCCACACGAGCTTCAATATCGACAATAGTTTGCCCAACACCAATGATGGTTGGTCGAAAGTATTTCGGCGCAGCTTGAGCTTGGCTCACTGATAGGTTCTTTTTACTTGTTGGAAAGTAATGCTTTGATTTACGTTGTCCGGGGAATCTCATACTAAACGCTAAGGGAACAAAATTTTCCGCATAATATCACAATGTGTTTCATTTTGTTGCAATGAATTGCACGAATGCTGTCGTAAAATCCACACTATGTAGCATTTGGACCGGTTTGTTATTAGCTTGGGTTCATATTGGTAGCCTTATCATTGACATGGGTAAACAGAGTACTAGGCTAGATAAAAACAATAATAAGGGGTGCGATTTTGAATCAACTTGATATTAGTAAGGTTGACTTTAAGCAAGCGTTTAACCGCCTCGACAGTTACTTTTTTATTAAAGATGTGCAAGGTTGTTATGTTTTCGTGAATGAAGCTATTTGCCAACTGTTCAATTTATCGAATGAGCAAATTCTAGGGAAAAAGGATGATGCATTTTTTAACCTAGACCAAAGTGAAGATATCTTAATTAATGACCAGTTGGTTCTTAATGGGCATACGGTATCTAAGCTAGAAAAAAATATTTTGAAGGATAACCGAGTTCGGTACTACCAAAATATGAAATCACCTTTATTTGATAGTAATGGTGAGGTCATAGGAATTTTTGGGATAGCCATAGACGTGAGCGACACGATTGCGAAGCACAATGAACTGGAGACGATGGTAATTCGAGATGAGTTAACCGGAGTCTATAATCGGCGATTTTTAGAAACACAACTCGCTCGTGAATATGCTTCGTTTCAACGCCATAAGCAGCCATTTTCATTTCTTATGCTAGATGTTGACAATTTTAAGTTTATTAATGATGTACTTGGTCATAGCTCTGGTGATCATGTACTCCAACAAATTGGCAAAATTATGTTGGAATCGTTACGTGTTGAAGACTATTGCTGTCGCTTTGGGGGCGATGAATTTGCCATTTTGCTACCAAATACGGAGTTACGTGAAGCGTACTTCCTTGGAGAAAGGCTGCGCGAAAGAGTGGGGGCTTTTAAGTTTACTTGCGTTGAAGGTCGGGTATTTAGTGTAACGGTCAGCATTGGCATCTCACATCTTACTGAGCAGCAAGAACAAGGGAAGCTGACTAATATTGCTGACGAGGCGTTAATGCAGGCAAAGAGAAATAGCAAAAACTCAACACTGGTGTCGTGTTATAAACAAACGCTTGTTACAAAGTGTTTGGATTGTACATTATGTAATTTAAAGTCCGATGACTGACGGGGTTAGGATTAGAATCCTAGTTTAACTAGAAGAGAGCCCATGAATAATGGGCTCTCTTTACTAAATCTTATTGCGCAGTTGTAGTTGGCTCAACGAATGCTTTCGTTCCCCACAACGGAACCGTAGATAGGCTGTGTTTAAAGCTACCCGATGTTTCTTTAGTTGAGTAGGATAAATACATGAGGGTTTGGTTGTCCGCATCAAAGATACGACGCACTTTCATGGTTTTGAAAAGTATACTTTTTGACTTTCTAAATACTATTTCACCGGATTTGGACTTGTCTATTTGTTCTATCATTTCAGGTGTGATTTCACCTGTTTGACGGCATGATATGGAACTGTCACTTGGGTCTGAAAAGCTTAAGTTAGCCTCAATGCTTGCGATATGACACGTAACACCGGGTACTTCAGGATCGGTTAATGTGTTGAGTTTAATGTCTTTTAATGTAAACATGCCAAGTGAAACATCACCAACCTCCTTATCTCCGCAGCCCGCTAAGGCAAGGGCAAGAGCTGGAACAATCATGAGCTTTTTCAACATATTGGGGCAATCCTTTAAAATAAGAGCTTGTGTATACAATAACCACGGTCAGCAAAAAATCAAATAGGATTTACAATGAAAGACGCGGCAATGGCTCTATATAACAAAAAGAATGAATGGTTAGCAAGCCAAGTAGATGTCGAATTTCCCACATCAGAAAGCATTAAAGGACGAGCGTTATATCTCGACTCTTTAACCAGTAGGTTTCTTGAACCTGTCTCGGTTGCGGAAGGTTTCTCCGCAAAAATTGAGTGGCATCTCGTTGATTTTCATCGACTTACCATTATGTTTTCACTTCTTCAGTCAAAAATATGGGAAAGCGACGAGGCTCAAAATTTCATTGTTGAGTATTTGACACAGATAATCCTAGATCCAGAATACAGCCTGTATGTAGGCTTTAGTGAAGGAGAGGCCGTTTCTGCGGCGATTATGTGCCGTGAAAATGACGTGGTCGTTGTGTCTGATATCGTCGGTGCAACAGCGTCAACGAGTCATGATGACATCGCTTTGTCACTGATTCATGAGACCTTGAACATCAATAGTGACGAAAATTCAAACTTAGTGAACATATGGATTGAAAAACGGTGATCAGCACGAAAGTTTCGTGTATTACTTAGAGAAATGTTGTAAACCCTCGTGTAGATACCGTTTTGCGTACCCATAGTCTATTAATATTTATAGCGAATTAAGTAGCTGTGGGTATGTAAAGTAGTATGTCAGAAGTAAAGTGTGTCTTATTTGATTGCGATGGAACCTTAGTCGACAGTGAAATGCTATGTTGTGAGGCGCTGGTAGCGACCTTTAAAGAGGTAGGCGTGTCTCTATCATTGGAGGTGGCGGCTGAAAACTTCTCAGGAGGCAAAATTGCTGATGTGCTTATGTCGGCAAAGCGTATCACCAAATCTAATGCGTCGCTGGATCTGCTTGAGCCCATTTATCGACGCTTGACCACGGAGCTATTTGAATCAAAACTCACGCCAATTCATGGTGTGGAAAAGCTGTTAGATTATTTGGATGATCAGGCGATTGAATACTGCGTTGTCACTAATAGCCCTACTAAAAAAGCATTGCATATGTTGTCTATTGTTGGCCTTTCTGAACGGTTCCGAGGAAAGGTTATTTCGGCTTTTGATGCGAATAGTTGGAAGCCAGAACCCGATCTATTGCGTTACGCTGTGACGATTATGGGTTTTCTTCCGAAGGAATGCGTTTATATTGATGACACGGTAAAAGGTGTCAACATGGGCATTGCGACGGGAGTTAGGACAGTACATTTCGCTAAAGTATGCAAAGTTGATCAACCCAATGTGACATGCCTGTCCGCGATGACTCAAGTCGTCGCGCATATTGGCGAGCTTAACGGTTTAATGAATGAGACAGCAAAGTTGTGAGTTAGGCTGTGTTTGAACCAATACTTTATTCACATACATCACCGTCCAATCTTTGGAGTATTCTTGCGTGTAGAATCCACAGCTTGCACAAAGGAATGTTTCCCCATCTTCTGACAGTAGGTATTCATCCGAATCGCACTCAGGGCAGTCGTTGCGATGTTGCGTGTCGATAGTGTATTTCTTCATTGGAAGTACCTTATGATTCAATCAATTGACTAGTCTGTCATCAAGCTAAGCATAATACGCATCACTAATTTTATGTTGAAAAATTAGCCTCTTGCATGACAACCTGCGACTGATATCACTAAATTTATAGCTCCAGGTGGTTACTTATATCGATCCCATTAGTCAGGACTATAGGTTGAGCTGTGTAATGACGCTGTATTTACCTCCCCTTATGATTTGTTGATTACTTTCATAAACGGCGTGAAGTTTTGTACATGAGCTAACGACAAGATGACGAAAATGGAACGATTGTATGGGACTCGTCTGCAGTAATGCTTGGGGAGAAAGGGTGGGGTTTTGTCTCTACGGCAAAAAAGGTGAGTAATCGTGCGAGTTCTTGAATGTATTTGAAATGTAAGTTTTCAAAGTAGATTACCCGATGCCTAAACCTGTACTGTTTTGTTAGTTTAACTGCCGGAAGTCATGTCATTGACCCGGTAAAAAGTCGCGGCTAGCGACAAGTTTGCAAGTAATAAGTTACAGTGTAGCTTATGTGCGGGGCGTGACTCGTCCTTTAGTTATCAATAGGTTGAATTTTCTCTGAACCTATTGGTAGGTCAAAAACACATCGTTTATCCCTTTTCCTGCCCCTACATATTCTGTCTATCGGCTACGTATTCAAGGGGCTGTATGAAAATTATTTGAGAACAAGGAAGTTAATCACACAAGTGTACAAATTCACTTGGTTAAATGACGTGGAGTTTGCTACGTTTAAATGACACAGTGATTGGAAAGGTAGAATTATATGAAAGTAAATGTTCAAACACATCATGTATCAATCAACGACGATTCTCGCAAAGAAATAGAAAGCAAATTTGAGAAGGTTTCCGCTCACTTTCCACAACTGATTAGCTGTGACATTATCATCACAAAGGAACATGGCCAGCATCAAGTGGAAGTCTTTACTAATTATGAAGGTGTTAGAGTTTCAGCAAAAGCGACTGACGACGTAATGTATCCAGCTATCGCAGGCGCGGTTAAGAAATTAGAGACAGGGTTACGAAACAGGAAAGGGCAGCTCAAATCAGGGCTTCATGAAAAACCAACAAGCACGAAACCTGAAATTGCATCAGATATCATTCAAGAAATGAAACTAGTTTAATTTTTAAGCCGTTAATTTTTGAAGCCAGCACCTAGTGCTGGCTTTTTTCATATGGTTTGATGAGAAAGAGGCAATAACACTGAGACGCACAAAACAGACCAAATTACGGTTTGTGATTTCATTATCGGTTAATCCAGTTGCAAAGTGATGACAATAGCAGCAGGTGCACTAAAAAAGACAAGGTTGGATGGTATTTTCATACCAGCTTGGCTACTGTACTGTCATTGATGAGTCATTTTATGGTTCATGTATTTTTGTCGCGATGAAGCCTAACATCACGGGTTAATAGCATCACGGGTAATTCTAAGTGTAGAAAAGGGTAAAGCATTGGCTAAAAAGTATTACGTAGTGTGGAAAGGAAGACAAACCGGCATTTTTTCAACATGGGCAGACTGCAAGGCTCAAGTGGATAAGTTTACTGGTGCGAAGTTTAAGTCTTTTCCTTCTTTGGCTGAAGCGGAACAGGCGTACAGTTCCAACTATGCGATGAGCTCGTCGAAGCCTGCTACAGGAGGAAAGGTGCCAGCGACTAAAACGTCGATAAATAAGACGGTAAAGGCTAAAACTGCTCCCCTTACTCAACAAGATATTACGGCGATGCCATTGGAGATTAAAATATTTACCGATGGCGCGAGCGACCCAAACCCAGGGCAGGCTGGAGCGGGTATCGCAGTGTATCAACATAATTCACTGGTTGCGCTGTGGTATGGAAAATATCAGGCGTTTGGCACCAATAACACCGCGGAGCTAAATGGCTTGCATCAATCGATGCTGCTGGCAAAAGAGTACGTGTCGGATGGAAGCAGCGTTGCCATATATTGTGATTCTATGTATGCGATTCAGTGTATCACCACGTGGGCGAAAGGATGGGAAGCAAAGGGCTGGAAGAAGTCGGGGGGAGAGATCAAAAACCTAGATTTGATTAAGCCAATGTTTGAACTGTATCAGCAAATCTCGAATCAAGTGGCCATTCACCATGTTAACGGGCATGTGGGAATTGAAGGTAATGAGTTGGCGGACCGAATGTCTATCGTTGCTGTAGAGACTAAGCAAGAAGCCATGGTGCAGTATTCGGATCTTTCAGATCTTGCAAAAATACTTGCATTGCGTGCAGGTTGAGCCACTCATTTAACAGGCTTGTTTAACTTAAGTGGCCCAGTATACAAAGTAGCAGAATGTCGGCTAGTCGCTTACGGGTTTAACCTATATTAATGACGTTTAGGTCCGGTACGAACTAACTCTTTACCTGTTTCAAATATTTCATCGCTGATCCAGCGAGCAAGAAGCAACTCTTGCTTCTCATTGAAAACCGCAACAAAGTGGCGACCATCAGAATTGTTTGTCGCCATTCCTACACCGGCAACGCCTTCCAATCCGAGGCCGCCATTTTCGACCGAAAGCAAGAATTGCTCTAGTGATTCAAGAGTGTCGATAATGTTGTTATCTGTGTTCATGGGTTTACCGCTGTATGTTGATTAATGTGACTAATAGAGCGGGCACTTTACCTCGGTAGCCAAAAAATGTGAATAGTACTGGCGAGGAAAGCGGAGGTATTTTCCTATTTTAGATCCCACTAGCTACGTTGTTCTATCTGTATTTAAAAACAAGCGCTCATACAATGAGCGCCATAAGTTCGATTCATCGACCAAAGTACGCAACGACGACTTTATCTTCACCGAGGGTTCGGGAAAATACAAATGCATCATCATCAGTGATAACGTGGTGCACACCAGCACCGACTGCAGGATGACGGTCTCGAAATTGACCGACGGTTTTCCAATGTTCGAGTAGTTGCTGTTTATTGGTGTCGAGTGACCAAAGCATATCTGAACGCGTACCTTGATGGAAATCATCGGCGAAAGGTCCTATGTCTCTCGCGATTTCATCTCCGTAATAAATCTGTACTGCGCCCGGACTCAGCAGCAGGGCGTTGGCAGCACTTTTTTGCATTTGGTAGTTTTTAAATCGGCTAAAAAACAGTTCGGTATCGTGAGATGACATGTAACTGACGGGATTAAAGTCCGTAGAGTCAGCAATTGAATTTGAGTAGTGCTTATAAGTGTCGGCCATTTGACTAAAACAAGCGGCGCCTTTGTCGAGTTTTTTCTGCATATCAAAGTTGATCAACGCATCAAACCCATCATCGAAATACGGACTGCGATAAGCGCTATGTCCCCACACTTCTCCCATCATCCAGAAAGGCTGACCAGAGGTGTTATTTAACGTGCGCCATTGTTCTAAACTGTCAGTCGCTTCGGATTTAAGTCGCTTCCACACTTCTGGCTCTACGTGCTTGACGGTATCAACTCGATAGCCGTCTATACCGAAGCGCTTCACCCAATCCGTTTGCCATTCTATGAGGTAGTCGGCGACGGTATAGCTGTCTCTTGATGTGACGCGTGTGCCGGGATTATTCATCAGCCATTGAGGAGGCTGAACATGTTTAGTTGACTCGGTTTTGAAGTCGGGTAATCCCGCCAAAGATAGCGTAGTGTCACTTGATCCGGGTTGGTCATAACCGGGCAGTCCAGTTCGAACCCAATCGGATCCCCACCAGTCTTTCCAATTTGATGATTGATAGTTGATGTTGTTATGGAAGCTGTGCCAGTTTTCCCCTTTCTTAGGTGCCCAGTCAGCCCATTGAGTCGGTAGCTTTTCCGGTGTGGTAATAACATTTAGTCCATCAAATTGTGCATCGGCTAGCGTTGCGTAACCAGGGTGATTAATGACGGCATCTAGTAGGACTTTTATTCCGAGTTTATGGGCTTCTGAAACTAGACGTTTTAGATCTTCCTCGCTACCGAAACTTTCATCGACTTTGGTAAAATCCCGTGCCCAATAGCCATGATAAGCATAAAATGGGAAAGATCCGCTGTCACCTCCACCAACAAACCCGCGCACTTGCTCAACAATTGGTGACAACCAAATGACATTAGTGCCAAGGCTCTTAATATAGTCGAGCTTTTCTGTGACGCCTTTTAAGTCACCACCGTGAAAAGTGCCAATTTCTTGCTTGTTATCGTTGTGTCGAGAGTACGGTTGCGATTTGGGGCTATCAGAATTATTGAAACGATCTACCATGACAAAATAGATGTTGGCATTACGGTAGTTAATAGTTTTGTTTATTTCTGCGTCGGATGTTTTAGCTAGCGCCTGTACCGGCTCTAGAAGGATGAGACCGCCATTTGCTTGAGAAGGCGTTACCGTGACCTGACCATTGTTGACGCGTAATTCCTCTCCGGAAAATACCTCCCGAAGTAATGTGCCATCAGCAAAGGAAGAGGAGACATTAATATCCTTCGGGCCGTCAATAAACGCTTCACACTGTACCTTCGGCAGTGGGCGTTTAAATGCCGTTTGAGCGACTTTTTTAGGTTGCCGCTTAAACAACAAGGTTTGGTTTTCTTCCTGATAGGAAAACGAATAATCCCCTGTGAATCTAATGATAAGTGGTAACTGAGTGGTTTCACCACACAGCAAAGGGATTGGCGTATTAAATTTAATTTTGCTTGGAAGCTGATTATCGCATTGCCCATCAATTCCAGAAATAGTCAGTTGATATTTGTCTTTAGTAAGTGGCACCACCACAGCGTTGCCATTTTCTAGCGGGTAATCACGACTGGTTGTGGTCGTAGATATCGTGAGATAAGGCGATGCCAAAAGCGCAGACGACGCGAAGAGTGACGGCATTGCAATAAGCAAAGAGGTGAACAGAGTCTTATGTTTCATGGTCATTCCGTTGTTATTATTTTTCACCCTCACTGTACTTATCTAATATTCAAGGCACATCATTCTTGTACTCTACGCCTCAAAGTTTGCTGCTGTTCACATTATGAGCGCGTAGGGCGTAGAAGCTATATTAATCTGGTGATATATGCGTCTAAATGCCAGCGTTAAACATTGGCTTCCGGCAGCATTAGGGTAAAAGTCATGCCGTGTTGCGCATTATTGTCTGCGTTGATAGAGCCGTTCATATCTCGCATGTTGTTAGCGGTAATTGATAGTCCCAACCCAAGTCCGTCGCCTATCTTTTTACTGGTGTGAAACGGTTCAAATATTGCGTCTATTGAAGAAGGGTTTACGCCGCAGCCATTGTCTATGATTCGTATTTCTATCATGGTATTCACCTTACTAATAGCGATGGTGAGTATTGGCTGCTTAGTATCGCTGAGCGCATCGATGGCATTGGATATAAGGTTGCCTAATACCTGTCTAAGACGTTGCTCTTCGCCTAGGATGGTTGGCAGCACTTCTGGCGCTCGAACCCGCACGTCAATAGTGGCCAGTTTTGACTGATAAATCCGCAATGTCTCTTCGAGTGCTTCAGATAACGAAACTGGGTTGAGTAACTCGGGTTTGCTATAGGCAAAGCTTTTTAGCTGGCGAGTCATATTTGCCATGCGATCGATGAGCGTTTGAATTAACGTGTGGTTAGCACGCATCATTTCGTACTCATTGCGTTCCATTAAAAGCTCGTTGGTGGTGAGCAATGTGCGAAGCCCAGTGAGAGGTTGGTTTAACTCATGAGTAATTGCACTGGACATTCGACCTAATGCCGCCATTTTACTTGCTTGAACGAGTTCGTGTTGCGCTTGTTCTAAAGCCTGAGTGCGTTCTTCAACCCGTTTCTCAAGCGCTTGGTTCGCTTGCTGTAGGGCCTGTTCAGCAGTTTTCCGTTTGCTGATATCAATGACGGTGGCAAGGAAAAAATGCTGACCATGCCATGGGAATAGAGTTAAAGAAAAAAGGACCGGAAAAAGAGTGCCATCACTTCGCTTTGCCATCGTATCCACCGCGCTCAGCTCGGTATGTTCTTTATGAGTCACCAGATTCTTAAGTAGTTTGAGCGTGGTGGAGTTGGGGTTACCCGCGTCAAACAACTCCCATGCATGTATCGCTTTGCTATGTCTATCTGGAAGACAGAATTGGCGTTTTGCCATAGGGTTAACATCGAATAGAAGTCCGTGATCATCTATTACCATTAAACCGACATGTGTCTTATTGATCATCTGAGTAAGGCGTTGTTGTGACTCCTCCAAAATGGATTGGATCTGCTGTTTACTTTGTTGCTTTTGATGACGTTGAAAGAAGATGATAATCAGTAAAGTGACGAATAGTAGTACGGTGATTGTGCTCCAGCCAACAACATTAATCGTCTGTTGCATTGGTTTCAACGGGGTCAGGTAACTGATTTTCCAATTTAAGTCGTCAAGCTTAACGGTGTGGGCAAGGTAACTATCTGCGGAAATGGTTTGTGAGTTGGTGAGTTGCCACGTTTTAATGCGCGTGTTGTCATACAGCAACTCGGCATTTTGCACAATGTGATGGGAAGAGTCGTTTAGCCAATCAGCACCGTATTGAGTACTACTGGATAAAAAGAACTGATCCTGCTGGTTCTGAAAGGTAATGACGTCGCTACTGGTAATGATTTGTTCGGTTAACAGACTGAGATCAATTTGCACGACAGCAATGCCAGCAATGTCTAAGCCAATAAAGATTGGGGCGGTCAAATAATAAAACGGAGACGAACCTTTGGTTTTACTCACCAACGATACACGTTCGCCTTGGGAGTGAATTTGTTGTGCGATGGCTTGTCTATCAGAGAGGCTGAATCGTTCTCCCGCAACACTAGATGCAAGTGCTTCACCTGTGGCAGACAGAATCAGCCAACCTTTCGTATTTGCAGCTTTATCAAGTTGGAAGAGTTCGTCTTCAACACTTTGCTTTTGCGCTAAATCACCAGCCACCAATGCGATGGTTCTAGGGTTATTGGTGACTAGGTAAGGAAGGTGATAAAAACGCTTTAATGTCCGTCTTACTTCGCCGATATAGTCGAGCAAGCGCTCTTGGACGAGTATTTGGGTTTGATTACTAAGCCATTGCCGTGAGACTTCTCGGCTAGTGCTATAGAAAAGCCCAATCAACATGACGACAACGACAGTAATTATCCACTTATATCTCATCATGAATCCCGCAATAGACTGATTTTCTTTTATTAAAAGACTGCGCTGTTTCTTATTGATGTAAAAGAGTTGTGATCAAAAAGTGCGACTTAGCTCCTTTTATCCTATTGCAAATTTACCTAACGTAGATATGGAGTATTCATTTGGGTGATAGGTTATGGTTTTCGTAGATGCGGCACGAGTAGCACTAATTGAAGATGACGACATTGTTCGACAAGCGACGAGCCAGTGGTTACAACTTGCAGGTTTTGAAGTGGAGGCATTTAGCACAGGGTTAGCCGGTAAGTCTGCGATTCTTAATGGCGACTACGATGCGATAGTCAGTGACGTGCGACTACCCGATATAGACGGTTTAACACTACTCGCCGACCTAACGGCAAACAATATTCAAACCCCAATGATCTTAATTACCGGCCACGGCGATGTCGACATGGCGGTAAGTGCCTTGCAACAAGGTGTGTTTGATTTTATTGAGAAGCCCTTTCAACCAGAAAGATTGTCGCAACGTGTTAACGAGGCAGTGCTCCTGTACCGAGCGCAAGCGTCGGCTCAGCATCGGCAAGAATATTTGGCTAGCGTTAACGGACTTGAGCAAGTGTTAATTGGACAAAGTGCGGTAATGGTGCAATTGAGGGCTCAGGTGGTTAAGTTGGCTCGCATTGATACTCATGTCATTATTTATGGTGAAACGGGATGCGGTAAGGAGCTGGTGGCCATCAGTTTACATAATGAAAGTCCGCGCAGTAAACGTCAATTTGTGCCAATTAATTGTGGGGCGGTACCCGAGAATCTATTTGAAAGTGAGTTGTTCGGTCACGAAGCTGGCGCCTTCACGGGGGCGAGTAAAAGGCGAATTGGTAAGCTCGAATATGCTGATAAAGGGACGCTGTTTTTCGATGAAATCGAGAGTATGCCACTTGCCATGCAGGTTAAAGTTCTACGTTGCTTACAGGAAAATACCGTAGAGCGGGTGGGAGGAAATCAGACGATCAACACGGATCTTCGAGTGATTGCCGCAGCCAAAGAGGATTTGAGTGACAACGGCGAATTTCGACAAGACTTATATTATCGCCTCAATGTTGCTCAAATTCACATTCCCCCTTTGCGAGAGCGAGAAGAAGATGCCTTGATCTTGTTTGAACACTTTATTAGTCACACTCGTGAAGATGCACGAATACTAAGCGACGCCGATCGACAGGCGATATTGAGTTATTCGTGGCCCGGTAATGTCCGTGAGTTAAGGAACGCCGCAATGCGTTTTGCCCTTGACGATAGCGTGTCAGTCATGGAAATTCTGACGATGCGCCCTAGCTCTACGACAGAAATGACTCAAAGTGGTGTACCACTAGCGATTCAATTACATAACTTCGAAAGAAAGGTGTTGAGTGATGCTTTGTCTCGCCATCATGGTTGTATTACCGATGTCATGCTTGAGTTAGATATACCAAGGCGAACGCTTAATCAAAAAATGCAAAAGCTGGGCCTGAATCGAGGGGATTATACCTAACGTAACTAAACTACAGAGCAACTAAGCAATAAGCATCGGAGTAACGAAGCAACGAGATTTGTGTCGATGAAGTTGGCAAATTGATTGTTTTTATTCTTGAGTAGAGAGTAGAGAGTAGAGAGTAGGACTAGTTGCAAACTCATTTCGTGAAGTGATCTAGAGAGGCGAGTCTATGACGCAATGTTATCGGCAAAAACTTGCTTAGTGGGATTACGTCTAAAACATCCGTCAAGTCACAATTTTTTAACATGTCGACGTTGTCGCGCGACTTTCTCGGTGTTTGGGTAAGCAAAATCTTGCTCATGTGTCGTGGCACATTTGAGCAATAATTTGCTCATTGTATCATTGTTATTTATTAATATTGTTATTTATCAATCAGTTAAACTTTGGCATCACGTTTGCTATAGAAGATTGATTGATAACAAGTGTGTAACGCCAAATAACATGGAGTGTAACAATGAACAAAAATAGAGTAGCTAAAGCGTTAGTCATCGCCCTGACTTCTTTTGGATTGGTCACGAATGCCGCTATCGCACAAGAGCGAAGCTATATTTTGTCAACGGCGTCTACGGGGGGAACGTATTACCCTGTAGGTGTGGCGCTGGCCACGTTGAGCAAGGTCAAGCTAGCACCCAAATACCATTTTTCGCTATCGGCGATTAGTTCTGCGGGATCAGGCGAAAACGTCAAACTTTTGAATGAAAATGAAGCTCAGTTTGCCATATTGCAAGGTCTATACGGCGCGTGGGCGTGGTCTGGTGAAGGCCCATATGCAAAGAGTGGTCGTCAAGAGCAGTTACGCTCAGTGTCTATGCTGTGGCAAAACGTCGAGCATTTTATCGTTCGTACTGAGCTAGCGGAAACCGGTACCGTGTCTGACTTGAATAATCTGGTTGATAAGAAGTTCTCTATTGGTAAAAAGAATTCTGGGACTGAAAACTCGGGTCGCCAAATTATGAAAGGGTTAAAGGTGGATCCTGACTCATTTAATCTTGCGTTTATGGGCTACGGCGGTAGCGCGAGTGCTCTACAAAATGGCACGATCGATGGCATGAACACACCAGCAGGGGTGCCAGTCGGTGCGGTCACTCAAGCATTTGCTGCGCTTGGTAGTGACATTTCTATTTTGTCCTTTACCGATGAACAAATTAAAGAGGCGAATGGTGGTTTCAACCTTTGGACTAAATATGACATTCCAGCCAATACCTATCCCGGTTTAGACAAGCCAATTACGACGATTGCTCAGCCTAACTTTTTGGCAGTAAGAGATGATATTTCTGATGATGATGTCTACGAACTGACGAAAGCCATTTATGAAAACTTGGCGTTTTTGCAAGGCATTCATAAAGCCACAAAAGCCATGGCGCTTGAAAAAGCGATAGCTGGTTTGCCTGTCCCACTTCACCCAGGTGCTGCTC
Organism: Vibrio nomapromontoriensis; assembly: GCF_050337205.1. NCBI lineage: Bacteria > Pseudomonadati > Pseudomonadota > Gammaproteobacteria > Vibrionales > Vibrionaceae > Vibrio > Vibrio nomapromontoriensis. The sequence goes on from NZ_JAKJSS010000008.1 coordinate 58,935, forward strand.
GTTACTATAAAGAGGTGGGTTTAGAGATCCCATCTCACCTGATTGCTAAATAGCAAGTTAGCAGCGTACAAAATGCGCTGTTAGTTGGATGGAGTTACCACTGGCTACAGACATTCTGTCAGTGGTGCTGCTTCTTACTAGCTAATGGCGCGACAATGCCTTCGCGTTCGTTGAAGGCATTCCTTAAATACGTGACCTTAGATTCGTGAATAGTTAGGAACAGAAGCCGATAGGCTGGAGTATGTCATGAGCGATACCGTTCAAAAGGAATTGCAAAAATTTGAGCTGCCGACTCGCAGTGATTTTCCATGGGTAACCACCACGATCACGGTGTTTGGTGTCGTGCTGTCTTTACTGCATATTTGGTTTAATACGTTATCAACGTTACCGGAGCTTTGGATTTCTGCCACGCACTTCGCTGGGTTCGCTGTGATATGCAGCCTTTGGTATCCTGCTCATGTATCACTGAAGTCCAGTAAAGCAGCGCTTGTGGTTGATGTCTTTATCGCGCTGGCTGCCATTGCCTGTTTGTTGTATATCCCTTATGCCGAAGATGCACTCTACGAGCGTGGCGTTAAATTTGTCACCAGCGATTGGGTATTCGCCATTCTAGCGATTGTTATCGTAATTGAACTGATACGTCGAACGATGGGATGGTTTATTCCAATTCTCATTGTCGTTTGTCTAAGTTACGTTGTGCTGTGGGGGCAATGGGCAAGCGGTATTTTTCATTTCCCCGGCTTGAGTATGGAAACCTTGTTATATCGGAGTTTCTATTCGTCTGAAGGAATGTTTGGCGCAATCTCGCGTATTAGCTGGACGTTCGTATTCATGTTTATTTTATTTGGAGCGTTTTTAGTTCGTTCTGGTGTGGGTGACTACATTATTAACGTCGCTCGAGCGGCAGCCGGAAAGATCATTGGCGGGCCGGGGTTTATTGCGGTGATTGGTTCGGGGCTAATGGGCTCGGTTTCAGGATCAAGTGTCGCTAATACGGTTTCGACAGGGGTAATTAGTATCCCGTTAATGCAAAAAGCGGGGTTTCCTTCTCGATTTGCGGCTGGAGTAGAGGCCGCTGCATCGACTGGCGGACAATTGATGCCACCAGTCATGGGGGCGGGTGCGTTTATTATGGCGTCTTATACTCAAATACCTTACGTGGATATTATCGCCGTCTCTTTTGTTCCTGCGTTGATCTACTTTTTATCCGTTGCGTTCTTTGTGCGGATAGAAGCCAAACGTAGCGGCGTTCAAAAAATTACCACGAGTGAAGTGCCTTTATGGAAAGTCTTGATATCAGGCTGGCACAATTTGATTCCACTCGCCGTTCTGGTGACATTGCTGGTGCAAGGCTTTACACCAACCTATGCCGCGGGCATCTCCATTCTTTCAGTGGTCGTAGCATCGTGGTTTTCTAAAGACCATAAAATGGGTCCGAAAGCGATCATTGAAGCGCTGTCACAAGGGGCTAAGAATATGGCGACTACGGCGATATTGCTTGTGGGTATTGGGCTGGTAATTAATGTGATCAGTACCACTGGCATCGGCAATACGTTTTCTTTGATGATAGACGGTTGGGCAAGTGGTAATTTGTTGATCATGCTGGTGTTGATTGCGCTAGCGTCTTTAGTACTTGGTATGGGGCTTCCAGTGACGGCTGCGTATATTGTGCTTGGCACCTTGTCTGCGCCGGCATTGTACAAACTCATTGCAGAAAATCAATTGTTTGAATTGATGGTGTCGGGACAACTGCCCGAACAAGCGAAGGCCATATTTATGTTGGCGGCACCAGAGCGTTTACATTTACTCAATGCCCCAATGCCCATAGAAACGGCGAAAGAGCTAGTAGCGTTAGTTCCCGCAGACTTTGTGGAGACCTTATTAGAGCAAAGTATTGGAATGGAAGCGGTTGGGCTAGCGTTGCTCGCAGCGCATTTGATCATATTTTGGCTTTCTCAAGATAGTAATGTTACACCGCCAGTGTGCTTAACGGCTTTTGCTGCTGCAACAATCGCGAAAACGCCACCTATGCGAACGGGTTTAACTGCTTGGAAAATTGCCAAAGGCTTATACCTTGTTCCCTTACTTATCGCGTACACAGGTTTGGTTAGCTGGGATGTGATGTCGGTAGTGAGTGTTGGGTTCTTTGCCATCATTGGTACTTACGCGTTAATTGGTGCGATTGAAGGATACCTAGAAGGCCCGTTAACGGTACTGTTGAGAGTCGTACTTGTGGCGGTAGGTGTTTGCTTAGTTTGGCATGATCTTCCTATACTCGTTCGTGTGATTGCATGCGGTGTATTTGCATTGGTTTTTATACACAGCAATCGCGTATTTAAAAAGGAGAAAATGAAAGGTCAAAGTAATAAATCTGAAGACACGAAAGCTAATAACAGTAAAGCACAACAAACGAAATCGGTATCAGCATCTTAAGGGGTAACATGGACACGGAATATGACTATGTGATAGTTGGAGGTGGCATTGTTGGTGTGTCGACCGCTTGGCAATTGCAGCTGCGATACCCTGAAAGTAAGATCTTATTGTTAGAAAAAGAGACGGGTGTTGCTCAGCATCAAACGGGTCATAACAGTGGTGTTATTCATGCAGGCGTATACTATCAACCGGGCAGTATGAAAGCTGACTTTTGTAAGCGCGGTGTAGAACGAACGTTGGCATTTTGTCGTGCTCACGAGATACCAGTAGAAAATTGCGGTAAGTTATTGGTCGCGACGAACGCCGTAGAGCAACAACGTATGATGGCGTTATATGAACGATGTCAGGTGAATGGCATAGAGGTAACCTTGTTAGACCAAGCGCAACTCAAATTAGCAGAGCCCAATATTACTGGGTTAGGCGCTATCTATGTTGCAACGACTAGCATTGTTGACTATCGGTTGGTGACGCAGCAGTTGGCTGTGGAATTTGAGGCGAACGGCGGCATCATTCAACTCGAAACCAAGGTGACTGAGCTTGTGGAATGCGATAACCAAATAATCATTGGTTGCATTAAAAAGGATAAGGCTCTGACGATGACTAGCCAGTTTTTGATCACCTGCAGTGGCTTGATGGCAGATAGAATGACGCAGTTGCTTGGAATCAAAACGGATTTCCAAATTATCCCTTATCGTGGTGAATACTATCGCTTAGATAGCCGTCATAATAGGGTGGTGAATCATCTTATTTACCCTATTCCAGATCCAGATTTACCCTTTTTAGGAGTACATTTAACACGAATGATTGATGGCTCGGTCACGGTAGGACCCAATGCAGTACAAGGTTGGAAGCGAGAAGGCTACGGCTCTGTGAACCTTAGTGTGCAAGACACTTGGCAAATGCTGACATTTTCCGGTTTCTGGAAAGTGACAAGAAAGCACATCAGAACAGGACTCACTGAATTCAAGAATTCCTGGTGGAAAGCAGGGTACTTGAAAGCGGTGAATAAATATTGTCCGAGCATTACGGTCGATGATCTTAAACCTTATCCAGCGGGTATTCGTGCGCAAGCGGTCTTATCTGACGGCACGCTTGTTCATGACTTTTTGTTTGCAGAAAGTGCGAGAAGCTTGCATGTCTGTAATGCACCATCCCCGGCAGCAACATCCGCTATTCCAATCGGGGAGTATATCTGTGACAAGGTCACAAACAAACGTAAAAATAGCGAGCTTTAAGACAAGATTGTCATTCTGTCCGACATAAGCCATAAAGAATGAAGTGACATGTGAGCGGCTTGAGGTTTGGTGACCACAAGCCCTTTACAGTACCTATATCCTCGCCGTATCTATATTCTTGTCGGTACCTATCCTCATACAGTAACCATTCCTTCACGGCCGCTATTGGTATGAATTTTATCAGTTCGAGTGCTATTTGTGTTAAGTCTGAGGCTTAGCCGAAACCGCAGCTTGATAGCGGCCAGGCTTGTGGTTCATGGCAAGAATAAGGTTTGTGGTAATTGCTCCCAAGATAGACAGTGCAATTAATGACAAGTCAACGATGAAGAAAGACAGAATCACGATGGAGCAATCGAGCGCCATTTGAACTTTACCTGCACGAATGCCAAAGCGATCTTGTAGAAATAGTGCAAGAATATTGAATCCACCTAAGCTCATTTTGTGTCTGAAGATGACGAGCATGCCGATACCAATTAAACCACCACCAATAATCGCGGCGTACAGGGGTTCAATATGACTGATTTGAATAACATGATGTAGATGGTCAACTGCAAATGAAACGATACTAACAGCGATAAAAGTGTTAATGGTAAATGGCCAGCCCATTCGAGTTGCGGAGAGTAGGTAAAAAGGTAGGTTTAGCGCGAAAAATACCTGTCCAAACGTAAATGCTGATACTTTAGTAATGAAAATAGCCAGACCCGCAGTCCCACCGGTGAGTAATCCTACTTGGTTGAAAAAAATGACACCAAGTGAAACCAATGCACTACCGAGCAATAACGCTAGTAGGTTTTCTCTTAAGCTATGATCCTTATCCATGTTAATGCATTCCTTTGTTAATTTGAGCTTATGTTAGCTTTGTGTTCGTCGGTTTGACTGCAATAAGTAGCCAGTATATAGCGTGTTCAACATGCTCCGATGGGTGGTTTCCTTGCCACTAGCGCGGATATTATGTTTTCACGAAGGTTGGGATAGTAGCCTTGCGTAGTAGATGTCGTCGAGGTTCTGCCGTTAATTAGCATTATGGAAAGTGTTGCGAAACCTTTACAGGTAAGTGATGCGGACAGCAAAGCTCTTAATCTATTACGGTTTACATTGAATAAACGCGCAGTAGTAGCCACACTGTTTTAAAGTTGAATAAAAGGAACCGGATGAATTTTTTAGCGCACCTCCACATTGCCGATCACTGTCATAGTAGTTTACTAGGAAACTTGTTGGGCGATTTCGTTAAAGGCGATCCAGCAAAAATCTATGGCGTTGAGTTAGCTAGTGGAATCCGGTTACATCGCAGCGTGGACTCGTACACCGATAATCATGACATTATTAAGCAATGCAAAGCGCTATTTGCACCAGAAAAGCGCCGCTTTGCCCCTATAGCGTTAGATATGTTTTGGGATCATTGTTTAGCGAAACATTGGCAGCATTATCATGTCATGCCGTTATGCGATTTTGTTGATAATGCATATCGCGACGTTACTACACCACAAGAGGTGGATGCCGCGCCATTGCCGGAACGTTTTCTACGCATGAGCGAATTTATGTGGCGTGATAGGTGGTTAGAATCGTATCAAGAACTGGAAAATATCCAATACGCCTTGGAAAGGATGTCGCAACGTAGCCTAAGGATGGAACCTCTTGCCGAATGTGGTGTTGACTTAGAGTTGAATTACCAACGCCTCTCGAATTTATTTACGGAACTCTATCCTCAAGTGCTGCTGCATGCGCGATATTTCTCACAAACTAACCCCTAACGTGTTAAGTGAAAGTCATTAGGGCTGCGATATGGTTCGCGATTGTTTATTGGTAAGACCTGTTAATATCCAGGTCTTATAATCAGGTGTGGATAGATTTTTGCTTAATTATCATCCGATTTTGTCATGCGCAAGCTTGCTCAATCTGTTTTAAATATAGGTTTGAATGGGTTGCATTTGTTGGGTGAATGGTTGGTGAGCGACACGGTCCACAAGCATTGTTTGCATTTGCATTAACAATCAAAATGTTGTGATATGATGGAAAAATTGCTTAATGATTCAATATAGATAGGTACAGAATGACAGCTTATTATGCCGAAATCACTGGTTGGGGTAAGTGCCTTCCACCAGCAACATTGACTAACCACGACCTAAGTACGGTAATGGAAACTTCTGATGAGTGGATTCGTTCTAGGACTGGGATAGAAACTCGTCGTATTAGCCACGTTAACACCTCTGATATGGCTACGGTTGCAGCGCAACATGCGATGGCATGCGCTGGTATTACGGCAGAAGACGTTGATCTGATTATTGTAGCCACTTGTTCACCAGACTCATTGATTCCAAATACTGCTTCTCGTGTACAACAGAACTTGGGTGTTCCGGCTGCGGCGGCGTTTGATCTAAATGCGGCATGTACGGGTTTTGTTTACGGCTTAGAAACCGCGACTAAGTTGATTCAGTCGGGTAACTACCGTCACGCGATTGTTATCGGCGCTGAGCGTTTGTCTTTCTTCCTTGATTGGAGTGAAAGAGATACCGCTGTATTGTTTGGCGATGGCGCAGGTGCTGCGGTATTAAGCCGTACAGAAAGCAAAGTGGGTCTGCAAGACGCGCAAATAGGCTGTGACGCGAAAGGGCGTGACATTTTAGCTGTGCCGAAGTTTGGTACGTCGATGGATCGTTTCGCGGCGGATAACGGTTATTTTGAGTTTGATTTTGTTGGTAAAGAAATCTTTAAGCGTGCAGTAAAAGGTATGGGCGCTGCTGCGAATACCGTATTGTCTCGCTCAAACTTGACCAAAGAAGACATTGATGTGGTGATCCCTCATCAAGCGAACATTCGCATTATTCAAACCTTGTGCGATCTGTCGGGCATTGAACGCGAAAAAGCATTTGTGAACATTCAGAAGTATGGCAACACGTCTGCGGCGACAGTGCCTATTGCGTTGTGTGAAGCGGTAGAGCAAGGGAAAATCAAACCCAACGATGATCTGCTATTAGCAGCATTTGGCGCTGGACTAACTTGGGGTGCAGGACACATTAAATGGGGTGAGCGTGTTACGCCAATTAATAGCAGTGAAGCACAGCTGCCAGCGTGTGAACAATCTGCTTTGGAATTGATGGCTACCGCTATCGAGCATTGCCAGAACAAGCCTGCTAAATAATTAACTGAGAACTCAGTACAAAAAAGGAAGCCTCGGCTTCCTTTTTTCTTATCGTTTGGTGTGTTGTCTAGCCATAAGAATAATTGATACTTATAGTGAAGCAAATTTATAAGTACGGTAACCACCAATAAGGTTACGAGCTTTAAAGCCACTATTAACCAGCTGACGATAGGCGACGTTACCGCGTAACCCAACTTGGCAGTAAATAATGATCTCTTTGTCTTTCGGTAGCTCATCCATACGTTGACGAAGTTGGTCCACGGGGATATTGATTGCACCGTCGATAAAGCCGACATTCTCGAGCTCACTAGGGTTACGAACATCCAACAACACTTGTTCGCTTGTCAGGTTATCTATCTCATCAAAATGAATCGGTGTTGCATCACCTTTAAGTATATTGTTGGCAACAAACGCGGCTTGGTTAATGACATCTTTTGCACTGCCATACGGGGGAGCGTAAGTCAGTTCAAGGTGTTGAAGTTGCTCTACTGTCATGCCTGCGCGCTGCGCGACCGCAAGAACATCGATTCGCTTATCCACACCATCTTTACCAGCGGCTTGAGCTCCAAGAATTTTGCCTGTTTCCGGGCTAAAAAGCAGTTTTAGCGACACAATTTCAGAACCAGGGTAATAACTCGCATGACTGGCCGTATGAACGTACACTTTCTCATAGCGAATACCTTCACGTTTTAGTACTTTTTCATTTTTGCCTACAGATGCAACGGCTAAGTCGAAAATCTTAACGATAGCGGTACCTTGTGTACCCTGATAGCTTTCATTACGTCCAAGCATGTTGTCTGCCGCCATACGTCCTTGACGATTTGCAGGCCCTGCGAGTGGAACAAAGCCTGGCTTACCAGTGACGAAATCTTTGTCTTCTATGGCATCACCAACGGCATAAATAGCAGGATCACTGGTTTGCATTGTGTCAGAAGTGTAAATACCACCAAAGTCACCAAGTTGTAACCCTGCTTCTTTCGCAAGGCTTGCTTCTGGACGAACACCGATAGCCATAATGAGAATGTCGGTAGTCAGTGTCTCGCCACTATTAAGAGTAAGTTCTAGTTCACCCTGAAGATGCTGATCTTCATTCAATTCACCTGCATTTGCGTCAGCCACTTGCTGATTGGGTAAGTAGTTAACGGATTCAAGTGCGACACCTAAGCGTAGGTCGACACCATGTGATTTGATCTCGGAATGAGCAAAGCCTGCCATTTCCTTATCAACCGGTGTCATAACTTGGTCTGCCATTTCAATTAACGTGGTTTTGATACCAAGCTGGTGGAATGCTTCCATCATTTCTAAGCCGATAAAACCGCCGCCAACGACCGTGGCATGTTTGGGTTTATTCATCTGAATAGAATGTAGAATTCGGTCCATATCGGGGATATTACGCAGAGTATGCGTAAGGGGGTTATCAATACCCTTGATAGGTGGAACAAAAGGGGCAGCACCGGGGCTCAGTAATAGAAAGTCATACGATTCAGTATATTGACTTCCATCGACTAAGTTTTTAACCGACACGGTTTTATCGCTTCGGTTGATTGAAGTGACTTCATTCATGACACGAACATCAACATTAAAGCGAGCTAAAAAGCTTTCAGGAGTTTGTAATAGTAGTTTGCTACGATCCTGAATATCCCCACCGACATGGTATGGTAAGCCACAGTTCGCGAAAGAAACAAAAGGTCCACGTTCGAACATCACGATCTCAGCATCTTCACTTAAACGTCTTGCTCGTGCCGCGGCAGACGCGCCTCCTGCAACACCACCTACGATTAATATCTTAGTCATACAATACCTCTGTTCATTTTATTTAAAGCTAATCGTGCTAAATAGACGATCTTGCCGTCAATTCATTTCAGTTGCGATTACTATAATGCTATAAATTAGCAATGTCTAATTTATTTTAGTCTAAATTCACAGATGCTAATTAAGTGTTGACTAAAATAATGGGTGCGTAGATAATTAACTAAATCATGACACGTGGGGGTAACAACGTGGATTTATTGCATATGAAAGAACGCGTAACGGATGTTGCAGAGGTACTGAAGACGCTATCGCATCCAGACCGTTTGTTTGTGTTGTGCCAGTTAGTTGATGGAGAGCAGGGGGCTGGTCAATTACAAGCGAATTCAGATCTAAGCCAATCTGCGTTTTCACAACATTTAGCGGTGTTAAAGAAGGCGGACTTAGTCTCTTCAAGAAAGGAATCACAACATGTTTACTACGCACTCAAAGATGAGCGTGTTGTGGGACTTATTAAACAGTTGCATACGTTATATTGCCACTAGTTACAGGACATTGAAGTTGATTTAACTTGCAGAATTTTTGATGAATTTTGCAACTTAAATCATTTTTATGTTTAAAGAGGTCATTATGGAGTTTACCTTCCCTTGGGCATCGATGCTCGGTGGTATGTTACTTGGGCTATCCGCCGCACTGTTATTGTTATTCAACGGCAAGATTGCTGGAATAAGTGGCATTGTTGCCCGAATTTATCAAGTTAAATCGGGCGATACCAGTTGGCGTATCTTGTTTGTGTTAGGCATGGTGGTTGGAGGTGTTCTATCAGCAAAACTGTTGAATGTTGCGCCTGCTGAGATGGTTGTGTCTACGCCATTAGTTTTAGTCGCTGGCTTGCTCGTCGGTTTGGGAACTAGGTTGGGTAATGGCTGCACCAGTGGGCATGGCATTTGCGGAATGGGCCGTTTATCAAAGCGTTCTATTGTCGCGACAATGACCTTTATGGTCGTTGCAATGGCAACGACTAGCGTTATGTTACACGTACTATAGGAGGCAATGATGCAACGTATTATCTCACTTATTAGTGGTTTTTTGTTCGGTATCGGCATGATTGTCTCTGGTATGAGCGATCCTCAAAATGTGATGGCTTTTCTGGATATATTTGGTCACTGGTCTCCTGACCTCGCTTTTGTGATGGGCGGCGCATTGATGGTGTTTGCACCAAGCTATTGGCTGATTATTCGTAAGGAGGAGAAGCCAGTGTGTACTGATCAATTCTGCGTTTCAGATGATAAGAAGATCGATGCTCAATTGTTAACTGGGTCTGCTTTGTTCGGCCTCGGCTGGGGTATCGCGGGCATTTGTCCTGGACCTGCTATCTCGTCAATCGCCAATGGCAGCATGGGTATTGTTGGCTTTGTGGTTATGATGCTCGTCGGAATGTTTATTGGCGATGTTTTGTTGTCTAAACGCAATAATAATTAGGCATTTGGCGAAAGTAAGACGGTGTGGCTCGCTCTGATGTGGGGCTGATAAAGGCTTGGTTTAATCACCAAGCCTTTTTATTTGTTAAACAACCCATTGATGTTAGTAGGTTCTGCCCGCCCATAAGTTATTGCAACTGTGGGTACGAAAGGCTCGCCATAGATACCGGTGTGGCGGCTAATACAGCGTCACGCTAATAGGGCAATGGTCGCTCATGTTAAAAGACAACACGTCTTTGGTCGGCATTGTATTCTGAATAGCCGGGGAGGTACGCAGCGATGGACTCACTATGATATGGTCGATCAGTGAACGGAACTGATGGGTGCGATTGGGGTTTTTGTTGGATTGTACCTTACAGCTTGCTTTAGTGGATTGGCTCGTTAATCTTGGGCTGTAAGTGAGACCACTGATCATCTGGGCCCACAACCAATCTCCGCGATACGCTAGATTATGGTTGAAATCGCCGAGCAAAATATAGTGTTGTCCTTGCTGCTCAACTTGTTTAAGCCAATTATTGATGGCTTTACCCTGACGTTGGAGTTGTTTGCATGACGATGTTGAGGAGTATTTCCCGCTGCACCCCGCCTTAAGATGTACAGAAAGCAGCTGAATTTTTTCACCTTTATAGGTTAACGTCACTGCAGAAGCAAATCGCAGTCGATTTCCTTGAGTAAGAGGAAAGTCAGGGAGGTCTTTGACTTGTAACGTGTCGCGAATAGCAAAGCCAGTATATTGGTTTATCTCATTAAACTGGTGTTTATGGTTATGGGAAAGCGCTCGGTCAGAAAAGTAAATGGTGTACTCGTTTCCCACTACTTTTTGAATAGCGGCGATGGAGTCTACCTCTTGGAATGCCAGAATGTCGGGTGACACTTGCTTTAAATGGCGTGAGAGTGCTTGAAAATCGGCATCGGTTCGTTTGCTCTGTTCGAACCGGTTGGAAGGGGTAAGAGATAGCCACTCTATATTCCAACTCGTAACCGTTAATGCGTGCGTAATTGTAGGAAAAATACTTATAGCCACGACGCAAGTAAATTTCGTCATTTCATAACAGATCGTTCTAAACATCGTCCTTGCCATTTCTAAATAATCGTCCAGCCAATGTGCCGTAAGCGATGCCAAAAGATCAACATAAAGTTGGCAAAATTTGATGAAAATTCGCTGCAATTTATTAACTGGGATCAAGCTCATCAGATTGAATCCTTCTTGTTCACTACCTCATTTTACTTGATCTAAATCAATACTTTTAGTTTGCACTTCTCGTTAAATACACCACAATATATTGTGTCAGAATCAATCGTAACACCCCCATATAGTGTATTTGTGGATAAGTCTGTGAATATTGAGGGGATAGGAGAAAGGGTGAAAACAATCGTAATCAAAAGAGACGGCTCTCGTGCTCCGTTTACAAAGGATCGTATAGAAGCTGCCGTAGTAAGAGCAGCAGAACATGCAGATAAAGCGCTTGAACTCTATGCGGCTAATGTCGCGATAGCAGTAGAGCTTAAACTGCAGGATTGCGAAAATGTAGACATCCAAGAGATCCAGACTCTTGTCGAGAACGAATTGATGCAAGGTCCATATAAAGGACTGGCTCGTTCGTATATCGAATATCGTCATGACCGTGATTTGGCGCGCGAGAAAAAAAGTGCGCTGACCAAAGAGATTGAAGGTCTGATTGAAGAAAGCAATGCCGACTTATTAAACGAAAATGCGAATAAAGACGGCAAGGTTATTCCAACTCAACGTGACTTGTTAGCGGGTATTGTCGCGAAGCACTACGCGAAAACACGTATTTTGCCACGTGACATTGTACAAGCGCATGATGAAGGTGATATTCATTATCACGATCTCGATTATGCACCGTTTTTCCCGATGTTTAACTGTATGCTGATTGATCTGAAAGGCATGCTGACTCATGGGTTTAAAATGGGTAACGCTGAGATCGATACCCCTAAATCGATTTCTACTGCGACTGCGGTTACGGCTCAAATCATTGCGCAAGTGGCAAGCCATATTTATGGCGGAACCACTATTAACCGTATCGATGAAGTGCTTGCTCCGTATGTAAAGACCAGTTATGACAAGCACCTTGAAATTGCTAAAGAATGGGATATTCATGCACCTGAAGAGTTTGCGATCAAGCAAACTGAAAAAGAGTGTTACGACGCTTTTCAATCTCTAGAATATGAAGTGAACACGTTACATACCGCAAATGGTCAAACTCCTTTTGTTACGTTTGGTTTTGGTCTTGGCACAAGCTGGGAATCAAAATTGATCCAACAGTCTATTTTGAAGAATCGTATTGCCGGCCTGGGTAAGAATCGCAAAACGGCGGTTTTCCCTAAATTGGTGTTTGCTATTAAAGATGGTTTGAATCATCAAGCGCAAGATCCACACTATGATGTTAAACAGCTAGCATTGGAATGCGCGTCAAAACGTATGTACCCAGACATTCTTAACTACGATAAAGTTGTAGAAGTCACGGGGTCATTTAAAACTCCGATGGGCTGCCGTAGTTTCTTAAATACTTATGAAGAAAACGGTGAATTACAGCATGAAGGCCGCAACAACTTAGGTGTTGTTAGCCTCAACTTGCCACGAATTGCAATCAAAGCAAATGGTAGTCTCGATAAGTTCTATGAGCTACTTAATGACCGCATGACATTAGCACGTCGCGCGTTAGAAACACGTATTAGTCGTCTTGAAAAAGTAAAAGCTCGTGTGGCACCTATCCTTTATATGGAAGGGGCATGTGGTGTTCGCTTGAAAGCGGATGATTCCATTGCGCCGATTTTTAAAAATGGTAGGGCATCTATTTCACTAGGCTATATCGGTATTCATGAAACGATGACAGCGTTGTTTGGTACTGAAGTGCATATGTTTGATGACAACGACATCCGTGATAAAGCGCTTGATATCATTAAACACATGAAAGAAACCGTGAAATCGTGGGCAGAAGAAACAGGCTACGCATTTAGTCTTTACGGTACGCCGAGTGAAAACCTATGTAGCCGATTCTGTCAGATTGATACCAAAGAATTTGGTGTGATTGATGGGGTAACTGACAAAGGTTACTACACCAACAGTTTCCACTTGGATGTACAAAAGACGGTTAACCCATACGATAAGATTGACTTTGAAATGCCGTATCCTGAAATATCGTCAGGTGGCTTTATTTGTTACGGCGAGTTCCCGAACATGCAGCGCAACATCGAAGCGTTAGAAAACGTTTGGGATTACAGCTATAGTCGAGTGCCTTACTACGGTACAAACACGCCAATTGATGAGTGTTACGAATGTGGCTATACCGGTGAGTTTGATTGTGCGAGTAAAGGCTTTACTTGTCCTAAGTGTGGTAACCACGATTCATCTAAGGTATCCGTCACACGCCGTGTTTGCGGTTATTTAGGTAGCCCGGATGCTCGCCCTTTCAACTTCGGCAAACAAGAAGAAGTGAAACGACGCGTAAAACACTTGTAGTAAAACCAGCTAGTAGCGTTGAGCGCAGTGCCTGTCGTGATACTGCGTCTAACCTAACGAGAGGGTAATGACTTCTTGTTAAAGGTTAACTTGAGCCTAGCAAAAAGCAGAATAAGAGCCGTCTTCGCATAGTGTTATGTGCAGACGGCTCATTTATTCGGTCGTCATTGAATCGCCAAGTAAACATGTAGAGACTTAATCATTATGAACTACCACCAGTATCACCCGATTGACGTTGTAAATGGACCCGGTACAAGGTGTACGCTCTTTGTGTCTGGTTGTGAGCACCAATGCAGAGGGTGTTACAATCAATCTACGTGGTCGTTGCGCTCTGGACATGCTTTTACACAAGCACTTGAAGATCAAATTATTGCTGATTTGAACGATACGAGAATTAAGAAGCGTGGGCTGTCTTTATCTGGAGGGGATCCGCTGCATCCAGCTAATGTTGAAGCGGTACTTAAATTGGTTAAGCGAGTCAAATCCGAGTGCGTTGGTAAAGATATTTGGTTATGGTCAGGTTACACCTTAGCTAACTTGTCTGCCAAGCAGCGTGAGGTTATAGATCTTGTTGATGTGCTGGTGGATGGCAAGTTTGAGCAGCCACTATTTGACCCAGAACTTGAGTGGCGCGGTAGCTCCAACCAAATTATTCATCGCTTTACTGAAATTTAAGCCATCGTTTTGCTGATTGTGGTCTAATTCTCTTCAGCTAGCATGGTCGAGCGCATAAAAGTATTTCATTCATTTGAATCTAGTGATAACGTGAAAGCCATTGCTTGAATTTCAAAGGGTTGTGACTTTCATGTTTTCTCATTTATCCGAGCCTACGCTCGATCCTATTCTCTCTCTCTCTGTCGCTTATCGAAACGATCCTCGTGAGGATAAAGTTGATCTTGGTATCGGTGTCTACCGTAATAGCGAAGGCCAAACGCCAATTATGAAGGCTGTTTCCGAGGCGCAACGAATTGTGACCACTGAGCAGCAAACCAAAGCTTATGTCGGCTTAGCAGGTTGTGAAGAGTTCAATCAAAGTATTGCTAAAGTCGTGTTTGGCGAGACGCCTATTTATGACCGAATGTCTATCATTCAAACGCCGGGTGCAAGTGGCGGGTTGAGAATGTTAGGGGATTTGCTTAATGTTGCGGCGCCGGGTACGACAGTATGGTTATCGAATCCAAGCTACGTGAACCATAAACCAGTGATGGAAGCGGCCGGACTCAATGTTAAGTTCTATCGCTACTTCAACACCGAAACTAAGCAGGTAGACACGGATGCGATGCTAACAGATATCAGTTCTGCAGGTGTTGGTGATGTGGTGCTTCTGCATGGTTGCTGCCATAACCCTACCGGAGCGGACATTTCGCTAGAGGATTGGAAACAGATAACCGATCTAAGCGTACGTAATGGATTTGTTCCTTTTGTTGATGTTGCATATCAAGGCTTTGGTGACGGTTTGGAGGCCGACGCGTTTGGTCTGCGTCACATGGCAGAAAATGTCGAAGAAATGTTGTTAACCACGTCTTGCTCTAAGAATTTTGGGTTATATCGTGAACGAACTGGAGCGGCGGTTGTTATTGGCAAAAATGCCAAAGAAGCGGCGAATGCCCGTGGAAAACTGTTAACCCTGGCACGCTCTACCTATACGATGCCACCAGATCATGGTGCAGCACTCGTCAAAACGATTTTGGCAGATGAGCATTTAACGAGTCAGTGGCAAACAGAACTGTCAGAAATGCAGCAAAGATTGGTTTCGTTGCGTGATGGATTATGTAAAGAATTAAAAAACAATCATTCATCTGACCAATTTGACTTTATCATGGCTCACAAAGGCATGTTTACTGTGCTAGGATTTACAGCAGAGCAAATGCAGCGCCTACGAACTGATTTTGGTATTTATGGTGTAGATGACGGTCGAATTAATATTGCTGGTTTGTCAGAAACGCAGTTACCTTATGTCGCTAATGCTCTTATGTCTGTGAGCTAACAGTAATTTTAGCGCGTGAACGATAGCGCGCTGTTTAAGTAAATCGTCATGCAGCCGTAAGGTAGCAATGTGCGCTAATGCGAGACGTGCGGCGATAACCCTATAAAAAGATTAATATAAAGGTGAATGAATGAAAGTGTGGAAAGTGATTTTACCACTGATGTTGAGTGGCGGCTTAGTGGCATGTTCTACAACAAGTCAAACTGAATCAGTGACTCCACCACAAGTAGAAGAGCCTAAAACGGACTCATCTGCAACGCAATCTCCAGCCGACTCTGAAATGACGAAAGCTGATCCAGTTAAGCCAGAGCCTGAAGCAGAAAAGCCCGCGGTTGTTGAAAAAGAAACAAAACCTGCAGAAAAGCCAGCTAAGCCAGCGGTTAAACCTGCGCCAGTAAAAAACGGTGAAGGAAAATTGATTCTGGGTGAGCAGGAATATGTTCGTCTCGTTGATATGAAAGTAACGACAAAGGCAAGGGTAGATACGGGGGCGACAACGTCATCATTAAGCGCTGTTGACATAGTGCCGTTTGAGCGCGATGGAAAAGATTGGGTGAAATTCAAGGTTAAGCACAAAGGTGTTGAATCTAAAGAAATGAGCTTGCCAGTAGAGCGTTGGGTGAAAGTGAAGCAGTCTGGCTCAGAAGAGAGTGATAAACGACCTGTCGTTCTTTCAGCGATTACGATTGGTGACATGACAAGCAAAACCGAGTTTACACTAACGGACCGTACGCACCTTAAATATCCTGTACTATTAGGCAGAAGTTTCTTTAGGGATGTCGCTTTGGTTGATGTAGGTAGAAAATACGTGCAACCAAAACCAAAATCTAAGTAGGCTAAGACCTAAGTAGAGTGACTAGAAATAATAAAAAGGCTTTCATTACGAAAGCCTTTTTGCTGTTTGAATATTATTTACACTAATATTTCGAATATTATAACGTCATGTATAGGGTATGTTTAAGCGCTAGAATTCAAACCTGACTGACATTTGTACTTGTGGTCCGTAAATACCACCATCTTTAATGTCAGCACCTAGAGCAAGCTGATCCGTTGAGTGGAAACGAGCACCCGCACTCCAAATAAATACCGTGTCATCACGGCGATTTAACATACCAATTTGACCAACGCCTTCGACATTCTCTAGAAGCCATACACGCGAGCCAATATTAAACTCAGACATAAATTCACTATCAAATTTTTCATCATCGCGCGTTTTTACATTGTGAACGAGAAGTTGGCCATATATGTCGGCAAATTGGCCAGCAGGCCCATTAAAACCAATACCACCAGCGACATCCCAGTCGCCTTCAAAGCGAGAGTCTCCACGTACTATAATGTGAGTGTTTTCGGTAAAGAAAGTACTAAACTCTGCTCCTACTGTACCTGGGTTTGCACCTAAGCGAACTTGAAACGCGTTGTAATTAAAATTGTTAGCTTGAACTAACGATGGGGCGGTGACTGCTAACGCTAAAAGGGCAGTACGACTTGCTTTACCTAGCATGAGAACTCCGTAATGAATGTCGACATAAGGTCAAAATGATCAATTCGTCAAGTATATATAAAAAAGGTCTGCAAAATACAGACCAATTTATCTTATGTCGAGACATTCGTTACATTATTTGAATATGGTCCACCTCAATTTCCGGTGTAGAGCCGCCCTCATACTCACCAAAAATGCGGACTTTGGTTTTATTATCAATCGGTGTGGTTAGAACTACGTCATCTAATTCAACTTGTATTTCGGCATTACCGTCACTAAATATAAACTTGTCGCCTTTAATTTGGCGGACGAGGTAACCATCAACGATGACGTTTTGTTCGCTGAACATGCTGTTATCTGCTAGCAGTTCGTTGACAGATGCGGTTTCAACGGGGCCGTTATAGACAACCGCAGGGTTTGCTTTGTGCCCACCGTCTTTAGCGAATACAAGCGCTGGGGCGAAAGTGAGGGCGGCAATGATGGCATACGTTGTTTTTTTCATGGTGAATATCCTGTTCAGTATAAGTGGTTGTTGTGCGAGTTCGTGGTTTATTAAAGCGCACCAAAGCTTAACTGCGTCTGAGCCTCCCATTCATTTTCAATTCACGCCCGATTTTATTCATGTGTTAACGTTTTTGTTTAGTAATACTGCCGGTTTGCCCATGACAGTATTTGGGAAATTTAAGTAAAAAAGGTAAACTAACCAAAGGCTTTTAAAAAATAATTAGGAACGTATGCGTCGGACTTCACAAGCTCTGATGGTGCAAGGCACCACATCAGATGCCGGAAAAAGTGTGTTGGTGGCAGGTTTATGCCGGGTATTAGCAAGAAGAGCGGTGAAAGTTGCCCCCTTTAAATCGCAAAATATGGCACTGAACAGTGGTGTTACTCAAGATGGTGGTGAAATTGGACGTGCACAAGTCGTACAGGCGCAAGCGGCTAAGGTTTTACCAACGGTCGATATGAACCCAGTGTTGATTAAACCTAACTCTGATACGGGCGCACAGATCATCATACAAGGTAAAGCGTTTACCAATATGGATGCGGTTGATTTTCACGGCTATAAAAAAATTGCCATGCCCTATGTTATGGACTCGTTTAACAAACTTTCTCAACAGTTTGACACCATTATCATCGAGGGGGCTGGCAGCCCAGCGGAGATTAACTTAAGAGAAAACGATATTGCGAATATGGGCTTTGCGGAGAAAGCAGACGTCCCAGTGATTATCGTAGCAGATATAGATAGAGGTGGCGTATTTGCCCATTTATACGGCACATTAGCACTGCTATCTGAATCTGAGCAGCGCCGGGTCATCGGTTTTGTGATCAACCGTTTTCGAGGTGATATCTCTCTTTTAGAGCCAGGATTGGATTGGTTAGAAGAAAAAACGGGTAAACCGGTTTTGGGTGTTATTCCCTATCTACATGGGTTAAACATCGAAGCTGAAGATGCCATTGTCGGCGAGCAAATTAGAAATGATCAAACCAAGCTGAGTGTGGTGGTTCCGGTATTAACTCGTATAAGTAATCATACCGATTTCGATGCATTACGACTCCATCCTGACATTGACTTTAGGTATGTCGGTAAAGGTGAGTCGCTAGGCAGTGCTGACTTAATCATTCTGCCGGGTTCCAAATCTGTGCGAGATGACCTTGCGTATCTACGAGAGCAGGGGTGGGATAAGGAAATCTACCGTCATTTGCGTTATGGTGGAAAAGTGATGGGAGTTTGTGGCGGTTATCAAATGCTCGGTAAAACTATTTCAGACCCATTGGGGATTGAAGGCGCTGCTGGTACAACTCAAGGGTTAGGGCTGCTGCAATTAGACACGGTATTAGCAGAGCACAAGCAATTGAAAAACGTTGCTGGCGAGATTCAGCTGTTAGATAAATGTTTACCTATCCAAGGCTATGAAATTCATGCAGGTGTCTCACAAGTTGATGAGAAACAACCTATCACCAGTAGTGACGGTGTCACTGATGGGGCAATAAACGAAGATTCAACAGTAATCGGGACTTATTGGCATGGTCTCTTTGATTCTGCTGATATGGTAGAACTCATAGCTGAATGGGTTAATGGTTCACAACTGCAATCATTCTCAATCGCTGACGAAAAAGAACAAGCGATTGATTTAATTGCCGATGCGATAGAATCGCATATGAATCTTGAAGCTTTGTGGCCAGATATTCAGTTGGACTTACAATGAAACGACTACTGATACTAATTGTGGTGACGTTGTCACCGACTGTGTTCGCTGAAAAGCTCACAGTTTATGCCGCCTCTTCGATGACCAATGCGGTTAACGCCTTAGCCCAGGGCTATACCCAACAAAGTGGTGTCGATGTCACGACGGTTTTTGGTGGTTCGTCCTCTTTAGCTAGGCAAGTGTCTCAAGGAGCGCCTGCCGATGTGTTTATTTCCGCTAATGAGCGATGGGTTGGCTATCTAATTGAGCAAGGTATCACCTCGGCTGAGGCAACATCAGTGATTGCGAGCAATCAACTTGTCGTCGTCTCAAGAACTAAATCAAAGCCAAATGTCAATTTTGAAGTATCAGATGGACAGTCGTGGCAACAAGCTTTGAATGGGGGCCGCTTAGCAATAGGCATTCCTGCTTCAGTACCGGCGGGGATTTATGCCAAACAGTCTCTAGTGTCAGTTGGTGCTTGGGAGCAAGTTAAACACCAACTGGCGCCGTTGAGTAATGTAAGGCAAGTGCTAGCAATGGTAGAGCGTGGCGAAACGCCACTTGGTATTGTGTATAAAACGGATGCTTTGCTTAGCCCGGAAATTGAAGTGTTAGCCACATTTGATAGCAATACTCACGAGGCCATTGTCTATCCTTTAGTACAACTGAGCCAATCTGAACCTTCACAACAATTTGTAGAGTACGTATTGTCGAATGAAGGGCAACAGCTACTGCAGACTTATGGTTTTGAGGCGGCGGATACTGAGGATAAGTAACGATGATCGTCAAAGCGCCCGAGTTTATACAGGTTCTAAAGCGAACAGTGGAACTTATATTACTAAACTAAGCACAATATTTAGACCAAATAGGGTAATTGAAATGGGCAAATCTATAGATGGTAATAGTGAATAAACGATGTTGAGTGAATATGAACTCCAAGCACTAAGGCTGAGTCTTAAAGTTGCCAGTGTCGCCATCATTTGGTTGATTCCTATTGGTATATTCTTGGCATGGATATTGAGTAAGAAAACGTTCGTTGGCAAAAGTCTACTCGATAGTATTATTCACTTGCCACTTGTTCTGCCGCCCGTTGTCGTTGGTTATTTACTCCTTATCTCTATGGGGCGTCAAGGTTTTGTAGGCCAGCTTTTATACCAATGGTTTGGTGTCAGTTTTAGTTTTAGTTGGAAGGGCGCAGTATTAGCCTGCATCGTTGTCGCGCTGCCATTAATGGTACGCTCTATTCGTTTATCAATGGATAGTATCGATCATAGATTGGAGCAGGCAGCCCGCACACTTGGTGCGTCACCATTGAGAGTGTTTTGTACGATCACTCTCCCGCTCATCATTCCTGGAGTTATCAGCGGTACGATGTTGGCTTTTGCACGTAGTTTGGGGGAGTTTGGAGCGACGATCAGTTTTGTGTCGAACATCCCAGGTGAAACTCAAACCATTCCATTGGCCATGTATAACTTCTTGGAAACGCCTGGCGCAGAATCCGCAGCGATGAGGCTGTGTATTATTTCTATTGTTATTTCTCTCGCCTCATTATGGTTTGCTGAAGGGTTAAACCGTTGGACTCAAAGACGATTGGGAGTAGAGCGTTGAAGAAGATTCAGATTGATGTTCATAAGCAGCTTTCCCCACATCAATTTCATTTCAAAGCTGAGCTACCCGCAAAAGGCATTACAGCGGTGTTTGGTCGCTCTGGAGCGGGAAAGACGACGTTTATTAACCTGCTATGTGGGTTAACTCCCCCTGATAACGGCAATATTACCGTTCAGAACACCGTCCTTTTTTGTTCACAGCAACGGGTGAACGTTCCAATTGAAAAGCGAAAGATAGGTTACGTATTTCAAGATGCTCGTCTCTTTCCTCACATGAAAGTGCGACGCAATTTGTGTTACGGGGTCACGTTATTTGACCTGGCACATTTCGATGAGGTCTTATCGTTATTGTCTATTGGTGAATTACTAGAGCGATACCCTTCAGAGCTATCAGGAGGGGAAAAGCAACGTGTGGCGATCGGTAGGGCTTTATTGAGTAAACCGGATCTGTTGCTTATGGACGAACCACTCGCATCGTTGGATTTGCCGCGAAAACGTGAGGTGATGCCTTATCTTGAGCGGTTGTCGAGTAGCATTGATATTCCCATTATTTATGTCACCCACAGTCTAAACGAAATACTGCGATTGGCTCAGCATCTCATTGTGATTGAGCAAGGGGAAATTGTTGAGTCGGGCTCGATTGAAAAGGTATGGCGCTCGCCTTCAATGCAGGCATGGCAATCGTTTTCTGATAAAAGTGCTTTGTTTAAAGGCCAAATTATCGAACAAAGCCAAAGTTATGCGTTGACCAAGATAGCTCTTAATTCACAAAGCTATTTGTGGGTGCAACATACAGAGGGAGAAATCGGTGAGTTAGTTCGATTACGTGTGAGGGCGAGTGATGTTTCCATTGCGCTCGAGCGCCCTACAAAGACGTCGATACGGAATATACTCGCCTGTAATATTAAAGCTATTAGTATGGGCGCCCATGGTAGTTCAACACAAAGTGTAGAAGTCGTACTAGGTTTAGGAGAGGACTCCGAACTGGTCGCGGTGGTAACACAATGGGCGGTGGAAGAGCTAGAACTAATGGTTGGACAGCGGGTATATGCTCAGATTAAGGGTGTCAGTGTTGCGCAGCGAGACGTAGCGTTAGATCGTCATTTTTAAATTCGCTCTGGACACAAAAAAAGGCACTATTTACTAGTGCCTTTTTACGCTCTTGTGCTTTGACAAAGAGTTTAATTCTCTCGCGTCAAATGAGGCTTACTTCTCGAAAACTTCTTTGAATTCACGTTTTAAAATTGGGTCACGACGTGCTTTTTTGATTTGCTTAACCATATCTTTAATACAGTTATGCAGAACCTTATCAATTAGGTTTGCACGGTAGTCTTCTTTTTCTTCGTCGCTCATGTCTTTTGGAAGATCCATTGATGCGAACTCTTCCATTGTGTTTACACCTGCAAACCCTTGGCTTACAGAGATAAGGCCATGGAACTGTTCGAAGTTATCAAGAATGTTTTGAGCGCTTCCTGGTAGTGAGTCCCATGCTTCGCGTACTGCTTCTTCTGTCACTTCATGGATTGATACAATCATGTTGTGCAGCGCTTCTGGTACTTCATCAAATTCGATGACTTTGCGCAATTCAGGTGAGATGGTGGTTAGATCTACGGTTGTTGTTTCGGTATTTTGAGTATCAGACATACGGCTATCTCTTCTGAAAAATGTTCGCCTATCCTA
Organism: Vibrio nomapromontoriensis; assembly: GCF_050337205.1. Classification (NCBI taxonomy): domain Bacteria; kingdom Pseudomonadati; phylum Pseudomonadota; class Gammaproteobacteria; order Vibrionales; family Vibrionaceae; genus Vibrio; species Vibrio nomapromontoriensis. The sequence continues at coordinate 81,399 of NZ_JAKJSS010000008.1, forward strand.
AAAAAGGCAGGATAAAAGTCAATAATAAACTGTGTCGCAAAAAAAATCCTCGTTTAAATGCGATTTTCCCAACTCGCGAGTCAAATCATATGGAAAATATGGGCTTAAATGAATATTGTTCTATTATGTGTTATATCTTAGTAATAAGTAGAAAGTTTAGTTTTTACAGGGAAGACTATGATTTCGATGGACTCTTCAATGAGAATACTGCTGGTTGACGATGCTCAATTGGAGCGGATGCAATTGCAGATTAGGTTAAAGCAATTGGGACATGAGGTTGAGACAGCAGCAAGTGGCAAAGAAGCACTTGCACTTTACCCTAATTTTGATCCTGAACTCGTGTTACTGGATATCTCTATGCCAGAAATGGATGGGTTCGAAGTCGCGGCAAAAATACGCGAAGGTTACCTAGAAGACTGGATCCCTATTATATTTTTAAGTAGCCATGATGAACCTGAAATGATCGCCAAAGCCATTCAGGCAGGAGGTGATGACTATCTAGTGAAACCTGTAGATAAAATTGTGTTGCAATCTAAGCTTATCGCGATGCAACGAATTGCCCATATGCGTCGAGAACTTAAGCAGGCAAGTGCTCAATTAGAAGAAGCCAATAAAGCCCTTCAGCATCAAGCAAATGAAGACGGATTAACCAAGCTATTTAATCGTCGTTATATGGATGAAAAGTTACTTGAGTTAGTGCAGTGGCATGGCCGTCACCAGGCCCCATTGTCGGTGATTTTAATGGATGTTGATCACTTTAAAGCTTATAACGATAACTATGGTCACACTCAAGGCGATCAGTGTTTGATTGACCTTGCCCAATTTCTGGACGTAATGTTTATTCGAAGTGGTGAATATGTCGGCCGCTATGGTGGAGAAGAGTTTGTTATATTCATTACTAACTGTGACATAGCGGAAGCGGAAGATCACGCGTTGCGCGTTAAAGAGGGGGTTAGCGGTTTGAACATTAAGCATGCTTACTCCTCCACATCAAACTGCGTGACGCTGTCACTCGGTGTCATTAGTTTTATTCCTCACGGTACAGAACCTATAACTAGTTTGTATGAAAGCGCTGACAAACTCTTGTATGAAGCAAAACGTAGTGGTAGAAATAGGTATGTATTGCCTATTGAGCGAGACTTAGCCTCCTCAATCACATAGAATTTTTTGCTTTATTGCTCGATCTTTTGTTGCTGAGTTCAAAGATAGGCGAAATATTTTATACACTCTAAGAGGGTTTGGGTGCGCGGTTTTCAATCATTATTTCCAGTAGTAGCTTTGCTCATACATCCTTCTTTTTCTTATGCAGACCCTCGTTTTGCCAGTATATTTGAAGATAGTTTCGCTGGGGCGATAATTCTTACTGACAGTGATGCATTAACGTTAGGCGTAAAAGACTTTGACCCAAACGATTGGCTAAATATTAACAACGATAATATAGGGTCTGAGGATGCGTTAGATTTAAGAAAAAGTATAGGTGTTTCCACGTTACCGTTTACCTTTGAACTAGGGAAGAGTGATGTTATGACACAGCGGGCTGTCTTAAGGTTCTCTGCGTTGCGTGCTGAAGGTGATGTTGTTGATATTCCAGATGAACCAACCGATCTGCATAAAGAAACCATTCTTGGTGTTTTTACTGGCTACGAACAAAATATTGAATTTGCGAAACATTGGAGTTTCGAAACAGGGATCGGCTTCCATCTGCAATACTACATCAGTGACTACGATTTCAACTCTAGTATTTCTCAAGAGATAATTAAGCCTCTTATTGATGGTCAACTGGTGAATACCAGTGCTTGGGCTGCCACAGTTCAGCCAAAAGCTGGTTTTGTATATTCAGCGCCTAGAGATTGGGGACATGTTAAGTATAACTCAACCTTTAACTATTTTTCAGGAGTGGGTTGGGGAAAAGCGAACAACGGTGATGTTGGTACTCCAGAGGGTTGGTATTGGTCTAATGAAGCGAAATTCTTCTATGACGTGACCGACTGGGGACGTTCTGTTCAAACGCTGTATTCAAGCATTAGGCGTGTTGATGTTGGCGGTGATACCGTTGGCCCAATTGGAGCACAGCACTATTACGAAGGTACTGTTGGTTGGTTAATGACGCCACCCTTTAAGATTCAGTTTGTCGATAATATCGGCGTGGGGCTAAGTGTTAATTACGGCAGCGCTCTAAAAGGGGGAAGCTTGGTGTTGTTCTTTAATCAAGATTAAGTCTGCTTGGTGATGTTAAGAGGTTCCCGCAGATGCTACACCATAGCATGTACGCGGTTTCTACCCAGCTCTTTCGCTTTGTACAACGCTTTATCCGCTTTCTTCAATACCTGTTCTGGTTTATTGGTATTTTTGCTGTCTGATACACCAATACTGACGGTTATGCTCACCGTAGAACTGTCATTGTCTTTACCGCGACGCTGAGCGCCTGCTTTATTGTTTTTAGGGCGCTGTTCATTGTCTCGAATGACCATTTTATAGTGCTCAATCTCGCTTCTAAGTTCTTCTAAGAAAGACTTACTTTCTTTGACCGTCTTTCCTTTGAAAAGAATAGTGAACTCTTCACCACCATAGCGGTAGACTTTCGCATTACCACCTGTGCTTGTCATTCGAGAGGCGACGAGTTTCAGGACGTCATCGCCTGTTTCATGGCCATACGTATCGTTAAACTTTTTGAAATGGTCGACATCAAGCATCGCAATGGTGAACTTTCGTCCCAAGTGCTTCATATCCATTTCGAGCGCTCGTCGCCCTGGGATATTAGTTAATCGATCATTGAACGCCATTTGATGACTCGCCGAAATGACGTAAATGATGACCAAGATTCCGGCAAGAGAGAAGAGCGTACTAGAGACATACGGAAGGTGGAAAAAAATGAACGTGGTACTTGTTAACAAGATACAAGTATAAACAACAGCATCAATAGGGCGATTGTAGTTAAGGACAAAAATGCCCGTGGCGCCTGTCATCGCGATGCAATACAGGATTAATACGATAGGTAATCGCGATATCGTTGGAAATGAGAAAAGGAGATCTTCTTCAAACCCACTAAATCCTCCGGTATAAAAATGCGTCAAGATAAGGTATGTCCAAACGAGAAAGCTAAACATAATGGCGCTAAAGATATACATGCCGCGGTTAAAAATACCGGTATCCGGAAATAAAAAAGCCAGGCAACACGATACTGGCAATAACAAACTGACGAGAGATAATTCAAGTAAGGTAGTGCCGGTAGAAATTGGTGTTTGTAAGCGGGTTTGAATGACTACATAAGCAATAAGCATAGCCATCGAAACCATGGCAATACGCGATTGTTTAAAACTGTGACTGAGCGCGAGTGCAGTGCCAAAGAGAATATAGGGGAGGTTAGTTGTAAATCCAGAGTTGGCTTGCGTCGCTTCAATAATGTGGTTCATTCCAAAAAGTACGCAACTAATCAATACGACAGGAATAAACAGTCTGAACAAGTTTGAGCTAGCAAAAGATGTCGACATTAATGGTACGGCTCAGGGCTTAATAATTTACATAGTTATGATAGCTAGCATACGGTAATTTGATGTTTTGCCAAGTATTTTGTTAATGATAGTTTGAAAACTATGGTGTTCGGCTCGCATTCCTGATAATACATGCATATTACGATATCGGCTGACGACACCGTTAATGATGCCGATGGTTACACGTTTCCGTTTCTATACGGTTGACCTATTAGATAATAGTCGACACCATAAGGTTAACAAAACATCGGTTGGTTTTGATGTCGATTTACTCCCTTGTATAGATGCATCAAGGCCTGCAAACAGTCAGCAAGTCTTCCCCTTAGGCTTAAAGTACATGCCGACAATAACTTCTTATTTCAAAAGGAACTAAAATGGGATTTTTCTCAAAATTATTTGGTGGTAAACGCCAAGAAGAAGCAAAAGAAGTAGAGCCTGTAGAATATAAAGGCTTTTTGGTTTATCAAGAGGCGCTTTCAGAAGGTGGCCAGTATAGAGTAGCCGGTAAGATCACTAAGCAAATCGCGGACGAACTAAAAACACACCGTTTTATCCGTTCTGATGTGTTGGGCAATGAAGCTGATGCTAACGAGTTAATGCTAAAAAAGGCGCAGATGTTTATAGATCAGATGGGCGACAGTATGTTTTAACACTATTTTGTCATAGCTTTTTCTTCTGGAAAGACCAGTTTGAGTTTTTGGGATTAATTGATGTTGGTCATCCGCTTACAGGGAAAATTGTCATAACATGACGCGTCTACCTGAATTCTTCCTGTAAAAGCTTAAAATTATACAGGTATGACCTCTAAATAGCGTAATAAATGTAGTTTTTTTACTGAAAAAGATTGTTTAATCTTCCTTACATTCAGTTATATGTAATGAAATATAGTCTTTTTCTTACAAAAGACTTGATGTTATGAAGTTGGTTGGTTAAAAAAGAATAATCATTGTGCCAATAGTTAAGGAACAGCTATGCAAATTGGTGTGCCAAAAGAAATCCTCGCAGGTGAAACGCGAGTCGCTGCAACACCGAAATCGGTTGAGCAGTTATTAAAATTGGGATTTGATGTCTCAATAGAATCACAAGCCGGCTCGCTCGCGAGCTTTGACGATACAGCTTATGTCGCCGCTGGCGCAAAAATAGTGACAACCGAAGAGGTTTGGAACTCAGAGCTTATCTTTAAAGTTAATGCGCCAACGGATGAAGAAATTGCTCTACTCAACGATGGAGCTAGCCTAGTCAGCTTTGTATGGCCTGCGCAAAATCCTGAATTGATGGACAAGCTATCGAGCAAGAACATTAATGTCATGGCAATGGACGCGGTTCCTCGAATTTCCCGTGCACAAGCTCTTGATGCGTTAAGCTCAATGGCGAATATTGCTGGTTACCGTGCAGTTGTTGAAGCGGCTCATGAGTTTGGACGATTCTTTACGGGACAAATTACTGCTGCGGGTAAAGTTCCACCAGCAAAAGTTCTTGTCGCGGGTGCGGGTGTTGCTGGACTTGCTGCGATTGGTGCCGCTGGTAGCTTAGGCGCGATCGTTCGCTCTTTCGATGTTCGACCTGAAGTCAAAGAGCAAGTCGAATCTATGGGCGCAGAGTTTCTTGAAGTCGATTTTAAGGAAAACTCGGGTTCTGGTGATGGCTATGCCAAAGAAATGTCGGATGAGTTCAACAAGAAAGCGGCTGAGCTTTATGCTGAGCAAGCCAAAGATGTCGACATTATCATTACTACCGCGCTAATTCCTGGTCGTCCTGCTCCAACGCTGATAACCAAAGAAATGGTTGACTCAATGAAAGCGGGTAGCGTCATTGTCGATCTAGCGGCTGCCAATGGTGGTAACTGTGAATATAGCGTAGCGGATCAAGTAGTCACAACACCAAATGGCGTTAAAGTCATTGGTTATACTGACATGGTTGGTCGCCTTCCTACACAGTCTTCCCAGCTTTATGCGACAAACATCGTCAACTTAATCAAATTATTGAGTAAAGAAAAAGATGGCAACATCAACATCGACTTCGAAGATGTTGTATTGCGTGGTGTCACAGTCGTAAAAGAAGGTGAAGTGACCTGGCCTGCGCCACCCATTCAGGTTTCGGCCCAGCCTGCAGCGCCTAAAGCTGCGCCGGTTAAGCCAGCAGAGAAAGTGGAAGAGCCAACATCTCCAATTAAAAAATTTGCCGGTTTGGCTGTCGGGCTAGGTGCTTTCGCTTGGGTTGCATCTGTTGCTCCAGCTGCCTTTTTGTCGCACTTTACGGTATTTATTCTTGCGTGCGTAGTTGGGTATTACGTGGTTTGGAATGTATCTCATGCATTACACACACCGCTAATGTCGGTAACTAACGCGATTTCAGGCATTATTGTGGTTGGTGCACTACTACAGATAGGACAAGGTAACGGAGCCGTAACTGTGCTTGCGTTTATCGCTGTTCTTATTGCAAGCATTAATATATTTGGTGGCTTTACTGTTACCAAGCGTATGCTTGAAATGTTCCGTAAAGACAAATAGGAGGCGACATGTCTGCAGGATTAGTACAAGCCGCTTATATTGTCGCGGCGTTATTCTTTATCATGAGTTTAGCAGGTCTATCGAAGCAAGAATCTGCTCGTTCAGGCAATTACTATGGCATAACGGGTATGACTATCGCATTGATTGCGACGATCTTTAGCCCTGACGCTCAAGGTTTTGCTTGGGTTATTATCGCAATGGCAATTGGTGGTGCTATTGGTATTTTCTACGCTAAGAAAGTAGAAATGACCGAAATGCCAGAATTAGTGGCGATTCTTCATAGCTTTGTTGGCCTTGCGGCTGTTTTAGTAGGTTACAACAGCTATTTGGAGCCACCTGTTGCTATTTCAACCGATTTGGCTGAAATGCACGCGGAACATGTTATTCACTTAGTTGAAGTCTTTTTAGGCGTGTTCATTGGTGCGGTAACATTTACTGGTTCTATTGTTGCTTTTGGTAAGTTACGTGGTGTGATTTCGTCTTCACCGCTGAATATTCCTCATAAGCATAAATGGAATTTGGCTGCAATTGTCGTTTCAACGCTTCTTATGATCTACTTCGTGAAAGCAGACGGCAGCATGTTTGCACTTCTTGTCATGACTTTGATTGCGTTTGCATTTGGTTACCACCTAGTTGCTTCAATCGGCGGTGCTGATATGCCAGTTGTCGTTTCAATGCTGAACTCATATTCAGGTTGGGCAGCAGCGGCGGCAGGTTTCATGCTTGCAAATGATCTACTGATTGTTACCGGTGCGTTAGTGGGCTCCTCTGGTGCGATTCTGTCTTACATTATGTGTAAGGCGATGAACCGTTCGTTTATCAGCGTTATAGCCGGCGGCTTTGGCCAAACGGTTGTGATCTCTGAGGATCAAGAGCAAGGCGAACACCGTGAAACAACAGCAGAAGATGTTGCTGAGATGCTTAAAGACAGCAAATCAGTCATTATTACTCCAGGGTATGGTATGGCGGTTGCTCAAGCTCAGTATCCAGTTCATGAAATTACTGAAAAGTTACGCGCTCAAGGGATCGATGTTCGTTTTGGTATTCACCCTGTAGCGGGTCGTCTCCCAGGTCACATGAATGTTCTACTTGCTGAAGCGAAAGTTCCGTATGACATCGTTCTTGAAATGGATGAACTAAACGACGACTTCCCAGAGACCGACACGGTTTTAGTTATCGGTGCAAACGACACGGTAAACCCAGCGGCGCTAGAAGATCCAAATAGCCCAATTGCGGGAATGCCAGTCCTCGAAGTTTGGAACGCGAAGAATGTTATCGTGTTTAAACGCTCGATGAATACCGGTTATGCGGGTGTGCAAAACCCACTTTTCTTTAAAGAAAACACATCAATGTTATTTGGTGATGCTAAAGAAAGTGTTGATGCGATTTCAAAAGCGCTTTGATAAAGAGTGATAATCGAGAAAGCCAGCGAAAGCTGGCTTTTTTTTTGACTATTTACACGACAAACACATTATTAACAGAATATTTGCGTGCACTTGGCGTGAATCTTGCCGATAATATGTAAAACTCTGTTGCAATCTCACTACGTAGAGACAAGATCAGCCCTTTGAAGAAATTAACTCACACATTGTTGCTTGCGATTATATTGCCGTTCGCTAGTTCTGCGAGCGCTGAATCTTTGCCGGAACGGATTGATAACTTTGTAAGCTTTTTTGATTATGAGCAAGCAAAGGCTTCCTATGACATTCGTGTTATCCAAGCGGACTTTCCTACACAGTTGTTGACGCCGGTATCTATGTTGCCACAAACAACAAAGTATCCTCTAAAGTCAATTCAGCAACTGTATCGATTGGCAGAGCAGTGCAGTGGTAAACTGCCGCTAAGCCCGTTGATTACAGAGCCACTAGTTTTTACTCGAGCGATGTGTAGTGGAAGAAAAATATCAACGAAGTGGTTTGCTCGAAGTGGTTTGATTCATCCTGGAGGGGGAACATACGCTGCAAGATACATTGCTAAGTATCCAGAGAAAGCTGAAGAATTAAAAAAGTTCATGCACATAAATGAACGCGAGCTTTCACCGCCTGGTTCGTTGCTTGGCAGATTACAGGTCATGGATGAGCAAACGGTTATTTCACTAATACGTGGCTCTTCGATGTTTGTGGAAAATGGAGAGTTGTGGCTAAGGCGAGGAGATGTGTACTATCTCTTTGAGCCAAGTGTTTGGAAAAATAATATTAAAGAAGCAGGTTTGAACTATAAACTTGCATCGCAAACCTCTACATGCTTTGTTCAGCGTGGTAACTTGTGTTGGGAAGTTGAAGATCATTCTGACGTGTTACGCATAAGCATGATCGTTTTGATTATCGCAAATATCCTATTAGTGATTGGATGGGCGATTTATCGGTGGAATAGCAAGCGCGAAGAGATGAGAAGTCGTATGCTTGTATTGCAGATCCTAACTCATGAGCTGAGAACTCCGATTGCAAGTTTGTCTTTAACAGTAGAAGGGTTTCGTCGTGAGTTTGAGAGGCTGCCAGAATCTGTTTATGATGAATTTAGAAGGTTGTGTGAAGATACGCGACGACTACGGCAATTAGCGGAAGCGAGTAAAGATTATTTACAGTCAGATAACAAACCGCTTGCAACAGAATGGCTTCCATCTGTTCAAGATTGGTTAAGCTTTAAAGCAGAAGAAGAGTTTGAAGTTGACGTTAATCTGACTATTAATCAGGACATCGCCGCTAAAATCAATATATATTGGCTAGGTACATGTATCGATAACCTGTTGCGCAATGCGATAAAGTACGGTGTTGCTCCGGTTACGTTAAATGTCATCACTTCTTCAAATTCACTTAGAATTGAAGTGATCGACAATGGTTCATTGTCAGCACGCGATTGGCGTGAGCTGAGGAAACCATTTGTTAGTAAGGCTGGCCTTGGGTTAGGACTTACGATTGTAGAATCTATGGTGGGTCGAATGGGTGGCAAAATGTCGCTTGCTGGACCGCCTACAACATTTATTTTGGAGATACCCTGTGAAACAGACACTGCTACTTGTTGAAGATGACAAGAATCTAGCTGACGGCCTTTTAGTAAGCTTAGAGTTAGCCGGGTATAACTGCCTACATGCAGAACTTATCTCTCAAGTTGAACAGTATTGGGAGGAAGCGGATCTCGTTATTCTAGACCGTCAATTACCCGATGGTGATTCAGTACAACATTTACCTGGCTGGAAACAAATAAAAGATGTTCCAGTTATTCTTCTGACGGCACTTGTTACCGTAAAAGATAAAGTAACGGGGTTAGACGCTGGCGCAAACGACTATCTTACCAAGCCATTTGCTGAAGCAGAGTTATTTGCTCGCGTACGTGCACAGCTACGCGCACCAGAGTCAGATATTGAAGAAACGAACAAGGTGGTTACCGACAGCTTAGTGATCGACAAATCTACACGTGAAGTGGATTACAAAGGTGAGATGATTACGCTCACTCGTACCGAGTTTGATTTGTTACTTTTCTTAGCGAGCAATCTTGGCCGAGTATTCACTCGCGATGAACTACTTGATCATGTCTGGGGTTATAATCATTTCCCAACAACAAGAACGGTAGACACTCACGTATTACAATTGCGCCAAAAGCTTCCAGGGTTAGAAATCGAAACTCTGCGTGGTGTTGGTTATAAAATGAAAGGCTAATGTCAAAACACTCATTGCTTTTGATTTGTTCATTACTTACGGCATCAACTCAGGTTGGTGCCGAGTGGTTTGAGAACAATACGCCAATATCTCAGGCTCATCGACACCTTTTGACTAAAGATCAAGAGTCGATGTTTCAGTCGTTAGTGGAAATTTGGCAGCAACAGCCATCAAAAACGATAAAAACTCACATCAATCGGCTGTTCCTTCAGTCATTAGAAGCGGATTGCGGTAAAGGTTACTCATCGCAACCACTACCGAAATGGCTAAGTTCTGTCATCGTAAAGCAGCAATCGATTCAAAGCCCAGGACGTGACACTTTTCAAGCAACTATTGAACTGGAGTCGGAGATAGCGATATCTTCCATTACCCTGAAGAAGTGGGTCGACCGTAAAATTTCTAATGATCGAGAGTTTTTTACTAATGCCACAAGTGACCCCGTCACTCACGCAGCGGTCTATGGGATTCGTTATAATTTAACGTCACCGATTGATGTGGGGTTATATCGACTCGAAGTGAAGCGAATTGACGGTGAAGTGTGGAGCCAGTGGCTCATTTTTACAGACCAAGCACTAAAGCAAACGGTGCGATGGTCGGCTAAAGATAAGTGGCAAATTGAAAAAAACGCTTTGCTCAATCCTTATTGTCCTTTACCTAAACTAGAAGTCGGGCTCTACGATTATGTTGATGGTAAATATACACAAATCTGGGGCCAGGAATACGAATCTGATTACCCGTCAGAGTTGAAAGCCAAGAATGTACCACCAGACCGATATGTGTTGGCGGTGTCAATGAAACAAACCCGATGGCAAGGTCCAATTCTTTTTGAGCGCTCTCAGATCATAAGTAAGACGTTTGATGTCTCAGTTGACGATTAACATCGGAAAAACAACGTCTAATTACTAAAGTAAATTCAATTGATGCCGTTAATAGCTAAATAAAGGATTAACGGCATTTTTGTAATGAACACTAGAATCAAAACGCTTACCGCACTCTCGATCGTGTCAACCACGTCAATATTGTCTTCGGCTTCGGCCAACGCTTCAACACTAGCGATTGATGCTCGCGGTGATGCGATGGGTGGAGTCGGTGTTGTCTCGGCATCTTATCTTACTGCACCATTCTATAATCCCGCTTTGGTTGCTATCTATCGACGCAATGACGATGCAGGCATGTTAGTACCAAGTCTAGGTGTGAGTTATAACGATGAAGATCAAATGTTAGACAAAGTTGACACTGCGATTAACTCCCCGTCAGCCGCTACACTCAATGCCTTACATGGTACACAAGCTAAAGTCGATTTTGGGGGGGCAATAGCATTCGGAATACCAAATCGCTACTTAGCGGCGAATATATTTGGCAAGGCGTACGCTGAAAATGTAGCCACGCCAGACATTGTGACTGACGGCACTGATATAGAGAATGCGAATAAATCTGCAGTCAAAACCGCATCAGTTGCAGTGACGGAAGTAGGGATCTCGTTAGCACGATATCAGACACTCTTTGGGCAACACTTCTCTTTTGGTGTGACGCCAAAACTACAGCGCATTTATACTTATACGTCTGTGAGTTCATTAAAAGACTTTAACCTTAATAACATTCGTGAAAACTCGCAAGGTGAGACAGCGCTTAACTTAGATGCGGGCGCACTCTGGTTCAATGGCCCGTTTCGAGCGGGGTTCTCTGCTAAAAACATGTTGTCGAGAAATATTAAAACCGATTCTGGAGTGGTCAATATTGGCGGGCGGAATGTCAACTATGGATACGAATATCAGTTAACGCCTCTTTATACTGTTGGCGCAGGATTTGTCGCGGACTACTTTCAGTTCTCAGTCGACTATGACTTGAATGAGGAAAAGAAATTCACTCAATTCGACGATAACGTGCAAATGCTACGAGCTGGCATTGAAGTTGATTTAGTTCGACAAATTCAACTAAGGGGAGGGTATATGAAAAATATGTCCCGAGATTCAGAAGGCACGATCACTGCAGGTATTGGATTGAGTCCTTTGAACATCTTCGAAATCGATATCGCAGCAAGTTACACTTCACCGCAAGCAATGGGCGCAACAATAAACTTCATGACAACTTATTAACGCTTGCCTGAATGAGATTATCGTTTATAGTCCTCCTTTAAGACCCACTTCGTCAGGAGGACTTTATGTTTGACGATTTACCCACCTTATCTCATCAAGAGCAGCAAGCTGCCGTTGAGAAAATACAAGAACTCATGCAGCAAGGCGTTAGTACAGCTCAAGCGATAAAGATGGTCGCTGAACAGATACGAAAAGAAAAAGCAGAGTTACCAAAATAGTCAACATCAAACAGAATTACATTAAAGGCTCCCAATAGGGAGCCTTTTTTTGTGCCTTAATACATACAACTCCGCGTTTATATTACAAAGAACCGATTCAAATAAAACGCAAGAACAACAACTTATCGCAGAGTAATATGCTGCAGTGAGTTGTTGTAAATTCTGGCTTTGTAATTTAATTACATAGGTTAAAGCCAACCAAAATCCAGCCAGCACATTATGCTGCTTCGGTTCTTGGGTAATATAACGAAAGTAAGTGTTTACTGTGAACAAGATTGGAATGCGAATCTTAGTGCACTATAACTTAATGATGTTGGTAGTAATTCAAACAGACATAACGCTATATGAACGTTGTGCCATACTAATATTGAGGCACGCTATCGAAATATGAGTTGTCACTTTTACTACTAGGCATTTACAGAGGTCATATTATGTTTCCATCACCTTCCTTATTAGCTCGACAGTTATTGCAGCAGTCTAAAAACCTAGTCACACCAACTCAGTTGTGTTCTGCTTTGGCCGTTATAGACAAAACCTCTACGGCTCTCGTACCGGTGACGAACTATAAACTTGATATTCCAGTCTGTGTATTTCCTAGGGCTATCTTTGAAGAGCACGTGAAATCCAACAAGACACTCGGTAGAAAAGACGGTGTTTTCTGGGTTACAGACCGTAGTACATTCGATAGTTTTGGAAAAAGTCTGACACACCTAAAAATAGAGCGCATTTTGGGCATGAACCCAGGTTACTACCCAAGAGATCAGGACTTAGTTATGGTAGTCATCGATAACGCCGAAGAAGATGACTTTCGACTACCAAGTGATAGTGAAGGTGGTGCGAATGATAACTGGCGAGAAGGGGGCTATGCTGGTTGGCCACATACTTATATGTCGACTCCAGAGCGCGTTGCCAGTTCGAGAAACAGTACATTAGCCGAAATTAGCTCAGCAATGATGTTAGTGCAAGGGCTAACAAATCCACTTGATGTATCTGGCTCGATTGATGACATATACAGTCACTTTAAAAAGTAGTGACACCCATTGCTAGTTACTGTTTAAATACACAGTATTCGGTGGTAGCTAATAATCTATGTAAACCTTATATCATATACGTGTCGCATTCGTGATGATGTTTACGAATCGTGTCAGGTAGAATTCGGTTTGCGTGACACGGTAACACAGTGATGATTTTAGTTCGTACAGGACTTAGAGTGTATCAGGACTATAGTATGACCAGTTTCACTTGATGTGACAGGGTGACTTTATCGCGCGATAGATAAGACTTGAGAAGATGATTCATATCCAGTGATCTTTGACTTAGCTGTAGACGAAAAAAATACAAACCTCCTAAAAGTACATTTTGGTTAACGACAAGCTATTTAAATGGTCTTAATCAAGAAGCTATGATTGCATTGTTTCAGGTGTCGGAGTGTTTTTGTAGATAGAGATAGATTGTGTATTTCGGTGGTTTTCAAAATCGAACATTAGTTGGAACTAGCGAGTAAGCTATAGTATTTCAACCCTGAAATTTTCTGAGTAGTATTTTGAGCGCTAAGAGAGACAAGTTGATTCACCAAAGCCAACGATACGAATGGACAGAAGATACAGAATTTCATGGGGTAAACAAATAGCCAAGCAATATTACGTTCAGCAGTTTTACAGTTAGTGGGTTGATGAATGTCGGCATCAAACCAGCGACGAACGGTGGCAACATTAACGTAAAAAACTCAGCGCCTTAGTGAATAGATGAAAGCTCACAGCAGTTAAACATTTTGAATGACTCATAAAACATGATGTGCCGCAGGAACTTGAAGCGCGGCGAAATTATTTTTTCGCCTAATTTTAGGCTGTTAGAAGTGCAATGCGCAGCAATAATGGAAGCGAGCCATTCGGGCTGTATGAGGAGTTAGCGCTGAGAAAGGAAAGGTTTATAGAGAGTTCGGCATACATATCAATAACTTACTGTAATGAATGAGACAGTTTTGAACGTGTGTGCCTAAATGTTAAATTTGGGTGCGCTAGTGCGCATTATGTATATTATGTTAAATACAGTGTGGCATTAATAAGAACAACCTCTATTTGCGCTGTCCCTACTACTATCAGTCGTTATTATTGAGCCGTATTTAACGATAACGCTATTTACCATAAAATACCTAATAATCACTTTCTTAATTTGGATTAAGAAACCGATCATTATGTTATTCCGTTTGTGTGAAAGCCAGCACGAGCACTGGCTTCTACGCGGTCATGGTTTTAACCGCCGGATAACTTAACCGTATAGCCTTTCTTTTCAAGTGCTGCTTTGATTTTATCTCGAGCATCGCCTTGGATCTCAATTGTGCCGTCTTTAACAGAGCCACCACAACCACATACTTTTTTAAGTTCAGCCGCGAGTAGCTTTAGTGGCGCGTCATCTAAGTCCAAACCTGAAATGACGGAAACGCCTTTACCTTTACGTCCTTTGGTCTGCTTTTGTATGCGGACAATACCATCACCTTTTTCGCGCTGAGGTGCAGGTTTGTCTTCTTTGATACGGCCAGTTTCTGTTGAATATACAAGTGTCATGTTATTTCTTTAGTTGCTCTGCTTTCTTTTTTGCGATCAGGTAAGCTTCGATATGCTTTTGGATAGCTAACTTACCACCTTTGATAAGTTTACCATTAAACATACAGTACCATGCGTTATTTTCGCCAGTATCATTTTTTATCATATAGCCATTAAACAGCTCTTGTGCACCAGCACTATCGGTCCGTTGTGCTGCCGTTGCTAGCTGTGACGGGTCGATAATTGAGGCAGTATCACACCACCAGTCGATACTTTTTTTAATAGCCGATAGACTTCCCTTTAGCTCACGGTTTTTGATTGTGACTTTCCAGATTTGGTTTTCACTACCGATCGACTTAAGGGTGAACCCTCGATAACTTGCTAAAGCCATAAAGATGCATCTCTTATTTATTGTTGCTAAACTTCTGTTAACGCGTCTATGTTATCAGTTATTATTTACCAATCAATTAAGTTATAGTGCATTAAAATGAAAAAAGACATACCTGTGATCACAGAAAGACACCAAGTTGATAAATTTAAATCGCTTCTGGTCGATTCTATAACTGCAGAGCAATTTAATGAATTAACAAACTGTTATTACTCAAAAAGTTCATTACTAGCACTATCCAAAGATTGGCGTCTATTTAATGATTTTTGTCGATTAAACGGAGTCTCAAGTATTCCAGCATCAGTTACCGCCGTTAGACGCTTTCTTGATAAAGAGCGACACACAAGGAAATACTCCACATTAAAGCGTTACGTGGTCACGGTGGCCGTAGTGCATACAGTCCTAGGATTAAAAGACCCTACGAAAGGTCGAGAAATAGGGTTATGTCTCAATGAAATCCGAATAGCAGGCGCAGATAAAGTAAAGGAGACTAACGCATTTACCGAAAATCATTTAAGTGATTTACATACCCTACTTTCAGCATCGCCTGAACCTAGAGATCGGCGCGACCTTGCCATCTATTACGTCATGTATGAGTGTGCGTTAAAGCGAAAGGATTTACGACAATTAACTCAAGAACATGTCGAAACGTTAGATGAAACTAGTTATCTAAACATAGACGGCACCCGCTATGTATTGAGCCATACTGCCGCATTAATATTGATCGCATGGCTAGACTATAATCCCTACACTCCTCTTTTTGTCTCAATCGATCGCCATGGCAATATGAAGGATGGCGTCCTAGACGATTCATCCATCTACCGAATATTGAGACGCGCTAGTGAGTTGCTGAATTTACCAGACTACCGGCGTTTCTCTTCACAGTCTGGTCGTGTTGGAGCCGTGAAAAAGCTGTGGAGTGAAGGTTATAAAGTACGGGATATACAAGAGTTTGGGCGTTGGGCCAGTCCCGCGATGCCACTTCAGTACACGGGTAATCCAGATAGTTCGGAGAAAGAGAAGAGTAAATTTAAGCCGTCATAACACCCTACTGATATTAGAATGTTATGACTATTATTGCTTCAACGGTTTAGGCTGTACGCTCTATACAATCAATAACAAAGTCAGCGAACTTCACGCCTGAGTGTTCCACCATTTTAGGGAACATAGATATTGGGGTCATGCCGGGGAACGTGTTCACTTCATTCAAATAGATGTCATCGTCTTCTGTTAAGAAAAAATCGATACGAGAAAGGTGTCGTAACTTCATCTGAGTGAAGACTTTCTCTGAATACTGCTGAATTTGCGCTTGCTGGTCTTTAGTTAAGCCTTTTGCTTCAACGTCCGTGGTTGAATGACTTTCAGAGCTATATTTCTCATCATAAGAATAAAAGGTTCCTTCCGGCGCGGTGACTTCTCCAGGTAAGGTAATATGTAACTGCCCTTTATACTCATACGCAGCAACTTCAAGCTCTCGTGGTTTTACTGCCTTCTCAATGACAACTTGATCAGAGTAACCAAAGGCCGCATCAATAGAATCAGAAAGCGCTTCCGTACTTGTGACGTTGTAACAGCCTACTGACGAGCCTTGCTTCGCAGCCTTAACAAATACTTTTCCCCACTTATCGAATGCATCATGAGCCTGCATATGTGCGCATTCATTATTTTCAGTCAAAAAGAGATACGGAGTATTTGGAATACCAAGCGTGTCATACCATAGCTTAGAGGTGATTTTATTAAAGCTATTACAGCTCGCTTCAGGTCCGCAACCAAAATAAGGAATGTTTGCTATTTCCAGCAGCGATTGGATATCTCCCGTCTCACCAGGGAAACCGTGAATACACGGGACGACATAATCGATGCTGTGGTGATAACTTTCTCCAACTAGGGCTTTTTTGTTTACATCCAAAGACACTAGCTGGCCATCTTGACATCGCCAGCCGTCTGCAGTGATTTCAACACGTATAACATCAAAACGAGGATTGGTATGTAGCTGAGATTCAAGATAATCAGCAGACACAAGTGAGACTTCATGCTCGCTTGAGGCGCCGCCACATAGTAGAAGAATATTCATGTTTGACATTGTACATCTGTCCTTAGGTCGTTGGAGTTAAATCATAAACGATCGTGCCCTAAGATTCAGTCCAAAAAGTGTTAAATATCCCGAAAACCTTACTGTATGGATATTTAACATACAAAAATGCACCCAGAGTATGAGCCTTTAACTCAATAGCTGGGTGCATGATATTCGGCGAGTCTAACTAGACGTTAGCTATTGCCCTAATTGAGTTTACTTAATGTTGGGTAATCTGATTTTTTAATCTTGTCGATACTTTTTACAAATGGCTTAAGTGATTGAAATTCTTTTGGCAATGTCGCGATTGCCGCTTGTGCTTTTTTGCGAGTGGCATAGTCTCCATACAATACTGAATACCATTTAGTGCCATTGACCATTTTGTAGTTTTCCCAAACCGGTTGACCGTTTTTAGGCAACTTTTCCGAGAATAAAGTTACTTTATCTTTCGAGCCAACAGCTGCTACTTGAATCGTAAAGCCGTAACGATAGTCTTGATCGATTTGTTTTTTCGACGGAGGGACGATTTTAACGACACTCTTATCTGCGGCGCTTGCTTTAGCGGGCTGAGCTTGAGTTTTCGTTACAACGGACTGAGGCTCAGCTTTTTGTGGTGCCGGGCTTTTCGCTACGTCCGTTTTCTTTACTGCTTCTGTCGTACTTGCCGCTGCCGCAACCGCAACAGGTTTGACTGTCGTCGATTCTACGACAGGTGTGTAATCTTCACGGTAGCTTTCAGATTTAACTTCAGACACGTAGTCACCTGAAGAACAAGCCGCCAACAATGCGGTGATACTTACGATAACAATTTTTTTCATAGTTTTACTGCCCAAATATCAAATTCTCTAAATCATGCCGACAGAAATTGTTTCATTCAATCATTCCGAATGTCAGCAGTCCAATGCTGTGACATGTTACACAATATTCGAGACACAGCAATATGTTATCTCTAAATTTAGACAATGAAATTCCGACTGAACAGGGACTGCGCTACTATGTAGTTAGTAAACTGGTGTAGTTAGTAAACCAATGTAGTCACTAAAACAGTATCGTGGCTAAAGCAGTCTAGTCGATATCGAAGCTAGTAGTTAACACAGCCTTTACTTAGGTGCTCTTGGTAGTAAACCGCCTTCACAATCGTGAAATCTAATAGACATCGCGATAGTGTATCTTGGTTACTGCCTGTTCATTGAACGCCTAGTTGTCATTAGTATAAAAGGATAAACCATGTCATTAGATGTACTCTTTAGACCCGAATCTATCGCCGTTATCGGGGCATCAGCAAAGGCACAACGAGCCGGTGGCGTGGTCATTAAGAATCTGTTACTCGGCGGGTTTCAAGGTACAATTCTGCCGGTTCATCCAAGGTATAAATCAGTAAACGGTATTCTATGTTATCGTTCTGTTAGCGAGCTGCCCTTCGCTCCAGATCTTGCCATTCTTTGTACTAGAGGCTCTCGGAATGTCGAGCTATTTACTGAACTTTCAGTGATCGGCGTGAAAATCGTCATCGTAATGGCATCTGATATGACGCTCGACGTCGAGTATCCTGCCATTAAAAATGACAAACCACACTCGGTAGAGAAGAGTTTAATAGACGAAGCCAGCCAATTAACACCTCTGAAAAGCTTGGAGCAGCAATGTATTGATATTGCAAAGAATTCTGGTATGCGAGTTTTGGGTTCGAATAGTCTCGGTATCTTGCTTCCATGGCAAAACTTTAACGCGTCGTTTTCACCGGTTAACTGTAAGCCTGGTAAATTGGCGTTTATTTCTCAGTCATCTGCCGTTTGTACCACTATTTTGGACTGGGCAAACGATAAAAACATCGGATTTTCAGCATTCATCTCTTTGGGTAACGGTGCCGACATTGATTTTGATGACTTGCTCGACTACCTAGCACGCGATAGCAAAACAGAATCTATTTTGCTTTATGTTGATTCTATTCGTGATGCACGGCGATTCATGTCGGCAGCACGAGCGACATCTCGCAACCGTCGTATTTTAGTGCTAAAAGCAGGTAGATCACGGACAAACAGCATGGGTTCACTTACTGACTCTACGCTATCCCTCGATATTGTCTACGACTCAGCAATACAACGTGCGGGTATGCTACGTGTAAATAATACTCATGAATTATTTGCTGCGGTTGAAACATTAACGCATTCCGTTCCACTACGTGGTGAACGTCTTGCCATCATTACTAATGGTATGGGACCTGCTTTGATGGCGCTTGATACCCTTTCCGACCGAGGTGGTAAGCTCGCGGAATTGTCACAGACAACACTACATAACTTATCTCAAGTATTACCGGCTACTTGGTCTCAATCCAATCCAATAGATCTCGTTGGTGACGCTACAGCGCAGCGCTATATCCAAGCGATCAATTGCGTTTTAGATAGTGACGATATAGATGCGATTCTCATCATGCACAGTCCCTCTGCAGTGTCCGAGTCAGAAGGTACAGCCCAACAAGTGATTGAAACGCTTCGTACGCACCCTAAGTCTAAGCGTTTCAACATTTTAACGAATTGGTCCGGAGAGGCAACGGCAAAACAAGCTCGCTTGCTCTTTACTGAAAATGGTATTCCGACTTATCGAACACCAGAAAGTGCGGTAACCGCATTTATGCACTTAGTGGATTATCGACGTAACCAGTGGCAACTAATGGAAACGCCGACTACTACGGATTCATATTCTTCTGAACAACTAAGTCGAGCGCATGACTGGCTTTCTGGTCACACCTCTCAACAGCAGTCTCCTGAGCATATTACCTTGCTAGAGTCTCATTTATGTGAGCAGTTATTTGATTTATTTAAACTCCCCGTCTTAAAAACCTGGCTTGCTCATGACCCTTCAGAAGCCATTCACCTTGCTGAACAAATTGGTTACCCTGTAGCGTTGAAGCTTCGCTCACCCGATATCCCGCACAAGTCTGATATTCACGGCGTTATGTTGAACTTGCGAGACCTAAATGAAGTATCTAGTGCAGCGCAATCCATTTTAGACCGAACGACGTTGTCTTATCCTAATGCAAAAATAGAAGGACTAACCGTCCAAAAAATGGCTAAGGTCGCTGGCGGACAAGAAATAAGAATTAAAGCCGTGACAGATCCAACATTCGGACCGGCGCTGTTTATTGGTCAAGGTGGCTCGGATTGGAACATAAGTAAAGAAGCCGTAACTGCGCTTCCCCCGCTTAATACGGCACTCGCTCGTTATCTAATTGTCGGCGCCATTAATAATGGAACCCTACGTTTTCATAAATCACCCAACCCTATTAATTTAGCAAAACTCGCCGAATTCATCGTTAAAGTGTCACAGATAATTGTCGCCTGCCCTGAGATCTATGAACTGGATATCCACCCACTTCTCTTAAATGGTGACGATATTACTATTCTCGACGCGTCCATCGCTGTTAGGCCATTTAGTGGTGACCCACAAGCTCGCTTAGCTATCCGACCTTATCCAACGGAAATGGAAGAAACAATTACTCTTAAAGATCAATCACAAATACTACTGCGACCAATCAAACCAGAAGATGAGCCTTTGCACGCTGACTTCATCAATAATGTTACAAAAGAGGATTTATATAAGCGATTCTTCTCTGACGTTGGTGAGTTCAATCACGAAGCACTCGCGAATTTGACTCAGATTGACTACGATCGTGAGATGGCTTTCGTCGCCGTTGATGCGAGTCGCGCGCAACAACGAATCATCGGTGTTTCTCGAGTACTGGTTAACCCAGATAATTCAGATGCTGAATTTGCGATATTGATTCGATCGGATTTAAAAGGCGTAGGGTTAGGACGCGTCTTAATGCAAAAAATTATCGATTATTGCGTTGCGAAACAGACACTGAAGATATCCGGGATGACCATGCCAACCAACCGAGGCATGTTAACATTGGCACAAAAATTAGGATTTGAATTGGATGTTCAATTTGAAGACGGCGTTGCCGATATGGTACTGAAACTACGCTAAGACACGTATATCCTCTAAACCGTTAACGTTAATAATCATGGGAGCACTGGCTACGCTAGCCAAAGCGCTCATAGTAAATTAAATGACGGTCCTAAAGCGTTCAGTTTCAGTAGTTGAGCCCAAACTAGCGTGACGGTGTAACCAATACATTTGCACCGTCATTAATGCAATATGTCGTATAGACCTATTCAAGCACTTAACTTCACATCACTAACTAGTGGTTACTTTAAATCCCAATTCTTCGTTAAATGCTTGATACACCATGATTTCGCTTCACCCATATTGTTTCTTTTCCAGGCTAGCACAATATCAATTTCAGCTTGCGTCGTACCATTAATTTGGCAGAGCTTACCTGCTTTGATGAGAGGGTCGGCAATTTGAGTAGGTAAAGTACCAATACCGAGCCCGTTTATGAGCGCATCAACCTTAGCCTCTAAATTGGAAACGGTTAATCGTGGCTGTTTCTCCAAGATATTAACGCTTAACGCAGGTTGCTCTCTAGCTGTGTCTGCAATCGCGATAACGCGATACTTCTCTCTTGCCTGACTATCAAAGACACCGCTTCTTTTATGAACATAATGATGGGATGCGGCTACCCATGTCATACTCATTGGTCCTAGAACCTGTGTTTTTACCCCTTGAGGTGTGACTTCCGGCTGAGGACAAATAAGGAGATCACTTCGGTCTTCGTTGAGTGACTCCCAACATCCGGCTAACACCTCTTCTTCTAACTTAATTCTCGTTTTACTCACCGAACCCAGCTTGTCGACAAGCTCGAAGAAATTGGCAACTGGAATAATACTGTCGTAAGCAATGGTTAAGTCGAGCTCCCACCCGTTCGCGAGTAATCGAGCTTCATGCACCATCGTTTCGGTGGCGTGTAAAATGACTCTGCCACGCTCTAAAATCAAACGTCCGGCATCCGTTAGCGCCGCTTTATGGCCAGAACGATCAAAAATCATAATATCGAGATCTTGTTCAAGCTTTTGAATTTGATAACTTAATGACGAAGTCGCCCTATCTAGCTCAACCGCCGCGGCTGCGAACGAGCCTCGTCGATCAATCGCATCTAATATATGTAGTGCTTCTAGCGTAATTGAGTTTTGCACTAATTCTTTCCCCGAAACATTGCAGATAACTCATTAATACTAAACGTGTATCAAAAAAAAAGCGACTTCCTATTAGAAGGCGCTTCATTCGTTATATTGGATTAAAAGGTGTATTGGGCGTTCAGGCGTACAGAGCGACCGGGCTGATACACTTTGGTCCAAGCTGTTCTGTAGTTTTCGTCGAAGGCGTTAATAAGAGAAAGGTCCACTTTGAGTCCTTCTAGCTCACTTGTTGGCTCCCAAGACGCGTAAAAATCAACAAGTTGATATGACTCGTGAGGGCCTTCAGTGTACCCATCTGGTACACGCCCTTGGCCACTAACAAATGTGGCTCGAGTCCCTATCTTTGTATCAATATTCCAAAACCCATACTGAGCGCTTGCGACCCATTTATCCGCCGGAATGTTGGTGATCCATTCATCAGTATCGGTATCCTTACCACGGGTTTGACCGTAGGAAAGGCCGAGTGACAATTGCTGCCAGCGATAATCGGCTGCGAGTTCGTAACCTGTCAACTCTGCATTATTGATATTACTCGAACGACTCGTGCCCGCACAGCCGACCATTGAACCACCGATACCGCAACTACTGCTCGGAGACGAGTTGACATCTAGATTAATAAAATCTTTAACTTGGTTGTGAAATGCACTAGTCGTTATGGATAATTCGTCGTCCGCGATAACATTATTAAAGTCAAACTGCCCTTTTAACTCTACGTTATGTGACTTCTCCGGTTTTAACTCGGGGTTTGGCACAAATACGTTACTCGGACCACCTGGGCCATACGAATAATGGGTACCACTCATGTAAAGTTCTGATGTGTCTGGTGCTCGAAATGCTTCATCGTAACGTAAAGACCATGCCATCCATTGCTGAGCTTGCCAAAGTAGACCGACTGATGGTGACCAAGCGGATTGATTGTTATCGTCAAAGCCTTGTGCTTTTGAAGAGAAAGAATCGTATCGAACCCCTACATCAGCGGTTAACGTTTCAAACAGGTCATAGTTCACATAGCCAAATGCACCAACCACGGATGTTTGGGCATCTTTAGGTAATTCTGGACGCCCAGAAACAGACGCTGCTCGACTTGCATCCAACTCATCCAAATAACCGTCTACCCCAGTAAGTACCTTAAGTTTCCCCGCGTCTGATTGGTTGGTAACATTAAAGCCCGTTGTTTGTAGTTGTGAAATGTCTTCACCAACAACGGATGGGTCTGCTTCGGTAATTTTAGTATCGTTGCGATAAAGAGAAGCCTCTACATTAAACCAGGCACTATTGGGATTAAAATTATAGTTAACACCATAAGACTGGTCAGTAGTGCGACGGCTAATCAGTAAGCTAGGATCATTAACTTGCCCACTCGAATCCCCGACAACTGGAGGTCGTCCATCGAGATCAGCATAACGCAAGTTGAAGCCAAGTTTATGCGCGTTATTAATCTGCCAATTAAACTTCGCTAACCCTGTTTTATTCGTCGCTTCCGTGCCGTAAAGTGTTGTGCCGTCACCTTGTTTCATGTGACCACTGTCTTTATAGCTACCCGCAATAATCCAATCTATATCATCATTTTTATTCGCTAAGGCTGCGGTATTGGTCCAAACATCGCCATTATCTTGATAACCAACTTTAACTCGACCACCTAATCCGTTCTCTTCCAAAATGTCATCGGCGGTCAGGGTATTTTGAACAACGACGCCACCAATAGCACCCGAACCATACAAAGAACTCATCGGTCCCTTGATAACTTCAATATTTCCGAGCAAAGAAGGATCTAAAAAATAGCTTGGGCGGTGACCGTATTGCATGTTTTGGCGATTACCATCGATAATCTTCAATACCTTATTACCACTCAAACCTCGAATGTTAACCGATTGATTGCCCGGAATATTAGCGCCCTCTATAGAGACGTTAGGTTCGTATTTAATCGCCTCTGCAACAGAATTGGGCTGGATTTCGTCCAATTCTTCCATATCGACCTTTACAACGGAGCGAGTTCTATCTTGATTGGTTTTGTCAGCTCGTGATGCAGACACGACGACCTCATTTAAGGCGGTAACATCTTCCGCTTGAGCATTTGTAGTGAGCGCAAGTACCACTGAGCTCGCTATCATCGACAGTTTTAGTTTCATAGTTCCTTCTTATTTCTGTTCTAATAATCAGTTCTCGCGCATTATTACAAATATAAATGATAATTACTATCATTTATATTTGTAATAGATTACTACTCGTGACTTCCCTATCATAAAATCTGTTTTGTAACTTAAGAGATATTAAACGCGTGGTGGTGAGAGGTTCCCAACAAGCAAGACAAAAACTCATTTTCATCGAGTATTGCGTAAAACGTCGAGCTGTTGTGGGCAAAACGATGAAGCCATGCTAATGAGAGGCTTTGGTGTGGCTACGATCAAAAAAGAAGGACCTGAGTCCTTCTTTTTTTCATTCTATCTACTGCTTACTACAGAGGGTCATGCACAATGCATACGCTGTTATGACGCAAGCTTTGGCTTCATAATATCTGGGATTGGCATTCTGCTATCTTTAAAGCTAAACCAAAGATATGTTACCGCAATCAGGTAAAACAAATAGGACAATGAGAAGACAAGTGGAGATGAGATTAAGTCATAAGACACACTGACACCGACGCCAACTACCGTTACAGTCAATTTTGCCATTGTCCCTAATAGTAACAAACCCATCGCAAATTGCGGATACTTAGTGCTAGCAAATGCAATAAGGTAACAAGCCCCTACCGCTAACGCAGCGATAGAAAATCCAAGCATATAGGAATGGATATGATCAGCGGCCACATAACCCGCCCCAACCGAAAATCCAAGTAACATACCGATTTTTGCAATGAACATAAATCACCTCGAAAAGTAGTAAAAATAGGAATGAAATGTCCATTTTCATTTTTGAAAACTCATTTTGTCTATATTGTCATATGTCTTTAAGGCAATTACAAGCTCAATATTTAACCAGCAATCTTATTAAAATTGCCATTCTTAGGGCAATTACAACTCAGTAACATTGGAAATGCTCACTTCCCTTTCGTTACAGTATGTTACGTAATTTACTTAATTGCTCGCCAGTTATTTTAACAAAAAAATTACATAAAAATAAATCTGGTTACTTTAAGAATTTGTGATCTGCCCATGCACATTAATAAGTTAGATCAAGTTTAAACATTATTTTTACATATTATTTACAGTGTGATTTTTATTTCAATTAATTCAAAGAAATCGATTCCAATCACATTTTTATTGGTTATAATCCGCGCTCCTTTGCGTCGTCTGTTGATAAACGCAAACTAAATTTGAAAATTTGTCTAACCCCCGAACATTGTTCGAAATACCAGAGAACAAAAATGAGCAAGATTGATAAAGCCATGCGAATCCTTATTGCAGGATTCTGTATCAACCTTTGTCTTGGCATCCTGTATGCTTGGAGTGTATTTAACAAAGCCTTAGTAAGTGAATGGGGTTGGAGTGCTGCTGACGCATCTTCTCCTTACGCAATCGCGACAATCACTTTTTCGCTTTGTCTATTAGTGGCAGGTGTACTACAAGATCGCATGGGCCCTCGTAACATCCTTATTTTAGGTGCTACGCTAACAGGTCTTGGCATGATTGCTTCAAGCTTCGCAGAGTCTGTGCTTGTTCTTAACATCACTTTTGGTGTAATTACTGGTGCTGGTATTGGATTTGGTTATGCATGTTTGTCGCCTTCTGCGATGAAATGGTTCCACCCTTCTAAGAAAGGCATGGTCAACGGTTTAATCGCTGCTGGTTTCGGTTTAGCGGCGGTGTATCTTGCACCGCTGACATCTGCGCTGATTACCCAAATGGGTATTAGCTCTAGCTTCATGATCTTAGGTATTGGTATTTTACTTATTGCCGTGCCACTCGCAGCGACGATTAATAACCCACCAGCAGGATACCAACCAGCAGAACCTAAAGTTAAAGCTGGACAAGCCCCTGTAAAAGTAAAACAAGCTGTCGATATTTCATGGAAAGCAATGCTTAAGACGCCACAGTTTTACGCTCTTTGGGTAATGTACGCTTTGGCTTCTGCGACTGGCCTAATGATTATCGGCAACATTACTAACATTGCTAGTGTTCAAGCCAACCTACCAAATGCAGTATACCTCGCGTCTATCCTAGCGATCTTTAACTCTGGTGGTCGTATTGGTGCTGGTATTTTGTCTGATAAAATTGGCGGTATTCGCACACTGATGCTTGCGTTTATTTTGCAAGGTATCAACATGATTTTGTTCGCAACCTTTGATAGTGAATTCACATTGATCATCGGTACTGCACTTGCTGCACTCGGTTACGGTACATTACTGGCAGTATTCCCGTCTCTGACCGCTGAATTCTACGGTCTGAAAAACTACGGCACCAACTATGGCGTACTTTATACCTCTTGGGGTATTGGCGGTGCAATCGGTGTAGCTGTGGTTGGTTACTCGATGACCCACGGCGGCGGTTATAACCTGGCTTACACCATCTCAGCAGCAATGATGGGTGTATGTATTCTTCTGTCTTTCTTCACCAAACCTATTACTGAAGAAAAAGCAGCAGAACTTAAAACCGCTTAACACATCAAGCGATAAAGATTGCAACTAGTCTCACATAAAGCCTGACATGATGTCAGGCTTTTTTTTGTCCCAAATAACAAATCACTAGATCTTTAATCGAATATAAACAAAAATTAGTACTATATTAACAAGGAGATATACGCGTTTTGACACGCTGCATTGAGAGCATATTATGAAAATGAAACAACTTATCGTCTATTTATGTATCGTCGTTTTTGCTGGTTGTGCGACCTACGCTGGACTCAATTATGATGAATTGTTTGGTAAGCCTGAGGTAAGAGAAAGAACCGTTTCGGTTGAATCGACCCACGCTGACTTCTTTATTAATGAAGTTAAGCCCATTATTGATAACCGATGTGTGGTTTGTCATGCGTGCTACGATGCACCTTGCCAACTAAAAATGTCTTCGGTTGAAGGAATCGATAGAGGTGCTAGTAAAGCACTTGTTTATCAAGGGGAACGACTAACAGCCACACAACCTACCCGCCTGTTTGAAGATGCACAGAGCACTCAAGAATGGCGTGATTTGGGGTTCTTTCCCGTTCTCAATGAACGTGATCAAACACTATCTGCCAATTTAGATGCTGGTCTCGTCTCACGTATGATCACGCAGAAAGCGCGTCATCCATTACCGGAGACCGCCCAACTCGAAGGCTTTGATTTTTCGGTTAATCGCCAACAAGTCTGTCCAACCATTGAAGAATACGATGCCTATGAGCAAGAAAACCCTTTATGGGGAATGCCTTTTGGGATGCCAAATATCGACAATGATGAATATTCAACATTAGTGGCATGGCTCGGTAACGGCGCTATGATGAATGCCCCACTTCCATTGTCCAAAGACGAACAAACTATGGTTGATAAGTATGAAGAGCTTCTTAATACCTCATCACTTAAAAACCAACTCACTGCCCGCTATATATATGAGCACCTATTTTTGGCGAACCTTTATTTTTCTGAAATAGAAGGTAAGCCACGCTTTTTTAAAATCGTTCGCTCTAGTACTCCACCTGGCACAGCGGTAAAACGCATTGTGACGCGTAGACCTTATGATAACCCTGATCAGGTGCGAGTCTATTATCGGTTGATACCGAACCAAGGAACCATTGTTGATAAGACACATATGCCGTTCAAATTAAACGATGCCAAGCTTGATTTGTGGTATGAGTGGTTTATTGAGCCTAACTACACCGTCAAAACCTTGCCAAGTTACGATATCTCCGTCGCAGCGAACCCAATGACGGCATTTGAAGCATTGCCTGTTAAAGCTCGCTTTAATTTCATGTTGGATAATGCGCAAAACACCATAATGGCTTATATAAAAGGTCCGGTTTGTCGTGGTCAGCTCGCACTTAATGTCATCAATGACCGTTTTTGGGTCTTCTTCATCGATCCCGATACTTCGGACATTCCAGAAGTTGTCGATTTTTACAAAGAACAGGCCGACAACTTAAAACTGCCAAGTGAAAAAGAAAGCAATACCGTACCTATTACGAACTGGGTTAAATATTCCAACCAACAAGCGCGCTATCTAGAAGGTAAGTCAACCTTCATGAATCAGTGGTTTACAGGCGGTAAATACTTAACCACGGACTTACTTTGGAAAGGTAACGGCAACAATCCTAATGCAGCACTCACCGTGTTCCGCCATTTTGATAGTGCGTCAGTGGTGCAAGGCTTAGTTGGTCATCCACCTAAAACAGCGTGGGTTCTTGATTATGCCCTTTTGGAGCGTATTCACTACTTGTTAGTTGCAGGGTTTGATGTCTACGGGAACTTTGGCCACCAACTTATCACACGTATGTTCATGGACTTTTTGCGTATGGAAGGAGAAAGTAACTTTTTAGCGCTATTACCAAATACTATGCGACACAAAGAATTCAGCAGTTGGTACCAAGATCAAAGTCCACAATTTAGTACCTTTTTACAACGTAATGTCGCCCCGTTCAGTCAGCCGACCCAAGTGCTATACCTCACTCAGGATTACAAGGCAGAGTTGTTTAGCAAGATTAAAGCAGAATTGGCTCCGATACTTAACGACCGATACCAAATTGTGAATACAGGTTTATCCAGTAAAAACGAAGCGTTATTGAGAACTGTCGATGATATTAAGGGTGAAGGTCTCAAGTCTGTACCGCAGATCACTATGCTTATGATTGAGACAAATAAAGGCGATAATCAATTATTCACCCTTCTTCACAACAATGCGCACGTGAATATTTCCAGCCTGTTTTCAGAAGAGAATAACCGTGATTACGCCAACGATAGCTTTACTCTTGTTCGCGGGGTTATCGGTAGCTACCCAGCCGCCTATTTTTCAATCAAAGAGAACCAAGTGGAAAAATTTGTTACTCAACTCAGATCAATTGACGATGAAGATGACTACATAAAACTACTCGACAATTATGCGGTTAGACGAAGCTCTCCCGAGTTTTGGCGCTTTAGCGACCAAGTGCATGAGTTTTACCAACGTACACAACCTGTCGAATTTGGACTCTTGGACTATAATCGATTTGAGAACAGGTAAGCCGATTTAACCACAAGTAAATCGACTTGAATTGAAATAATAGGTTAATGACATAATTAGTTGACGGCATAGTTAATGGACACTTTGTCAGATTACGCTTAGTCCGTTGACGACATTATTGATTGACCGCATAGGTGCTCTATTGAACACTTTGGAGGTGTATGATGAGCATTAAAGATAGCATTGAGGCGATCGAACAACAGATTTACGTGGCGTGTTCCGATGGTGATTATGATGCAGTTAACATGCTTGAGCATCAACTGGATCATCTTCGAGAGCTTTCTAACCAAGAGCCAGAAGACACACAATCTTTCGACCCTTCAGGCGTTAAATTTCAAGATAAATCCAAATAATGATTAAAGTAAGGGCTCTTAATGAGCCCTTACTTTTTGGTGGTTACGAACCTTTGGGTTAGCGAGTTAATCTAACCAATATGTTATTTAGAACCGCTACTGACTGAGCTTTAACGCTAACAATATGGTCAACTAAGCGAATATAATCACCAATTGGGTCTTGCGACTTTTCAATGGTTAAACAATGTTCAAACAAGGTTGTTAAACCAAGCGCTCCTGCTGATCCTTTTAGTTTATGCGCTAAATCTTTAACACGTTTAGCCTCTCCTTGCTGAGCAGCACGCTCAAGCTCTTCCAATGTAACCTGGCTGGATGAGGTAAATGCATCGACGATTTTGGTCATTCGCGTCACGCCTAAGACTTTGACATCTTGCTCTAATACTTGCTCATCAACCATTGTTGTATTCTTCAGCCCCATATTCGCCTCCATATCGACCTCAATTAATGGTATGGGTGCCGCTCTCAGTTCTCGTCCACGTATCTTAGACTGAATAAGAGACTTTAACGCTTCTCTATCAATCGGTTTAGGAAGATACCCATCAAAACCTGCTCTGAGATACCCTTCAACTTCTTCAGTAAAGACATGCGCAGAAACGGCAATCATTGGGATTTGTTCATCACCGTTCGTACTCTGTGATTTCAGGTTTTTCATCAAGGTAACGCCATCCGTGTCGGGTAGATTAATGTCCAGCAACGCGATGTCGAAATCATTTTCAGTGAAAAGTACCTCAGCATCGGCACCATTCTCGGCACAGCGAACGTGATGTCCCATATTCACCAAGAAACCTTCCGCAACCATGAGATTAACTGGATTATCTTCGACCAGTAGTACTTTTGCGCTTACAGCATCAGCCCGACCAATTGGCTCATAGACATCTTGCTTGTCAAATTCACTGGTTTCTAGCGGTACAATAAACCAAAAACGACTGCCTTCACCTAGGTAAGAGTCGACATAGATTTGGCCATGCATCGCATTCACCAGTTTTTGGCTAATTGCCAAGCCTAAACCAGTACCGCCCGATGCACTTTTGCCGTGACTGGCCTGGGTAAAGGCATCAAACAGCGCAAGCTGATCGTTGGGGCTAATACCCATCCCTGTATCAGAGACCTCAAAGACTAAACAGGTCTCATCATCGGGATCACGGGATACATGGATAGACACTTCTCCTTCGTCAGTAAACTTGATGGCATTCCCAACTAGATTGTTGAGCACTTGGCTCAAGCGTGTTACGTCGCCGCAATAAACGCTTTGAACGTCAACATCGATACTAAACTTAAATTCCAACTGCTTTTCCAACGCCTTACCATGCATCAACTGATAACAATCACGCACCATGCGAGTAAGATCGAACGGGTTATTACGAATATCTAAATGTCCCGCCTCAATTTTCGAATAATCCAATACATCGTTCAAAATCGCTAACAGATTTTGTCCACTGCGGTTTATCACTCCTAGATAATGCTGCTGCTTCTCATCCAATGGCGTTTCTTCCATTAATGCAGCCGTTCCTAACACCCCGTTCATAGGGGTGCGAATTTCATGGCTCATTGTGGCAAGAAACGCAGTTTTTGCTCGGCTTGCTTGCTCTGCATCATTTCTAGCTTGGGCGTGATTTTTAACTTCTCGGTTTAGACTTGCATTAGTATTTTGCAACTCAATAGTTCTGTCGGCAATCGTCTGTTCTAAGTGTGCTTTATGCTCTTGAAGCGCCTTGCGAGCACTCGCTTCAGACTCTGCGACTGTCTTTAACGATTGCGCCGTATCCCTTGCAGTAATAATGGCCTGCCCCATGTGAGCGAGCTCGTCATTACCTTTTACTGCTAAATCAACTTTAAGCTGCCCTTTTGCAATAGAAAGTAACGCAGAGGAGTACTCAGCAAGCCGTTTAACAACCGATAAATAAACCACTCTCCAAACAATCACAACAACAATCATAAAACTCAAAATAGAAAGAAGTGTCAGCGTCCATTGTGCATAATTCAATGTTGAAGAGAGTTGAGCAACCGCCTGTGACGTCGCGGCGTTAGACTGATCCACCAACTGGGCAACCGTTTTGTTTAAGGAAGTCAGTTGATCAAGTGTCTCTTGGTTCAAAGCCAGCGAATGCCTGCCTTCAAAATTGGTTTGCTTCATTAACGCGAAAACATCTCCTCCCTGCTCAAGCTGTTCAAGAAGTTGTGTCATTTGCTTTGATCTTGCGGGATCTTCAACCCCTTGCACTCGCCTTTTCATAATAGTGATGTTGTGTTGGTAAGACGATTGCAACTCTTCGATCCGCTCTAACACGGTTACCGTGCGTGACTCTTCGATTTGGTTGAGTGTTTTGAACGCGAGTAAATGCAGTTCGTGTAATCGCTCCGACAAATCAAGATCAATCTCCACTAAACTGTCTAATGCGTTCAACGCATCATTTTGCTCATTTTTTTCGAGTAGTCCGTAGATATGAGTGACATTAGCCACGGCAATGGTACTCGTATTAAGTACCTGAGTGCGGGTTAGCTCCTCTAACTCTTGTGCTAACACGCGCAAGTTCCCGACTTTCGCTACTATCGATTCATCCAACTCAATGCGACGTTCAACCGACATTCCGAGCTCGATAAGTGAATCAAGGATAGCCTGTACATCTTGCTCCAATTGACCAAGTAGTTCTGCATCAAAAGAATCAGACCCTAATGTTTTTATATGACTAAGTAGCGACTCTAGTTGACCAAACAGTTTTTTACCTGCCTGCTGATGTTGCAACTTCGTTTTGGCATTGGACAAAGTTTGTACCGACGCGATAATACTGGTACTCAATTCAGAGACTTCACGGGCCTCGAGCATTGATGGCATTGCAGCCTCAACGACTTTTCTTTCCGTTTTTGCGACCAATGAAAACCCAGACACACCAATTGCCGTCGAGAACAACACTAAAAGTGCCATGACCGCGAATGAGAAAAATAGTTTACGTCCGATACTAGCTTTGGCGAGTAACATGCATGACTCCGTGAGAATCCACTTCTTTACACTCTGATAGTACGCTATATTTTGCATGGTTCGATCTTCAGTTGCCACCAAACGATGAGTCCATGTCAAAAAAAATGAAATATTTTCCAATTGTTAGCGTAATTGCACTCATGTTCAGCATGACAATTGCTCATGCCGATGAAAAAATATGTGCAATTTACCCCCATTTGAAAGATTCATACTGGCTATCTGTTAATTATGGCATGGTCACGGAAGCGCAGTCGTTAGATGTTGAACTAAAAGTTTTTGAATCTGGTGGTTATCCGAATATAGAGAAACAACGTCAGCAAATGGAGGCATGCAACCGTTGGGGCGCTAACGCTATTATCCTTGGTACCGTCTCGCCAACAGCGTTTCAACACGACCTGGGGGTTTATATTGGTGATACACCTGTTTTTGCCACGGTCAACCACCTCATTGTTGACGCTAATCAAAAAACTCATATTAAGGGGGTTGTCGGCGTCGATTGGTATTGGATGGGTTACAAAACGGGGAAGTTTCTTGCAGACAAACACCCCAAAGACAGCGGAATTGTTGAATTAGCACTGTTACCTGGGCCGCAGTCTAGTGGCGGAACCAAGCCGGTAATTTTAGGTTTTCTTGAGGCCATTAAACACTCTGATATAAAGGTCACTGACACGCTTTGGGCTGACAACGATAAAGAGTTACAGCGTAACCTTATTCAACAAGTGATCGATACACGCAAGAACCTGCGTTATATTGTAGGCAGTGCTGTTGCTATCGAAGCGGCGATCAGTGAAGTTAGAGCGGCCAATCTCACTCAACGCATAGATTTACTCTCTATCTATCTTAGTCACGGGGTCTATCGCGGGCTACTACGCGACAAAGTTAAGTTCTCGCCCACAGACAAAATGGTTGAACAAGGGCGATTATCTGTACAGCAAGCCGTCTCTTATTTACGAGACGAGCCTTACGGGCACGATCTCGCTCCAAGCATTGACACGCTTACACCAGATAACCTGAATGTCGACACTATCGAAGATTCGCTGTCACCCTCCGGATTTCGACCCATTTTTAATGTTCATTCCCAGTAATTGTCACACTTGTTATTAAACATAATTGATTGATAACGTAAGGGCGATTACCATCTAGTAAGATTATATAGACTTGAAATTCTGACTGAGTGCTTTGTCCACACGTAACCTAAACTTTTAAGCTTAGTGTCACGATTTAACGCGATGACGACGACTTTTCCATTGATAGAATTTCAATAACTCAGGATAAATTAATGCAAAAAAAAATACGTACCATGCCTGCACATAAGCACATCGCACTTGTGGCTCATGACCATTACAAGCCAGAGCTACTTCGTTGGGTACTTGAGAACAAAGAAAAGTTACAAGGTCACTTCCTCTATGCTACCGGCACGACGGGTAACATGTTAAGTAAAGACACTGGGCTAGCAATTAAAAGCATGATCAGTGGTCCAATGGGCGGCGACCAACAAATTGGCGCGCTTATATCGGAAGGTAAGCTCGATATGCTTATTTTCTTTTGGGATCCACTCAATGCGGTTCCGCATGACCCAGATGTGAAAGCCTTACTTAGAATTGCTAGCGTTTGGAACATCCCTGTCGCTACAAATCGCGCAACGGCAAACTTCTTGTTTGAGTCAGATCTACTTGGCAAAGAAGTCGATATCGAAATCCCTGATTACGATGCCTACCTTGCAGAGCGCACATAGGAATTAGCCACTCATTATTAATAAGGCGCCATAGGGCGCCTTATTTTCCATCTCCCTGTTATTCAGTTTACTTTGCCATATTAGGCATGGAGATAGCCGGTCGCCATAAGATAGATTGACAAGACCGCCATCACGACCAATAGTGCTTCTAATACTTTGTCTTTGCTTGTGTAAACGCACTCACCTAGTTTGATTCGCTCTGAATGAGTGTAACGAAAAAACGGTATACCAATCGCGTACAAAATGGTCGCCATTAACAAAAACTCTACGCCAGCCGCAGTAATCAACCAAATACAATAGCCTGCGGATAATGCAGCGATCAAAGCATAGCGTTTTGATTTAAGTGCCGTCGACTCACTGCTAGACATCGCGATTTTGAATAAGTATAAGCTACTCAATAAGTAACAAGGTAGCACCATCACCGACGCGATATTAATCGCCGCCAAATACACGTTTTCAAACAGTACCACCATTAGTACCAATACCTGCATAAAACTGGTCGACATGTTTAATGAACTGGATGGCGCACCATTTTCATTTGTTTTGGCAAGAAAACTTGGAAACTCGCCGACTCGTCCAGCTTCAAATGGCACTTCCGCGACTAACATTGTCCATGCGACTAACGCACCAAACACTGACACTAATACGCAAATGTTTACCAGTAAGCGTCCCCACGGCCCAACGGCGTGAGCAAGTAATGAAGCTGCCGAAGGGTTAGATAATTGTGCGAGTTCTTCTTGAGGAAGAATGCCGTAGGCCAAAACCGAAATTAACGTATACATGGTAATCGCCACTAAAAATCCGATGAGTGTGGCTTTACCAACGTCGGATTTTTTCCTAGCCTTACCAGACAGCACGACCGCGCCTTCAATCCCGACAAAACACCACAGAGTAACCATCATAGTACTTTGTACTTGAGAGAAAACCGTACCCAGATTGTTCTGCTCCCCCCAGATATCTACAACCATGCGTTGCGGTTCAAAAGTGGCGAGTAGAATACAAATAATTAAGGTGAGGCCAAGTAGTTTGCCCACCGTGGAAATAATATTAATGAATGATGATGCTTGGACGCCACGTAAGGCGATAAAATTCATTGTCCACAATAAGCCTGAACAGAGTATGACGGTTTCTACGCCATGTTCCAGTAATACCGGGAAGAACAAACCGAGCGAGTCGTTGATCATTACTGAAAGTGCGACGTTCCCCATACAGCTCATGATCCAGTAGCCCCATGCAGAATGGAAGCCAACGTACTCACCAAAGCCTGCTTTAGCGTAAGAGAAGATGCCAGAATTCAAGTCTGGTTTATGTTCTGACAATAACTTGAACGTATGTACAAGCAATAGCATTCCTGCGCCTGTTATGCCCCATGCGACGATAACCGCGCCGAGAGATGCGCGTTCGGCCATGTTTTGAGGGATGCTAAAGATGCCACTTCCAATCATCGAGCCGAACACTAATGCAATCAGACCAATCAAACCGACTGAATTTTTTTTCATTTTTTATTCTCAATAAAAAAGCAGAAGCTCCAACGAGAAGCTTCTGCCCTATGTCTTTTGGTTTATTATATGCATTGAGAGCCCATACTCAATACAAAACTCGAACAGCATTGCGATTAATCAATTTTAAATATCGAAGACCAATGAAAAATCAGAATATTACGACCAAAATGAATGAGTTAAAATGTTTGCTTTACAATGTAGTCAGTATCCATCACAAGCCGTTAACTCTACTATCACAACGCACTATCATCACAACGCGCTATTACCACACTGTACAATTACCACCAGCATTAGGATGGCTTAAACATTTCTTCGCTTAGACCGCTTTAACAGAAACGCGGTTAAGATGCTCAATCATCGCCTCATTTATTTCAGTACAATTTTCATATTGAAGAACATGCCCTGCCCCTTCTAAAATCACTAAATTAGTATTCGCCCCTAATAACTGCTGTACTCGCGGAGCATCCTCAATACTAATCACGATGTCTTTAGTTCCCCACAACAGTAGTTTCTCAATACCTAACGTTCCTACTTCCTTATAGTTCAGGGTCGGATCTTGGTTTATAACATAGCGACTAGAGCTAATAATCGCTCTTCGAAATCCCTTAAATTGCATTTGACGTTCAAACCGACTTACCCAATCAGGTTGTAATTCTGGTTGAACCAAATCATTGAGCTGGTTTTTAGCAAGTGATGGAATAAAGAACGTATAGCCCAGCCACTGCCCAATTATAGGTCTCGCTATAGGACCGATATCAATGGGTTTATTAAAAGGGGCTAAATATATAACACTGAGTATTTTACTTGGGAATTGGCTAATGAATGCGGAGGTTATCGCTCCCCCCATTGAAAGCCCAACGATATGAAACTTTTGATCACCCACCACTTTCGAAGTCAGTGATTGAATTTGTTCTACAAATAACGGCGTATCATATTTTATCGACGGTCTTGCTGAATATCCTCTGCCATAGAGGTCAAACCGTAGGACTCGATAACCAGACGCAACCAAGGCTGGCACATTTTTGTCCCACATATACGATGGAGCAGAAAACCCATGAACCAACACGACTAATGGTCCATCAGGGTTTCCCGTTAACTCATAATGAACGGCACCGTGAGTCAGTTCAACAAACTGCCCAGGAGCCTCTGCACGGTTCACTTTATTTAGCTTATAACGCTCTTTGTTTCTCAGTGTCGGTGGAATCCAAACACAACAAAACACTATCAGTACTATCCAAAAAAACATTCTAATTTAACCCTAAATTTGTATATACCTTTGTTAGCGCGAGTCTTCGCTCGATCACACTACTATTATGCTGCACACGATATGAACCCGTGGCTTACACGGTTTTCTTCATCGCAACGATGGTTTTTCTGTCTGCTATACGGTTTATGTCAACGGAAGCGTGCGTTGCGCAATCATTGCTGGGCGATAGTTTAGAAGCCTTGTATTTACAAGTCATTAGCCTTGGGATCGCTCCTACGCTTTCTACGCATACAACAACCTTCCAACTCATAGAAAACCGCGTTTATAAGGTGTTGATTGTGCCAAACTTGCCTTTTACGAAACTTAATAAGTAAAAGCCCCATAAGAGAGGCAATTAAGTATCGGTATATTGGACAAAGACTTTCTAAATCAAGTTTTGCATCTCATGGAAAAGCTTTTCACGGCGTACAGGTTTTGGAACGTACGCATCCATACCTGCATCGAAACATTTTTGAATATCATCATCTACAACACTAGCCGTCAACGCGATAATAGGTGTTGGGGTCATCCCTTGCTGCTTTTCGTAGCTTCGAATTTCCTTGGTTGCAGTAAAGCCATCTTTAATCGGCATCATGCAATCCATTAAAATTACGTCAAAATTAGGGTCACTTTGGAAAGTATCTAGTGCTTGCTGACCGTCATTAGCAATGACGTAGTCATACCCGGCCTTTTTAAGGTGTAACGATGCAACCTTTTGGTTGACCATATTGTCTTCTACTAACAGCACTCGTATTGCCGACTCCTTACTTAGCAGAGGGGAATCAAACGTACTATTTGTATGGCTACTTTGCGATGCATCACTACCGTTATTATTTACCTTCGTCGACTGCTGTTGAGACGCTTGATTAGCAATGTTTTCGGCTTTGACTTCCACACCACTGGTCAGTTTTTGTTTAAGGATCTCCGCCTTGAATGGTTTTGGTACGTAATCATCCATCCCTGCATCAAAACACTTTTGAATATCGTCATCCACGACACTTGCCGTTAGTGCGATAATAGGTGTGCGCGGTGCGTTTATTGCCGATTCATAATCCCTAATGACCTTCGCTGCTGCAAAACCATCCATCACTGGCATCATACAGTCCATCAATACCACGCTATAATTTTTACCTGACTTGTAGTGCTCAACCGCTTCTAAGCCGTTATTCGCTATATCAAAGTCATAACCGAGTTTTTTAAGGTGTAGCGACGCTACTTTTTGATTAACAAGGTTATCCTCCACGAGCAATATAGAGACGTTTACCGTCGGTATAATAGTCTGCTTAAGTGTAGGCCCCCCTTGTTCGATAGCTCTGCAACACGCGTCTATCGATTTTAGTAAGCGGCTTCCGAGCAATGGATAAGTGATGAGTGCACTGATATTTCGCCCGAAATCTCGGTTGATGCCCTCAAACTGCCTAATCAAACAAATCGCCGACTGGTGTGAGTTCAACTCCGCAAAGCTTCCCTCATCCTGTATGGAAGAAACAGAGCCACCTTCTACATAGATAACAATCGTTCGTTTATCCGGTGTGAGCGGCTGAACACTTGCAATATTTGGTACAACTCTGGCGGTATCTAAATTGTAAAACGTAAGGTCTCGTCTGATTCGCTCCTCGTACTCGTTATCTTCACAAACCATCACCAACTCATCAAACTTGAGTTCATGGCTATGCTGGTAGGCACGTTCATCAATGGGCAAGTTCAGCGTGAAATAAAACCGACTGCCTTTCCCTTTTTCCGAGTCTAACTCAATGTGCCCACCCATTAGCTCAATAAGCTGAGTACTAATGGCCAAACCGAGCCCAGTCCCTCCAAATTGTCTTGTGGTCGAATCATCCTCTTGAGCAAAAGCTTCAAAAATATTCGCCTGTCGTGACTCCTCAATGCCTATCCCTGAATCTTTGACCTCAAAGACTAAGCTCGCGATGTTGTCTTGCTCACCTTGATGATGCACGCCAATGCTAACAATACCTTCACTAGTAAATTTCACCGCATTAGACATAAAGTTCATTAGGATCTGACGTATTCTATGATCGTCTGCTAATACTCTAAACGGAACGGTTGAATCAATATCAACGTTCAGTCGAATTCCTTTCTCTTTTACCTTAGGAGCAACAATAGATGCGATGTCATAAATGGTCTCGCGTATCGATGTTGAGTGTGGGTTGATCTGTAACATTCCTGATTCAATTTTGGAGAAGTCCAAAATGTCGTTAATCAGGCTAAGTAGTAAATGAGACGAAGTTTCTATCGTATCGACATAATCTTTTTGCGTCGCGGTTAAGTCGGTATCTGATAACACCTCAGATATGCCAATTACTCCGTTTAGGGGCGTACGAATTTCGTGTGACATATTGGCTAAAAAGCTACTTTTTGCTTTGCTGGCTTGAATCGCATCTTCTTTGGCCTGCTCTGCGTCTTCTTTGGCCTCAAAAAGCCTTTTCTGGCTTTCGTGCCTCTCTAGAGTAAGGCGTTCAACTTCTTGAGCAAAACGGCTCAATTCATCATTACCACGCACCCGTTCACTTAATGAGCTCTGCTGTTCTTTCTCATCTCCCTCTAAGTACTTCAATACCAAATTTAGGTTCTTAATAACTCGATGAGCAAGGTTCACCCCGGTAAAAATAACTAACGCAGTAAGGACTCCTATACCAGCAAAGAAAACGGTACGAGTTTGCTCGAATGTCTTAACAAGCGAGCCAATTTCATTGCGAAGCTGCATTTCGATGGAATCGGCAACGGATTGTAGTAAGTTTAGACGCAATGCTAGCGCACTTAGCCCAATATTCACGTCCGCTACAGGCAAGGTATTTGGTGTTTCTGCACTAAGTAGCGTACCGCGAAACTGACTACTTTGTTGGAAAGTAATATTGGAAAAGGTCTCTAGAAGAAGCGCAACCTGCTGTGTATCGGCATTAATTGCCACAAATCGTTCAACAAATAGTTGCTGGCTTTGAGTAAGGCTGCGAATTTCATCTTTAATCGTCTCAATACGATCTTGATCAGTTTGAGCACCAATCAATTGTTGTATTTGCCAGTTTTCCTCTTCTGCCCAGAACATTAACCATTCAAGCTGAGATAAAGCGGTCATGTGTCCATCAACCGCCGCTATCGCTCCACTATGCGGTGACTTCTCAAGCAATAGTAGGATTTGCTTATAAGTATCTACTTGCCACTCAACAATTTCACTTTTCTCTTCAGCATCTGCAGCGTCAACCATAGACGTGATACTTTCCTGATAATCAGCGATAAGCCCTTGAAGGTGGTGTAGATCTTCGCCAGAAAATAGTGATTCAGAAAGCGTAATTAGTCGATCATATTGTGACGTCGTCTCGACAGGGTCACTGGTTAATCGCGCTAAGTGAGCTTTAGTTTGAAGATCGGATAAGACTTGTGAAAAAACGACCAAACACTCTACTTTTTCCAAGTTGGCTAATTGAGTGTTTAGTGTCGTCACTTGCCTAGATGCGAGATAAAGGATGAGTAATACTGGCAGTATTACCAGAGTGAATATTTTTCGCTTTACCGAGAGACTATTCCAAAAGTTTACCATCACTATTCCACTTGCTAAACGAAAGTTTAATTAATAGTGAGTTTAGAACAGGATCGGTGAGCTTCTACTCAATTGGCAATTATTTTCGCATTTATATGAAGTTAGATGTATTTCCTCTCCATTTTTGAGCTAAAAAAGAGAGTATTTAATCTAATTATTCATTACAAATATCGAGGTTAAAGCCGCACTATCGCTTAACGTCATTTTCTGGGTCGAGATAACGATTTAGCATCGTCAAAGCTGTATCTAGTTGCGCTAGATTATCTCGCAATATGTGACTCGAACACTCTGGAGGCGTCGACTTAATAGCGGAGTTCAGGGTTTCAATTGACGTCAACACAAGCTTGTCATTATGACGTCTACCGTACTGTTTCAAATGACTTAACGCCTTCCTTGCTATTTTGAGCGGCATTTCTCTTACATCTGTGAGTGGGCGTTCAAAAGCGTGGTTCATCACTCCTTCTAGATATACTCGATAAGTTGTTAACTCATCTACCGCCAAAAAGGCAAGGCCT
Organism: Vibrio nomapromontoriensis; assembly: GCF_050337205.1. Taxonomy (NCBI): domain Bacteria; kingdom Pseudomonadati; phylum Pseudomonadota; class Gammaproteobacteria; order Vibrionales; family Vibrionaceae; genus Vibrio; species Vibrio nomapromontoriensis. The sequence goes on from NZ_JAKJSS010000008.1 coordinate 122,479, forward strand.
TGAGGTGTTTGGTAAGGATAAGGGACGGCAACATGGTGGTTGATATCATAAGAAATCAGCACCGTCAGTCCATGGACTTGGCACCGCGTCACTAATAACTTCAGTAATCCTTGCTCATCAAGGTAAGTTTGAATATCGATGAGCCGACTAAGATGGTAATCATTGGAGATCAATCTAACCGGGATACTAGAACCGGGTAGAATAAGCCCACTATTAATCACTACTTGAGATAAGTGTTGAATATTTTCTATCGTATTGGTTGATTTGTCTTCAAGTAGGACCTTGCCTAGCCTCACCATTTCATACTTCGGTAATCGCTGACAAAAATATTGGTACATAGCTTGCGATTCTGAAACCACTTGATTGCCAGTTGTACCGCCACAAAAGGCAATAATCGTCTTAGAGCAGTCGTTTTCTAAGACGTACTTTATCAAAGCGTCTACTCTCGAGATCCCCTCTAAGGTTAACTGATCATCGTACAAACGTTTACCCAGTACAATGACCAATTGCTCGTAGATAGTGCGCCCCGTATCGCTAGTAGATGAATTATCACTCATGCTGACAGGTACTTTTTCAAGTCTATTTATTCGAACACCTTTACCGCTAGGCGTAGTGGCGGTCATATTTTTAAAGTCCACAATAAGAACATCTATTCACACTTGCCGCCACTTAAAGATTTACCACCACTTACTAGAGGCACCCTATCATTAACGGTATTACTGATCGCTAAACGATTTCCCAACTATGGGTCATTTCAACACCCTCGCCTAGCATCAAGCATACTGAGCAGTACTTCTCCAATGAGTCTTTCGCAACCTTAGCAACAATAGCTGGATCAAGTTGCTCGCCACTGACTTCAAAATGAATATTGATTTGAGTAAAAATCTTTGGCGCTATGTCACGTCGAACACTAGATAGCTTTGCAACACAACCAGTCACGTTCTGACTAGCACTTTTCAAACCATCAACAACATCAACAGAGCTGCACCCACCAGCTGCCATTAAAACCATCTCCATAGGGCTAGGTGCACTTTTGCCACCACTGCCGTCCATTACCATGGCGTGACCAGATTGGGACTCTGCTAAAAACTTAAATCCTTCCACCCATTTTACTTTTGCTTGCATATCTGCCTCTAAGCGATTCATATTACTATATTATTACGTCCATCATTGGGAAGTCCTGTTAAGTCGTTACTCCCCAACATCAATCGTTCCACTTTACCATCCCTACTTCTAGGATTACTACTCGAACCCACTTTATTTCGAAAAAACACAACCACAACAAAGCGGCGTGACTTTAAAGTATTGTACTTTTTGTCTAGGTTTTACGTACGCAACACTATAAGCACTTAAGAACCGCAAACTAATTTAACAACGGCTGAAATTTTTTACTGCGTAGCTCTGTCTTCTTAACTGAACGATATGATGTTTAAGCGATTGAGGTCTTTATGAAAACACTTTCAAAATTATTAGTCGCAGCGGTATTAGCCACTCCGTTGCTGTTCCTCCTGACAAGCCAACCCGGCAATGCTGATTCTACAAAGACAATGACTGCTAAAAATACTGCTGTAGCAACTCTAGCTGGCGGTTGTTTCTGGTGTACGGAGTCTGACTTAGAACAACTGCCTGGTGTGATCAGTGTAGTATCCGGTTACGCAGGAGGAGATCTTGAAAACCCGACCTACAGACAAGTATCGAGTGGTAAGTCCGGGCATATCGAAGTTATTCAGGTGACATACGATAGCGACATCGTCAGTTACGAAAACGTCCTAGACCAATTTTTTCGACACATTGACCCGACAGACAGCAAAGGATCCTTTGTTGACAGAGGTCCTCAATATCGGCCCGCTATTTTTTACCACAACGATGAACAAAAGCAGATTGCTATAAGCTTTATGTCAGAAATCGAAGCTTTAGGTATTTTCAAAAAGCCACTCGCGACAGAGCTGATTGCTTATACTCAATTTTGGCCCGCAGAAGAGTACCATCAGGATTACTACAAAAAGAGCAGCCTAAAATATAAATACTACCGTTATAACTCAGGTAGAGATCAATATTTAGATGAAATCTTTGGCGACAATCGCCAAGAAATGCCGATGACATTAAGAATGCTCATCGATAACCAAAAAGGCGGTACAAATGCCAAGCGTTATGAGAAGCCGTCAGAAGAAACCATTAAAAACACCTTAACACCACTGCAGTTCTACGTGACACAAGAAGACGGTACTGAGCGACCATTTGATAACCCTTATTGGGATAACAAACAAGAAGGTATTTACGTTGATATCGTGACAGGAGAACCTCTGTTCTCGTCGACTGACAAATATAAATCAGGAACTGGATGGCCAAGCTTTACCAAGCCAATTAGTGATCAGTATGTCGTCACGACAACGGATTTCAAATTGATTTATCCACGTACAGAAGTAAGAAGCCGTATTGGTGACTCACACCTTGGCCATGTATTCAAAGATGGCCCTAAGCCGACAGGGTTGCGCTATTGCATGAATTCTGCCGCGATGAAATTTATTCCTAAGTCAAAACTCGCCCAACTAGGCTACGATGAGTTCTTACCTCTATTCAATCAATAAGATTACCCCTTCAAACCTGGCTGCACAGATGCAGCCAGTTCTCATTTTCTATTGACCACGACACTTAGCAACACACTCTAGCATTCTCCTCGTTCTAGTTCCCATTACCTCATCAACAAATGCTAGGGTCTATCCAGAAACGTCTTGAGTACTGCAAACTTGATAAAATACAGCGGCTGAATACAAAACCACTCAAATATCCAGTATTATCTGACTATTACAATCCTTCGACAGGCTCTACACTAACTAACGAAGGTCGAAATTCACAAAAGGTGTCTTATCAAGATGAACAGTTCCATGGATATTCTTCAGAGCTACATCCAATCGTTTGGTTATGATTGGTTAAGTAATGTCCTATTAATCACTGTGTCGAGTTTTATCGCTTGGATTGCATGGCGAGTGATCTATCGACGTATTGAAGCGTTAGCACAACACACTCATTTAGAATGGGATGATCTCCTGATCCGAGCGGTTCGCTCGCCGATTAGTGCCTTAATTTGGCTATGGCCAGCGACCATCTCTATTGGCTTAATTGTTTCTGCACACTCTAATATTGATAGCCAGTGGATTGGACAAGTCGATTTACTGCTGGTGATCGCCATCTTCATTTGGATTTCACTCCGTCTTATTCAAAACGTGGAAACGCACGTTCTTGCCCAAAAGAAACGTGACGAAACCACCGTCCAAGCAATCGCTAAAGTCGCTAGACTGTTCTTTATCACCATTGGCATCTTGACGGTGATGCAGTCTTTAGGCCTTAGCCTTTCTGGCCTACTGACATTTGGTGGTGTGGGTGGTTTGATTGTTGGTCTTGCGGCTAAAGACCTACTCTCAAACTTCTTTGGTGGCATGATGATCTATTTCGACCGTCCGTTTAAGGTCGGTGATTGGATTCGCTCTCCCGATCGTAATATTGAAGGCACGGTCGAAAGAATTGGCTGGCGGATGACCATTATCCGTACGTTTGACAAAAGACCACTCTACGTACCGAACTCTGTATTTAGCAACATTGTTGTTGAAAACCCTTCTCGTATGCTTAATCGCCGGATATTTGAGACCATCGGACTACGCTATGACGATGGCGATAAAGTGAGCCTTATTGTCGGAGAAATCAAAACGATGCTAGAAAGCCATCGAGATATTGATAGTAAGCAAACGTTAATGGTTAACTTCGACTCTTTTGGTGCCTCGTCGCTCAATTTCTTTGTTTATGCTTTTACTAAAACAGTTAACTGGGCTCGATACCATGAAGTAAAACAAGATGTACTATTACAGATTATGGCTATCATCCATAAGCACGATGCTGACATCGCCTACCCAACACAAACGTTGAAATTTGATCCAAGGTCGCTGGCCGATAATCCAGAACCTATCAGTGATAGTCCAACCTTTCCAAACTCTGCCATACGCAAATAATTGGGCTGCACTGGCAAGTTTTGAAGCCATGTGGTCTGTCTTAGTTTGCCGTTCAAGAGAAGAAGTTACAACGTCCCTTTCTTGAACGGTCACAATCTACCGATAACAAGTGAGCTTAGATCATGCCCCGCTCGCTATCGGTAAATGTCACGTATCGGTATATGTCACTCGCTGTCATTTGGTCCCAACATTAACTATTTTTCAGTTGTACCGCTTGGTATTGTTCTGACTTTACCCCTCCTTTTCGCCTTTTCATCTTCACTTCTACGGACCGACCACCATTGTTCACGTCATATCGAATAGCTTGCTTCAGATAGGCATCATTACGTTTTAAGTCTCGAGCTTCTAATTTCAGTGTTTTTGATCCTCGGTTGACACTACAGCGGTAGTCCCAATCATTCTTGCCATTCTTTAATGACAGTAATACTTGAGAGTGCTTCCCTGATCTTGCATTAATTCCACGAGGTTGCTTGTCTAATGCCAAAGCCAACCCTGCTTTACAAAGCGCTTCTGACGAGACTACTCCATTGCTTTGCGCGGCGATGGCTGAACTTGTTGTAAATGTGCAAACAAAAGCCAATGCTGCCGCAGGAATAAGAGTGTGCTTTTTCATTATTTATCCTAATCATGTTTCAATCTCGAAAAATTAAAGCACGGCGTACGGTTAAAATCAAATAAAAAAGCCTCCAATACTATCGGAGGCTTTAGCATTATGGTTCTAGTTAGCGTCTAAACTACTAATTACGTAACACACTAATGACTGATACTGATATCAGCGAAATAACAGAAACTTCTACGCGTTACGGCGCGCAACGACTGCGTCTGCTAACTGACGAAGTACGGCTTCAGTGTCGTCCCAACCAATGCACGCATCGGTAATAGATTGACCATACTTAGCCGCAACACCATCAACAAGATCTTGACGTCCTTCTTCTAGGTGAGATTCAATCATCACACCAAAAATCGCGTCTTCACCATTAGCAAGTTGCGCAGAAACATCTTCAGAAACAACTTTCTGACGAGAAAACTGTTTAGAACTATTCGCGTGACTAAAATCGATCATCACCTTCTGAGGTAAACCAGAAGCTGTTAACTCTTCTTTAATCGCTCCTACGTGTTCAGCACTGTAGTTTGGCTCTTTACCGCCACGTAAAATCAAGTGACAATCTTTGTTACCCGCAGTTTCGATGATCGCAGAGTGTCCATATTTAGTCACTGACAAGAAATGGTGAGACGCACTGGCAGAGCGAATTGCGTCTGAAGCAATCTTAATGTTGCCATCGGTACCATTTTTGAAACCTACTGGACAAGAAATACCAGAAGCCAATTCACGGTGAACTTGCGACTCTGTGGTACGAGCACCAATTGCTCCCCAGCTGATCAAATCACCCACATATTGAGGTGTGATCATATCAAGGAATTCACTCGCCGTTGGCATGCCCATATCCGTCAAGTCTAGCAAAAGTTTACGAGCCATTCGCAGGCCATCGTTAATTTTAAAGGTATCGTTAAGATATGGGTCGTTAATCAAACCCTTCCAACCAACCGTCGTACGTGGTTTTTCAAAATAGACACGCATAACGATTTCTAGTTTATCGCCAAGCTCATCACGTAGCGTTTTAAGTCGCTTGCCGTACTCCACTGCCGCTTCTGTATCGTGGATAGAACAAGGGCCAACGATAACAAGGAGTCGATCATCATCACCGGACAAAATATTATGAATCGCTTGGCGTGCATTAAAGGTTGTCGAAGAAGCAACTTCTGTCGCTGGAAATTTCTCTAATACCGCGACTGGCGGTAGGAGTTCTTTTACTTTATTAATTCTTACATCATCAGTTTGGAACATTGCTTACTTCTTCCTATTCTTTGTATCTACGACTATCAAGCACGATGTACACTCCATTATGTGACTTATGTCGTGCTCTTTGTTGGTAACTTATCTGCTTGCAGCAAATAGTGCAATCATTAATTTTAAAAAAAGGCAAATTTACCACCTGTTTTTAATTAATGACGCCATGTAAAGTTTTAAGTACACACCAACTGACCAACAATCAACCAGTTACGGACTAACAATGGATGAACGTGTTGTTACAACGTCACCATAAGCTTATATTAACCATTGATTTAATCGCCCTTGCGTCACACTAACCGCAATGAAAGAGTCGTTAAAAACGCATCTAAGCCATACCTAACGACCCAAAGGTTAAGCCGTTGATAACATGAATTAGACAGCCCTAAATACCATGCCCAACTTGAGAGTCACAACGTTTAGCGCTACGATGGCTTTAAACTTGGCATTCTATCTTTCAATCACGTAGATAATGGTGTGCAAGTCAACTCACATCTAGCTATATCAGTTAAGGCACCCGTGGCGGCATCATCTCAAATTACTCTCGCTCCTAAATACTATTTGGCTAATTTTCACAAACTTTTGTGCCATGTAGAACATTTGTATGCTGATCTTCTTAATCATGAGGAATCTCTTTGGCTGGCGCGTTTTCGTAAATTAACTAACGATGCTCAATGTTTGCTCATACGGCTAATGACCCGGAAAGGAGAATGGTTTCGTAGTGACAAGCTTCACTACCCTGAACTGGATTCGATTGACAGTTGTATCGCTGAGTTAGTAAATCAGCGTTTTATTAACGATACCGTTGCCGTTGACATAACAACGTTAGCAACCGCATTGCTGACTAAAGCGGAGATTTTACATTTATTCCCTGAGCTACCAAAAAATTTACGTAAACCTGAACTCCTGCAAACGCTTGCAGCAACTAACGCCAGCCTGCCCCTCAATCTTCCTTTTACAGCAGTACAACTACTGGATAACGATAAGCTAGCGTTGTTCTGTCTGCTATTTTTTGGCAACCAGCATCAAGAGTTCGCGCAATTTGTACTTAATGATCTCGGAATTCATCGTTTTGAGCACTATGAAATTTCAGCGAGTACTCGCCTGTTTAATAGCAGAGAAGATGTTGATACGGCAATGGCGCTTCACATTTTGTCAGAGCAGTATAAGAATATCGATAAAACATGCGAGACATCTCTGACACAACTTTCCTTACACATCCCCACTACAAAAGGCAGCTACTCTAGTCGGCTCGCGGGAAAACTAATTAACGCTATCGGGCGAGATTTTGAGCGTCTCAACAACTTTGAGCAAGCCATCCATTTATTAAAACAAACCGACTTACCACCAGCACGAGAACGCTGCGTCAGAATGTACATGAAACAAGAACATTTTCATCAGGCTCAATCCGTTATCATGGCGATGATAGAAAAGCCGAAAAATGTCCCTGAGCAAGAAGTCGCGTTTCGTCTAGCCTCTACCGTCGCAAAAAAACTTAGAACCTCACCACCAAAGCCGGTGCTATTCAGCATTCCAGAGCGAAAGCTAACGTTAGATCTTACTACTCAACGTGTCGAACTAGCGGTTCGCGATTCATTGGTTAACGAGGGTTGGCAGGCCTTTTATCTCGAAAACCACTTTCTTAATACCCTATTTGGACTGGCCTTTTGGGATATTATCTTTGCTCCGGTCGACGGCGCCTTTATCAATCCCTATCAACGTCAACCCCTCGATCTTTATCGAGATAGCTTCAAAACAAAGCGCCAAGGCATGATCGACACGCGATTAGCAGAGATTCGACAATCTGGAATCTGGAAGTTCATCTCACTAATTGAGGACAAATACGGATTACAAAATCCTTTCATCGCTTGGGATCTCGTTGATCGCGAGTGGATAGAGCTGGCGGTCACTACCATACCTAACCATACCCTTGCAGCTCTATTCGACACTATGCTAATAGATTTAAAAGCTTATCGAACTGGTATGCCAGACCTTATTGCTTTCAAAGCGAATAAATGGTTCTGGTGTGAAGTGAAAGGGCCTGGAGACAGACTTCAAGATAATCAGAAACGTTGGATGAGGGTTTTTCGCGAGCTAATGCTTAACTATGAAGTGTGTTACGTAGAATCAGCGCTTTAATTAACTCTTTTCACCTTTGCCGTTAACCTTAATCCCAGTTAACGGCGATAGATACAACAAAGCCCAGCGATATCACTGGGCTTTGTTGTAGATAACTATTCGTTTTAGGACATTAGAAGTGCAAGTGAATCACTGATGTTGCGATACATGCTGGTCGGCGGATACCTTCTATCTCGACTCGGATCTCTCGCTCTATCTCCAACCCTTTTTTAATTGGCGTAACCTTAACTAAGGTGCTCTTCGCACGAAGGTTACTTCCAGCCTTAACTGGGTAAGGGAATCGGACTTGGTTCAAACCAATATTCACCATCATCTTCGCTGTTGGAAACATTGGCTTATTAGGATCGACACTGTCGGTCAATGCAGGAAGTAAAGACAGAGTCAGGAAACCATGCGCGATAGTCGTTTTAAATGGCGATTCCGTTGTAGCGCGCTCAGGGTCAGTATGAATCCACTGATTATCTTCAGTAACAGCACCAAACTGGTTAATACGGTCTTGACCAACCGCCAACCAATCCCCTTCATGAATGACTGTGCCCACTTTATCTTGCAGTTCTAGATACAAGCGTTGTGCTTCTGGCTTTAACACAATCTCAGGCGTCAAATCCGTAACATGGGGTTCATTTACTGCTGGCTTGTGATAGTCTCTAACCCAAGCGAGAAAATTACGGTTGTGGGTTTTATCTACAAACTCAGACCAATACTCGCGAATTGCCGGCGACATCCATTGCATAAGCTCAGACTGATGCTTAATAGAATCAGCGCTTTGTTTAAACAATTTTACCACTTTCATATTGACCTCAGCTTACAGTCGTTTCAACTAACCGTAATATTTTGAATCAGTTCACAACTTCGTGCAAATGTTTTTGAGCTAACACACGTATTCTGAACAGCGTTTTATTTAAAATAATCATATAGTTACGCATAAAAAACAATATTTTATTAATTTGTAAACGTTATCAAATCACTTTGATAACGATAGCGACTTTCATCAACACTCTTTAAAATCTTACTTTTGGTTACTCTAAAACCAAAATGGGCAGGATTTAAGCAAACAGTTCACTCAACGAAAATTTATTCTTTACAGGGTTAGCTGTTACTAATAGTATTAGCGCCAACAACGGAGAGATGGCTGAGTGGTCGAAAGCACCGGTCTTGAAAACCGGCAAGGGTTAATAGCCCTTCTAGGGTTCAAATCCCTATCTCTCCGCCACATTCTAAAAGAGCCGCTAATAATTAGCGGCTCTTTTGCGTTTTACTTTCATATAAAACAGAAACGGTAATTCTGACGTAGAATTATCAACACCACATAAAAACCATTCCTACTAAGTGCTCCATCTACCGACCATCATCACTAGCTGCGTCACATCGGCGACACTTTACATCTTCGCAATGTCCAAGCGGTGTTTCGGAATAACGACCGTAAATCTAGCGCCACCTAAGTGGCTTTCATCAACGGATATTGACCAACCTAAGTTTTTCGCCGCCTGATTAGCAATAGCCAAGCCTAACCCAAAGCCGCCTTGATTTTGGTTTCTATGTTTTTCGAGACGAGAAAACGCTAAGAAAATTTCATCTCGCTTTTCTATGGGAATTCCAGGCCCATTGTCTTCTATATCGATGGTCCAGCAGGGGTCAAAACTACGAACAGAGACCACAACTTCGCCACAGCTGTAACGATCTGCATTTTTCAATAAATTATCGATGACCAACTTAGCGAAACACTGAACCCCAACATACTCTTCGCTAAACTCAGACTTGTCTTCAACTAGGCGAACGCCCCCGTCTCCCACAACCATCTTAATTCTGTCCCTACAGAACTCACTCAAGCAAAAACGTTCAGGGCGTGCGTTAACGGTACTGCAGCGTCCATTTCCTAAACGTGATAGTTGTAAAATGTCGGTGGTTAACGAAGAGATATCTTGTATATAGTCATCAATATCATTGAACAGCCTTTCTCTGTCTTTCGTATCTTCTCGCCTTAGTAAGTCGCTTGCCATTTGTATTCGGCTTAATGGTGTCCTAATTTCATGTGGGATAGCCTGAGCGAATATCATCGACTCTTTGACTCGTGACTCAATGTCCGACGCCATTTCATTAAAACTTTCCGCAAACTCTTTAACAGGCGAAATATGAAAGGCTTCAGAGCGTGTTGACAAATTTCCTTGCCCAAACGCTGCTTGGGCTCTCAACAGCTTGTTGATCCGTTTGTTCACTCTTCTAATGGGTAAATAGAGTAATGCAGCAAGCGCTAACGCCATGGTAATAAACAACAAAACAAAAAAGTGATTATCTCGATCGTGGTACCAAGGTGTCGTTGACGAAAATGGGTCTTCTAATTCTCTAAACAACAAATAGCGTTCTGAGTGTGGGATAGGAAACGCCGCGTAAAACAAATCATCACTATCGATAAAAACGCTTATACCATGGGTTATGGTGAAGAATTGACAACCTTCACAACGGTCTTGATTGACATTGTACGCGCTCACCACTCGCAATTTGTAATCATAAAACGTCAACGCTTTGGCATTATTTAAACGACCATATAATCCATCTCGCTCAAATTGACTATCTAGGTAATTTTTTACGTGTCTTACCCCGCTATCAACAAACGTTTCCGCATCTGAGCCTCTTACGTAGTCCTCGGTTAAATGCAGAAAAACTAAAAAGGTGATCACAAGGCCAACCAAACTTTCTAGGTACAAGCAAGAGAACATGGACTTTGGGCGAGTATACACCGTCATGTATGACTCCCTACTAGTCGATAGCCTTGATTCCTTATCGTCTTTATCGTGACTGAATACACCTCGGCTTGAATCAACTTTTTACGCAGTCCCGACACCCTCATATCTATAGAGCGATTCGATGAGCAGTATTCAATTCCACGAGCAAGACGGCAACAATGATCTCTCGATACAGTGGTACCTGAGTGTTCAACCAACACTTGAAGTATTTCAAATTCAGAGTTAGTCAGATTAAGCGGTTTTTGTTGGTAATATGCAGTTTGGCGATCACTGTTGATGACGATACCAAATGCGTCATGAAGCGAAGTGTGCTTATCTACCTTGACTTCTGGTTGGCAGCGACGCTTCAGTGCCTCAATTCTGGCGACTAGAATGTGCCCTCTCACTGGTTTCATTAGATAATCATCGGCACCAAGCTTAAGCAATGAAACTTCACTCATTTCATCCTCTGCTGCTGTCAAAATTATGATCATGCCCGAATAAAACTCACGCGCTTCACGGCAAATATCAATACCAGATTTTTCCGGTAGCATTAAATCCAGAATAACTAAATCAGGTTGCATTTTTTGGATTGTGGGTAAAGCGTCTGAACCGTTGTCGATCGCGGTGACGTGATAACCCTCAGCCTCTAGATACATTTTTGTCAGCTGTGCTATCTCAGTATCATCCTCTACCAGTAAAATCTTGCAGCTCATTTCCTTCCCTCATAGTACGCGTCGCGAAGGAGTATATTGATTTATCTTTGACACTCAACAATAGCGGAAAAGTTATTAGCAATAGGGAGTAAGAAGTTTATTACACCTCATTGCTTACTTACGCTTACAAATAGAAATTAAACAAAACAGCACACTGTATAAAGCAATTCGTTAGTGAGAAAATCGCTCTAAATCATTCTAAACTGATAAAATACGACTAAATATTACAAAAAAATATAGTTTGTTAACAATTATCACTTGTGAATATGCTTACATGCCACCAAAAAGAGCACTGTATTAACTACTGTACATCTAGACATCTCGCTTTACTTTTTTATTATGTAGCCAGCGACAGTTCTTTTGCGCTGTATATGATACTAGGCTATGCAAAAGTACACCTATATGATTATTGTTTTTAATTACTTACCGCCAAGAGGTCGTATGCTGAGTAAATTTTGTATATTCACTTCTTTTCTAATACTAGCTATGTCAGGTTGTAGCAATATCTCTAATATCATAATGGAGGTCTCTAGTCTTGATCATTCTAAATTGACCTCAGCCATTAAGAAAACTTCCGTGATCAAGGTGTCTAACTCATTAATAAGTAGTGAAAGTGATGCATTTTCTCAACTTAATAACCAAAGCTTGATACAAAATAGCAGCCAGACAAGTCTAAAACGCCCTGTCCAAGAAGAAAAAACGAAAGGTTCTTTGAGTGCAAAAACAAGCCTACAACAAACAATCGAGAGTATGACAAAGTCACTTTTGTTAAAATTTCGAATTCAAAAAGGCCGTTCTAGAACCATCGCACACGTGATAGATAGTAATGTTAACCAATTACCGCTAGTTTAATTTCCATTATTAACAGGCAAAAGTAACGCGTAACCAAGTCGCAAGTGTCAACGCAGCTGGTTTTCTAATTCTAATATTGATAGCGGCCTGCAGAAATAATACCCCTGAAAAAGATCAACCCCGGAATTCATACACATCTTAGCTATTGAGAAGTCCTCAATGCCTTCAGCAATAGTAATAGCGTTGATTTTTTTTGCCAACTTTACCGCAGCAATCACTCGACTTTTATCATTAACAATACTCTTATCAAGCTTTAGATATGGCGCTTTAATCTTCATTGCTCGTTTAGGCGTTGAATGAGATGTCCCAAAATCATCCAATGCTGTTTGAATTCCATATTGCGTCAGGCACTCTTTCCCTTTCACTATGGCATTCAAATCTGATTCTACAAACTCTGTAATTTCAAACACAACCTGCGATGGTTTACTGCCAAGCTCATAATTTCTTTGTACAAAGTGTTCTACTGCTTCTGGTGTGTTTGCTAACGATTTAAAGACTGAAGGTGATGCATTGATAAATAGCTTCAAATGGCTGAATTTAGATTGCAAAAAATTTGCCAGATGAATTTTTCCGCATAGCAGTGTGTGCACGATATTGTTTGTTACATCACATTCAACTTTAGAAAAAAACAAAGAAGGGTCAATAATGTTTGCGTGTTCGTCATGAATCCGGACTAAGCCTTCAAAGGCGTAAAGTCGCTGACTACGGTCATAGATGGGTTGAAAGACACTATTAAAATGCAGCCCATTATAAACAGCAGATACGGCACCGCTATCAGATTTAGTTATTAAATCTTGTATTATATCATTTTTATTAGAATATATACCTGCGGTATTCATACTGTTCCTTCCTTGGCGTAATGAAATTGCTAAATTATATATAGATATGCAGGTATATTATCAATACTCACCTATTTACTTAAGTAACGTTGTGTAAGTAAATCCTATTATGTCTATATCATGTATTAAAACAACCATTAGCGTGGTATTGGTCAATGGTTAAATTCTAATTATCACCCTTTAAAAGGATAAAATTCAAAGCCGTCTGGTGTGACTAAATAACAATCCATTCCACCAGCATGAGCAGCTTGTAAGCCCAGCATTGTATCTTCAAATACAATACAATGCCTCGCTTCGGCTTGCATTAATTGAGCGGCACGTAAAAACGTATCGGGATTGGGTTTGTGGCGTTCAACATCATCGGATGAGACAACACACTCAAAGTGTTCAAATAACTCAGCGTGCTTGAGTAGTCGATGCGCCGACTCTCGCATGCTTCCCGTTCCTATTGCCATCGGCTTATCACCTAAATAGGTATTCATTACGTTCAGGGTATGTGCAATCGGCTCTGCTCTTATTGGCATCTCTGCGAACGTTTTTAATTTGAAGCTAGCCACTTCTTTTGGTTCGATAGTGCTCTCTGCCTCTTTAAGCAATACCGCCGCTATTTTCACGCTAGGCATCCCGCCCATCGAATGAACCCATTGCTTATCAAACGGTAATCCAAAGTGTTCAACGGTTTGTTTCCATGCTTCCAAATGGGTAGGCATGGTATCAAGTAACGTGCCATCCATATCAAAGATGATCGCTTGGTAATGTTCGAGATTTAACACTTGGTATCCTCTAGTTGTTATTTCTTCACAATATCTTATTTCTTCATTATAACTTGGTCGTATTCAGCAATTTCTTTTACGAACGAAGACGGTGATGACTGATAGGTCACCCATACTTTCTTCTTTGCGCGTGTCAAAGCCACATAAAATAGCCTTCGCTCTTCGGCATGGGGAAAGGTATCTGTTGTTGCTGTCAAAGCATTATTTAGATGAATGTACTTGCGCTTAGCAGGAAACTGCCCTTCATCCACATTAACCAGTATAACGTAATCCGCTTCTTTACCTTTACTGCTATGGCACGTCATAAACTCGAGAGACAGCTTTGCAAATTGTTTTTGCCAATCCGCGAACAACTCTGGGCAGTGGTAGTGATTTCGCCCTAACAACAGAACTGATGCATTAGATTTAACTTTGCTATTCAAGTCATCCAATATTTTTTCTATACGGCTCGCACTTTCTATAACGACCGATTTTTGTTTGACCACCCTATGGCTATTCAACGACTTTTCTAATTGATTAGGGTTCTCTTGTATAAAACGATTTGCAACGCTACCGAGCATATTGTTAAAACGATACGTAGTATCGAGTTGATGAACCGAAGCATTAGGAAACCGTCGAGAGAATCCTGTTGTTAGATCAACATCAGCACCGGTAAATTGATAGATAGATTGCCAGTCATCGCCCACCGCAAATAACGTTGCTTGGTCATCTTCACCCAACGACTGTTCACACAAGCCTTGAATTAATGCTAAACGATCTGGCGAAATATCCTGATATTCGTCCACCATGATATATTTCCAAGCCGATGAGAACTGTTTGCTCTCTACCAGTTTCGTTGCCTGCGTAATCATTGATGTGAAATCTATCTGACCATTCTCCTTCAGCATCTTTTGCCATGCTTGATAACATGGCCAACAAAGCATCAGCTCACTATTAAGGCGTGAGTATTCTTCGTTGTCGACAATTTGTTCCTGAATCGCTTTTTTAGTTAAGCCCGATGACACCAGCTGATCAAGCTGCTGCTCCAACCAAGCAATAAGTTTAGGGTTTTCTGATTGACTGCCGAGCTCTTCATCACCTTTTAGATAAGCGATGGGCCAGCGTGAAAGGTGTTTTTGCCACCGCTTGTAATTAGTCGGTGTCATCCAATGTTTCTTCAACCAATCAACGCACCACGCATTCTTCTGCGCTTTTTCGGTCGCCAATGGCGTGAGTGAAGCCGATACTTTTTCGGATTGCTTAAGGAGCTTGAGTCCTAGCTGATGAAACGTGAGAACCGAGATACTATCTGCCGTTTGTCCTAATTTGGCGACGAGTCGCTGCTTCATTTCATTCGCCGCATCACGACCAAAAGCCACCAGTAATATCTGTTCTGGTTGCGCAAGGTGACTTTGCAGTAAGTAGCTGACGCGAGCCATAATTACGCTCGTTTTACCAGACCCGGCTCCAGCTAGGACTAAATTGTGGTCATTATTGTGCAGAACCGCTAACTGCTGTGAATGATTAAGAGGCGAGGATTCTGACTGCGCGAACAACACTTGCCAATTTTCGCACTCATTCTCTAGCCAAGTCTGGTTTCTATGCTGTAATGTCTCACTGGTATTATCAAGCCACGGTAACAGTGCGTTAACTCTTTTCGGCATTCTCCGAATAGCTTCACTCAATGACATATTCATATCAAGAAACTGAGTATTCACGGCTTGTTTCCATTGTTCTACACTTGAATAAGGTAAAAACCTTGGTAACGCATTAAGCCGTCTTAACTCATCTTCCCACTTTGGTAGCTGCTCATTCAATAATTGACACTGATTTTCATGCCAGTGTTGATAACAGGAAACGGCATATTTAGCAAAGTCTTGAGCTTTGAGCCAAGGTAGCCCCTGGACGACCCAGCATAATTGGCGAGCGTCACTTTCATGAGCAAAAACGGTTATTGATGACCAGAATACGCCGCGCTTGACGCTTAGCTTCCCTGACCATTCACTAAATGGAATCCTCACCTCGGCTCGTGCCGAATGCAGTGTAAGGCTATGCTCATCAAGTTCAATAGAGCGAAATTCATGTTGAGTAAAAATTTCAGCCGTTGGCGACGCGGTTAAATGCATGTGACTCATAATTCGTTAACAAATAAATCTGCCATTAGTCTACTCCATCAATCGGTGAATGCCATCTAAGTTTCTGTCATAAATGTGAAAAGCAATTCAACTAACCATCGTCGAGATCGACAGTTTGGAAATCGGCATTGCGAAACCTTAACCACATTACGTTCCACCTACTTCGCCTCAGTGCCCCGTCAGCAAAAAGATGGAACAACTTAACGCTCGCCCCAAGGAGAGTAAGTTCAATCACTCGTCACTTCATTGACTTAGGGTATAACAGAGAAGTGACTTTCTGATAGAATGGCGTTTTGATTTAATGTAGCCGTTCTCGTGAGTATATTCCGTCAACTTCGTCTTCAGTGGGCTAATAAAACCTTTAACTACAGCATTTTAATGCTAATCACCCTCTTAGGCGTGGTTATACCAGCCTGGTACTTAGACAAGAATTCTTGGGTTACCCCTTTAATTCTTGGCGTCATTGCTGCCGCTCTTGCAGAAAGCGATGATAGTTTTGTCGGTCGCCTTAAAGCCATCACCTTAACCTTTATTTGCTTCGCCATTGCTGCGTTTTCAATTGAGTTTTTGTTCAAGACGCCATGGGCATTCGCCATTGGCCTGTTTTGTTCGACGTTTTTATTCATCATGCTAGGCGCGTTAGGGGCTAGATATGCAAGTATTGCCTTTGGGTCACTTCTCATCGCTATCTACGCCATGCTTGGTGCTCACGAAAGTACCAACTTATGGTTCCAACCTCTTCTGTTACTAACAGGCGCAGCGTGGTATTACTTGATATCGATGATATGGAATATTTTTTGGCCGCTTCAACCTGTCCAACAAAGTCTCGCAAATGTTTTCAAAGATCTTTCGCTATACCTCGATGCCAAGCGTGGCTTGTTCCATCCAACCTTCGATTTAATACCTCAGCCGTATCGCCTCGATGAAGCGAAGTTCAACGCAAAAACGGTAAACGCTCTCAATGCTTGCAAGGCCACACTACTTAATCGCTCTCGTAAAGGACATGTAGACGGACCTAGCGACCGCTTTCTAAGAGTCTATCTCATTGCCCAAGATATCCATGAGCGCGTGAGCTCTAGCCACTCAAGATACCAAGAACTATCTGCACAATTTGGGCGCACCGATGTCTTATTTCGTTTCAAACATGTGCTCGAGACTCAAGCTCAAGCCTGTCGCGACATTGCCTTAGCCATTAAATTGGGTAAGCAATATGATCACGATGACCGCTCGGTAAAAGCACTGGTTGAGTTACAAGATTCTATCGATTATTTAAACGAGCATCAGGAAAAAGCACAATACTCCTCACTGCCTCAGTTAAACTACCTGCTTAATAATTTGGCCACGGTTGAAAAGCTGCTGAGTAATGTTAGTAACCCAGACAGTGGGGTGGCAGATGAAACGGTCTTAGATGATACTAACCCTCATACACTGTCCGCAATGTGGGCAAAAATTAAAACAAATATAAGCACCGAGTCTATTCTGTTTCGACATGCAGTTCGGCTTTCCATTGCACTGACGTTAGGTTACGGCATCATTCAATTTTTCGATATTGAACGTGGTTATTGGATCTTACTAACCACTCTATTTGTTTGTCAGCCTAACTACAGCGCGACACGGAAAAAACTTTCTGCACGTGTCGCAGGCACACTCGTAGGGCTGTTTATTGGGGTTCCGCTATTAACTCTTTTCCCCTCTCAGGAAAGCCAGCTGCTACTGATTGTACTGTCTGGCGTTATGTTTTTTGCTTTCCGGATCAATAACTACGGCTATGCGACTGGCTTTATTACGGTGCTAGTTCTGCTGTGTTTCCATCAGTTGGGTGAAGGCTACGCCGTAGTTCTACCAAGGCTAATGGATACACTAGTTGGCTGCGGGTTAGCCGTTGCCGCCGTCTATTTCATTTTGCCTGACTGGGAATCACGCAAACTGCATAAAGTGATGTCCGACGCAATCCATTGTAACCGTCAATATTTGATGCAAATCATTGGGCAGTATCGTGTTGGGAAAAAAAATGACCTCAGTTATAGAATTGCTCGTCGACAAGCGCACAATGCTGATGCCCACTTAACTAACGCCATATCCAATATGCTCGCAGAACCTGGACGCTATCAACTTGCAACAGATGAAAGCTTCAGGTTCCTTACATTAAATCACGCGTTACTTAGTTATGTTTCAGCGCTAGGCGCACACCGCCAACGTTTGGAAGATGAGTCTATTCACCAGTTGGTATTAGAGGCTCACCGAACGATTAACAATCACCTTGAACAATTGGAGCACCAATTAGCTACCTACTCAGAGGACTGTGTCTTTTCTACCGTTGATCAGTTCGATATCCATCGACGCCTCACCGAGTGGCGAGATGAGGATGATCGTTCGGCTAGAATGGTGCTACAACAACTGCATTTGATCTATCGCATGCTGCCAGAACTCCACATTTTGGCTAACACCTTTTCTACACTAGAAGATTCTAAAAAAGTGACAGCCGTACCCGGTCAATAACAGCCTAATTTGCTGATATCACTATAATATTACGTTAACAATCACCAACGAACCCTTTCTCCATAAGGGTTCGTTGGTTGCAATTCTCACCTCGTGCTAAAAATACGCTTACAATTCTCGGACAAATATTGACCGCATAATCTATAAATTACTGTTTAAATAATTAATAAGAATTGCCGATGAACGGATCTCATCCAGATTTGCTCAATACATTTGTCACAGGTGACCCAATGACTCATCAACAATTTGAACGACTTAAAGAACAGCTAAAGCTACTGTCTCCTCAACAGCTAAAATCGCTTAAAAGCGAAATATCCAGTCAATTGGAACCGGCGACGCATTCACTACTTAACGAAGATGAAATGAATGCTCTTGCACAGCTGTTCCGCTAAATTCAGTCTAATTCTGCGCCTATTTTGACAAAATTGTTTACAAGTATTACCAATCTTTTGAGAAAAGAACCGGAAATCAAGCACAAGACAATACTATCTTAGCTTGGTGGCCGGAATTGACTTGTATCTGACGCTGACCTAAGTAGAATTCTCCCAAACTGTTCTACCACGACTGAAATGCCCAAAATTAACCTACATAAACGAGACTATCTTGACAATATTACTCAAGATGACGCTCTGACTGAATTACAAAGCAAGCTCGCACCCAAGATGCACGCTTCAAATCGACGTATCAACCGCAGCCCAAACTTGACTCAGCGTCAGGTTGATTACCGTTGGAAGCAGCTAAATAACGAGTCAGCGAAAGCGCAGATTCTCGATTCTCATACTCAAATTCAAATGGATGAGTACGGTAAAAATATCGAATTTTTTATTGGCACCCTAAAAATGCCAATAGGTACTGCAGGTCCAATGCGGGTTAATGGTTTGTTTGCCCAAGGGGACTATCAGGTCCCACTCGCTACGACAGAAGCAGCATTGGTGGCATCATACAACCGTGGCGCCAACCTAATCACGGCAAGCGGTGGGGCCAGTGCAATGTTGCTTAACGAAGGTGTAACTCGCACGCCGGGTTTTGCATTTCGTTCGCTTATTGAAGCAGGTCAGTTTGTCGCTTGGGTCGTCACGCAATTCGACGACTTCAAACTTCTGGCAGAATCAACAACCTCACACGGAAAGCTCATCGATATTAATGTTAATATCGAAGGCAACCACGTGTATCTGGTGTTTGAATATCTAACCGGAGATGCCTCTGGCCAAAATATGGTCACCATTGCCACAAACTGTGTATTTGAATTTATTCTTAAGCACTCTCCTATCGAACCTGAATTCGCCTTTCTTGACGCAAACCTTTCTGGTGACAAAAAAGCAAACTCTCAATCCTTAAGAAGTGTTCGTGGTAAAAAAGTGACTGCCGAAGTAACCATACCGGCAGAGCTTATTAAAAAATTCCTTCATACTACACCGAAGAAAATGACTGAATTTGCGCAAATGACCACCGTAGGCGGTGCATTAAGCGGCACGATAGGAATCAACGCTCACTATGCTAACGCCTTAGCAGCACTTTACATCGCTTGTGGGCAAGATGCGGCGTGCGTCGCCGAATCTGCCATTGGGATGACTAGGATGGAGTTAACCAAAGATGGTGACCTCTATGCCAGTGTGACCTTACCCAACATCATGGTCGGCACAGTCGGGGGCGGAACAAATCTACCAAGTCAAAAAGCCTGTCTAGACCTACTTGGTTTACACGGTACTGGAAAATCTCAAGCGCTCGCAGAAGTCACTGCCGTACTTTGTCTTGCTGGGGAGCTGTCGATTGTTGGCGCCTTTTGTGCCGGTCATTTTTCTCAAGCGCACCACAAGTTAGCTCGCTAACCTATTCGTTTACGTCAGCCTATCAATGCCTTGTCTAACAGTACCTTACCTATCAACGGTCTAGCCATGATAGGCAAGGTATGTAAGACATAACTAATTTATAGGTTACAGGTATCTCTATATTTAGAACGCCTATAAACAAAACCTTCCGAATATTCGATAGTTACGCTATTTCATCGACAATATTTACGCTCTATCATCAACATAGTGGTGATGCTTAAAATACTTTAACGCTTGATTGAGTGATTTCTCTTTGATCGGTTTGACTATGACGTAGTCAGCACCAGCAGCCATAAATGCGTCCCTTGTGGCTTCCAAATTATCCGCAGTACAAGCGTAAATTGGTGTGTTGATCTCATCGTTAAGTTTCACTTCTTGAGTGATTTGTATGCCGGAGATCGAGGGTAATTGGTTATCCATTAAAATCAAATCAAACGGCATACTATTCAAAAGCTCAAATGCCTCATGCCCGTCCCTTGCCCAATAAACATGCATGCCATATTTTTCACAAAATGCTTTAGCAATAAAGGCGTTAGTGTGGTTATCTTCAACTAAAAGAACCGCGAGCGCTCTATTGAATAAGTTAAAATCCAACTCAGGTTCTATGGCTCGCTGCTCAGCTGTCTTTTCCACGATAAATTCAACAGGCAGCTCAATAGTAAAACGCGTCCCTTTGCCAAGGCGGCTTTCTAGTAAAACATCACCATCAAATAAATGTACTAAATGTTTCACAATCGCTAACCCTAAGCCACTGCCTCCATACTCGCGAATGGATGTCGCTTCAGATTGAACGAAAGGATCAAAGATTTGAGACATCTGATCTTCAGATATGCCTATCCCCGTATCTTCAACGATAATACGTAATACATCACTTGAGCGCTGTAACGTAGGGTCTAAAAAGAAAGAAACCTTAACAAGGCCCTTGTGGGTAAACTTGATGGCATTACTAACTAAATTAAAGAGAATCTGGTTTAATCTTACTTGGTCCGTGTTAAGTATTACGTCTTTAGGGAGTTGATTATTGATAACAAAATCCACGCCTTTTTCAGTGCACAAAGGACTATAGATACCATTCAACGCTGTAGTAATCTCACTGAACTTAAAGGTATGTTTTTCTACATGAAAACTTCCATTTTCTATTTTTGCAAAATCAAGAACGTCATTGAGAACGGCCAGTAAATGTTCACCACTTTGACATAGCACGCCAATTTGTTCTTGATAATTACTTTCAACGCTCCCCTGCTTAAGCAGCTGTGAAATACCCAATATTCCATTGAGTGGCGTTCGTATTTCATGACTCATTTTAGCCAAGAAATCGGTGCGAGCCTTTGCTGCAGATTCTGCTTCTTTACGGGCTTTTTTACTTTGTCGTTCAGCTTCAATCAAAACCGTAATGTCCTGCCCTTGGGCAAGTACCAACGTTTTAATACCATTCGGCTGTATCGCGGATAAATTCCAACGATACACTTTGTCACCAATCGGTACGTTTATTCCCGTAAGAGTGGCGCCTAGGTTTGCTTTTTGCACATGCGTTTGCATCAATTGAACAAATGCTAAATAGGTTTCACTACCACTACTATCCGAATCCATCGACAAACCAAGTGCTTTTTTACCCGCCGGATTAATGCGCATGATAGTAGAAGTATCAGACCATACAATTATCGGTGACAATGAGAAATTGAATAGATCCTGAAAGAGTTTTTTCTGCTCGGACAATCGATCAAACGTGTCGCTTAATGTAAGTCCTATGTGGTTAAACTCGTAGATAGAAGAACCCGTGAACTTCTTAAAATCACCCTCATTTCCCGCCACTTTGGTATATGACATGAGCTTAGCTAGCTCTATGCTCACTTTTTTATTCAACCACTTGCGAGTGACAAATGACACCGAAACAATCACAGCCAATGAAAGAGCAATCCAAACCAAGTAGCTGTTACGTAGCACCAGCACACTAGGGTTACGCTGAATTGAATACACCTTAAGCACGTGCTTATTAAGACCTACTGAAAGGTTTGTCTCAGATATTAATAACTTTCCAAAATCCTTCTTACCATTTTGGATCATTTCTAGAATAGATAGGTGAGTATAGTTATCTTCTTCAGAAATGGTTGACGCAACAAAGCGATCATCAAACTTTAAAAGCACGTCATCACTATTACTGCCACTCATTATGCTAGATAGTAGACCAGCGTTGTCATTTAAAACAATGCCGACAAATACATAACCAAGCACTTCTCCAGACTCGCTATTAATAACGGGGGTACGACGAACAAGAATAAATAGCTCACCTAGTTGAGAGTCCACTCGAACCGTATTCCAATTACTGTGGGCACCCACTTGAAGAAGTATGTCTTGTAGGCTGTGATCCTCCAAACCATAAAAGAGAGCATTACCGTCGTCCCAGATAATATCAGTTAGGTGCGTAATAAAACGAAAATCCGGCGAATGCACAGGCTCTAAGTTGTCTTCTCTTAGAAAAAAGTAGTCAAGTGAACGACTGTCATAATTGTCAAAAAACTGCTCAACCGTATCACTTTTGGCGTTGCTATCCTGAAGTACTTTTAATGAAGCTAAACGATAATCGAAGTAATTTCTAACCAAACTGCTTGTCTGACGTGACGTGCGTTGTACTTCTTCCCTAACTAAGTCACGACTCAGGTGCCAACTTTGCAATAGCATACCTATAGTAAACAGACCAATCACCCAAACTACAATACGAGTAATCAGGGTGGCGAGTGTCTTACGACTATTAAAATCCGTTAGTGGCATCGTTAGTTATCGGAATAGCGGAAGGCTTGCGCTTTGAGTCGCTCAATTTTTGTCGCTGAGTCGTCACTAGTAACTAGCTCAAAGTCGCCTGAAAAGACCGTTGGAACAGGTTTACTTTCCAAATCCCATTTAATCGCCTCTGCCATCGCAACACCTGTATCGTCGTTCATCCGCATTACAGTGACGTCTAGGTCTCCTTTCTTTATGGCGTCTAGTTCAGCAGAGCCTCCACCCCACCCATTAATGACAACATCATCTCGCTTAAGCTCTTTAATAGCTTCAGCTGCCCCTAGCGCAACATCGGTTGCACAAGCATAAATAAACTTAATCTCAGGATGCTCAGTTAAGGTATCAATCGCGGCTTGATAACCGCTTTCTTTATTAGCTTTGGTGTAATATGAAGAGGCTAACCGATAGCTATCTTCAGCCGACATATCCTGAATAAACGTTCCCCCCCTTGCATCACTCACATAACCTTCCGAGAAATACAAAACGGAATACGCACTCTTTTCAGATACCGTCTGCTTAAAGTAGCTGGCTAACACATGGCTTCCTTTTACGTGGTCAAACCCCACATACATAAATGGCTGAGTACTCGACCACTCCTTCACTGGCGTTGTGATATTTTGCAAAATTAGCTTCGTATCGGTCGAATGTAATACGTGTTCAATAAATTTACGGTGACGTGTCGTATCTAGAGTAAAAATCAAATAGCCAGATTTATTTTTTACCGCTTCCATCAAAGATACGCTTTGTTGGCGTATATCAATGTTAGGACGAGTAAAAACTTGGTTGATTTCATAATCAATGCCTAGCTCATCCATTCGAGACTCAAAAGCTTTAATATTACGGACCCAATAGTCCGATACCTGTTGTCCAGGATATACAACTGATATGGTCACAGGCTCTTTTTGAGTAATGGAAAGCGGGACAGCTGGCGCTCTAACAGCTTGAGATAGTGATTCAGTTAGTAGATTTTGTTGAGGAAATTCGTTGAGGAATTCATGATACTCCCAATAACCAGGGAGAGATTCACTCGACCACGCGGGTGCAGAGCAAGCAATGAGCAATGTTTGACTTAACAGAGAAAACGTCTTTTTCATTAGTAATTATCATGTTGGCGTTTTATTACAATTGTATACAAAACTCCGACCTACAGCTAGTAAACGTGACTTACTCGCCTAAGATAAATCGCTTCGAATTTGCCACCAACTGCTCTTTTTGCGCTTTGGATAACTTTTTGATCGCGAATTCAATTTTAAGGGCATCACTTTTGTCCGCTGCTGACTGAGTCCAAACCAACGATAACGGTCCACGCCCTCTTAATGCTTTTGCACCTTTACCCGACTCGTGCTGCTTTAATCGCCGTGTCATATTATTGGTAATGCCACAATAAAGCTTTTGCTCGTTAGTTCGTAATAAGTAGACCGTCCAAGGTTCAGCTATTTTCGTCATTAAACATTTCCATTTTAGTAAACACGAGCAGTCGCAATAACGAAAAGATAAAGTCATCTAAATCTAATGGAAGACGAATACTGTTCAACTAATGAGCCCTTAGCATTACAGAGTTCACTAAGGTTACAGTAGTAAAATGGCGGCTAACATTAACCGCCTTTGTTACACTACTCAGTCTAAGTTACCCTACTCAGTCAAAGATACAACCAATGCCTTTAGTTCTGCTAACTCTGACTCCAGTGACTCAACTTTAAGCTCCAGAGCTTCAAGGCGACCGTCACTATTACTCGTATTCACAATTACGGCAGCCGCTGAAGCCTCAGCCAATGCTGCCACATCGACTTCGCCACTAAGCAAGTGTGCATATCGTGACTCTCGCTTACCCGCTTCACGCGGAAGTTTAATCACAAGTGCACCATGCTCACGAGATGCCATAGCATCTAGCGTCGCTTCTACTTCTTTAACATCATTAAAATTGCATAAGCGATTGGTACGGGTTCTTAGCTCGCCAGGGGTCTGCGCGCCTCTTAGTAGCATGCAGCAAACTATCCCCTTTTCCTGAGGCGTTAGCTGTAAGTCACCAAACTCCGTGTTACAAAAACGATGTTGGTATTTAGATACGCGACTATTAAATGCACTCTCATCACTGACTAACCTGCGATTAGTCAACCCTTCGAGTGTATCTTGAACTTCAGCCTCGCTCAGTGCCAATACTGGCTCACGATTACTTTTTTGATTACATGCCGAAGTTAGGCTGTTTAGGGTCAGCGGGTAATGATCAGGTGTGGTTACTTCTTTTTCGATAAGACAACCGATAACTCTTGCTTCTAACGGGGAAAGTTCAATGCTCATATGAATCCTTTTATCTTTCTGGCTGATATTCTTGCTCAATGCTCTACCAAAAATGGCACTTTAATAACATGTCCATGCTGATCCATTATCACAACACGTGAACGATTTAATTCGACTTCGGTAAGCTCTAACTTTACTCGCTCGTCGATATAGGCTTGCTTGAGTTTAGGTGCTACACCACTTTTGCAAGTAGTTAGGGATGAGCAATGCTCTTCACTAACATCGATCTCACAACTCTCTTTAGGGTATCGCTTAGGACTCGGCAACATGACTTATCACACTGTAATCGCTCAATTACCGAAATCATAGCGCTAACTGCCCCTTTAACTCAATTGGTTATTAGCTAAGTGTTTAGATTATAATCAACAATCGTCCAGCATTGATCTAAGGACTGTTCTACAGTCGATTGTTGTGTTTTAATCAAACTAGATTTTGACGAATAATTTAGGAAAGGATTTTATGAGTAGTGTATTCGAAATCGTGTCTCAAGCACGTCGTAAGAACAAACTAAAACGTGAACTGCTAGATAACGAGAAAAAAGTTCGTGATAACCGTAAGCGCGTCGACCTTCTTGAAAACCTACTGGACTACATTAAGCCAGACATGTCACATGATGAAATTTTAACAATCATCAAAAACATGAAAGCAGATTACGAAGATCGTGTTGATGATCACATCATCAAAAGCGCAGAGATCTCAAAAGCACGTCGCGACATCAGCCGTCGTATCCGTGAATTGACAGAAGAAGACAAGCAGCTTGTTCAAGGCAAGAAATAATTAACTTTTTTCTGACCTAACAACAATAACCGCCCGCTATCATAGCGGGCGGTTTCATATTCAGCCTCAATTTCCCCTATCATCTCCAATTCAACATATTGAGTTATCTCAGCAACAACACCTCGAAGAAACGTTTGCGTAATCGCTAACCCTCTCCAATAGCGAAAGTATGGGTTTAATCACAGTTCTAGCCTTGTTAGTATTTGTCCCATACACAACTTACACCATTCGAGGCAAGGAGCTTCCTCGGTAATCTCAAGATGAGAAGAATTGGTACCAGTTAATCTGGCAAGATTTAGAGGAGCAAAATATGGACGCAAATATGGTGGAAATTCTTGGCTACGCAGCATCAATTATGGTGGCGATCTCATTAACGATGAAAGACATTGTTAAACTAAGAGTGCTGAATTTCATTGGTTGTGCGTTATTCACCGCATATGGGCTAGCAATTGATTCAATGCCAGTGGTGATCACTAATGGCTTTATCGCCTGTGTAAATGTCTATTTTTTAGCGAAAATGGTACAAGAGAAAAAAACTGTTAAATCGGCAGCTTAATAGTCAATGCGTCTATAAGCCATCACCGCTCATAGACGCTCCCTCACCCAGAATCAAATCCCCAACAATCGGCTATACCAATTCACTTCTCCGTAAGAAATCAAGTCAAAGATAGACAAGAAAACTGCTGTAATCAGCGCGAGTTTAATCAATTTATAGACAATAAACATGGTTGCTCCAATGGTGTTTTAGGTAGTCTAACGAGGGCTATTTTACGACGCAAGTGTTTTAACTAACGAAACGAATACCCAGTACATAGCACTTATATCAAGTTAGTAAGGAGCTCACTCGCCAGCCAAGACTAACTTCGCTAAACGTTCGTAGTATTTCATTAGGGGATGTAAAAATAGAGATAAAATGGAGGCGCCTCCCGGAGTCGAACCGAGGTCCACGGATTTGCAATCCGCTGCATAGCCACTCTGCCAAGGCGCCATATTGTATTGCTGAACTAAGTACTGCCTATGGTAGCAATACTTAGTAAATAGTACTTGGAGAAATACTACCTATAATAGATGGTGCCCCGGGCCGGACTTGAACCGGCACAACGCGAACGTCGAGGGATTTTAAATCCCTTGTGTCTACCAATTCCACCACCAGGGCACGCAATATTTTGCGATGCGCCAACCAATGTACTCTTTAATAAGAGTGGTTAAACACCATCTGTATCTCATCGCTTACGCCATAAGATTTTAATTTGGAGCGATACATCGGGTTCGAACCGATGACCTCAACCTTGGCAAGGTTGCGCTCTACCAACTGAGCTAGTATCGCAATTTTTCTTACATAGCCATTTCTCATTAAGAGAATGGAGGCGCCTCCCGGAGTCGAACCGAGGTCCACGGATTTGCAATCCGCTGCATAGCCACTCTGCCAAGGCGCCTTTAATATCAACACGTTATCGAGACACTGTCTCCGTGTGAGATGCATACTTTACGGATTGGGCAAGATTAGTCAAACAAAAATAGTAGAAAGATGGTTTGTATGCTTGGTAAACGCGCAATACGCTTAGCTATGCGCCAATGTGGGCAATATTCAATCGAGAGTTCCAGCCAAGTTCCCCTCTATAAACTACTCAATTTAGATAAATACCTATCCTCACCACTTTTTCATTATCCGCCCCACAAGGTTAGGGTGATAAGACCAACAATGATCAAACATATTCATCAGAGACGGATTGCCGTACTTGGATAAGTTAATCGCATGGAAACGGTTTTTGTTGTTTTTAAGCTCGTTAATCTTACCCACCAGCTCTTGTGACTGCTCTGGCGCGATAAAATCAGAAATAACAACCAAGTCAGCATTTTTGTAGGTATCTGATAACATCAATTCTATTGATTGCGTTAACACTGGCTCTAAGTCCGTTCCGCCATGAAAGGAATAACTTAAGAAATCTGCAGCTTCACGCAGCCCATCTTGTTTAGTTAGCTCGTACGTGATGTGTTGGGTTGAAAATAAAATAACGTAACACTCTCTGGACTCGGCTAAAGCAATTTGCATCAATGCATAAGCCATTGCCTTTGCACACTGCTCTGGGAAGCCGCTCATTGAGCCTGATGCGTCTACACAAACAATAAACGGGCCTTTATCTACCTCAATTTGGCTGTTGTCTGGTTGCGTAGTGCGAACCTTTTTTAACGTCCTTGTTTTACCCTGAGTCTTATAGTTCATCAGCCGCTTATCAGCCAAATGCTTATAAAACACCACTTCAAGTTCTGGGTAAGCAAGAAACATAGTTTCATTGGGCAGCAATTTATTCAGGTCATCGGACTCATGAATGCCCACAATGTCGTCCGTCGCTTCATCACTTAGCTCTTCAACCATTTCTGGCGCTTCAGTAGGCGACTTATTTAGATCAGGGTCATCTTGGTCATTTGCCATCCGACCAAGCTGTTCAGCAATGTCTTGCAAACCCTTATTCTTTTTTAAAAACTCAGCATGGTTATACATGACCTTAAGGTCAGTTTTGGTTAGCTTGGCAGCGGCCATATCCCACAAGCGACCAACAGCGGTCTCGTCCCCCTGCTCCGCAACGGTATCCATATTCTTCATGGTTTCCATACGCTGATAGAGATCAGTCAGAAACTTCTCTTTACTCGCTTCTAGCTCAGACAGTTCAGCTTGTTTAATGGCATCTGCGAGGCTCTTGTACCAAAGGTCACAAAAATAGCGCGGAAACATCGGATTATGGTGTTGACTATTTTTATCGAGCAAACGTCGCGCTTGAAGATAAAACGCTGAGTGCCACTCGAGTTTTTTGACAACGTCATTAATTTGAGTGAAAAACGTAGCCTCGTCCCAATGAATCACTTCTTGGTACAAAGCGAGTTCATGTTGAAAGCGTTCCGTTTCACAAACTCTGGTCATTCGCTTTTTTACTGAGCCTCGCCATTTCAACAAGTGCCCTTTTACAGAACGTCTTACACCGCGATTTTCTGTCAACGCGGCAACTTGGGAGCGAGCCATTAAATCGTTAACGGCGCTATCAACGATGCCAGAGTCTGCAATCATTAACGCTAAATTTAATCCATCTGCTCCTAACATGCCCACTCCCTGTTCTAGTATGTGCTGACCGATTTACTCAAAAAATGATCGTAACCCTTTCACTCTCTGTATGACTTTTTCACTTTCTGAACTGGTACTCTCTAGCGTTTTTGTCACCGTTTGAAGACTTACTTCCATTTCCGTTGGGATCATAGGATCAATGAAGTTATGCGGCAACGCACCATGGAACTTAGAACGGACGGAGCGCAAATGATGCTCCGCATGATGAAGTTGCGCTAAAACTTGCTGAGCTTGAGTTTCCCACTCTAGATGTAAGTCCTCATCAATACCCGACTTAGTCACCAACGTTGTTAACACAGAGCGATTGGCAATATCCTTTATCACCAAATTATTAGCGGCATCCAAATCGATTTTTAAGCGACATAAATGAGTATTCTGGTTCACATAACCATACACATCCCCGCCACCTTCCTTAATCGTCCGGTTTAGTTCATCACGAGGGATGTACACCCAGCGACTGTCGCCTTTTTCACTTTCAGATACCGACAAGTTACTGCGCAGCAATACCAATTTGATCAAATCTGTTGCCGGCCCCACTTTGTAGGATTTGGCAATACTGGTGTCATATTGGTAAACGTCCTTTCTTAGTAGCCCAGTTGTGCTTTCCATTGAAAGTGGCATCGCATATTCAGCTTCAATCTCTTCTTGCAGTTCGGCTAGCTTCTCTTTACCGTCTTCAATTTGTTGAAACACTTCTTGCTGATCAAACGCGTAATTTAAGGCAAAGTCATGCACCACGTTGTTTACGATTTCTCGTGACTCAGGGCTATTCCACAAACAGTCTTGTAGTAGCAATAGATCTAACGGGTTAACACTGTCTCTACCATTAAAAAATGCGCTTGCCTTTAATAGTTTAACGGCCTTCTTCCATCGTCTATCCGAAACATACAGATCCGACTCAGATAAGCGCGATTTATTTTCATCTGATGCAGTTTCTAGCAACTGCTTTAGCTGATATAGCTTCTCAAAAACATCATCACTGAGTTCTACCGTTTCAAGATCTTGCTGCCACTGGTGGTATTCTTCATCCGTAATGGCCAGCCCATCCGGAATCTTAGCCTCTTGCGGCGTTCCCACAGTTAACATTGATTTGAAGTTTTGCTTGTTTTGTATACGGTTGACAAAGATGCGTACCAACATGCGGTCATATAAGGCATCCAAACCACTGTCTTCATCAGGTAACTCATTCGACGCCGAAACCAACAGGCGCATAGGTACGCGTTCAATATCACTGCCATTTTTGAATGTTTTTTCATTCACGACCGTAAGCAGCGTATTAAGAATCGCAGGCCCCGCTTTCCAAATTTCATCTAAAAATACGACTTGAGCCGTTGGTAAATAGCCTTTAGTCAGGCGCAAGTAGCGACCGTTATCCTTAAGCTCTTGAATACTTAATGGACCAAACACTTCTTCTGGTGTCGAAAAGCGCGTCATCAGATACTCAAAATAACTACTGTTATCAAACGCTTGAATAAGGCGTTTAGCAATCAGACTTTTTGCAATACCCGGAGGCCCAAGTAAGAAAACACTCTCCCCAGCTAAGGCGGCAAGCAGACATAATTTTATGGTTTCTTCTCGCTCGTAAACGCCGTCAGATAGCGCAGCCGCTAGCTTGGTAATTCTCTCTGACCTTAAAGCTCTGTCAGCATGGGAAACGATAGTGGGTTTGATCATGCCTATACCTCTGAGCATAAATTTGAATGCATAAGTAAATTTATACATTTGTTGACATTATGTTACAAGATTTTTCATCATGTCTAACGTTGCACATAACATTAGACATGGACCTATCCATTTGATTTTACGTTACTTTGGCTGCTTCTGCACCGCTATAGCAGTTTATCTCTTAGCCTAAAGTATGAGAGATTACCCCATGGTACTTGCGAACCTTGGAGTTTCTCGATGTAGCTTCAGTGAAGTATTCTTAATAAACTGCCCCACTAGGCTTGGGTGATAGCGCCACTGATTATCGAATAAATCCAGCACATCGGGGTTGCCATATTTCGATAAGCATAAAGAGTGAAAGCGATTGTATCTACCTTTAAGAGACAAGACCTTTGTTATTGTTTCACTGTCTTGTTTTGGGGTAATAAAATCCGAAATAACGAGCAGATCTGCATTTTTGTATTGATCCCCCTGCATCACGTCAACGGCATAGCGCAATACTTTGCTTAAATCGGTCCCACCTTTAAAACTATAAGAAAGAAAATCAGACGCCTCTTTCAAGCCATTTGCTGCGGTTAAGTCATAGGTAATAAAAGTTGATGAAAATAGAATTACGTGGCATTCGCGCTTTTGTTCCGAGGCCATTTTCATTAATGAATATGCCATCGCTTTGGCTGACTTTTCTGGTGCTCCATGCATTGAGCCAGAAGCGTCAACCGCGATAACCATAGGTCCTTTTTCTTTATCGGCATGGCCATTAGCCTGCGTAGGTGTTTGCCATTGTCTTACGGTTCGCTGCTTACCTTGCGCTTTATATGTCAGAAGACGTTTTTCGACAAGATGTTGATAGAATACTGTTTCCAATGCAGGGTCCGCCAAATACATGGCTTCATTAGGTAGCATTTTGTTAATGTCATTACTTTCATGAATGCCGACAATGTCATCGGTTGCGAAGTCACATTTCTCCTCAACCACCACGTTATCAACGCATTCAGCCTTGTTAAGCTCCGGAGCATCAACATCTTGCGCCATCCTCCCAAGCTGATCAGCAATTTTTTTCAACTCAGCGTTTTTTTCAAGGTACTCGGCGGCTCGCTCAATGTGTTTCCAATCTTGTTTGGTTAGCTCTGACCCGGCTAAATCCCATAAACGACCCAGTGTGTGGCCACTGCCTTCTTTATGGAGGTTATCCATATCCTTTATTGTCTCAATTTTCTGATACAACTGTTTAAGATACTTCGATTTTTGCTCATCAAGCGTTTCACGCTGTTTATCTTCAACCGCAGATACAAGGCTTTCGTACCAGTATTTACAAAACTGACGAGCGAATAGAGACTCAGGTAATGAATGAGGATTTGATGATAGTCGCTGCGCGTTTTCATAAAATGGCGACTGCTGAGGAATTTGAGAAACCACGTGGGTTAGTTCTTCTTGAAACTCTCGCTCGGACAAATACACAACATGTTGATAGAGCGTCAGCTCAACTTGTAATTCATCCGTTCCATTATCTTTAATAAGTTTACGCTTGACGCTCTTTGTCCACTTGGCCATTGAAGCAGTAAAGCTCTGTTTAACCCCTTCATCACTCCCCATTGCAAGCAGGTCGGTTTGTTGAACAATATCCCGCACCGCAGAATCAATGATTCCAGATTCAGCGACCATCATCGCTAAATTGAGACTATCTGCTCCAAGCATGCAACACCTATTAAAACATCATAAAATCACAGACTTCCTGATATACAGAGTTTTTTAACAACGAGACAGACAGGTAACCCTAGTTTCCATTTTCGATCCGATAATGACACAACGTTAACCTTCTCACCCATCGACTTTTTTGCCGTGTTGTGCTCATATTACATTTACGCTTACTACTGCTCTAAATACAACATGACAAGTCTGTTCACTGCCACTAACAAAGCAGACAACCGGTAACGTTGTAAAACACAGAGCTTCAATGGATGAACTTATGGCAAACCGCATTATTCACCAATGGAAGTCTATTTCGTTGGTCGAAGAAGACATCACACTGCCTAACTCGAATACCGTAACTCACACCACGATAAAACATCCCGGTGCGGCCGTTATTCTCCCCCTCACCGAAAACGGTGACATCGTGTTGATCAATCAATATCGACCTTCTTTAAACAAATGGTTACTCGAAATCCCCGCAGGGACGATTGAAGAAGGCGAAGATGCAATGAGTTGCGCGCACCGAGAGCTTATTGAAGAAACGGGCTTTCAAGCTGGTGTGATGACATCCCTTGGGCAAGTCACGCCACTCGCGGGATTTTGCGATGAAATACAACACCTATTCATAGCCAAACGGCTTACCCCAAACCGTTCCCATACGTGCGATGATGATGAGGTTATCGAAGTCGTGACAATGTCACTTAAACAACTGCAACAGAAGATAATTGATGGTTGCATCACTGACGCCAAAACGATAGCGTGTCTAAGTAAAGCAACGCTGTGTGAATATATTTAGGAGAGTTTCAATGGATTTTCGTTCAGATACCGTTACACAACCAACGCAAGCAATGCGTGAAGCGATGGCAAATGCCCCTGTAGGTGATGATGTCTATGGCGATGACCCAACAGTCAATGCCCTAGAATCATGGGCCGCAGAGCGTCATGGGTTCGAAGCGGCTTTGTTTACCACCTCTGGCACACAAGCAAACTTACTTGGATTAATGGCACACTGCCAACGTGGTGATGAATACCTGTGTGGTCAGCAAGCTCACAACTACAAATACGAAGCTGGCGGTGCAGCTGTGCTTGGATCAATTCAGCCACAGCCGATTGAAAACAACCCTGATGGGACGTTGGACTTCCAAAAACTAAGAGCTGCGATAAAACCAGACGATAGTCACTTTGCGCGCACCACCCTGTTAAGCTTAGAAAATACCATTAACGGTAAAGTTCTACCCATGTCTTACTTGGCGCAAGCAAGGCAATTCGTTGATGAACACGGCTTAAAACTGCACCTTGACGGCGCTCGTGTTTACAACGCGGCAGCGGCGCTTGATATCGATGTCAAAGAGATTGCCAAACACTTTGATTCAATGACTATTTGTCTCTCAAAAGGACTAGCCGCCCCAATTGGTTCACTGTTACTCGGCGACCGTGCTTTCATTGAAAGAGCCAGACGACTGCGCAAAATGGTAGGTGGTGGCATGCGCCAAGCCGGTATACTTGCAGTGGCGGGAAAGCTTGCGCTTACGGAGCAAGTTGGGCAATTAAAAATTGATCACGCTAACGCAAAAAAATTGGCAATAGAACTGAACGCACTTGATGGCTTTAGCGTCAACGCAGATTTCGTAGAAACGAATATTGTCTTTGCCAAGCTTGATGAGTCGGTTGATATCGACGCCATCGCTCAACAACTAGCAAAAGATGGCATTACCATTACCCCCAGCAACCCTATTCGCTTTGTCACACATAAGGATGTTTCGTCCGAAGACATTGATGTGTTTATCCAAGCATTGAAGACGTTGTTGTAATCCACTCAGGAATATTTCTCTTTACGACAAATCATTTGTTGCTTAGTAATAAAACGGTATCTCTATCAAAGCTACCGTTTTATATCCAACCTAGAGCACGTTTCAAAGTCACTCAACGTTTATTGATTCAGTCCAATCAAGCTTCAAAAACCCCTTGAGCCTACCCTAAGGGAAAGGTTTACACTATACGTCTTGTTCATACTTCTATCGGATACTTATGCTTCGTCTTTTTGCTGTTGTTTTTTCGACGTATTTAGTGAGTTTTACTGTTTCGGCTAGTGGGTTTGGTGATGCCAATTTAGGTGAGCAAAAATCCCCGAGCTGTGTGTTTTGCCATAATCCAAATGGCGCGCCGACACAAGCTAACTACCCCAACCTAAATGGGCAAGATCCATTGTATTTATTTAATGCGATGAAGGCGTATAAATTGGGTGAGAGAAGCGGAGCATTGTCTGACATGATGAAGGTGCAATTACAAAACCTAAACGAAGACGACCTAAGAGATGTGGCCGCCTTCTATGCTACTCGTGCAAACTAGAATAAACGATAAAGTATAATTAACGATAAAGTACAGTTAACGATAAAGTATAACTAACGCTTTTTACCGCGATTGGCGTGGATTTTCATTTTTGCCTTCATGCGACGTTTGTCTGAAGAGCGGCTGCGTCCTTTAATTGGTTTGTCGCTTTCAATTTCACTCAGTGGCTTTGGTTCAAATCCAGCTAACCATTCTTGTGGTAGGCGAGTATCTAGTAGCCTTTCGATGGCTTCTAGCAAGTACTGCTCATCATGACTCATCAGCGACACAGCCAAGCCCGTTTGCCCAGCACGGCCCGTACGACCAATGCGGTGTATATAGTCTTCCGCTTTGTATGGTAAATCAAAGTTAACCACTTGCGCTAACTGTTGAATATCAAGACCACGCGCTGCGACATCGGTTGCAATAAGCGCTCTTACTTGCCCAGACTTAAAGTCATCTAACGCTTTCTGGCGAGCGCCTTGGCTCTTATCACCATTAATTGACGCCGCTTTAATTCCATCTAATTTTAGCTCTTTTGCTAACGCATCACTGCCTTGTTTGGTTTTGGTAAACACCAATACTTGCTGCCAGTTTTTTGAGCCAATTAAATACGCTAACAGTTCATGTTTTCGGCTTTTATCTACCGGATACACCATTTGTGTCACGGTATCAGCGGTCGTATTTTCTGGTGTGACTTGTACTTCAACCGGAGTAGACATAATTCGATGCGCCAACGCTTTGATTCGTTGTTCGAAGGTGGCAGAAAACATCATGGTTTGACGTGCCTTTGGTAAGCGTCTAAGAATGCGATTTAGATCAGGCATGAAACCCATATCAAGCATTCGATCTGCTTCGTCTAGAACGAGGTATTCGCACTCAGCTAACGTGATATTGCGGACATGTTGATGATCAAGCAAACGACCCGGTGTCGCAACGAGTATATCGGCACCACCTTTTAAGTTCTTTGTTTGCACCCCCATGCTAGTACCGCCATACGCGACAACAATTTTGATACCTGTTTCTTGCGCTAATGGGACCAGATTGTCAAAGACTTGCTGCGCTAGCTCACGAGTTGGCGTCAGAATAAGCGAGCGTATCGCGTTGTGCGCGCGTCTTGGCGTCCCTGACCTATCCATTAATTGTTGAATCACTGGGACACCAAACGCAGCCGTTTTTCCGGTTCCGGTTTGCGCCCCTGCTAACACATCTTTGCCAGCTAATACATGGGGAATGGCTTGTGCTTGAATTGGCGTTGGCGAACGGTATCCTAAGCTGTCTAAGTTATTGTTAATTATTTCACTAAGTGAAAACTGAGCAAAGCTCGACTCTACGGTTTGGGTCGAAGATTGGGTAGTGTCTGACATAAATTCGCCAACAAGAAAAATAAAGGGACGCGAGTGTAACAGAAAGTCTATCAGAACCCTACATAGCATCAATCTTGAAGTGATAATTTTTCATATTTGCTTTAATTCTGAATATGCGTTTCGAGAGGGCATTGCGAAGACCAGTTGTGAAGTCTTTTTGTCTTCGATATTCTTATTGTCAAAAGGACATGGCGATTATTTTTGCAGTAATCCATATTGCTCTATTGTGATTCTTCAATGTCAAACCGCCATAACACATAAAAACAAAGTTAGGAAAGCTCATGTCAACCGTCAATACCCGTTGCCCTTCCTGTAAGGGCGTTAACCGCATTCCATCTGAACGCATCATTGAATCCCCTAATTGTGGGCGATGCAAGAGTCCTCTACTAGATGGCGCTCCTATTGAAGGGACTGCCGATAATTTCGATACCATACTAAACAGCCATCAACCGGTCATTGTCGATTTCTGGGCCCCTTGGTGTAACCCATGCGTCGGTTTTGCTCCGGTGTTTGAGCAAACCGCGTCGGAACACAGCGGCAATGTCAGATTTGTTAAAATTGATACGGAAGCACAGCAACAGCTCGCAGCTCGCTATCAAATTCGCAGCATCCCAACCATTATGGTCTTTAAGAACGGTCAAAAGGTGGAACAGTTAAACGGTGCATTACCCAAATCTCAGTTTGAACAGTGGCTAAAACAATTTATCTAAGCCATTAAACTAAAATCGTCGTTAACTGCTCATCCAATTTCCGTATCTACCGTCATCGATTCCTATTTAAAGCGTATCGATGACTCTTTTTCTAAACTCCGAGGGTGAACAACCCACATGCTTAGAAAAACGATGGGTGAAGTTAAAAGGGTCTTTGTACCCTAGTCGCTCTGCAATCATGCCAATGGTCCAGTCATTATTGCGGAGCAAATCGCACGCTTTATCCATTCTTAAGTTAATCAGCCGACTTCTAGGCGACATACCATAGAGTTGTTTACAGATACGTCCGAGCTGGACTTCACTTAAAAACGTACGCTCTGCCATCGCTTGTACTGTCCATGGCAAGTGTAACTGACTTTCGATCAAATTAAACAACGCTTGAACGCGAACGGTAGAGTCTGATGTGGGCGTTTCAAAGCCCGTGATCAAACGACACACTTCGCTGACCAAAAGCTTACGATAACTCGATCGTTTGCCAATATCGTGGTAGAGCAACGTCATCAACGCCCACATACGCTCACAATCATGAAAAGGCAGCACTTTTTGCCCGAGTTCAGCAACAGGCTGCCAACGCGTCGTTTCCTTGGGTAAAAACCAAATCATACGCCAATGCTTGTATTGCGGGTTGAGTTCAAAACGATACGGCTGATGCGCAGGCAATACGACAATAGAGTAAGGTTCAATCGCTTCCACTGAGGTTTCCGTCGTTAACACCCCGCCACCCTCTATGGTAAATAACAAAGTGTGTACATCGACGCCTTTACGCTCCACATGATAGCCATCCACCAAGTTAGCCATGCCAGCCATAAAGATATCTTCGGATTTGAACTCGGGTATATCACTTTCCGCTAAAAATCGCTCTTCGCACTCGTCGGATAGATACACTTCATCTCCCCATGTCGATTTGATGGAGAATTGTCCAATGATTGATTTGCACAGGTTTTGTTTATTTTTGAACATGGTTATACCCGAGGGATTTCCTTATATTACACGCAAAATTCTTGACGCTAATCACACTGTTTAAGGAGCAGCTATGACAACCCACACTCACTCTCTGTCATCTAAGAATGCTACTCAAAACCAAATGCTTGCCACTGTCGTGAAGCTTGGTTTTCCTGTTGCTATTCAAAGCGCACTGGTTGCGATTTTAGCAATGGCTGACGTGCTTATGGTCAGCGATTTTGGTCATGAAGCGACAGCTGCCGTTGGTATTGCCTCTAAATGGCACTTCGTTGCGATCATGATTATGGCTGGAATGGCCTCTGCGAACGGTGTCCTTGTTGCTCAATATTGGGGACGTAACGACAAACGTTCTGCAAAGACAATAACACAGCTTTCAATGATTGTGGGTGCCAAACTTCTCATCCCTGTCACGCTCGTGATTACCGTCTTTTCAAGCTTTATCATGATGCTGCAAACCAGTGATATGTCAGTTATCGAATTAGGTTCGACCTACTTATGGTATGCCTTTCCGGTATTAATTCTTACTCACTTGGTGATTGTTGCCGAATCTGCCATGCGCTCATCCGGTGACGCTGTCACGCCTTTATTATTGGGCGGCGTGACGATTATCGTCAACATTGCTTTGAATTTCTGGCTTATTAAAGGCGGCTTTGGTGTGCCTGCTATGGGTGTCGCTGGCGCAGCACTCGCGACGTCAATTTCGCGCTTATTACAAGTGGCATTAATCTGGGGTTGCCTTCACTATCGCCAACATTGGTTACTACAGGTGAAACAACTCGACTCCCATACCCGATTATGGGACTCGTATAAGAAACTGGCGGTTCCGACGACAATTAATGCCGTGCTATGGGCAATGGGCACACTTATGTATCAAGTCATTTTCGGCCATATGGGTACAACGGAACTTGCCGTATTTAGTATGATTGGGCCGTTCGAGTCTCTTTGCTATTCGCTGTTTTTTGGTATTTCTGTGGCTTGCTCAATTTTGCTTGGCCAATCTTTAGGCAGAGACGAGTTTGAACATGCATTTAGTATGTCAAAGTTCTTCATTAAAGCTGTGTTTGTTTTCGGCATTGTGGTGGGAGGCTTATTACTTACTAGCCGAGATACCATTCTCGGATGGTTAAACCTAACAGATGAGGCACTCTATCCACTCGCTTCCCCTGTGATGGTCATTATGTGCTGCGCTATCTGGCTACGCATGCTGAATTTGATCATCATTAATGGGATTTTAAGAGCCGGCGGGGATAACAAGTTCTGCTTACGTATGGATTTTATCTCTATGTGGACGGTCGGATTGCCGCTAACTGCTATTGGTGCTTTTGTCTTTGGCTTTGAATTTCCAATCG
This sequence comes from Vibrio nomapromontoriensis, assembly GCF_050337205.1. NCBI lineage: Bacteria > Pseudomonadati > Pseudomonadota > Gammaproteobacteria > Vibrionales > Vibrionaceae > Vibrio > Vibrio nomapromontoriensis. The sequence continues at coordinate 161,858 of NZ_JAKJSS010000008.1, forward strand.
TTTACGCGTGTATGCTTATGGAAGAAGTGGTGAAATTAGGCTTATGCTTCCATCGCTACCTTAAGCGTCACTGGATGAACAACCTCACCCTGGCAGCGGCATAACCTGCGTCTACTAATTGCCACAACCATTTTCATAGAAAGACGTCGTTTAAGACTAACAAAAAAATACCCGCTTAAACTAGCGGGTATTTTTATTCACCAATGATAATAAGTTAATATGACCAATCTACTCTGGTGAGTCACTTGCTTGTTGCATTAAAAACGACGGCGACTGCTCAATGGTGTTGATTAGGCTTTCCACTTGTAAAATTGCCTCAATCGCTGTGCTGTTTTTACGATAACTGACAAATAGAGGGCGCGACCATGCTTCCGAATCCGACACAACATACAACTGTTCAGACTCAATAAACGGCTCTACTAGCATTAACGGCAGATAAGCACAGCCACCTTTCTCTAAAATAAAGTCCAATGCAATACGTCCAGTCGAAGTCCTTAAATAAGGCGCTGGAATGTTAGGATGGCGCTCTGCGTGCTCAAAACTAAATTGCGTTCCCCAATCCACATAGACGTACTTATCATTAAAGACTTCCTCTAGAAGATGCGGCTGTGTTGAAACCAGCACTAAGGGAAGCTCCGAAATCTGATGACTCTTAAACTCTTCAAGTTTAAATGGGTCAAACGAGAACGCGAGATCTAAGGTACGCTCTAACAGCTTACGGTTTAATTGCTCTCGCCCCAAAGACTCAGCAACAAAGCCATAACCGCTTAGAGAATCGGTCACAACACTCAAACAATTTTGTAAATAGGCATCCCATATGTTGGGTGTACCACCGATCGTTAATTGCAGCGCTTTATTGCTCTCTAACGATAGGTCAAACGTCGCCTGTTTAAGGGTCGACACCATAACTTCAGCGTAACCCACTAAACGCTCTCCGGCAGAGGTCAACTGGATATTATTTCTGTGCCGCGTAAACAAACGGGTATCAAAATGCTCTTCCAATTGCTTGATCCTCGCACTCACCGCAGCTTGTGTAATATACAAGTTCTCAGACGCGCGTCCAAAGTGCTTTTCCTTTGCGACTTCAAGGAAAGTTTGAAATACTTTTACATCCATAACCCACTCTCAAACAGTTTCTAACTCACTGAGCTTCTTTAATAATTCACTCATCATTCTACCGATTAACATCGCGTAAATCATAAATAGTTTTTATGATTTCGACAAAAACAATTCACTTCCTTTCTTCTCGGTTTCGCTCTATTTTCAGCGTTGAAATAACACCGGAATTTGTTGCTACTCAACCTCTAGGTTCAACAACAAATCCAATTAACCACATTGCTATACACTCTATTTTTCATTGAGAACGCTATGACTGATACTCAATTTCGCCACGGTAAAAAACGTTTTTATGACGCCGCAAAATTCCCTCGTGGGTTTGCTAAGTCCGGTGATTTTACGCTTCTAGAAGAAGACATCTTGGTAACTTTTGGTGAAACCATGTTAGCGCTTGAGCTAGGTGCCATTTCGCCAGAAAACGTTGATGAAAAACACTTCCTAAAAGTCATCGACAACCCAAGTAAAGCAAAAAGTAAACTTGAACACACTTGGCTTAAGTATGTAAGACTTGCTCGTGGTCGAAAAGCGTTCCATACACTTAACAGTAAATCAAAATATCGTGAAGCATCAAAAGATTACGACTACGATATGGAAAGTGATAACGAATTAGAGCCAGCGTAACGCGTTTCTTCCCCTTCCTCCTAGTCAAAGTAGAGCCCACAAATGCTCTACTTTTTTTATGTCGCGAGTTATAACACCAGCGGCAAAGTGAATCATTTAGGCTTTGACAACGCTCAATAACGAAAAAACCGCCTACAGGCGGTCTCGATAATCCCCTTTTAGCCTAGTTCAACATACTAATAGGTCAACATACTAATAGGTCAACATACTAATAGGTCAAGAGACTAGTAGTTGAACATGCTAAAAGGAGAAACAAGCGAATGACTTACTCTTTCAAGCTAAAATCAACAATGTTTTCACATCCATAGCAAGCGCTAATCAATTAGAAATGCTTTACCCGGATCAACATAAACTTTGTCTATCATCGCTTCACGCCCTAACAACATCATATAAGACATATCTTGACGATTGGTTAACGTCACTTCAATCGGCCACTCTCTGTCGCCTAAGCGAAACAAGGTTTGGATAACGCAACGCTGCTCTGTATCACCATTAGACGACTTAATGCGTCGTGAATCGATAACCAAAGATTCGCAATGTACAATTTGCTCTAGATGATAAATATCTGGGTGCAAATCATATTGAACGTACAGACGCCCCTCGCGCTTAACACGAGTAAGATTATCAACGTGCAGAGACGACGTTTTAGCGCCAGTATCTATGCGAACTTCTAGGTCAGTGATCCCAAACTCAGGAAGGCTACACAGCTCTAAGTTACCAATGATCATTCGATCGTTATATGTGTTTGGCATAATTTAAATGCTCGGTTCTACAGGAACAATCGAATCTTGCATGATTTCGATGTGTTCAAATACCTCTTCAGCGCAATCTCCAAAATACGCGATGTGATACATAGCTTCACCTTCTTGCACAAGCGGAATGTTTTGCTTGCCAATAATGATGCCAGCTCTATTTGACGTAACTTGGCTAATATTATTACCTAACGGTCCATTGATATCAGCCAGTATGTCTCCTTTCTCTACCTTAGAGCCTAAGGCGACATACTCTTTAACAAACCCACTCGCATCGGCACGCGTCCAATCGCTTCGGTTTGCAATAAACGGTTCAGTATTCGCCGCTTTAATTCGTTTACGGATCATACCTAACGCTTTAAGGACGCGAATTACGCCTTTCACGCCTGTTTGAATCGACAGTTCATCAAAACGCAATGCTTCCCCTGCTTCATAAAGCAGTACGCGAGCGCCGTTATTGACTGCAGCTTCTCGCAGTGAACCATCGCGTATGTTTGCATTCAATAGAACAGGTACTGCGAATGCCTCCGCAAGTAGCTTTGTTTCTGGGTCGTCTAAGTTAGCTCGGATCTGCGGTAAATTAGAGCGATGAATTGCCCCTGTATGCAAATCAATACCGTAGTCACAGTGAGCAACGATACTATTTAGAAACGTATACGCTAACCTTCCTGCCAACGAGCCTTTCTTTGAACCCGGAAAACAACGATTGAGATCGCGCCTATCCGGCATGTAACGGCTTTGGTTCAGTACGCCATAAACATTCACCATTGGAACGAAAATAAGCGTACCGTTTTGTAATTTTAAATTTTCAGCGATAAGTCGGCTAATAATTTCAATGCCGTTTAACTCATCACCATGTACAGCCGCACTGACAAAAACTGTCGGCCCTTCCTTCTTAGAGCGTATAACCTGAATCGGTATGGAAACCTCAGCATCGGTATACAATTTTGCTACGGGAATATTGATTTCTTTTCTTTCACCAGGGCGTATTTCTACGCCCGCAATAACAAGCTCTTTTGCCATTTAGCCACGTCCTATGGTTTTATTTTTGTTTGGCTTTGCGTTTTTTTCAATGAAATCGAAGATTAAGTCACCCACATCTTTGCCGGTTGCTTTTTCAATACCCTCTAAGCCAGGAGAAGAATTCACTTCCATGACTACCGGTCCATTTTTAGACTGAAGAATATCAACACCACAAAGGTTAAGGCCCATCGCTTTAGCTGCATTTACTGCTGTCGCACGCTCTTCTTTTGAAAGTTTAACAAGTTGAGCGCTGCCACCACGGTGAAGGTTTGAGCGGAACTCACCTTCTGCGGCTTGGCGTTTCATTGCAGCGATCACTTTACCGCCGACAACAAAACAACGAATATCTGCACCGTTTGCTTCTTCAATAAACTCTTGAACCAGTATGTTGGCTTTAAGCCCCATAAACGCCTCGATGACGCTTTCTGCAGCCTTAGTTGTTTCCGCCAATACCACACCGATACCTTGAGTGCCTTCCAACAGCTTGATCACTAGTGGCGCACCGCCAACATTCTTAATAAGATCTTGAATATTGTCTGGCTTGCTAGCAAACCCAGTTCTTGGCAAGCCAATACCTTTACGAGAAAGCAATTGAAGCGAGCGTAACTTATCGCGTGAGCGACTAATTGCTACCGATTCATTAACACAAAATGTTCCCATCATTTCGAATTGACGAACCACTGCCGTTCCATAAAAGGTAATAGAAGAACCTATACGTGGGATAACAGCGTCGTACTGTGGCAATTCCTCACCCATATAACGAACTTTCGAGCTACTACTCGTAATATCCATATAGCAATGCAGGGTATCAATGATATCCACTTGATGTCCCCTCGCTTCACCTGCTTCTTTAAGGCGACGAGTTGAGTACAAGTTTTCGTTGCGAGATAGAATCGCAATGCGCATGGCAGTATCCTCTTAGATATAGTTTGTTGTTTGGATTGTGAAACGCCGGTATACGAATGACCGGAAAGAGCGTGCACCTTAAGAGTTTAGCAGTTAAAAATAAAACGATAATTTTTATCCGTTACGACAAATATTTTTTGTTGGAAATGTCGAATTTGAGACACAAAAAAACCGGCCTAAGCCGGTTTTCGTTCAATAATTCATTCACTTAAAAATATGTAACTAAAAGGTATGAATGATGTTATTTTTTAGCCATTTCTTTTTTAACCATTACCGCTGAGGTAACGACAAAAGCAATGATGAGCGCTAACTCCATGGAGTTCCCCTACAATTCAAAAGAAATTTCGCACTTATTATTAAGTTGCGAGACCATTTTATCAAAAAAATAACAACATGACACTTTTTAATCACTAAACAACACGATGTGGATCAAAAAAAGGCGCATTACACGCCTTTCTAAGTCACATTTCACTAAATTGTTGGCTATTCACGTTATTCGCTAGGGTAACCATTTGGGTTCATTGATTGCCACTTCCATCCGTCTTCAGACATATCTTTAAGTGTTCGTACGGCTTTCCAGCCTAGATCACGGTTTGCTTTGCTCGGGTCTGCCCAGCATTCAGCAATATCACCAGGTCGGCGATCAACCACTTTATATGGAACATCTTTGCCCGACGCTTGGCTAAAGGCTTCTACCATATCAAGTACACTGTAACCATTTCCAGTACCTAAATTGTAGATATGCAGCCCTTTGTTCTGCTTTAACGTTTGTAATGCCGCAATATGCCCGTCCGCCAGATCCATCACATGAATATAGTCACGAACGCCAGTACCATCCTTTGTTGGATAATCGTTACCGAATACCGATAGGAACTCACGGCGGCCAACAGCAACTTGTGACACAAATGGCATTAAGTTATTAGGGATACCCTGAGGATCTTCCCCCATTTCGCCGCTTGGATGCGAACCAACAGGATTAAAATAGCGCAGTAACGTAATGGTCCAATCTGGATTTGCCTTTTGGAAATCAGTTAAACACTCCTCCACCATTAACTTGCTACGCCCATAAGGGTTGGTTGCGCTTAAAGGGAACGTTTCTGTGATAGGTACAGACGCAGGATCACCATACACAGTAGCCGATGAGCTAAAAACAATATGTTTGACGCCAGCGTCTCGCATCGCATCAACCAAAACCAACGTACCATTCACGTTGTTGTCGTAATACTCTAACGGTTTCTCAACTGACTCACCGACCGCTTTTAAACCGGCAAAATGAATCACAGCATCAATACTATATTGCTTGAGTGCACTAACCAATGCAGCCTTATCTCTCACATCCGCTTCAACAAATATCGGGCGTGTACCCGAAACATTTTCGATGCGATCGAGAACGGCCAACTTACTGTTATAGAGATTATCAAAAATGACAGGCGTCATACCTGCATTGATAAGTTGAACACACGTGTGGCTACCAATATAGCCTGCTCCGCCTGTTACTAGGATATTCATTAGCCAACTCCTTGTTTTTTATGTCGGAAAGTATAGCGTAACCAGCTTATACATCGCAATTTTTCCGCCCGTAGAAAGCAATTGATCTTAATACGTCCCTATCGCCTATATTCACATATAGTGATATTCACGTATGGCGATACGCTCTAATAAGCTTTTGCCAACGATTCAGGGTAACCACGTGAAAGAGCTAAGGCTTTGCCTCTTTGCTCCACCACATCTAAAGTAAAGTCGTTACTCAGCGAAGACGCTATATTTCTGACATCAAACCACCTTTCGGTAATTTTCTTCGCCGCTTCTAACGCTGAAGAGGCTTTCACTATCTCTAGTCTAGCGTAGTTTTCGCCTTCAAAACTGACATCGGCGGTTCTTAAGCTTGGATTGGTGCCCGGTATTTGCTGTGCACCATATAATGGTTTCCCCGCAGGAAGTGCTGTTGCGAAACTGGGAACATATTGACTCAGGTGGGCAATAGCACTCAGCGAACGCTGGTTTTGCACATCAAATGACCATCCTTTCTCTACTTTACTTATAAGATAGTGAGGCAAACAAGGCTGTGCACTAGTTAAGCTCGAGTGTGCCAGCCCATCTTTAAACAAGGTGATGTCTCCCGTCATACCGTGAAGTTGAAAGTAACCATCTGGATAAGGCGTCAGTTGTGCCATGCCACGGGGCGTACCTCGCTCACCATGAAAAATAACCTCTGGCCACTTTTCGTTGTTTGGGGTTTCCCAATGAGTGACGTAAGCGGCTTTAAACTCCACCATGCGCTGTCGACGGTAATGCATTTGGTCATCAATAATGCCAGTACGAAACCCACAGGCATTGATAACATAAGCATAATGTTCAAGTGAAAGATCATCACTCGTTATCGTCATCCCATTATCACATGGTGCGACATGATCAACCTTAACACCTGTGCGTATCGTTAAATTTGGCAGTTGCTCGGCCGCTAATTCAATTGTGGCAGCCACCCTAAACAGGCTAAGACCATACTCCTGCACGACATAAATAGGATATTTGAGACTATCGAGATCGGTATGATTAGCAAATGGGGTTAACCAATCATAGATTGTTTCTGGCGAAGACCCACCTTGCTTACCAATTAGCGCTTCCAGCTCTTCGCGTTCAACACGCTGATAATACTGCTCTGGATGACCGAGTACTTTGTTATGCGGATCCATTTCGACTAGCTGTTGGTAAGTGTTTTTAAGCAACTCCAGTCGTGGAAGTAAGGCGTCAGGATCCCCTTTATCGCTCTGCGGTATCGCAATCACAGTCGGACGACGGTTAACGGTATGAGGGAAGAAGCGAACAAAGGCGATAGATTGTTTTAGTAAAGCAATACAATCTTGGACGGACAGCTCTCGATACAAATTCCCACCAGCATGAAGATGGCAGATCGGTGGACCGCTAACTAAACCAACGTTCTTCTCAAATAATGTCACCTCAACACCTTGCTTTGCTAAGTAGAGTGCGACAGTAGCGCCCGCAACTCCACCTCCAATAATGGCAACACTTTTACCGCTGGTTACCTGAGCATTAACTGAGTTCATTGATTCGTTTTTATCGTTAATTCGTTTAGTTTTTATCGTTATATAGAAGCATTATTTTATCGTGATAGGCTATTAAAAAAAATCACATTTTTCATAATGTTTTTCTTGACATAATTTCACTGAATAACTGTTGAAAACACATTCCACACCTAAAGTTTCGCGCCATCACCGATACATCAATGGTTATGCTTTTATGTCAGGATTCTTACTTTTGAGTTATCCCAAATGTTATCCACCGTTTTTGTGGATAACTCAAAAACAGCGTGATTAAACCTTATGATATCCCATTATTATTGATACTAAGCATTTGTCGAATCAAAGAAAACAATACGGCGGCTAATGTGACAAAAGCAAGAATCGGTACTATGAACCAAGTGGACAAGTGCCAGACCCACGGCAGTTCAAAGCCCAACTTCATAATTAAGCCAACGACAATTTCAGCCCCTAATGTGGCAACAAGACCTGCGATTAACGCCATGACGCCATATTCAGACCAAATGGTTCGAATAATACGCTGACGACTGGCTCCAAGTGTTCTATATAAACGTAGCTCATCTTGACGCTGCGCAAGACTTAAGCGCAACAAAGTAAAGATGAGCAATATCCCAGCCAGCACACCAAGCGCAGCGAGTACCGTAATTGACCATACAATTTGTGACAGTAATGACTGTATCTTTTCACCCATGATACGAATATCCATGAGGCTAACGGTCGAATACTGCCTAGACAATGATGTGATCAACGCATTGTCTTGCTGCTCGATTCTAAAGCTCACTAACCAAGCACTTGGGATCGACTCCATGACATCGGGAGTGAAAATGAAATAGAAGTTCGGCTTCATATCACGCCATTCAACAAAGCGAATCGAATTCACCTTGGCCGTGACTTCCTGGCCGTTAATTGTAAAACCGAGTTCATCACCAATTTCGATATTTAGGCTCTCAGCAACTTGTTGCTCCACCGAAACACCATTTGTCGTGCTCCAAGCGCCCGTAATAACGTCGTTATAGTCTGGAATAGCTGTTGCGTACGTGAAGTTTAACTCTCGGCTAAGCGCATCAGTGCCTTCCTCACCTTTTTGTTGAGCAAGTTGCGCATCCTCGCCATTGATTAAAGTTAAGCGACCACGTGAAATAGGGAACGCTTGAGAACGTTTAACCGAATTCTCATCGAGGATCTGGAGATAAGGCTCTATTTCATGTTCGGCAATATTAAGAGCAAATGCATTAGGGGCATCGGCTGGCAACGTTCTTTGCCAATCGCTCAACAAATCGGTTCGAACCAACCAAATGGTTGTAAGTAACATCAGTGACAGCCCCAACGCCCCATACTGAAGCGCAGTGTGTCGTTTACTGCGATTAATGCGACTAATTGCTAATTTCAGGGAAACCGGCAATGAGATTCGTCCCAGTAACCAAGTACATAGGACACTTACCGCACCTAGAACACCGAATAAGCCAGCTATCCCAGCCAGTAGAATCCAAATGAGCGTGTTGTTTTGATAAACAACCACCAGCGGAATAAGGGGCACAGCAAGCAGTAAATAAATCCATCCGAAGCGTTTTTCATCGGCACTTTGCAGAACTTCAACCGATGAAACCGATACCAGTTTATACAACGGAATACCTAGAGCAGGAATACCAATCAGTAAGCTTGACGCAACAGAAATCACAGCTGGTAGCACGCCATAACTTGGTAAAGGACTAGGCAACAACTCTGTCAATGGAATACGTAACAAGTATTCTAAGCCAACCCCAAGCAGCAAGCCGACCACAATAGCCATCGTTACCAATAAACCGGCCTGTATTGCTAGCCAACGCACTACCCAGCGTTTGCTCGCTCCAAGGCTTTTTAACATCGCAACGGTTTTTCGACGGCTTTGAACATAGTTCTGGCAGGTTAGCACGAGCGTTGTCGCTGCCATAATAATAATGATGGCTACGGTCAGAGACAAATATTGAGTGGTTCGCTCAAAAATATCATTACTGCGGCTTGCTGAATCTTTATCCCGCCAGCGATCACTCGGAGACAGAGTCACGTTTTGTTTCAGTTCAGCAAGGACGTCGTCACTTCCGGTTAGGTATGCTCTAAACTGTACGCGACTCCCTAATTGAATCGCCCCTGTTTCTTCGACGGAGTTTTGATGAATATAAGCGGTTGGCATTTGTTGAAACGGGTTAAAGCTAATACCTGGTTCTTCAACGATCAAACCGCTCACCGCTAACTCAGCGTCTCCTACCGCAACTATATCCCCCTGTTTAACATTAAGTTGATCGGCAATTCTTTCATCTAACCACAGCTCATCTTGACCAACATGATGTTGTTGATGCTCATCTGATGCTAAAGTAAGCGTACCGCGTAACGGAAAGGCGTCATCAACCGCCTTAACCGTAATCAATTGCATGCCTGAGTCACTAAAAGACATCGTAGCAAAACGAGTATAGAAAGAGGCCTCTACGTCGCTGTTGGCAAATAATTCAAGATTAGCGTCTAAAATAGGATTGTCGGAAATATATATAGTGTCCGCAGACAACGCGTCTTTACCCTGTTTTACGATCACCTGCTCCATGCGTTCTGCGAGCGCCGCCAAACCAAAAATACAGGCAATAATCATCGTCAATGAAAGCGCAATCGGCCAAAGTTGACCTTGCTTTATTTCATCAACGCTCCACAGCAATAAACGCTTATTCACAGAGGAAGACATATTAGTGATCCTCAGTTAATTGACCCGCGTTCATAAGGAACACTCGATCGCATCGTTTGGCTAAAGAGAGGTCATGCGTCACTAGAACAAGTGTCGTACCGTGTTCTTGGTTCAAATTAAACAACAGCTCCACTATTTTATGGGCGGTATTTTGGTCAAGATTACCTGTTGGTTCATCAGCAAATAGAATTTTAGGGTTGGTCATAAACGCCCTCGCAATAGCGACTCGTTGCTGCTCACCTCCGGATAGTTGAGAAGGAAGATGATCGAGCCTGTGACCTAAGCCAACCGACTCCAACAAAGCCGTTGCTTTTTCAACGTCCTCGGCTTCCCCTCTTAATAGACACGGTAAAGTCACATTCCCTAGTGCACTTAAACTTGGAATCAATAAGAAGCTTTGGAAAACAAACCCTAAATGTTGGCTCCTTAACTCTGCTCGCGCCTCATCATCGAGTGTTGATATTTTTTTCCCTAATAACTCAATATCGCCGGTACTTGGCACATCCAGGCCAGCAAGTAGCGTCATTAACGTCGATTTTCCGGCTCCAGATGAGCCAACAATAGCAATCGACTCGCCACGATCTATGACAAGATTTACGTTTGCTAGGATTGTTAATTGCTCGGTTTTCGTAGACACTACTTTTGATACCGATTCGGCTTTTATGATGGAAGAACTCATGATTTGGCAACGTTCCTTTATAGTTTTATTTATTTTATCCCTAGCATCATTCCATGCTAAAGCCACCTCAATACTGATTCTCGGTGACAGCCTTAGTGCCGGTTACAATATGAAAGCCGAAGAGAGTTGGCCCACATTGCTACCAAACTTACTGTCAACGGCTGATCGCCCCGTCTCCGTAGTGAACGGCAGTGTATCTGGAGACACAACGGGAAATGGCTTAGCCAAATTACCCTCTTTACTAGACAGCCATCAACCAGATTATGTCCTTATCGAGCTTGGCGCTAACGATGGGCTTAGAGGATTTCAGCCCAACATCGTAAAAAACAACCTGCTGCAACTCATACGAATGAGCGAAGATGCAGGGGCAAAGGTTATGCTAATGCAGATTCGCATTCCACCAAATTATGGTAAAAGGTATGCAAAAATGTTTGAAGCTATCTACCCTGAAATTGCTGAACAAAGTGCCACCCCTTTGATTCCGTTCTTCTTAGAGCAAGTCATCACCAAGCCCGAATGGATGATGGACGATGGCCTACACCCAAAACCCGAAGCTCAGCCATTTATAGCCGAGACCGTTGCTAATGAAGTTCGACCCTATCTATAAACTATATACTCATCAAACGACGGACGCTTAGCGAACCATTAAACTTGATATTGAGGCATGTATAGATTTTAACGAAAACACATGGTTAATAATTAGCCTCACCGACCATATAGCCTCCCTCTAAAGGGCTAATTTGCTCAGATTAGTCCCTTAAAAACACCGTTTTTAATGGTCTAGCTCAATGTAGACTAATTATTATTACGTTACCCTAATTCTTTATCATCGTCTTAGATAGGTTGTAATTAATGATAATTGAACCAGTTATTCGCGGTGTTATTGCTCGCTCTGCCCATCCAGAAGGATGCAAAAAAGCGGTCGATAATCAAATTGAATACGTAAAATCCGCAGATCCGATCAAAGATGGTCCGAAACGCGTATTGATTTTGGGTGCTTCGTCCGGATTTGGCTTAGCGGCACGCATCGCATTAACATTTGGTGGCGCAGAAGCCGATACCATTGGTGTATCGTTTGAGCACGGCCCTTCTGAACAGGGCGTTGGTTCTGCAGGTTGGTACAACAATATCCACTTTAAACGTCGTGCCCAGCAGGCTGGTCGCCAAGCAATTAACATTATTGGTGACGCCTATTCAACTGAAACGCGTGAGCAAGTCATTGAGGCGATAGAAACCTACTTTGAAGGTGAAGTAGACCTCATTGTCTATAGTCTAGCGTCTGGACGCCGCACAAAAGAAGACGGCAACTATTGGCACTCGGCGATTAAACCAATTGGAGAGAGTGTTTCTGGTGCGATTATTAACCTCGAAACACAGCAATGGGAAAATACCACCTTAGAACCTGCAAGTGACGATGAAATTGAGGGCACACTTAAAGTCATGGGCGGGCAAGACTGGGAAAACTGGATTGATACCCTCATCAATACCGATTCTATTGCTAATGGATGTAAAACCATTGCCTTTTCTTATATCGGTCCAGAAGTGACTCACCCTATCTACCTTGATGGTACGCTAGGCAGAGCCAAGGTTGATTTACATCAAACCAGCCATGCACTCAACCTCGAGCTCGCGCATTTTAACGGCAACGCTTACGCTGCGGTTTGTAAGGCGCTCGTCACTAAAGCGAGTGTTTTTATCCCCGGCTTAACGCCATACCTATTAGCGCTGTACAAAACCATGAAAGAGCAAGGTACGCATGAGGGTTGTATTGAACAAATGCAGCGCCTGTTTAGCACTAAGCTTTATGGTCAAGACATCGTGCCTGTCGATGGTGAGAGGTTACTACGGGTTGACGATTTTGAATTAGACCCACAAACTCAACAACTGGTTTCTGAACGTTTAAGTCAAATGAATGAGCACAACTTTAAAGACATCGGTGACTTTGACGGCTTCCAACAAGAGTTCTTAAACCTTAATGGTTTTGGACTAGATGGCATTGATTACACTAAACGGACTGACGTAAATAAGCTTAAAACACTAACACCTTAGTTTAGTCGTTTAACATCTCCCACTCTCAAATTTGAGACGAATTAACAGTATCCTCGGCTTTTCCTCTTGTTAGGGAAAGCCGCTTTTCTTCATTTCAATTCATTACATATACTTACCACTGCGTATAACGTCATCATTTGTCGGATTGACGTTGATAACTACCCACAGGATGTGGTGACCCGTAATGGAAGGAACAGGAAACACTATCGTAATCGATCCTATAAACTTGTCTGATTATAGAAAACTATCAGACATCGTCTACAGCCACCTGACTATTCATTCAGTTAAGTGCTTTGGGTGGTGCGTTATCAAGGACAAGCAGCTCATTATTCAATGGGCTCACCACCCTGAGGACGATAGTCACCAGCCTATATGTGACCCTTTCACTCTAAAAAAAGCCAAGCCAAAAATCGCAGAGGTGAAAGCTGCTCTACAGGCAGTATTGGCTCCGCTCTGTTCTATTGATGACTGTACGCATATACACTATCAGTATTTACCCGCTTCACATCATGGTTATCAATTCGGTGTATTTGCCGTATGCCCCACAGCAGAAAAGACCAATCAACTTCTCAGATTAGCGGTAACTCAAATAGATACATTCTTATCGCAGCGCCGTTTAACTCAAGAACTTTTTCACGCAAAAAAAGAGTTTCAACAGCAGCTACAAAGCAGAGATAAGAAAATAGCCCAGTTAGATGCCATGGTCGAAGCGTTAAAATGTCAGCACAGCGAACTCGGCACACAAATGCAGTTTCAAGTCACCCATGACCCCGCGACAAGAATGCTAAATAGGGCTGGGTTCGAATTAGCTCTTCAACGCATCTTACGTAGTACCACGGTAAAATCTGGCAAAGTTTACCTATCGGTCATTTTTCTTCATTTCACTAACGGTGAGCGTGTACAAGCGCGTATTGGTTATCAATCCTTTGACCAGTTATTGAATGAATTTGAAAATATGATCCACTTAAACACCCCCCATATTAGCCATATTGCACGTATCTCCACCACAGAGATCGCCCTTGCAGCTATCGTTCCCTCGTTAGATGACATGTTTTTACCCAACTTATGCCAAAGCCTCTCTAGCGTCGCTCGTGAAGGCTTCAACATTGAACAGCAAGAAATTCATCTACACACTTATATGGGCGTAGCTAACTCTTACCATACTAATAACGCTACTGACCTTATTAATAATGCCTATCAAGCATCCGTAGCCTGTAAGGAGTCAGGCACTCTCGTCAACGTCTTTTCCTATGCTGATCAAGTTGAACAAAAAGAGTTCAACCAGCTCGAGAACTACCTATTGCAAGCGGTTCGAAATGACGACCTTATTTTGCACTTCCAACCAAAAGTGAGCCTCGACACGGGACAGTGGACTGGCGCTGAAGTCTTACTGCGATGGAGGCACCCTGTTTTGGGCGATGTATCAAATGAAGCATTGATTCACATGGCAGAAAAAAATGGTCTCATTATCGAGGTCGGTTATTTCGTGTTACGGAACGCCATAGATCGAGCCTCGGAATGGATTCAAATTGCCCCTGAATTTCATTTATCTGTCAACGTGTCAGCCAAACAGATTTGCGCCTTAGACTTTGCAGACAAAGTCACCGATCTGCTCACTCAGCATGAACTCCCTCCAGGTAATCTAGAATTAGAATTAACGGAGAGCTGTCTAGTCGATAACTTCGAGGTAGCAAGAAGTAATATTGAAAAGCTCAAAGCACAAGGTGTCATGTTTGCACTTGATGACTTTGGCACTGGCTATGCCTCCTTTAATTACCTAAAACAATTGCCCTTTGACGCACTTAAGATCGACAAAGAATTTCTAAGTAACGTTTTGTATAGCAAACAGGACAAGGCCATTTTACGATCAATTATTACCATTGCGAAAAAACTGAACAAGCAAGTCGTGGTTGAAGGCGTTGAGAGTGAAGCACAACACGAGTTTATTCAACGAGAGCGCTGCGATATAGGCCAAGGATATTTCTACGCGAAACCTATGCCCCGCGACGTGTTTGAACGACAACTCATTAAACAATATCCAATGCCCCGCAATTTCATCATTCGTTAAACTATGCTTAAAGGCACGCTTGGAACTCATCGAATATGCGTAAAAACAAGGAATAACAGCTTCTTCGTAGGTAGAATGACGTTTATGTCTTTACCATCACTAGCGCGGCTCCTATAATCGCGCCCCAAACTCTAGAAATGCGGAATTTGCGTCATGGATCAATTGATAGCCAAACTAAAGAAAATTGAAAAACAGAACTACCGAGCCTACCAACAAATCAAGGGCCAATACGACTTTACTGATTTCGATTTTTATATTGATCACGTCCAATCCGACCCTTACGCCACCGCCTCTCGAGTTCGTGCTTTCAGAAAGTGGTCATTAACTGGCCTAGAATGGCTTAAAGCTTGTTCGCCAAGCTACCAAGTGGCAGCTCGAGACTTTATTGCGCGTACCTTTGCCGACTTTGCCAAGCAAGAAAACAGTGTCTCAGTCACATTAACGGGCCAAACCGTTATGGATTCTACCTCGGTGGTTTTTAGTGATGAAGGTATTGAGTTACGTTTTCGAGTTAACCTACCAGCAGAAGGTCGAAATATCTTAGGCAAAAAAGCCTCGAACATCCTGACATTCCACCTACCAAAGTATATTCGTAAATGTACGCTAGAACGTGAAATCGATGTTGAAGCGCTTAAGCGCCACTGTGAAGTAATCGAAGACCAAGACGCACTGCGCCGTCAACTAGACGAACACGACCTAATTGCGTTTGTTGCCAATGGCAGTGTGCTACCACGTATTGCCGGTAACTGTGATTTCCCGATGAAAGACGCCATAGCATTTGTTTCACCACCCTCACTAGAAGTGACACTGCAACGTCCTAATCACGGCGAAGTGAAGGGAATGGGTGTACCAAAAGGCGTGACCTTAATTGTAGGTGGTGGCTTCCATGGTAAGTCTACGTTACTTAACGCTATCGAGCGCTCAATCTACAACCACATTCCTGGCGATGGTCGCGAGTGCATTGTTACCTCAACTGACGCTACTAAAATCAAAGCAGAAGATGGTCGCTCAATTCACAACTTGAACCTAAGCAATTACATCAACCACCTGCCCTTTGGTAAAGAGACCAGTGACTTCAGCACTCAAGATGCCTCAGGTTCAACGTCTCAGGCTGCGTGGCTACAAGAGTCTATTGAAGCTGGTGCAACGGGCATCTTAATTGATGAAGATACCTCAGCGACCAACTTTATGATTCGTGATGAGCGTATGCAAGCGCTTGTCGCTAAAGGGGCCGAACCTATTACGCCATTTGTTGATCGAGTTGGTCAATTGCGCGATGAACTTGATATCTCCACCATAATTGTCATGGGCGGCTCAGGAGACTACCTTGATGTTGCCAACACTGTCATTCAGATGCATGACTATCAGGCGATTGATGTAACAGAAAAAGCACAAGAAGTCGTTAAGTTGCACCCTAGTGAACGACAAAATGAGAGCGAAAAGCCACTGGAGATGATTCCGCCACGTCATGTTGATTCAGAGCACTTAATGTCGATTTTAGCGGAAGGCAAATTCCGTGTATCAGGAAAAGGCGGCAACTCGTTACGCTTTGGTAAAGAAACTATCGACCTAAAAGCGCTAGAACAATTGGAATCCAATGCTGAATTGAATGCGATTGGTTGGTTAATCTTCCAACTCGCGCAACAACCTGGTTGGTCCGAACATCCACCCAAAGCGATACTCACTTTGCTAGAGGGAGATTGGAGCTCAAGAATGCCTAATTCAGGTGACTTGGCCAAGCCCCGTGTTATTGATGCCCTTTCTGCATTAAATAGGCTACGCAGCGCTAAAATGCGTCAACCGCGTTAAACGAGTTAGTAGCGAAAATCGTTGATTACATCCAAGATAAACGGCTTTGGTTTCTCGTCACTATTTAAGCAACGACCACGCCTCACAAGCCAACTTAAATTGTTCTGCATCCCCACCATCACGGTCGGGATGCCATTTCAATGCGCTGCGGCGCCAGGCTTGACGAATCTCTTTTGCTGTCGCGGTTTCGTCCAGACAAAAAAAATCGAACGCTTTCTTTTGTGACATTGTCACGCCCTTTGCACCGACATGTGACTTATATCTATCCCAAAAATCATTCAATAACCGCTTTACTTCCAAAGTATCCGCCTCGTAATGTGACCAATCTAAGTAGTATTCACGTAATGGATCGGAGGGTGAAATACCGTGGTTCAACATGTCATACGGCAGTAGCTCAATACTCATTGCCTCCACGTTCAGCCACTTTTCTGGCACCAACATCGCCTGTAGCTGATATAGAGCGTTCATCAATAAGAAGTTACGCTTGAACAGATCTTTTTCTGGTCGCTCATCAAGTACAGGGATTAAATTATCATTCATTAGCTCCGAGGCTAAGACATGAATCTTCCAACTGCTCGTGCTGGCTTCTAAACGATTTAGCACCGACCAAATTAATGGATTATCCTCAGCTCTAAAGGCATGAACTTCGCTATCTCTTTGCTCTGTCAACACTTTACTCCCTAATGCACTCTTTTTATGTTAGCACTTCTCCAAATTGAATGCGTAGCTTAAAAGACACGTTACCTAACGAAGTATCGATTCAACCTCGTCAAACAACTAACTCTAGATGGGTTCAAGCACAAAAAAGCCAGTGATAGTTATTCACTGGCTTAGACTCATACGACCCAACAAGTTACGAGTTAGATTACACCTAACTCTCTTAAGCGCTCCATCAGGTAACTGTTAGCGGTATAGCGCTCTGATAACACCACTTCTGGTTTAGGATGTAAAAACAGAGGTAATGAAATTCTTGAGTGTGTCTGCTTCTCACCGGTAGGATTAATCACACGATGCGTGGTCGACGGGAAATATCCGCCACTGGCTTCTTGTAGCATATCGCCAATATTGATGATCAAGTTACCGAAATCACAAGGCACATCTAGCCAATCGCCTTCTTGGGTTTTGACCTGCAATCCGGGCTCATTCGCAGCGGGTAAAACCGTTAATAAGTTAATATCTTCATGCGCTGCCGCGCGGATAGCGCCTGGCTCTTCATCGCCAGTCATTGGTGGGTAATGCAATACTCGTAGTAGTGTCTTATCACTATTGTTAATCATTTCCGACAGTGCAATAGAGAACTTTTCTTGTACATCTTTTGGTGCATGCGACTCAACCCAGCCTAATAGCTCTTCAGCAAAGGCATTAGCGCGAGAGTAATAATCCAGAATTTCATCCTTTAACTCCGCAGGGATTTGCCCCCATGGGTAGACATGAAAGTACTCTTTAATATCTTTGACCGCATGACCTTTCGCAACCTCAGACACGCTAGGCGGGAAATACCCATCTTGGGTGTCTACATTAAATTGATAGCCTTCCTTCTGAGAAGAACTAAAAAATGCTTGCCAGTTTTTATAAATGGACTCAACCAGAGATTTTGGGATCGGGTGGTTTTTTAGTACACCAAATCCCGTCTCGCGTAATGATTTTACAAATAACTCCGGAGCGTTTGGCGCTAGATAATCGACAGTTTCTAATTTCATGACTTCACTTTCTTATCTTTATTGTTGTAGCGCGATGTTAAGAAAAAGTTAGCGGAGTTTCAAAGTATTGCTGGGTCTATTTCAGTAATAGCCAACAATAATGTGACCTACATCACAAAACGCTTTTACTAATCAACAGGTACAACGTTCAGTGCCAACTGCTCGTAAGAAACCGCACATCCATATAATAAAGTGTACTATAGTGATTCCATCGTGACAGATAAGGATAATGTATGGCCCCTTCACACGTTCAGCGCCCCATTCTGTCGGTTTTAACTGCGCTTTATACATTCATCTTAGTCTTTTCATCAATCGAGCCTCACTCTCGCGCCGTCTGGATCGCAGAAATCGTGCCTGCGATTGGGATTTTGCTACTTATCTGGCTTATTTCCCGTCGATTCACTTTCTCTATCATCGCTTACGTACTGATGTTTATCTGGTTAGTGCTGCATACGATTGGCGCAAAATATACCTTTGCCGAAGTCCCATTTGATTGGTTTAACGAGTTGATTGGCTCTGAACGAAATAATTTTGACCGCGTCGCGCACTTCTCTATTGGCTTGTACGCATTTGCGATAGCAGAGTATGTTTACCAAAACAAAATCATGAATCGGATACCTGCCGCCCTGTTCGCTTTATTCGCCATCATGAGTTTAGCTGCCGCTTACGAAATTATAGAATGGTGGTATGCCGTTTTGGCTGGGGGCGATGAAGGCATCGCGTTCTTAGGTTCACAAGGGGATGTATGGGATGCACAAAAAGACATGCTATGTGATACGGCTGGTGCTATTGCGTCGCTATTCTTGTTTTTCTTTCTAACACGCCACCGTTAACTCACTCAATCATAGCCATGGGCTAAAGAGCAGTTCATAGCATAGGCAGCCCCGACACAATAGTAATGTCGCTCAGAAATGAGCGACATTACTATGCCATACTACGGCTTTACATGACTTTTTAACCAATTCAAGTACGGTCTATACCCCGCCTCTATAGGCAGCGCCACAACTTGTGGCACGTCATAATCATGAAGTTCGATAATTAGGCGCTCAAGCTTGGAGTACGCCTCATTAGTGGATTTAATGATCAGTAAAATCTCTTGTTCATTGCAAACTTTACCCTCCCACATATAGTGACTCCCTATCACTTGCGTTTGAATACAAGCCGCGAGTTGCTTTTCTAACAATGCCGAAATAATAAGGTTCGCCTGCTGCTCATTAGGCACCGTGGTAAGTACGGTTATCGCGTTAGATTTCACTACACTTCTCCAATTTATTTCATGCGGACCTTACCACCTACCATCTTAATAGCAGGTGTACCGCGAACTAAAGTATCTCGCCCAAACACACTGTCACAGCCTGGGCAAACGCCTAAATTATTCGTGTGATCTTCGGTAATTCTTTCTTTGAAACACTTTACCAACGCACCCTTGCCGCCTTTTTTATACCGATAAAGCTTGGCGCCACATTTACTACAAAACACATCCACTGATTTTGATGGCGCTTTACTATTAGGTTTCGCCATTACTCATTTCTCTTATTGTTGTCACTGGTGATCTGGTGGTTTTGGTAAATGAGTTCGTCAGGTTTAACCCAAACCTGACTAAAGTCAAACCACCCGAGGGCATTACACTTGGCGTTTTGCAGGCTACCACAATGATCTTTACTGATACCTAACCAACAGTGAAACATGGGTATGACTTGGTAATTTTGTACTAACAGCTTGGCTATTTCTTGCGCCGGAAACTTGTAACCCTCTTGGCTTCGCCATTCTTCAACCAACGTTGACCACGCCAAAAAGTCCTCTGGCTTTGACATCGACTCGATACCACTGTAATCCAATAGCCAACTTGCAATCGCTTCTTCCCTTTTGGTCGCAATACCCATTGGTCTTATCCAAACATCGACATTTTCAACGTCCGGAGCATCATGCCCATAGCGAATAAACTGAGTGCGAATACCGTCTTGCTTTAGCAGCTCTTCTATTGCGCGTGAAATATCTGGGAATGTAGGGTGCTCAGAATAATAGGCAATTTTAATATCCCTTGTGAGCTCAAGCTCTTGAATATTCACACGTTCAACAGGGTCGTCGTGTATTGGCTGATGATACCACCCAGGCTTTAACCCATGGGCAGGGATGATCCCCAAGTCCGTTACGGTACTTTCCGGTAACTTTTTAAATACCGCTAGTGAGGTTAATTTTTTAGTCAGATAACGCGCCCAAACATCATCTTTAGCAAGACCACTCACCCTATTTAGCAGTAAATAGGTGCAGCCAGGATCGAGCTCAATATCATCATGTTTTTCAGAACGAGCCCCAGCAATAGGATCGGCTAGAGTAGGAAATACCAGTGTCGAATGAGGCTCATCAATAATCCACACTTCCACGGTATCAAGAAGTGGTCGATAGCCAAAATAGCCGTCAAATGCAGAAAGAATGAGTCGTTTCTCATTATTTGTGGTGACGCAATAAGGACCCGTTCCGACAGGGAATCGATCAAAATCATCATTTCTCATGCTCAATGGCGGCAGTACTTTGGCGCTTATTTCTGCGAACAAAAAAGCCGCCTGAAAGTCAGGTTGTGAAAAGTGTACATCTAATACCCAAGGTGATGGGCTGACCACGTGATCAATATGGGAGAACAGCCTTGAGCTTTTCAATGACTCAATACTCGAGATAATATGCTCTAACGTGAGCAACTCACCATTATGGAAACGCACACCTGGTCGGATGTAAAAGCGCCAGTGACAATCGCTTAGTTGCTGCCAATGGTGGGCAAGATCTGGTTTAATCTCATCATGCTCATCCAACTTAGTTAGACCACTGAATACTTGCCTTGCGATATGTAATTCCGAACGTCGCAATGGTTTAGCCGGATTAAGCATAGAAAGTGCACGATAATACGGTAGTCGTATGACTTGTTTACCATCGGTCTGTGTTACCCCTAAGTAACTTTGGATCACTTTGCTAAGTCGATTGGTATCTTTATCTAATACATTGAGTGCATGTCCAATTCGCCCTTCCTCTAAATAGCGGCGAGCCAGCGTCTCACTAACATCGTTGCGGTTTTGCTTAAAGTTTAACGTGGAGAGTTTTCCACGGCCTGCTGCCGGGTGCCATTCAATCCAACCCGCTTCTTCAAGCTTATTCAGTACAATACGAGCATTACGGCGGGTGCAAAATAATATTTCGGTGACATCGTCGAGCTGAGTTTCAGCATTTTGACCAGAGAAGTGTTCGAATAAAATTTCGAACTGTTTACGAAGACGAGGACTACTCATAAAGAGGAAACACTTAGGAAATGGCTTTGGTATTAGTTTCCCCTTTAAGAGGGTAATTAGCAAGTTACAAAGACAGAACCTCGATTCCCGTCTCATTCGCAATCTGTTGGAGCTGTTGTTGATTATCTAGGCGAATGGACCATTTGCACTCCGCCCCATTGGCCGAAATGACGCAAGCTGGCAAAATTAATTGAACCGCATCCACTTGGGCTTGCAACGTAACATGATTACCCGTTACGCGAACCACAATTTCATGAGGGGTCATTAACACTTTACCGCCACTAAATTCGACCATCATGATGCGACTCTTTTGTGTTTTTTAACCGCAATGGTCAAACGACTCGTGCAGACTAATCGTTGCTGAGAGTCAGTAATGTTAATTTGCCATACCTGAGTAGACACCCCAAGATGTATAGGCGTTGCACAGCCTATAACATGCCCGGAACGCATCGCTCGTACATGATTGGCATTGATATCTAATCCCACACAGTAATGATTTTCATCGACACAATAGTTCGCAGCAAGCGAACCCAACGTTTCGGCTAACACCACCGAGGCACCACCATGTAACATCCCCAATGGCTGGTGAGTAAAACTGCATACTGGCATAGTGGCAGACAATGAATTGTCGCTAAAATCCGTGTATTCAATTTGCAAATGTTCAATCAGTGTATTCTCGGAAGTGCGATTTAGCGCAGCTAATGAGAGTTTCTTCTTCCAAATACTCACTGTTAAATCCTATACTTAGAACCATTAATGAAAAGTATGATGCCTTGAGTTCTTTCGTTTGGCAAATATCAACATAGTCACCGCTCATTGCAGCCCTGTTCAATTAATTGTTTTTTGACCATGAGCAACAGAGCGCGTTAGCATGGATGTACAGGAGTAATAACATCATGAATACTTGGGCAAAGGTCTGCGCCGCCGCGATCATCACCTCTTCCATCGCTGCCTGCTCATCATCACCGACTGGTCGCAATCAATTAATTCTATTTTCAGACAGTCAAATGAGCCAGTTAGGCGCACAATCTTTTGAGCAAATGAAGAAAGAGCAAAAAATCAGTACTAACCAAGCAACCAACGCCTACGTGCAATGTGTCGCGAAAACCATTACCGACCACGTTCCACCACAAGCTGAGTTTTCCGAGTGGGAAGTCGTTGTCTTCGACAGCGATCAAGTCAATGCCTTCGCATTGCCGGGCGGTAAAATTGGTGTCTATACCGGTTTGCTTAATGTCGCTGTCACACCCGACCAGCTCGCAACCGTGATCGGGCACGAAGTCGCTCACGTTCTCGCCGACCACAGTAATGAAAGGTTATCACAGTCACAACTTGCCAATACCGGCATGCAAATTACTAACGTCGCGCTAGGCGGCTCACAGTATCAAAATGTGACCATGGCAGCACTTGGTGTCGGCGTTCAGTATGGGGTAATCCTCCCCTACGGACGGACTCAAGAATCTGAGGCCGATATTGTCGGTCTAGAACTGATGGCAAAAAGTGGCTTTGACCCACGACAGAGTGTTGATTTGTGGAAAAACATGGCGAAAGCGTCCGGGGGGAATCAACCTCCTGAATTACTTTCAACGCACCCTTCCCACGATACGCGAATCAACGATCTCAAAGCCAAGGCTGCGACATTACCCGCGTACGCCACTAAGGCCCCAAACTGTAAAAGAACCTAGGGTTTAACAGGCATTACTAATGGCTTCGTCCTAGTCTATTCGGCGACATTTGTCTGATTCCATCACTCAAAAATTTGTGCGGTGTTCCCTACACCGCCTTTTCCGATAACCCTCTCTTCTTCCCACCTCCATACCCGCCAGCGCAGTTACTACTATTCGTTTTGTCACACTTAATGAATTTTAACCTTGCTTTTACCAATATTTTACATGACATTAACAACTGGTCTGATCAGTAAAAGCCCTACTTCATCTCCAAATACTACGATGATAGGTGGGAAGATATTCCGCGACCTGATAATAGTCCGTTACTAGCTCGTTTAAGAATATTGTTTAAAAGGGAATTTAAAATGAAAAAAAGAGCGATCCTCACGCCCATTATATTGGGGGTTATCACACCTGCCTCACTTGCCGCTGGCTTTCAAGCAAACGAACATTCTGCGTCTGGCTTAGGTAGAGCGTTTTCAGGCGAGGGTGCTGTCGCCGATAACGCCAGTGTGCTAGCTCGAAACCCAGCGGCTATGACGTTATTTGATAATGCGCAGTTTTCAGGTGCAATCACTCTCGTCGACCCTAACGTGAACATTACTGATGAAACCAACAACCAACAAATGAAAGATGTGGCTCCCATGCAACTTGTGCCTGGTGCCTATTATATAAGCCCGATCAATGAGCAGTGGGCGTGGGGAATTGGGCTGTTTAGTACTTATGGTGTCGCAACCGATTACCCTGACAATGCGTATGCAGGTGACTTAGCTGGCGATACTTCACTAATTTCCGTGAACTTAAACCCAAACATTGCCTATCGTATTAATGATCATTTCTCTCTCGGTGGTGGCGTTAACTTTGTTTATGCGGAAGCAGAACTAAATCGTCATAAAGGCGCGTTAGCACCATTTTTAGGTGGCTCTGCGAGTGACATGCTCATTTCAATGAAAGGTGAGACTTATGCGTTTAGCTGGAACCTTGGTGCACTTTATGAAGTCAATAACAACCACCGCTTCGGTTTCTCGTACCGCTCGGCTATCGATCTTGCGTTCGAAGACGGGGATTTCTCCAGTTACGATAGTAACATTTCAACGCCTCCCAACACTAAAGCGAATCTAGACGTGACCTTACCCGCGATTTGGGAGTTTTCTGGCTATCATAAAGTGGTAGAAAAATGGGCGATTCATTACGGACTACAGCGTACAGAGTGGAGTAGTTTTAAAGAACTTAAAGCGACATCCCCGACCTGTACTGGCGGTAGTGTGCCCGGCGAGTGCTTCTATAAAAAAGAAAACTATGAAGACAGTAACCGTTACTCGGCAGGATTTACCCACTATCTAACTCATGATTGGACACTACGTGCGGGCTTTGCATTAGATAAACAAGCAGGTGAAGCTACATTAAGCATCCCAGATTCAGACCGTTATTGGTATTCAGCGGGCATCACTTATCAAATGAGCTCGGCGCTTTCAGTGGATGTGGGTTTGACGTTTCTTCAAGGAAAGTCCGGATCATTTACCGAAGTCGACAAGTTAGGTCAGGAGTTGCAATTTAGTGGTGATTCCACGGCGTATATTGGCGCACTTCAAGTTAACTACCAATTCAACTAAGTCAGTAAGGATACGACTATGAAACCATTATATTTAGCGTCGATCATTTCTGGCGCGCTGCTTTTGTCTGCCTGTGGTGGTGAAAGTGAACTGTCTGGAACCCCAACCGCAGTATCTTATGAACAACATATTAAAACCCTGCTCAGTAAACCAACCAAAGTGGTGTACACCCTTCAGGGTGCAAACGCCGATGTTCCTTTTCCAACCTTTGCGTTAATGAACACCATCGATGGTACATTAGAAATTCCAACAGGTGGAAACGACGCACTAAGCAACCCCATCGCAGCAATGGGACAAACTGATGGGTGGTCCACAACCTCTCCTATTGCAATAAAATTCGATAAACCATTAACAAACACGCCCGCTGCCACATCAGTCACTATGGTTAAGCTGACAAAAGGCTTAACTTCAGACTCACCTTTACCAGAAAAGTTACTCACTTATGGGGTTGATTATGTAGTTAAAACGCAGGGTACAACGCTTATCGTCATTCCTCTTATAGACCTTGCCGGTTCAAGTGAATATATCATTGCCGTTAATAATACCCTACTAGACGCCAACGGGGATTCGGTCGGTACCTCTCAGAGCTACGCTGCGTTAAAATCCCAAGCCAAAATTTACAGTGAAGGATCGCTCGCAACGGCTCAACAGGTTGTGCAAGGAGTTGAGGCCCTGATCCACGCCGGTAGCGCTGGTGCTATCGACCCCAACAGCATCGTTTATTCCACTTGGTTTTCTACCCAATCTATTGGTGCCACGCTTTATGCGACCAAAGGGATGCTCGCGGCTGCACAAGACCCTAGCAAATCCTACAGCGATATCTGGAAAGGATCAGCAAACCCAAATAATGCCGACGTTAACCGGATTGGTGAGATGACCTTTTCTACACCCGTTGACCTTGCTACCGCTCTCGCGAGCGACGACAACTTCACCACCTACTTAGGGCTTTCTAACGATACACGAAATGCTGTGATCGCCAATTACAATAGCGTCGCTGCAGGTACAGTATCTGTGACAAAAGGGACGATTAAACTGCCCTATTATTTAGAAACGGGTGACAGTTGGAATACCCAACCATTTGAATCTGGCACGGATAGCCTCGCGATCACTAAAAGTATAATTAGTGATAGTGCTGAACAAGCGAATTTTGCCGCGCAACTTCAAGCGAACAATATTAACCCAAGCACATTTTTAACTGACCCAGAATCACTGTTAGCCGACTTAATGGGGCTATCTTTCACCAAACTCGATGGCAGTGTATTTGATTCAGAGCGTATCGTGACACGATACTCACCTGTACCCGCCGTCAAATCACTACAAGACGTCAACTTTTTGCTTTACACACCCACCAGCGGAACAATAACTGGCATTGTGGTGTATCAACATGGAATCACATCAGCGAAAGAGAACTCTTATTTATTTGCGAGCAATCTCGTAAAAGCCGGTCAAGCCGTCATCGCCATTGATGCGCCTCTTCACGGAGATCGGAGTTTACCCAACGGCGCATCCGCGCAACGCGATGTCACTGATTACATGAATTTAACGGTACTACCCGTGGCGCGTGACAATATTCGTCAATCCATGTTGGATATCATGACGCTTAGAATGGCATTATCGACCAATCAAGCCATGTTGCGTTTTACCGATACCCCACTAGCCACGCTACCTTCGACAGTCGCAACACCTCCAACCTTCATTGGACACTCATTAGGGGGAGTATTGGGCGTACCTGCTATCACTCAAGCCAACGCGCCATTAAATGCGTCAGTTGATCCACTGTTCAAGTTTAGTCGTGCTGCGTTTGTTAACTCAGGTGGGCAGATCGCAAATCTTTTGCTAGGCTCCGATTCCTTCGGCCCACTGGTCACTCATAATATCGCCTTGTCTGCTGGAATCGGCTACGACACGTTCGTCAATTCACGCGCATGCGATCAATTTGCCGCCGATCCTGATAACTATTTTGACTTATGTCTAAACGCATTTAAGCTTGTTTCACCCATAGAAAATACCGCAAAAATATTAACCACAAATACCGAGTTCAGTTACGCAGTTCAAACGGTGTTGGATACAGCTGATCCGTACACACATGCTACTACGTTAAAGGCGATTGCAACGCCAGTATATATGGCTCAGGTTAAAGGCGACGGAACCGTGCCTAACAACGTACCAGGGTATATTGATCAAGGCCAAGGCGTCAGTAAATATGTCCAACAGTCTATTTTCGCCGGTACCGAACCATTAGCCGCTAAATTGGGTTTAACGGTGGTCAGTAGTAGTCAAGGCGGGTCTGCTGAAACGACGCCGTTTGTGCGCTTTAGTGCAGTTGGGCAACACAGTAGTTATATTTCGGTTCAAGATACCACTGCCTTTTCCGATTTAGCCCATCATCAGGAGATGCAAAGTGAAGTAAGCTCTTTCATTGCAACAGGTACTGCGGCGATTTCAAATTCTGCTTCTGTTTTAGAGTAACGTTGATTTAGCGTGGCAACAAAGCACGGTACCCTGCCGTGCTTTTCCGTATCTATGTCACACTTTTCGCTAAAACCATGTATAATGCGCGGCTATCAATCCGGTGATACTAAAATTAAGTACCACAGAATAACCATCGGACGAGGCTTTCGCCCGATCTCACCAAAATAAGGGTTAAGTATGTCTACTGAAGCAACGATGCTAGAGCGCTGTGGAAACAAATGTGAACTTTGTGCGGCTGAAACGTCACTATCTCCGTTTGTTGTCGCACCTCATTCGCACGTGACCGTTGATCACGCAATCATGCTTTGTGAAACATGTTCAAGCCAAATTGAAAATCCAGAGTCAATGGACGTTAACCACTGGCGCTGCCTAAATGACAGCATGTGGAGCCAAGTTGCTCCTGTTCAAGTTGTGGCATTTCGTCAACTGCACCGCCTTTCAGCTGAAGGCTGGGCGCAAGATCTTCTCGACATGATGTACATGGAAGAAGAGACAAAAACATGGGCTGAAACGGGCCTAGAAAATGATGGCCTAAAACACGTTGACTGCCACGGTGCTCCACTACAAAAAGGTGACACGGTCACAATCATCAAAGACCTTCCAGTTAAGGGGTCTTCAATGGTGGTTAAAATTGGCACCATGGTACGAAACATCGGTCTTGCACAAGACGATCCAGAACTATTCTCTGGAAAAGTTGAAGGCCAGTCTATGTGGCTACGTTGCGAATATTGCCGTAAAAAGTAATAGCTATAAATATTTCGTAAATGACAATAGTTAAAAGCGCCTTAAGGCGCTTTTTTCATGTCTAATCGCCGCTTTCGAACTATATTTCGAACTATATTTCATACTATATTGCGCGCTATAGGTTTAAATAAGTGCGAATCGCAAGATGATCTGACCCTCCGATTTGAGAAAGAGCCTCTCGCTGACAGATCAACCTCCCCTTCGTCTCAGTCCGTGCCCATAGGTGATCAATGGCAACAATTGGCTGGAATGGTAACAGCCAACGCTCGAGAAAAGAGGGCCAACTGATAACGGGTTCGGTCTGAAAGTCTGGCATCAACGCCGTAAATCGGTAAGTCGTGCTCGCTAAATTGAAGTCACCGACAACAAGCGTGGTATCCAAAGGTGAGCGTTTCGCCTCACGCATCACATCTTGTAGCACCTCATTTCGCTCTACCCATAATTGTTCAGTTCTTGGCGATGGCGGATGCGCTGCGATTAAGTACACATCTTTATCTTCAGTTGCACGCCAAATTACTTTCAGGATTTTATGTCCGGAGCGTGAAGCTATTGAATTCATTCCATATAACGGTTGTTGACTCAATATCATTTGACCACTCGGATACCCAACACGGCGTTGTCCCCCAAATTGATAAGGGTAAAGTTCAGTAAGCGCTTTCAACTGCTCACCGTGGCTGGGAGACACTTCTTGAAGAATAAGGATTTCAGGCTTATTTTTTCGAACATACTGAATAAAAGAGTCCAGTTGAGGATTGCCATAGTACACATTGTATTGCAGCACCGACACCTCATTTCCTTCACAGGTTTCCGCTCCACTAAAGGCAATAGGACTAAGAGGAAGCAACCAACTCAGGGCTAATAGTAGGCTCGTGCTGGCGAGGATGCGCCTCTTTGTTACCAACAACACCAATGCAGTACAGAGATAAAACACTGGCAGTATTACGATAAAGGATGCGGAGTTTTCTAACATCCAACTATTCGGTAAATAGTAGGCACAAATACCAATTAAGGTCGGTATCGCTACATAAGCAATCCACATCACCCCCAATCCTCCATGATCGTATCAGATAATTTTAGTCTAGGCGTGGAAAAGCAAGAATGTTAACGAGGTTCGGCTAGATAGGACTATAAAAGCGGGGGATCGCGGTTTTGTTTAAACAATGAGACGCTTAAGGCACCATAACAGTGCCTCTATTTCAAGATAGGCTTTCTTCTGGATGATCACTTTCTTGGTAGTCCGATAGGATGATCCCTACTTCCATTGCATCCATCCACTCTAATGCATCTTCGTGCGTTGCTGTTTCCATAATATCTTCCTTCTTTGCCCAACATTAACGGCGATGACCGTATAGGCACTCTTCATTGAGTTATAACTAACTTATATGACGTTCCAATTAAACCCAAACTCTAATAGACAATATTTGACCCGCCTCATTGTTAATCGATTGCTTTGCTCACTTATCAACCAGCAATCGCGAATCGTAAATAATAGTTTACACGTGGTAATAAAAAATCTTACATTTCGCTTGTTTTGACATTTAATTGTCTACATAATCACTATCAATCCAGATTAAAGCGCTCTAAACCTAGCAGACAACTAGTCGGTAACGCTTTAGAAAGCCATTGCGTAAAGAATTATTTACATGAAATCAAAAGTTATTGGAAGCACACTCATTATTGCGGGAACGACTATCGGTGCAGGTATGCTAGCCTTGCCTATCGCGTCTGCTGGTATTGGATTCGGCACCTCATTAATCATTATGATGAGCCTTTGGGCACTTATGGCGTATACCGCGCTGCTCATGGTTGAGCTTCACCAGCATGCCGACCACTCAGCTACTCTGCATACGCTCGCAAAACAAATTTTAGGTAAAAAAGGTCAATACATTGCGAGCATCGCTATGCTGGTCTTATTTTACGCCTTATGTGCTGCTTACATTGCAGGTGGCGGCGGTCAATTTCGTGAACGTGTGGAAATGATCTTAGGGGTTGAACTGTCGAGCACCGTCGCAACGCTTATCTTTACCTTCTTAGTAGCGTTGACTGTTGCCTTAGGAACACACGCTGTCGACAAGCTCAATCGAGTTCTGTTCACCATCAAGCTTCTTGCGATGGGTGGCGTGCTTTTTCTTCTGGCACCGAGTGTCACTCACTCATACCTGCTGAGCATGCCAGTACAGCAAGGATTAATCCTTGCTGCAATCCCTGTTATCTTCACTTCATTTGGCTTTCACGGCAGTATTCCAGCTATTGTAAATTACCTTAAAGGTGACACTCGCTCACTGCGCAAAGCGGTCATGATTGGCTCTAGCCTTCCATTGGTCATTTATATTTTCTGGCAAGTTGTCACGCTTGGTGTCGTCAGTCAAAGTAACTTATTGGACAATACTGGCCTTAGTAACCTTATCGCGTCATTAGCGCAAACCGTACATATTGATAAGTTAGCAACCGTCATTGGCGTGTTTGCCGATCTTGCTTTGATGACGTCTTTCTTAGGGGTGAGTCTAGGGTTGTTTGAATATCTTCGCGACCTCGGTAGCCGCTACAATACATCAGTAAACACCACGAAAAACACAGTGAATAGCACTAATGCTAAGGACGATGACGTAGGTACACTTACTACCCAGCAACGTATTATCGCGGCACTGGTTACTTTTGTTCCGCCGCTTTGCTTTGCCCTTTTCTACCCACAGGGCTTTATTATGGCACTTGGCTATGCGGCCATCGCACTCGCCACCCTAGCGATCTTTTTACCAGTAGCAATGATAAAGAAAGTACGCAAAACGTCGGTAAACAACGACCAAGCTTATGTTGTTGCTGGTGGGCAAGTGGCGCTAAACCTATCGTTTGCAGCTGGGCTAATCATCGTCGTATCACAGGTATTGATTTCGATGAATATCCTACCTAGCTTGTAAATATCGACATTAGTCACATTAACAATGTAAAAGCTCTCAAGAAATTACATCTTCGCCGATATCAAAGATAGCATGTGGAACAGGAGGCCTTCATTCGAAGGCCTCCTGTTCATTTGTCTATTCAAACAAATTATAAGAAAGCAGCGGAGTCTCTATGAGAGAAGTTCAATTTAGAAAAATCGACTCAATTTTTATTAAAATGTCGATAAGCGATAAGGTTTGGGTACTTGTTGCCCTCTTTTTACTTGCCCTATCCTTTACTGCGATAAATCGATACCAAGATGCCGTCATTCACGCGGAACAGCTAGCGCTCACCGCAGCGGAGTCACGCTTACAAGGTTACCTTGAAACAACGCCAAGTCCTGAGGAACTTCGTGCTCTAGGTGTTACAACAACATCAGCGCAAGTGAGCTCCATCAACAACGGAACCGTACAGGCAGTCGCACAAGCAAATAATGGCAAACGGTACGGCTTACATCACTCTGCATCTACCAGAATCGAAACAGCCAAATCTAATGCGTTAACCTCTCTTGCTCTCACTTCTCTTTGGATACTACCATTTGGTATTTTTGCGTATTGGCTAAGCACCTTTTTAGGTGGTGCACTGTGGACACTTTATGCCACCACAAAAAAAATTGCTGATGGCGATCTCACCTCAAGGTTGAACTTTGTCGCAGGTCGAGACGAGTTTGGCACGATTGGTGTGGCACTTGATCAAGCCATGGATACGCTAACCGAGCTTGTTGTGACCGTAAAGTCGTCTGCAACCAGCTTAGAGCAAACCTCGGTACAGTTTCATTCAGAGTTGGCCCGCAGTAACAGTCAAATTAGTAGCCAATATTCATCCCTTGACTCCGTGGCAACCGCAATGGAAGAAATGACCGCATCGTCACAAGAGGTCTCTAACATTTCGCAGCAATCAAACCAACAAGCCGAAGATGACGCTAAGCAAGTTGAACAAAGCTATCAAAGAGTTCAGCAAGCTATTGGCGACATTAACCAGTTGTCTAATTTCATCCAAGAGGCGTCTCACTCCGTCTCTGCACTAACAGAAAACACGACTCAAATTAATGAAGTGATTACCACCATTAATGCCATCTCTGAGCAAACAAACCTGCTCGCGCTCAACGCAGCTATCGAAGCCGCCCGAGCAGGTGAACAAGGTCGTGGGTTTGCTGTTGTCGCTGATGAGGTTCGTACTCTTGCTAGCCGAACTCAAGCCGCCACGGTTGAAATTCAAACGATGATAGAGAAACTGCAATCTGAAAGCCATAACATCGCCTCTATTACTCAACAAACCGTTGAACAAGCGCAATCGAGCAGCGCACTTATTTCTGATATTGGACATGATATCAATTCAATTTCTGATTCGGCTCAAGCGGTAATGGATATGAGTACCCAAATTTCCACTTCAGCTACGGAGCAAAGCTCAGTTGCTTCCAGTATTGCAAGCGAACTCAGTGATATACGCTCACAATCGGCGACGATTAAAGAAGTCGCCCAACGAAGCGAAGCCTCTATTACCACGCTATCGGAAGCAACACGCTCACTTAGCGAAGTCCTTATCCGATACCGTACTTAATGGCGTTTTCCTAGACATCGATACTCAAAAGGGAGAGCTAACGCTCTCCCTTTCTATTTCTATTTCTATTTCTATTTCTATTTCTATTTCTATTTCTATTTCTATTTCTAGCAATTTTTCAAGATATTACGGAAAAATTACCAAAAATAGGCTTTTGGGTCTTTCTCAATTTCACGCATGATCGCAGTAAGATCGCGGCTTTGCGACAAAAATGGATATGGAATCCATTGTGATTCATCATCCTCAAAAGGAATCGACAGATGCCAAGTTTTATCAACACTATCAAACTCAACTTTAGCAACTGGATTGGTATAATCAGAAAACGTCGAATCGAGCAAGTAATGGGCGTTAGAAAACAACACGCCGTTAGGAATCGTTTCAAATAAAGACTTTCCAAGCTCAACCGGGATACTTTTATTCCGGTTCATACATACCATTTCGGCACAGCGTTCAAGCCGACATTGGGACATTTGAATTAATGTCATACACTCCCACCCTTCTATCTCACTGTCATTTAATATAACTGTTTTTTCAGGATTTTGTTAGACGCCTAATCTCGATGTAGAAAAATATAACCGCCGAATGCTGAGTTCTTTACCTTAATCACAAAAGTGTCATACAAACGACATATGATGTGTCGAATCGTTACTTTATATGGAGTTATTCTATGCTACGCGTCGCTATGGCCGCCCTTATTTCAATTTCAGCCACTTCCTTTTCTTATGCTGAAGAAGTGAATATTTCCGGCTCTACCTCCGTCGCTCGAGTGATGGATGTGCTGGCTGAACAATATAATACCTCTCATAAAGACACGTTTATTGCCGTTCAAGGTATAGGGTCTACCGCTGGTATCACACTCGTTGAGAAAGGTGTCGCCGACATTGGTATGAGCAGTCGCTACTTAACCGAGCGAGAAAGCAGTGAAGCGTTAGACGTCTTCCCTATCGCTTATGATGGTTTAGCCATTGTGGTTAATATCACCAACCCAGTGCCTAACCTTTCGCGCGAACAGGTTTTTGATATTTATAAAGGCAAAATCACCAACTGGAAGCAAGTCGGTGGTGAAGATAAAGAAATTGCGGTTGTCACTCGTGAAGCGTCTTCGGGGACACGTTATAGTTTTGAGAGCCTATTAGGGTTAACTCGAATTGTGAACGATAGATTGGTCTCTGATATCAACCCGACAAATTTAGTTGTTAACAGTAACAGCATGGTGAAAACTATTGTCAATCACAACCCACATGCTATCGGTTTTGTTTCTGAGGGCTCGGTAGACCGTTCCATCAAAGCGATTCAATTTGAAGGTGTCGAAGCGTCGACACAGAATATCGCGCAAGGAAAGTACAAATTAGCGCGCCCATTCTTGTTGCTACATAAAAAGGACGACATAGATGACGATGCCGATAAATTCATTAAATATGTGCTTTCAGATAACGGACAAGCATTAATCGCGGAATACGGCTATACCCCTATCAAAAAGTAGTCTCCGCCAATTTTGTGTTTACGATATAAGGAGAGCAACGCTCTCCTTTTTATTGCTTCTAAAATAGGCAAAGTTAGTCATTTCACATCTCTACCTGACCTGCTATGTTGTAATTTGGTTTGCTATTACTCAACTCAGGAGAGTTTTCATGATTACTACAACGACTCAAAGCATTGAAGGCAAAAGAATTGTCGCCTATAAAGGCGTAATTGCAGGTGAAGCAATTTTAGGTGCAAATGTCTTTAAAGATATGTTTGCCGGCTTACGCGATATTGTCGGGGGTCGTTCGGGTACTTACGAAAGAGAATTACAGCGCGCTCGTGAAATTGCTCTAAAAGAATTGCAGGAAAAAGCACAAGATCTTGGTGCGAATGCGGTAGTGGGTATCGATTTAGATTATGAAGTGCTAGGTTCCGGCAATGGCATGTTGATGGTCTCCGCAAGTGGCACTGCCGTTGTTATAGATTAGCTATAGACTAGTTACCGCCAATTACTCATCCCCATCACTTTAGAAAATAGGCAGCAAAACCGTAGTTTCGCTGCCTAAATAAGCAATAACCTATAAGCTATAAATTATTCGAACTATCTCAGTACTACTGCTTCGTCACACTCACAGTCGCTTTTGCAATCTTGTCATCTTGCATATAACGCGCATCAAACACAAAGTTATACTTGCCCGCTTCTGCAACCGTAAGCTTACAATTCTCACTGTCACCCAGACTTAGAGAACCCTCTGCTAGCGTGGCGGCACCACAACCGACATTTGGTGCACTCCAGCTCGAATCAGCAAATTTAAACTCGTGTGTACCTGCCTCTAACGTTGCGGATAACTGATACAAGCCATTGCCGACAAATGTCATCGCCCAGTCATTACTATCTGCCCAGCTATTCATACTACCTTTAACGTACACAATGGTGTCACCAAATGGCGGAATAGAATCCACGTCTTTATCTGACATATCAACGGGTAGGCCTGCACCTTGAGCGCCCGATTGTGGTTGAACAAACACCGCCGTTGTTAATGCAGGTACTGAGAAGGTTCCCTCACTAAACGAAGCCGATTGCACCGTCGTGTCTGCCGAGTTTTTCTGTACGCTGTGCAGTTCAAAGCCCGTGACACCCGATATGACAGCATCTTGCTGAGTTGATGTCGAGTTAATCACAACCACAATCGCATCATAATTGTTATCTAGATCGGCACCTGCTGTCGTTCCATCATCGATGGTCATGACAATCAAACCTTGGGTTTGACCTTTGCCCACATTTCGGAAATCAACTCGGTTCATCACCTCCTCAGCGCTGTTTAGCCTAAATAGCGGGCTCTCACTACGAATGGTTAATAACTCCAAAAACTGTGCTTTGGTCAAGGTGATATCGTTTTGATCAGGCTCGGCGGTCGTGTCTGCTATGATGGTTTTAATTAACCCCCAGTTTGCACCGTCTTTATCTTCTCTTGGTAGACCCACATTCCAGTTGTTGTCAGAGCCGTCAAAGCGAACTCGGTTATACCAATCACCTGAGTCATAAGAATCTCGCTGCATCGACTTAGAACGCAGTAATTCAGAGCCCATATGAATGAATGGAATCCCTTGCCCTAACATAACCGTAGACAGAGAAACACTTTGCATGCGCGCTCTGTCGGCAGACGATGTGCCAGTCGCAATCTTATACGCGTTATTGTCCCACAGTGTTTGGTTATCGTGCTTTGACACATAAGAAATGTTTTCGGATGGGAACTTAGTATAGCCCGCAGGTGCGCCGTTATAGTCCACATCTTTGCCTCTTTTAGTACTCCCTGTATAATCAATGAGAACGTAATCCGCCAGATTTCCAGCCATACCTAAACGTACGATATCTTGATTATGAAGCATGGCCTTGGTAGTTTCTGGTGAACTTGTCACTTCTTCGTTGATATACGCAGCATTACCAAATCCTTGGTTGAAACGAAGAGGATGTTTGCCGTCAGTGTTTTGACCGCCGTCAAACGGGCTCCCGCCTCTAACCGCGTCACGCAGTCTATCTGAGAAAGTACCGATCTGAGTACCCGCCATGTTTAACTGATTCGCTTGATCAAAACGGGCATTATTTGAAACTTCACCGAAATCCCAACCTTCACCATAGAACAGCGTATTAGGGTCAATTTCACGAACGTCTTTCAGTGCTTGGATCATTACCGAAGCAGGTTGATGCCCCATCAAATCAAAACGGAAACCATCCACTTTATAGTCATCTGCCCATACTTTTAGCGAATCCACCATCAACTTACCCATCATTAGGTTTTCTGTTGCAGTGTTATCACAACAGGTTGACGTTTCAACACCACCAGTATTCACATTGAGTCGGTGGTAATACCCCGGGACAATTTTATCCAGAACAGACTTTTCATTCACTCCTGAAGCGTTGGTATGGTTGTACACCACATCCATGACAAGCTTTAGCCCCATATCGTGCGAGGCTTTCACCATTTCACGGAACTCTTTGATACGAACAGCGCCTTTCGCGTCTGTTGCATAGCTTCCTTCCGGTACGGTGTAGTGATATGGATCGTAACCCCAGTTAAAGCTGTCTAGCATACGAAGATCGTTCATCAATACTTGCGCACTGCCTGTTGCCGGATCATAGCTTTCTAACAAATCTTCTATAACCTGTGACGAATCCGCACTTGCACACACCGAAGCCGAAGGTGAAGCAGCACACAAATCACCGACCGTGTCGGTAATATCCACGGTTTTCTCTTCATCTATTGTCGCGATATCGAAAGCAGGAAGCACATGAAGCGTGGTTAAGCCTGCGTCTTTAAGCGCTTGCAAGTGGGTAACCGATTCACGAGAAGGCTCCGTCAATGCCATGTATTTGCCGTTCAGCGCGGTTGTGCCTAATGTGTCACTAAAGCTGAAGTCTCTAATATGGGATTCATACAGAACATGATCTTCATCATTCTTTACGGTAGGTCGTACATGTTCAGCACTGCCCCAACCCTCTGGCATCAATGCAGGATCGTCTAGATTAACCACATGAGAATAGCGCGAGTTAACAGAAAGGCTAACAGAGTATGGGTCAGTCACTAAACGCTGTTCAATTATCTTGGTTGTGGGATGGTAGACTTTGACATTGTAGCGATAGAACTTGCCCACGACACCACTCACCACATCAGAAGACCAAACACCGGTATCGCTATTTTCAGTCATCGCAACGGTTTGCTCTAACTGTTTGTCAACGTCGTAGATTTCCAACTGAACACGCTGAGCCGTTGGTGCCCAAAGCTTAAAGTTCGCATCGTTACCGGTCACGATTGCACCCAGAGTTTCATTGATAGCATTGCCAGTATTTTCATCAACAAACACCGCATCGAGCACGCCCGGCTTCTGTACCTCTGTCGCGGCCATCACTTCATCATTACCGTTGTAAGCCACCACGACAATTTGTGATTTTAAAATGGTTCGCAGTAGCTCGTCAGTCGTATTTAATGTGACCGACTTTAAACTTCCTAGGTGTCTAAATCGTTTTTTTAACGCTTCCGACAAATCGCCTTGCACCGTCATGTCAACGGCAGTGCCACCTACTATGTTCCTGTCTTTATCC
Source organism: Vibrio nomapromontoriensis (assembly GCF_050337205.1). Classification (NCBI taxonomy): domain Bacteria; kingdom Pseudomonadati; phylum Pseudomonadota; class Gammaproteobacteria; order Vibrionales; family Vibrionaceae; genus Vibrio; species Vibrio nomapromontoriensis. The sequence continues at coordinate 199,686 of NZ_JAKJSS010000008.1, forward strand.
ATCGTGATGGCGGCTGTTTCACTGTAAAACAATTTCACTTTCTGAGCACTGGCCGCCGCTTCCCACGCAAGCGTGTCCGCATCTAGCCAGTGAGCTTTTTGCCCATCAATAACAACCGGACGATCGGCAATAGGTTTGTAGTACAGCTCACTGCTACCATGGAAGCCAAATAGCCCTTTGCTTTCATCAAGATTGTTAAGTTGCACTTTTGAGTTTGCACTACCAAAGGCTTTTTCGTCACCTTTATGTAAAATGAAATTCATACAGTTGTGAGGATCAGATGCATCCGGATCAACGTTCAATACGTAGTACGCACCGTAAGTATCACTTACGCCATTGGCTAGCTTAGGTGCCCCCCAAGCTGTACCTCCATCGGCGATCCCCATCGCTTGAAGATCAGTACTGGTACACCCCTCACCGTTCCATAGATGTAATCCCCATCCGTCGTACGGTGATCCTGAAGAGGCAGCAATATCTTGTTTATAGTAAACCACGACTTCGTTATCACCCGCTTGATATAGGCCTGTTATGTTGCTGCCATTATTTCCGCCGGAGTTACCATCCGCGCTACCACCACTATCATTACACCCTGCAATGACGGCGACGGAGAGTATTGGAATTAAGCTTTTAGCAATCATCGATAATTTGAATGTTTTATTGTCCACTTGGCAAACCTTTTGTTATTGATTATTTAAACTGATGTGCAGTACAGCCTCCATGTTAAATAACAGTGGCAACAACAAAATGAGATGACGCTTTGTAAACTTTTTGTATCTGGAAAAATTACCGCCGTCTTGAACTGCCCTCACAGTAACAACGCTTAACCATATCGTTTACTGAGAGCCGTGGCACAGAGTTTTGGTACTTAGCGTGGGGGCGTAGTAAATACGGATGAGCCTTAAAGGCGTAGATTTCAACCTTCAATGAGAGAGTTGGCTCACCTTTGGCGAGGAGCTTTATTGATGACTAAAATTAAGTTCCTTGCATCAATGACCCATTTCAATAGATGGCGCAATAACAAGAGTCATGGTTATAAATGAACTAATTGCGTCTAAAACTATACACTTAACGTAAAACTAAGCGCTTAATGTAAGTCTATAGTATAAATGAAATGAACGTGCCTATGTAGCATCCGAAGAAGGTAATCAGGATTACGAATGTAGCGGAAGTTTAGCTTGAATAGGGAAGCATTAAGAAATGGAGGCGCCTCCCGGAGTCGAACCGAGGTCCACGGATTTGCAATCCGCTGCATAGCCACTCTGCCAAGGCGCCTTTTTATGTCGTGTTTCTAAATTCATTATGTGGTGAAAATTAACGGCTGTTAATCACACAATAATGAGATGGTGCCCCGGGCCGGACTTGAACCGGCACAACGCGAACGTCGAGGGATTTTAAATCCCTTGTGTCTACCAATTCCACCACCAGGGCATGCATATAATGCTTGGAAACACCATCGCTCCCACATTGAAATGCGGCAACGTTGGGCACTATATTCGAATGAGAATTATCGTCAAGCAAAAATGTTAACTTTATGGGTTACCTGGCGAAAACTCCAGCAAGCTGGATAAATCCTCTTCACATTCAAAAAGAAAGAGACAAATCAATGCCTTTAACGTCAGATATTAATCCAACCGCAATACCAATAAACAACCCTATTTCTAATTCTAACTCAGGGCAATCACCAGCACCGATGTTAACTCCCTAAGATCGCTTCATCGCTTACCGTGCAAACAATGTAGATTAAGGCTTTCAAAGTCCTAATCTATTACTCTGTGGAGGCCATCAATTAAGATAATGACAAAATTGAGGATAGTGACAATCGCGTTCAACGTGTGCCTCTGCGCTAGATCGCGAAATAGAACGCTATCATGTTGATTTTTAGAAAGCTTTTAACTTGTTTTGGAGTCAAGATCACCTTTGGCTAATTTATTTTTGGCCCTGTAGATACTAAGCTGTTGAAACAGCGAACTTTAATTAACATAACTGTAAATAAGCATTATCAACCTCACTCAATCATAAAGGACTGTGCAAATGAGTAAAGTGAACAAGGAAGTAGAATCACTTAATCGACGTAATTTCATGAAAGGTAGTGCGGGCGTAGCCATTGCTGGAGTTAGTAGTACCCTGTTTAGTTCAGTGTCAAACGCCGACGAGCTCGACTCCCAGTGGAGCTCTCATCGCCACTCAACAGGCAAAGCATTTTGGGCCAATATTAAATCCCAATTTATTCTCGATAATTCGACGACATACATGAACATCGGCACTACAGGATCTATGCCTAAACAAGTGTTAAAACACTATAACAAAAACAACAAAACCGTTGCAAAACACCCTTGGGATATGGACGGAAAATTTGGTTCATGGCCCTATGTCTCAGACATGGTATCGGATATTGCTGCAGGGTTTGGTGCAGACCCAAGTGAGATCATCTTAAGCCGAAACACGACCGATGGAATGTGCTCGATAATCAACGGTCTTAACCTGCAATCTGGTGATGTGATTCTTACTACACATCACGAACACATCGCCGCAATGTCACCATTGAATATGGTTAAACAAAGGTATGGCGTTGAAATTATCGAGATTCAGTTGCCAATTTATACGGGCAGTGAAGCTGTCACAGAACAAGATTATGTAGAAGCGTTCCGTGAAGCGATTGAACAATATTCTAATATCAAGCTTATTACTTTCTCGCACATCACCTATAAAACGGGCACGCGCCTACCAGCGAAAGAAATTTGTCAGTTGGCGACACAAAGTCAGATACCTACCCTTGTTGATGGCGCGCATACAATAGGCATGCTCGACCTCGATTTCCATGATCTTGATTGTGATTTCTACGCAGGTTCTGGGCACAAATGGCAATGTGGCCCCGGAGCCACTGGTATTCTTTACGTCCGTGACAACATGAACCGAATCAAAGAATGGGCCAACGGAGAAAAGCCTTACTGGGCAATAAACTCATCATTGGGCCATTTAGATTATTTGGGTATTCAATATCAACTCCAATATGTTGGCAATGATAATTACCCAGCAAAACAAGCTTTAGCTGACAGTTGTAAAATGTGGGACGATATCGGCCGCGCTCGTATTGAAGAAAGAGTGCTGGCACTTGGCTCACTGTGCAAAGAGCTTTTGCAAAAGACTCTGCCAAACGTCTATATTTTTTCGCCCAACGTAACTGGCCTAACTAGCGGCCTTACTACGTTTAACCCGTTTGAACTTAGTGTGCCCGAAAGCGTACTGACAGAGTTCAGGGATCGTTTACGAGAAGAATATGGTTACATAATCCGTACAACGAGTTTTAAATTGGAAGTCGGGGGACCCGATACTTATTCATTAAGGATCTCTACCCACCTATTCCATGATAAAAACGATGTAATTGGTCTGATCAATGCTATTCAAGATCTATATTACGACATGGCTTAGTTACGACATGACATAGCTACGATATCGCCTAGTTACCATACGCCCAATGCTATATTGGGCGATTATCACCTGAGCTTTAAGAGGTTTACTATGAAAGTTACTCTATCGTATAGTCAAATACCGGCGGCTCTTGCCACGGTTGCCCTGACCTTTTTTAGTTCAGCACTCTTAGCTGATGATTTGGAAGAAATACAAAAACGTGGGGTTTTAAGACACCTTGGGGTCTCATACGCCAACTTTGTTTCCTACATTGATCAAAATGACTTTCAATATTTAACTGGATTAGATGTCGAAATTGTACAAGGGTTCGCGGAATCAATCGGAGTGGAGTATCAATATGTACCTGCACAATGGAACAATGTATTCGGCAAACTAATAGGGCAAGATGCTCAATTTACCAACAATGCACTAACGCTAGGAAAACAAGTTCCAATTGAAGGCGACTTAATTGCTAACGGCGTGACAATCTTAGAATGGCGAACACAGATCGCTGACTTTTCCACAGATTACTTTCCATCAGCAGTATGGTTGATAGCAAAAACAGAATCCGACTTGAGACCCATTCAACCATCTGGTTCGAGCGTCAAAGACATCGTACAAGTTAAAAAACTGATGCGGGGTAAAGATGTACTTGCCATGGAACATTCTTGTCTCGACCCCAATTTGTATCAACTTTATGACACTGGCGCCAATATCATTCTTCCGGAGCAACAAAGAAAGCTCAGTGAAATGGTCCCTGCTGTACTAAATAGTAATGCTGAAAGTACATTACTCGATGTACCAGATACGCTAATTGCACTAGAAAAATGGCCAGGTGAAATTAAGGTTATTGGACCAGTATCAGAAGAGCAACGGATGGCTGCCGTTTTTCGCAAAGACTCTCCGAATCTCAGAATTGAATTTAATAAATACTTATCTAAAATTAAAAAAGATGGAAGCTACAATAAACTTGTCGAGAAATACTATCCATCCGTTTTCTATTTTTATGAAGGTTATTTTACAGAAGGTAGTAAATCTAAACTATGACTAAAAATGTAAAAGCCAATCGATTGATATTATTAGCCTCTCTATTGCTGGCAGCTTACTTAATGTTAATTCTTGGTGTTACTAACTTAGGTCAGACTCGTTTAGAAGAATCTCAGCACCGCGAACTTGAGTTAAAAGTAGGAAATTACGCCAGTACTTTAGAGTATTTCTTTTACGTCACCAATGAAGATATGGATACGCTGGCCGAAGACAGAGTAATGCATGCTTTCTTCGCAAACTTAGCATCAGGGATGTCCATGCAGTATGGCTTAGGCTCGAGTATCCTAAGGCTAAAGAACAAACTTGTTGCAACGCAAAAAAACAAAACCATCAATCAAAAGAACATATATGACCGTTTTGCTCTTGTTGGGCTGGATGGTTCTATCATTGCCGATACCTACCCAAGATCAAAACTGTTATTTAATGTCTCTCGCCTTAAGAACAACAAGTCAAGTGATGTGATAATTCGAACGGTCAATCGACTGGGTGACAATGAAGTTCAACTGGTTAAAATGGTGACTCAATCTGGACTGCCAACAGCCTACTTAGTCGCGATTCTCAACAAAGACGTTATTTTTGAACAGTTGACCGCTCAAGAAAGTAAGGACAGTCAAAGTAGGATTGAACTGGTTTCCCAAAATGGCCACTCTTTTGTTTGGGACTCATTATCAGGAAAAAATCCGATATCTGAACATAATATTAATGCGACGATTAACTTTTCTATTCCTATCAAAAATACGCCTTTCGTTTTAAATAGTTGGTTTGAATCCGTCAACGAAAAAAGCATATTAACCTCTAGCTGGTTTATTATTGGCCTATCCTTCCTAGCGCTACCTGTTATGTGTGGTTTATTTTATATTTTTATAATTAATAACGCTAATATCATTTTAAGAACAAAAGTGACTGAATCAAAAAAACAGCACGCTATATTATCGGTAAAAAATCATCAGCTCTTAGACGAGATAGAAAAACGGAAAATATCAGAAGAAAAGCTCTCCTATCAAGCCACTCACGATGCCCTAACCGGCTTGCCCAATCGCAGTTATGGTAACCAACAACTAGAAAGTGAGATAGAAAAGGCTGGCATAAACAACTCAAGCTTACTGGTAATGTTTATCGATCTCGACAACTTCAAACAGATAAATGATACCTTGGGTCACTTAGCCGGTGATGAAGTGCTCAAGCAAAGCACTTCCCGCTTAATGGATTCTGTTGGTAGCTCAGAGCTATTATCTCGTTTAGGTGGTGACGAATTTTTACTCATTGTCCCTAACCTCAATAACCAAGTATTGGCCAAAGACTATGCAACCCAAGTATTGGCCCTTTTCAATCAACCATTCAACTGGAATAACCAAGATTTTTTCGTTTCCATCAGTATTGGAATGTCTGTTTACCCGCAAGATGGTCAAAATACAGAACAACTCCTCGCTAATGCTGATATGGCCATGTATAGCGTTAAACAAGATGGTAGAAATGCATTTAGCTTTTATAGTTCAGATATGAGCAGTAATGTTCAACGGAGTTTAAGCTTAGACGGGCGACTGCGCTATGCGATAGCCAACAATGAACTGGAAATCTATTATCAACCGATCCTAAATTTACGCACTAATGAAATCATTGGCGCAGAAGCGCTTATGCGTTGGAATGACAAGAAATTTGGTATGGTGCCGCCCGACGAATTTATACCTTTATCAGAGAAGAATGGCCTAATCCATCAAATTGGTGAGTTCGCTATCATGACGGCTTGTCAACAAGCAGCGCTTTGGCAAGCCATCGCTCCAATACACATGTCTATTAACTTTTCCAGTGTCCAATTTCGATTTTGCGATAAGTTGTTTACGCAAGTTCGCTATGGCCTGATGAAATCGGGGCTGCCCGCCGATCGACTCGATATAGAAATTACCGAAAGCCTACTTTTTAACCACAACGAAGAAGTCATCAGCCTGCTGAATAAATTACAATCCATGGGCGTAAAATTAACCATCGATGACTTTGGCACCGGTTATTCAGCGTTAAGCTATCTTCAAAAATTTCCGTTTGATCAACTAAAAATCGATCGTTCATTTTTGAAAAATATCCGCAAAAATAAATCTGACCGCGAGCTTGTCAACGCTGTGATCGCCATGGCAAAAGCGCTAAACTTAAAAGTAATCGCAGAAGGTATTGAAAATCAATGGCATGTTGATTATCTCAATTCCATTGATTGTGAGTATGGTCAAGGGTTTCATTATAGTAAGCCAGTACCTGCTAAAGAGTTTGAGCGCCTACTTAGAGACAATGCCAACAAAGCATATAGAGAACCTCTCAAGCTTAACATCGTAGAATAGAGAGAAAATCTGCGTACATAACAAAAGAGATAGATAAATACCTATCTCTTTTTAATCACACCTTGAGCTATTCCTTATCCATCATAGCCTATTCATCATTCATAAATGTAGACCAGGCTCTTACGCCTTTAACTGCACGCTGCCAGCCTTTATACCTTACTTCACGCTTTGTATTATTTGGGCATGGCTTAAAGGCGCGATCTAATTCTGCTTTATCTGAAATGTCATTAATACCATCCCAAAAACCAACAGCAAAACCCGCTAAATACGCGGCACCTAACGCTGTGACTTCCGTGACTTTAGGTCGTAACACTTCGGTGTTCAAAATATCAGCCTGGAAGTTCATCAAGAAATCATTGGCGACCGCTCCTCCATCCACCCGTAAGGCGGAGAGTTTAATTCCCGAATCTGCTTGCATCGCATCAATCACGTCGCGGCTCTGATACGCAATACTTTCAAGCGTCGCTCGAATAATATGGCACGCACCGGTTCCACGTGTCATGCCTACAATCGTTCCTCTTGCATACGCATCCCAATAAGGCGCGCCAAGGCCAGTAAAGGCAGGAACCACATACACGCCATCACTAGAGTCAATTTTTGTAGCGAAGTACTCTGAATCCTTGGCATCGTCAATCAACTTCATTTCGTCACGTAACCATTGAATCGACGCGCCCCCCATAAATACAGACCCTTCCAAGGCATACGCGACTTCGCCTTTGGGACCACAAGCTAGCGTGGTTAACAAACCATTTTGTGATGTTACTTTTTCTTGACCCGTATTCATCAACAAGAAACAGCCTGTTCCATAAGTATTTTTTGCTTGTCCCGGCTCGACACACATTTGACCAAACAACGCGGCCTGTTGGTCTCCAGCGATACCTGAAATTGGAATACGAGTCCCACCCTTGCCGCCGATATTCGTTTTACCATAAACCTCTGACGAACTTTTCACTTCCGGCATCATTGATAACGGTATATCAAACTGACTCAATATTTTTTCATCCCATTGAAGACTGTTGATATTAAACAACATTGTGCGAGAAGCGTTAGTATAATCCGTTACATGCACGCGTCCTTGAGTCATTTTCCAGATGAGCCACGTATCAATGGTTCCAAACAACAATTTTCCCGCTTCAGCTTGTTCACGAGCCCCTTCAACATTATCTAAGATCCACTTCACCTTAGTGCCAGAAAAATAAGGGTCGAGAACGAGGCCGGTATTCTCTTTGATATACGCTTCAAGACCATCAATTTTAAGAAGTGATTCACAAATACTGGCGGTACGACGACATTGCCAAACAATGGCGTTATAAATAGGTGTACCCGTTTCTTTATCCCAAACTACCGTCGTTTCACGCTGATTCGTAATACCAATGGCTGCCACCTGATCAGAGCGGATCCCTTTCTTATCTAATGCCTCGATTAACGTCGAGCTTTGTGTTGCATAAATTTCCAACGGATCATGTTCCACCCACCCTGCTTCTGGATAAATTTGGGTAAACTCGCGCTGTGCTACGCTAACGATATTCGCGTCATGGTCTAAAACAACGGCGCGTGAACTTGTTGTGCCTTGGTCTAGAGCAACAATATATTGGTTCGTCATAATTTAATCCTTTCTATTTATATAAGCGTCGTTGTGCGGTTAGATTTTGACTTCTGTTTCTGCGTCTGTATCAGTATCACATTGATTTGGAATGGTGCATCCAGTCCCAGTGTTAGGCAGGTAGGTTGAGATAAACTTTGGATAAAGCCAGCCACCAAAACACGCCCCCGCAATTGGCGCAAAAATTGGAATAATAAAATATGGGATATCCTTTGCACCAGTTAACGCGTAATCCCAACCAGCAAAAAATGAAAATAGTTTTGGACCAAAATCACGGGCGGGATTCATCGCAAAACCAGTTAGCGGACCAAATGAACCACCAATAGTGGCAACAAGTAGGCCTATCAGCAGCGGACTGAGTGCTCCTCGTGGGGCACCGTTGTTTTCATCACCAAATGCCAATATGCCAAACATCAAGACTGCAGTGATCGCAAATTCTACCGCAAACGCTCCAGATAACGACAATGAAGCGTTAGGAAACGTCGAAAAGATCCCCGCTGTCGCAAGTGCTTCAGGCGAGTTTCTGGCCACACCATTAACCAGTTCCCATTCTACAAATAAGTTGGCATATAACGCGTAAACAATCGACGCAGCCACAAACGCTCCTGCTATTTGAGAAATGATATAAGGTAGAACTTTGGCTTTTTCAAAACCATGAAACATAGCTAAAGCAATAGTAACCGCTGGATTGATATGCGCCCCCGACACTCCCGCTGTGCAGTAGACCGCTAATGCGACGGCCATCCCCCATATAATACTGACTTCCCATTGCCCAAATTCTGCACCTGTTAGCACCAATGCAGCCACACAACCGACTCCCCAAAAAATGAGTAGTCCGGTACCGATAAATTCGGCTATGCATTGACCAAGTAGTATATGTCGCTGTTTATTGTCCATAAAAATTCCTCCTGTGATTGTTTCACCACCTTGCTCACACTCACAATCGAGCATAAACGCTCACGAACAATAATAAATAACCATCAAAACTAACCAAAGGAGACTCGCAAACTTTATAAAACACCTCGCTCATCATTGACTTTTGATTGAATATGAGATTCGATCCACACAAAACACTGCTAATATTGATATCATTATCAGAATAAAGTGCTGCAATGCATACAAAGTCAGCATTAATAACCACAACAATCATAATTGACACGAATGCCAATCACTGCACAACCGTTGAGCCACCCAATACTTCAATCTAAAATCGAAAAATTGTGAACGCAATCTCGAACATTTTCGAGCATTACTGCCAAACTGATATTACAAACGGGAGAGAACGTCATGAACCTAGATTATCGTATAGAAACAGAAGCCGTGATAATTGGCGGTGGCGCGACAGGCAGTGGAGTACTTCGTGATTGTGCATTACGAGGAATAGCATGCATCCTAATTGAGCGCGATGATTTTGCTTCTGGTACAACAGGCCGCAATCATGGCTTACTCCACTCCGGCGCTCGGTATGCGGTCACCGATGAGCATTCAGCCAGAGAGTGCATTCGAGAAAACCAAATTTTAAAGCGTGTGGCCAATCACTGTATTGAGAACACTCAAGGTCTTTTTATCTCCTTGCCTGAAGACGACTTTGGGTTTCAGAAGCGTTTTTTAGAAGCTTGCCACCACGTAGACATCCCGACTCGGACGCTTGACCCTAGACAAGCCTTAGCCATCGAGCCAAGTTGCAATCCCTCACTACTTGGCGCAGTCAGTGTTCCCGATGGCACCATCGATCCCTTTCGCCTTTGTACGGCCAATATCCTAGATGCCAAACGCCATGGCGCCAGAGTATTCAATCATTGCACTGTGACATCTTTGATCCGTAAAACTGACCGTGTCGTTGGAGTCCGCGTCTACAACCACAAAACTCAACAGTATTTTGAGGTCTATGCCCAACAGGTCATTAACGCTGCTGGCATTTGGGGCCAGAACATCTGCGAATATGCCGAATTGGACGTCAAGATGTATCCCGCTAAAGGATCGTTACTGATCCTAAATCACCGTATTAATAACACCGTGATTAATCGCTGCCGGCCACCTGCTGATGCCGATATTTTGGTTCCCGGCGATACCATATCTCTCATTGGGACTACATCAGAACATATTGATTACAGTGAGATTGACCATCTCAAAGTCACGCCGCAAGAAGTCGATACCTTACTCACTGAGGGGGCTAAGCTTGCTCCATCAATGCGAACTACTCGGGTATTACGAGCTTATGCTGGTGTGAGACCTTTAGTGTCTTTAAACCATGACCAAAGGGGGCGTGATATCAGTCGAGGTATCGTTTTACTTGATCATGAGCAACGAGATGGATTGACCGGATTAACTACGATCACGGGCGGTAAATTAATGACTTATCGGCTCATGGCTGAACAAACTACGGATATCATCGCCAAGAAGTTAAACAATACACAGCCTTGTCTAACCAAGGTTAAACCTTTACCTGGTTCGGAATCAACCAGTGCTCTTACTCGCTTCCGAGACAAACAAATTTCTGTTTTCCAATCCGCAGAGTACCGACACGGAGCAAAAGCTTTGGAGCAAATGGATGGTGCTAATGATGCAAGCTCAATTATTTGTGAATGTGAAATGATTACATCAGGCGAACTGAACTACGCTATTCAACATTTAGATGTTCGAAACCTCATTGATTTACGAAGGCGAACTCGACTCGGGATGGGGCCTTGCCAAGGTGAAATGTGCACCTATCGAGCCGCTAACTTATTGTCTTGTAGTGATAATATTCTGGATAAAGACCTCAATCAATTACTCTGTGAGTTTTTGGAAGAACGCTGGAAAGGAGTGACACCCATTTTATGGGGAGATGCCCTAAGAGAAGCTGAATTCAGTCAATGGACATTCGAAGGTTTAATGGGAATTTCACGCTCAGACGTTTCAACTAACGAACACCAACGTGAGGAAACACTATGATTCATTACGACGTCATTGTCATTGGTGGCGGTATGGCCGGCTATTGTTCTGCTATTCGTGCCTTGCAGGCTGGTCTTAATACTGCACTGATCAGCCGGGGTCAAAGTGCACTTCATTTTGCATCAGGCTCTATTGATGTATTATCACATTCCCCCATATCCGGTGACATTGTCACTAATCCACTCAAAGCCATAGAACATTTAGAGGTGTCGTTAACCTCTCACCCCTATTCTAAGGTCGGTGTAAGTGGTGTAAAACACGCTCTCGATTGGTTTATCAACACCATTGTTCTAGACAACAACGTACTCACTTCTCGCGATAGAGATAATCACTTCCGATTAACGCCAATTGGCACATTGAAAGCAACATGGAGCTCCCAACAGCTGGTAAAAAAATTTGCCATAGACCTAACCAATTTGAATCAAAATAGCCGAGTTCAAGTATTCTCTTTCCAGAAATTTCACGACTTTCAACCTAGCTTATTTTGTCACAACTTAGCCTTACTGTTTGAGGATGAGGCGGTTGATATACAAAGTCAGATGATTTCATTAGCTAACGCTCTTAACGACGAAACCGCTCGACCACTACGATCTACTGACCTTCAAGGTCGCTTAAACGAGCCGCACTACTTTGATAAATTTAAACAACAATTACTCGATAAAGTAAGCCAAAACGACTTAATCATATTACCTGCTGTCTTTGGTGATGGTGACGCGATGCGCCGCCTCAATCATTTGCAACAAGAACACAATCTAGACATTTGTTTAGTACCCACACTTGCCCCTTCCTTGTTAGGTATCAATATTGAATCACAATTAAGTAAAGTATTTATTCAGCTTGGCGGAACGCATCTCAAGGGAGATAGTGTCATTAATGCCCATCGTTCACACGATAATAATGGTATTCATATTTCATCAATACAGACTCATAATCTCGGCAATTTCGAACTTAAGGCTGAAAATTATATATTAGCGACAGGGAGTTTCTTTAGTAATGGTCTAACATCGGATCATCAACAGATCATCGAGCCTATTTTCAATCTAGACGTACACCAAGACTACCCTCGTAGTCAGTGGCACCATTCAATTTTATTCTCAAACCAGTCGCAACCCTATTTGTCTTATGGCGTTAAAACTAACCCACGCTTCCAACCCTTTATCAGCGAAAAGGTAGTCAACAATTTATTTTGCTGCGGGTCAATTCTTGCCGATTACGACCCAATAGCCCAAGGGTGTGGCGGTGGTGTTGCCATCAGTACCGCTGTTAAAGTCGCTGAGCAAATTATTGCCAACACCCAAATAAAAACCACCAGTAATGTCGCTGTTGCAGCCAAACCTCACTCCAGCTGTGGTGTGGGAAATAAATCTAATCACTCACCGAATAAGGAGCTTTCACTATGAGTTCCGCTCCTAGCTACTCAACAATACCGCTCGACTCCAAATTTGAAAGCTGTATAAAATGCACAATATGCACCGTATACTGCCCAGTTTCGAAAGTTAACCCAAACTTCTCAGGACCTAAAGCATCGGGACCTGATGGCGAAAGACTCAGAATAAAAAGTCGGGCCTATTATGATCCTGCACTAAAAGCGTGTACTAACTGTAAGCGCTGTGAAACAGCCTGCCCATCTGGCGTTAAAATTGGTGACATTATTGCCAAAGCACGCGGACAGTATGAGAAGAAATCCATCAGCCCCAAATTGGTACGGGATTTTATCTTAAGTCATACCGATTTATTTGGTCATATTGCCACTCCATTTGCACCAATTGCGAATCGACTCACTCAGCTGCCGCTTATAAAGAAAATCATGCACCATACTGTTGGGGTCCATGAAAAAAAATCATTGCCTCGCTACGCACACGGTACATTTCGACAATGGTTTAAAAAGCACGCGCCGGATCAATCGCATTATTCAACCCAAGTTGCCTACTATCATGGCTGTTACGTTAATTATAACTTTCCACAACAAGGTAAAGAGCTTGTTCAAGTGATGAACGCGTTCGGATTTGGTGTTGCTCTATTAGATAAAGAAAAGTGCTGCGGTGTCCCTTTAATCGCTAACGGCTTCCATAACAAAGCACTAAAAAACGCACAACTGAATGTCAGAACGATTGAAGGTGCACTCGCGTCCGGTAATTCTGCGGTTGTCTCGACTTCTTCAACCTGTTCTTTCACACTGCAAGAGGAGTACCCGCATGTACTGAGCGTTGATAATGGTTCAGTAAAAAACCATATTGTCTATGTTACTCGGTTTTTACTTGAAGCGATGATGAATGGCCACCAGCCAAACTTTAGGCCGGTCAATCTTAGACTTGTTTATCACATCCCCTGCCATATGGAAAAAAGCGGCAATCATATTTTCACAATTGAATTACTTAAACAAATCCCAGGGGTAGAGTTAATTGTGCTAGATAGCGCATGCTGCGGGTTAGCCGGAACCTATGGATTTAAAACAGAGAACTACAAACACTCAATTGCGATTGGCAGGTCGCTATTCGAAACCATAAATTCTAGCAACGCAGACTACGTTGTTAGTGATTGCGAAACATGTAAATGGCAAATAGAAGAAAACACAAACTACACGTGCTTACACCCGATCGGGATTTTAGCGTTGGCATTAGCGAAATAGAGAGGACTAGAAACCAAAAGAACAGATAAGAGAGGCTCTTTATTTAGTATTCATGAGTTCACTGCACAAGTAGAGTGACGTTTGTAGCTGCAACAATGAGTGGAGCCTCTTGTCAGACTGAACTCGAACCACACGAGCATCAAGGTGAAGTACTGCTATCACCTTTAGTTGATCGCCTAATTACTATGCCACTACAAATAATTCCCTCCGACTCGCATTTTTTACTTAGTATCGTACATAGCAAGCTGAGCTTACGTAATAATATGAAAAACTTATCGATATACTCGTCTCTGTCCCCTTAAACAATCTCCCTCGAACAGTACAAAAGTTCAAGTTTGCTAGGCAAATAATCATATTGAGTAAGCGACGTTTAGAATGAACTAGCGTTATTTTAGGGGGCGGTTACAGGTGGGTAAATGATTCGAGATTGTATCTTAGTCGTTTGAATACCGATCACGCTAGGCAAACTTATTATGCTGTTGGGAATGACGGATTCATGCACACAAAACTTAAAGGGACATTAAGATGATAGCCATGTGGCGAACCGCAGATAGTAATTTTTGGCGTAAAGTATGCAGTATCGCTATTCCTGTTGCTACCCAGTCCATCCTATACTCCTTACTATCCTTAGTGGATGCGCTTATGGTGGCTCCTTTAGGTGATAGTGCCGTCGCTTCTGTCGGGCTAGGCGGTCGAATTGTGTTTTTCAATTTACTTGCCATTTATGGGTCGTGTGCAGGCGTTACTGTATTAGCAGCACAATACTTTGGCGCCAATGATATTTTAGGTGTGAAACGTTCTTTAGGACAATCGATAATTATGTCCACTATCGTTTCATTACCTTTTGCTTTGCTATATACAATCGCACCTAGCTGGGTCATTGGTCTAGCGAGTAACGATGTAGAATTTAATCAAATGGCGACGGACTATTTGCTATTTACTGGTTGGACTATCTTGCTCACGGCAATTGTTGTTCCTTTAGAGTCCATGTTTAGGGCGGTTGGCGAAGCTACTGTGCCCACGTACATCAGCATATTTGCCAGTCTATTAAATGTTGGGTTGAATGCACTATTAATCTTCGGCCTATACGGGTTTCCTGAAATGGGTGTTGTTGGGGCTGCAATAGGTACTGCAATATCACGAGTAGTGCAAATGCTGATTTTAGGCTGGTACTTATATAGTCGCCGGCGCCAATATTGTCCGAATAAACACGATGTAAAAAGCGGTCTTACTCTAAAAGCTCGCCAACTCTATCTCAAAATTGCGTTTCCGGCATTGCTACAAAACGGCGGCTGGGCGGCGGGTATTTTAACCTATAGCATACTCATGGGGCATATTAGCGTGGGCGCGCTGGCTGTAGTGAGTATGCTAAGCCCCGTGGAAGCCGTGATACTTTCCCTCTTCTACGGAATAAGTGTCGCAGCATCGACTCTCATTGGCCAGGAGCTGGGAGCGGAACGGTATCAACGCGCATGGTATGTCGCTTGGCGACTGATTATCGTTGCGGTTATCTTAGCTTTCTTTATTGGCCCGCTGACTTACCTGTTAAGGGATGATATTCAGCAAGTCTTGAATTACATGAATACGCCACAACTGGATGTCGCGATTCAGATATTACTAATTATGGCCTTCGCTGTTCCATTGCGGGCTCTAAACATGCTTGGACTGTCGGGGGCATTGCGTAGTGGCGGGGACATGAAGTATGCACTCTTTATCGAGTTATTTGGCCTTTGGGGTATAGGTATTCCAGTTGCAGTATTCACGATTTTTGTTCTTGGTTGGCCGCTAAATTGGGTAATGGTCGCGATCCTACTAGAAGAAGCCGTCAAAGGATGCTTAGTTTTACACCGAATCTTTGCTAAACGTTGGCTAACCAACTTAGTTAATGAACCAGCTTAGTTAATGAGCTAGCTTTAGCGTAGAGGCAAGGTTGATATTGGAGTCAGATACTAACAATAAGTGAGAGTTACTTTCGATAAGTGCCACTTCTACGTGAAATGGCACTGGCGCTCCCTAAAAAGCAGGGAAGCTTTTCTAACAATGCTGACTGTTATACACCCTTAGTTTGGCTAACTTAACTGTACTGTTGGATAATAGACAACCTTCCCATCTTCAATTAAATCATCTAAATTGACTCTTTCATGTCGGATAATTAACTCTTTAGCAAGATCATGACGAATAGGATTTGATAATAGTTCATTCGCAGGGAACTTAACAAGTGCCTCCTTGCTTTTCATACAATAGTCTATTAATTGATTATCGGTATAGCGAATTATCCGGTCCATAGCTTCACAATTAGCTAAATACTCAGGGTTCTCTGCAACCGTTTCATAAGTTGTACGCTTATGATAAAGATGATAAACGGGATTTTTGAATGTTTTAAACTTCAAGAAGCGTTCAATTTTGTAAGCAAAAACGTCATCTTCTCCTCCCCACCCCCAGAACTCTTCAGGCCAGCCGCCAATTTGAACAAAGTTTGATTTTCGAATCAGTACCATGCCACCACTAAAATTAAGAAAATCTCTACACTCAGATTTATCTTTTTCAGCAATGGGGTAATTTAACCTCATGTCGGGTGAGTTATGAACCATCTCACTTAAATCTGCAGGAAGATCAATAACGACATTGAAAGGATTCACTGCCTCAAATTCCTGTTGGCAACTGATGATACATCGGTTTAGATCTTCTGGGTCTATGATAATATCAGAATCAAGAAATATGAGCACATCATGACATGCAAGAATGGCGGCTTGATTCATGATTTTACTTTTATTAAATGGCTCAAGTTCATTTCCTACATAAATTTGATTAATGGTTCCTAGTTCGAGTGGAAATTCGGTCTTAGAGCCATGTTCAGCAAGTATTATTTCGCAACTAGGGTAATGGGTAATTACCCATTTCAACGTAGAAAAACAGTTTCGTTCTCTTTCACTACTTGCGTTCCTAAATGGAATAATAAAAGACACCACACTTGTATTCATTTATTTACCCTCTATATTCAACTCAAAGCAGGTTGTTCAATTAAGCTTGCTTGCATCGAACCATGCTCACTCCCGTTTTGCAAACTGTGCTTTAACGGAGCAAAACCATTAAAACCGACAGTAGCAAAACTCGCAGAATATGCGCCACATGAGAGTATTAATACAGGGTCCCCAGATTGTAGATCTTCAGGAACGAGAATTTGACTAGTTTCATCATTAATCACATCATACGAGTCACACGTTGGCCCAGCAACAATTGCCAGTACTAGCTTACTGTCCTTTCGCGTGGGGAAGCGCATTTTATATCTGATTTTGTCAGTTTCAAATAAACCATTAAATACTCCACAAGACAGATATAACCACCTCTCTCTAGTACCACATGGTTGAATCCGCTCAGATAAACGCACCACATGCGCACGAATCATACCACTATCAGCAACAATATAGCGGCCCGGCTCAGCGATAAAACGTAAGGAGTACCCTATGTCTTTTTGCAGCCGCGACATATTTTCACGAATTGTGCTAAATATTTTTGCTTCTGGTGGAGATAATTTATTTCCCTGCTTATCTAAATAGCCACTGCAAGGGAATCCGCCCCCTAAATTAATATACTCTATCTTTATGCCTTTAGATTTCAGGTTAAGCAAAACCTCTCTCCAGAGAGTAAATAACTTTTCCCACGCTGCAACTTCCATTTGTTGCGAGCCAACATGTGCAGATAGCCCCGCAGGCTTCAAACCGCTTCTCTTTGCTTCTATTAAAATTCGAACTGCTTCCTTTCCTGAGCAACCAAATTTTCTACTTAACTCCCACAGTGCGCCTTTGCCTTCATTAGCAATACGACAGCAAATTCGGCTGCCACTCGCGAGACGTGCTATCGCTTGAACATCGCCTATGTTATCGGTCACAAAATCACGAATATTTAAATAATAGGCATGACTAATATCTTTGTCCGACTTAATGGTATTGCCATAGTGAATTTTACTAACATCGCATCCAGATTTAATTGCTTGTAAAATTTCATTCACTCCTGCAGCATCAAAACCAGAGCCTTTTTCAACAAGCGACCTCAATACGCCATCAACCGGGCATGCTTTGATAGCGAATCGTATATCTACACCAGGTAGTTCATGCGATAACCTATCATATTGACACTCTATTCCTGCCAAATCGAACGTAATGGCATCGAAATTATCATCATTGTCTTCTTGATACTTCATCGTAATTTATCTTCCACTGATAATTAAATGCTAACTTGCTTCTTACTTGAATTTATTAGGGAAGACCAAACCCCCGTTAAAAATCTAAAGTCCTCCATATCAGCTTTGGCTTCGGATAATAACTCACTGAATCGAGCACTAATTATACATGAGAGTTTTTCATAACGACCGCCGAGTTTTGAATATTCTTTAATAATTATATTCAGCGTTTTTTTAGCTGTTTCCTGATCGAGTTTTAGACTTTCTTCTATCACTGCCAAAACAACTTCCGAATTAACTTGGTAATCATGGTCTAGTAGCTCTAATCCAAGCTCATCTAGTCTGGAAAAAATAAAACCGAAGTAATTAAGAGATACATAATACTTAACCAACCTAATTTGATAATCGAAGAAACCATCATCTGTTTTTCTTTCTGGGGTATGGTAGTTATCTATATGTCTATTGTGCTCTACACCTGGAAGTTTTGAGCTATTAACCATATGTATAAGAAAGTAGTCAGAAGCGATGGTAGACTTCGCCGGAGGAAGCGGTATTTTTTGGTGCACTTTATAGAAACTGACATTGCACATATCGACCGCATAGGGATCAACAGAGCATAGGCTCGACTTATCACCGTTAAATCGTTCTATTCCGTTACCTTTAAATGACTTCTCTACAAATTCTTTCCTCTGGGCCTCAGAGTAGCCGTCTGGAACATCAAGGCTAACAATTGTTTCATAAACATCTGAGTTTATGCTTTGCATCTCTTGAACATCTACAGACATAGCGCCAATAAAGGCGCCTCCGACCAATGAAACAGGCATCTGCTCTTGCTCAGGTAACAAGGTCACATAATCAACATTTCCAGATACATCATGAGCATTTTGAGATAAAGAGCGAAGCTCCTGGTAGATAGGAAAAATATATTCACCGTTGACTCTCTGTAATCGACTATCAGAATCTCTTCGGTGAATACTGTCACAACCAAAAGCGGTACTGATTAAAAAACCTCTATTCGTGCACGCCCCATAAGAACAGCCTTCAGGCAACATTATCGCTAACAGCCTTGCCATCACGTCATGCTGTTTTGCATCATTTATCACATTACGGATAAAGCTTTTCTGTCTCTCATCATCAAAATAAGAAACTGATACTTTATTTACGTGGTCATACTGCTTAACAGCTTCAAGGTTTGATCTATATTCATCCCCGCTTGAAGTATCTAAAATTAAAACATGAACAAGCACATTAAAATTATCAACCGCATATTTAGCTTCTTTGATCATCAAGCCAATCGCGTTGGCGCATTCTCGGTTGGTGGGTAAAAAAAGACAAATTTTCTTCACTAAAGCTCCTTATTATGCGAAGCCGCTGAACTAAAAATGTCATGCCTCAGCGATTTGTACACATAGACTGAATTGCGCTAAGTTTCTATTGCATATGCATACTCTTCCAGTTGCATGGCAGAAGTTTGCGAGCAGTACAACAAAAGAAACTAAACCAACAAAATAGTGGACATTGCCAAGTGTGACTGGGACAACGTGATACTGAAGTCGCTATTTAAACGCGGAGTGAGTATGTTGAATACGCGCTCACTGGCAAGTTAAACCTGAGTCGAGATTGGAGATGGGTATTCTTATGTGAAGACAGCAACAGCATACTGCTAAAAAAGCGCTGCATGCTCTTAGAATAGGAAAGCCCCCGCCAGCATGTACTGGCGAGAGCTTCAAATTTCAGGCATAAAAAAACCAGCCTTAGCTGGTGACTTTATCTCTCATCATCAAGGTATCATGTAATTTGATGATGAATATTGGAGGCGCCTCCCGGAGTCGAACCGAGGTCCACGGATTTGCAATCCGCTGCATAGCCACTCTGCCAAGGCGCCTTTATTTAGTGTTTATCGTTCACTGCACAAGTAGACTTACCTACACAACTGTAACAATGAGATGGTGCCCCGGGCCGGACTTGAACCGGCACAACGCGAACGTCGAGGGATTTTAAATCCCTTGTGTCTACCAATTCCACCACCAGGGCACATGCAAACACCATCATCCTCTCGCTTCACCGTGAGGACGAGACGTACTTTACCCCAAATAGAATTTTGGTCAACCGTAAATTCTTACTTTATGAATCATATGGTTAAAATCCCAACTAACTGCACAAAGCCCCACCAAAATGACGATACTAACTTGCCCGTAGTTAGTGTTGTAAATGGCGAGGTTTTAATTCTCGAAGATTATCCGGCAGTGTTAACCGGTCGTTATTCCTGAGACATAAAAAAACCCTGACCGTCTAAATCAGGGTTTTACCTCTAAGAAGTCACTAATTAAAGATTCACGCTTATTTTTTCACACCTTCAATGTGCAGTTCCATATCAACGTAGCTTGATGCGCCCATAACAGGAATCTTAAAGTCCACTAACTCCAAACGAGTGGTTCCATAAAACCCAGCGCGCTCACCGCCCCATGGGTCTTGGCCTGCGCCAATAAACTCAGCGTTTATGGTAATCGGCTGGGTCACGCCATGAAGGGTAAGATCACCCATAATGTCTAACTTGCCATCACCATTGTCTTTCACACCTGTACTTTTAAACACTGCCTCACCGTACTTACCTGCATCGATAAAATCTGAGCTACGAATGTGCTTATCACGTTCGGCATGATTCGAGTCCAGACTTGTTGTGTCAACGGTGACTTCCACCGAAGAAGCAGCAACGTTTGCTGGGTCATAGCTAAACTGACCAGAGAAGTCGTTAAAACGACCTTGAATAAAGCTGTAACCTAAATGGCTCACCTTAAAGTTCACTGAGGCGTGTGCGCCTTTAGTATCAATAGCGTAATCAGCGGCATTTGCACCTAGTGGCAACATCATTGCCACTGCCATTCCTGTAGCGATTAGTGTCTTTTTCATTTCGAAACTCCTAACATTTTTCGAAGAGTATTATCTTTATTGATAAAGTGATGCTTTAAGGCAGCTAATGCATGCCCTGCAGCGGCTAAAATAACAAACCAAGCGGCATAAAAATGAACCTCTCCTGCAATATCAGATTGATTTGCAAAGAGCTCACCTAATGCTGGAACCGTAAACCATTCAAAAACATCGATACCTCGACCGTCTGAGGTTGATATCAAATAACCACTGATGAAAATGACAAACAGCGCGATGTACATCATCAAGTGACCAACTTTTGCACCAATCTTCTCAATGGGAGAACCCTCTGCATTTGGTGTTGGTGTCATCTGTTTCCAAATTAACCTGAAGACAGTTACCACCGCTAACAGTATGCCCACAGATTTATGCCAGTGAGGCGCAGTTTTATACCATTCACTGTAATATGTAAGATCAACCATCCAAAGTCCGACTGCAAACATACCAATAATCACCAAAGCGGATAGCCAATGCAGTGCCATTGAGACTGAGTTGTAATTTTGAACCGAGGTTGTTGCCATTTTCTGTTCCATGTATTGATACCAATTCTCATTCGTCATATTAACGACTATTTAACGCTTGAGATACAGTATTTACTTAAATTGACATTACGACGACATGGGTAGCTTGATAAAGTCATTCAATTTTTTCGAACTAACTTAACGACAACCATTAAACCCAAACCTTAGTCTAGCGGCATCTCTATTTCATACAGCTCATCACCAATATCAAGCACTCTACGTTCGAGTACAGCTTTCGCATCCTCTAAGCCCTTATTGTAAAAGGCCGGACCAAGTTTTTTGATAAGAAAATCCAATAAAAACTCAGCATCAAATTGCCCTAACTCTTGCTCCAATTCATCAGAAAAGTACTGTTGCAATTGGATAATAATGTCATTTCGTTGCTTTTGTTCAAACATCGTGCCCTTCTCTTTTACTCAATAGGTATCACATAATGTTACATTTTAGTCGCCATCACGCACAGGGTTTTTAATGATTCAAGTTTCAACACTCCATCCATATAAGTTATTCCAAGCACCTCTCATTATTACGATTATTTATGAATCCTTGTTTCATTTTTGAAACCAAACCACTATGCTGAGAGCAAATTTATGGAGGAACCATGGACACAGGGTATCAAGAACGCATCACTCAATTATTAAAAGAAAATGGAGTGACCAACCACGAGCTCGCCGAAGCTATTGGAAAAGGTAAGGCGACCATTGGACGCTATCTAACAAAAGGTGCCACAAGAACCTACCCTTCAATAGAGGATCTCTCCCTCATTGCTCAGTATTTTCAGGTTCAACCTCACTGGTTATGCTTTGGCATTGGCGATAAACATACCCACGCGCAAACATTAACAAACGCGGTAAACATCGAAGCATCTACCGTTAGTGTTTATACAAGATCTGAAGTCCCACACCTACTAAGCGGTGAACAAGCCAACGCTGTTGGCTCGATTCCAGTTCCTACAAAACATAACAACTGTTTCGGGGTGTTATACCCTGTGTCTGGTGCTCTATCATATAAATGGGACTGCGTGGCACTTGTCGAACAAGGTAAAGAATGGGTGAATGACGATATTGTCTTAGCTCGTTTGCCAGGCAATGATTACCCCGAGTTTTTCACATTAGTCAAAATTGGTGCCGTTATTCATGTTTGGTATGGCGATGACACATCTAAAAATGCCATTCATCAAGTGATGGATGATGAAATAGACATTATTGGTGTGGTGCGCTGGGGAACGTGGTCCAAGCGTAGCTAATTGAAAAACGCTGTATTTTATTAATACCGCTAGGTTAAGGAATAGACCGTGCTTCTAGATGTTGTTGTTCATAGCTTAAATCAATTTGAAGAAGACTGCTTAAAGCTATGTGCTCATCACTACCCTGCTGTTCACAATAAGGGAATGACTGAGCACCACTTGGCTCTAGCATTTGTCAAACGGCTCGTAGCAAACCAAACTGGCGTAAATCAACACTGTGAATATGCGTCGATTGAATTAAATAAGCGCTCAGAAGCACCACAGCATTACCGAGTCTCTTCATCTCAGGGCACTGTTTGGGTGATCACGCATCACTTTGTTAACGCTAGCCCTTCGAGCCGAGAGCGTTTGATTGAAAAAATTCAAGAATGGCAATCAGAATATCGATTTGCCATCCAACCCCATGATTTACTCGTGCTCATCGCCGATCACTGGATGAACCGCAATATTTTTAGTAGAGAAATTATCCACTGGTGGACACATCAATTACCAGAAGACAGTGATTTATACACTCAGCAAGGCGTCAAGCTTGCCGAAAGCCCAAGTTATTTACGCCAACGTCTAATGGCTCGCAACCAACTAACACCGCGTTATATTTACTATTCTCACCCTATTAAGCGTGCTCGGCACGGAGATTCACTTAAAAAATACGTACAACTTTATGCCATTGTTCAAAGCTAGTTCATGAATCTCAATCAAGTGAACACATGACTGTCCCACTCCAGTTATTGTCATCAAAGGTTAATGAGAGTTTCGCATAGTAAGCAATATATTTGCATTCGCTCTGTTAGCTCTGGCCTCACCTATCCATGAAAAGCCTTAAACGATATCAATATGAACGTTACGCCGTACTCTGCAATCTCGCTTACCCTCGCATATTTAAGCAAACACGATATGGATTTGACCCAAACGGTCAAAGAACAGTGACTAACCGAGCGGGGAAAACCGTCGTTAGGATTTTATGGAGCAAGCATAAAGAAGAAGCCATTATCGTCATCAAAGGTTCTCATAGCTTAAGCGATTGGTTACTTAATTTCGCGTTATGGCAACGTTCATGTGCTTCATTCGGTCTCGACTACTCTATCCATGCAGGGTTTCACTTTATACTCAATCAAGAAAGCCAGCCAAGCCATAAATTGGACGCGCTCGGTTTATCACTGTTTGAGCGTACTATGATGATAGCCAGTGGGCTCATTGAAAACGGCAAGAGAATTACGATTACCGGGCATTCATCGGGCGGAGCGATCGGGTGCGTGATAGCAGATGCATTGGAACTGAAACACCCTAAATCAATTAAACGAATAGTGACATTTGGGCAGCCTGCAATCGGAGGATGGCGCTTCAAAAAACGTTTTAAACTGGCTCACAAGACCTATCGAATCTGCTGTGATCTGGATATCGTCACTTTTCTGCCGCCACTACCCTTTGCTTATTGGCACGTTGGTAAAATGTTATGGCTCTATAATGGTCGTATTTTTGAGAATACTCCCTCGGTCGTTCGATTTAGCCGATCGGTCATTTCTTGGCTCATTCGACCATTTTCTTATCACTTAATGAGTAAATACATTCGCAATAAAGATTATTTTGACAACCGATAAATGAGAGGTCTGTCGATATTTTGGTTAAATATAAAATAATTTTTAATTGCTCGAAAAACAATCAGCTATTTTCACCGTCATTGCGCTTCGTCAATTTTTAAATAAATATTGCTATTTATAAAATGGATTCTATAAGAAACAATGAATTGTATCACTAAAATTGCTAGGTATGTTTGCCGCATACACCATTTTCAAAGCGCTAACATTCAATATCCAAACCAACTGACCACCTTTCATAACAGTAGTGAATTTGACTTATTTTTCACCCATGACATTATTATATGAATACCTTGAATATAAATGCCACTTTCATGCTACTCACAGACAAGCACCAATTTACACAACGGATTAAAATCGATCATACTGGATGCTATGTCGCAAAATATAAAGACCTTACACTAAAAAGTGTTTTTCAACCGATCTTCTGTCGTGCTGGCACTATTATTGGTATGGAAGCTTTGGTTCGCCTTTATGACCAAAACAATCAACCTATCCCGCCTAATCTCTTTTTCCAGAACGAAGACATTCCTTTATCTGATCAACTTAACGTCGATCGCTTGAGTCGAGTCGTTCATATTCGAAACTTCAGTATGTCCGCCTATCGTGAAAGGCTGCTATTTCTGAATTTCTTGCCTATCTCGAGCGAACGATTAGCCGCGGAAGGACTGCAATCATCGCTGTTGATGTCTCGCTTAAAAGCGCTGCAGATCGACTGCAGGCGTGTCGTAGTGGAATTGGTCGAGCTTACCGCGTTCAGCCCAAGAACATTGGCTTCTGCGGCTAGGCACTTAAGTGACGCTGATTTTCTCATTGCAATTGACGATTTCGGCTGTAAGGAATCAAACCCAGAAAGGGTGGCGTCCGTTTCCCCAAACATACTGAAATTTGACCGCCAATTGTTGTTAGATTATATCGCAGGTAATCAAGCACCACTCATTGATGGTATCGCGCTCGCAAAAGAAAATAACGCAAAAACAGTGATTGAAGGAATCGAAACGGAAGAACAATTAACCTTGATGAGATCGTTAGGCTTTGATTTTTATCAAGGTTTTCACCTTGCGATGCCAATGATGCTTGAACCCAGGCTCAAGCAAGTCGTCTAACCAAGCTCTACTAGAAGCGCTTACCAAGCATAAACGTCACACCTTCACGCGTTTTTCCGCTTTGCGCCATCAAAGATGCTTCCCAGTTCTCTGCAAAGCCTTTTTGAAGCCCCACCATCGTCGACCAACGACTAGAAGATTGCGTCGCACTAAACTTAATATCACCCAATTTACCCTTTAGCTGTCGTTGATAATCCTGATATTGACCACCGATCACAATTCGCCAACCGCTATCACCAATATTTAAACCAACGAGAGGAGTAATAACCAACGCATCTAAGCTCACGCCCACTCCGGAAACCGACGTAGATACATACTGCGCATCAATGGTTCCAAAAAAATTCTTATGCCCATATGCTAGCGTACTGCCCACTGCTGTGACGGTAGAAGTGGTTGCCATACCATTCATTTCCAAGCGAGCTAAGTTGCCATTAGAGAAATCATTTACCCCAATTGAAATATTAGAAGATGTCACCGCTTTACCAATCATGGCATTGAACCCCCAAAAAGGCAGCACCCATACATCACCGCGAACTGCGACGATACTGGTTGTGTTGGTCGTTGAACTTCCACCGCTCGGTAAAAGGTCATCAACAGACTCGCCATCAATTTTGAAATCACCCAAGTTCATTAGATCTTCTTGCTGGTGAGTAAACAATGAGATGCCGATCGGTTTCGGCAGCGTAATTCCCATATCACGCACTCTATCGCCAAAGAACGGTAGTGTTCGCCCGTAATCTTCATCTTTTGATGGCGGCGTCTCTACTGCCCAACATGTTGCTGCTGTCAAAGGAAACGCTAAAGCCAAGTAAACCCCTATCTTAATGACAGAGTTCAATAAATGATTAAGTGATAAAAAGTAAGTTGGTATATTCAAGCAAAAGCGCCTAACTAAAATTTGGGTGGTGATTCTAGCAAGGTTATTAAAACAAAAATAATTCACATTTAGCATGCCTAACCACTTGAAAATACACAGCACCGATGCAACATAACCCTTATCAAACGTAAAGCAATAGCCAGTGACCGTAACAATTACCCGCGAATTCAACTCCGAATACGCAAACAAATAAACAAGTAAGTAAGCAAGGAACGCATGCCAAACCATATCGCAAGAAGTAAACGTCAGAATGATGCCCCCGCCGAGAGGTTGCCTTTATTTCTCAAAGGGTGCCTTTCAATGATGCCTCTAAGTTTAGCTGTCGTGCCATGGGGCTTTTTAGCTGGCTCCTTTGCTATTGAATCAGGGTTAACTTTATTTGAAGGTCAAGCCATGAGCGCCATATTATTTGCCGGCGCCGCGCAGCTGGTTGCCATGGGGATGATCAAATCTGGTGCGACGCTGCTGACTATGGTGGTCACTATTTTCTTTATCACCTCCCGACATTTTCTTTACGGCCTATCTATGAGGGACTCGATCTCTCCGTTGCCGTTAAAATGGCGCCTTGGACTTGGCTTCCTATTAACGGACGAGTTATTTGCTCTATGTGGGCACCAATCGCCGCAGAAATTTAACCGCTGGTTTGCACTCGGTGCAGGACTATCCTTTTATTTGATTTGGAATATCGCGACATTGATTGGTCTTATTATTGGTAGCCAAATTCCTGACTTACAGCAATATGGCTTGGAGTTTGCCGTCGCAGCAACATTTATTGCCATCGTCATTCCAACAATAAAATCTTTAGCGACATTTCTCGCCACCTTTTCCGCCCTCGTGACCGCTGTTGTATTAGCAGCAATGAACATTGAGATGGGGTTAGTCATCGCCAGCGTTGTTGGGATGAGTGTTGGCTATATGGTGGAAGGGAGAGTTAAGTCATGATTTTCGCGATAATTTTAATTCTAACGTCTATTGTCTTCGCTAGCCGTTATCTATTTCTTGAGCCTAAACTACCGCTTCGAATCAGTGCCAGTGCAAAACGCTTTCTAAGCTACGCCAGTCCAGCAGTACTCACCGCTATTTGGGGACCCATCGTGTTTCTTCCACATGGAGAGCTTAACTGGAGTGACAACTGGCCGTACTGCTTAGGTGCTATTTTTGCCATTATCTGCGCTAAAGTCACAAACAATGTCTTGTTAACCACGATCGTCAGTATCGCGTTCTTTTTGTTATTAAAGCTCACCGTATTTTAAGCGGTGAGCCTTGATAGAAAAGATTACTCACCACGTTTTTTTCGCTGCGAGCGATTTGATAGACCCGCTTCTGGCTTGGCAGGGACTGCCCTTCTCTCGTGTAAGAGGTGGCGAATAGACAAGATAGGATGAGGAAATAACATCCTCGGACCAGCATAACGCATCACGGCTTGCATCTGTTCTTTAGGTTGCGGTTTATAGCAATGGATGGGACATTTATTACAGGTGGGCTTAGTCTGCCCATACGGGCATCGATCTAGACGCATTTCTGCGTAGTCAAGTAGCTCACAGCATGACTCACATAACCCCGTACTTTGACGAGTGTTCTGGTGATGATCACGGCAATATATTGCGACCATCGCTTGCACCGTTTTAAACTCTGTTGCTAGCTCCCCGGATAACAAGCTTAACTCAGATTTAATCGTCATTAGTAAATCAACAACGTATCATCAATAGGTTGATAGTCGTCAGCAACTTCAATCAAATTATTCGCGGTTAATGAACGCGCACTTATGACTGTCACTTTCTTACCGAGACGTTGCTGGATTCGTTCCACGAGAATTTGAAAGTCACCATCTCCTGACAATAAAACAATGCGATCAACATCGGTAGCAAGTTCGATCGCATCTAAAGCGATCCCAACATCCCAATCCCCTTTTGCACTGCCATCTGAGCGCTGGATAAATGGCTTAAGATGAACCTTAAAACCAATGCCTCGCAAAATGTGATGGAATTGTCTTTGTTTAGGATCGGTAGAGGAAATGGCGTACGCATTGGCCGATTTAATTTGATAGTGCTCAGACAGTTGGCGCCATAGCGCATTGTAGTCAAAACGACTTTTGAAAGCTTGGCGTGTGGTGTAGTAAATATTTTGAACGTCAACAAGGACTGCGATGGTTTCCATAACTTCGACCTGAGCGGATTTTGTCACATCATAACAGATCTCTGTTGCCCGTGGATGCATTCCATCACGACGTATCGTTATACCATCGAAAAAGCCTCCAATTATGACCATAAATTGGAGGCTTGCTCTGCATAAATGATTAACGAACACTACGTTAAATCAATAGTAGATTACTCATTTTTCTGTGCCAGATGGCTACTCACTAGGCTCGCCACCATGATCGCAAGGTAAAAGCTGCCTGTGATTGACTCCAAAAAGACGAAAAATTTGGGAATCGCGAGCGTTGGCGAAATGTCACCGTAACCAACTGTCGTGAGCGTGATAAAACTAAAATAGATCACTTCAAACAAGTTATCTAACCATGGTTTATGTGTTATCCCATTGAAAGGATCGACAAACAGCTCCAATTGAATCAGGTAGATAAACGTAAAGCTCAATCCAAACAGCAAATACACACAAATCGAACCCACTATTTGATTCAACGTGACCCTTTTCGCCATCACTACCTGCTTTAGCGCTGAATACGTTTGTGCGAGTACAAAACACAACATCGCTGACATCGTTATTAAAGATAAATCTTTATTTTCAAACAGAGTAATCGTACCCGAGGTAACAATAACCACCAGCATCACGGCATACCAAGAGCGATAGAAAGTCTGCTTACGATGAACACCAACAATCGACGTAGACATACAAAGTACAAGTAGCGCCAATACATACGACTGCGCATCGTCTTTAAATTGGTGGACAACGGCACTCAGGAAAAATAGAACCAATAACGAGCCCAGCAAAAAGAAAAAGTTATCGTCTTTAGTCACTAGTTTCAAAACTGTCTCTCCTCAATTACAGCATTTCTTTGGCGATTAAATGCAGCAGGTATGTTTCTCTTTCGATACTCATACCTTTTTTATCACTTTCAGCAATGGTCTTCTCATTGAAAGCTATCGCTTCATGTATATTAATCCAAACTGGCTTCATACCATTTTTGATTTCATAATCCTCGTAAGCGGTTTTACCCAGCTGTCGGTCAACCTTACAAGAATAACAGTAGGACACCATATGAACGACATCCGCATCCTGTTTATGCCAAGGACGAAATTCTTCATAAATACCAAACGGTTTAATACCATGAATATTCTTAGCACCCGTTTCTTCTTCTAGCTCTCTGACCATACCAGCGATGACATCTTCCCCCTCATCTAATCCACCACCCGGTAGAGAGTAGTCATGATAACGCTCGGTATACAGTAATAAGATCTGTTCTCCGTCTATCGCTATCGCTCGGGTCGCCTTTCGATGGTAAATTTTTTTGTCGTCCAAATGATCAATATCTGGATGAATCGCGGTAGTAATCTTTCTCATGTTCTGCTCGACAACGTGGTAATACTGCGAGAAGTCTATCACACAAATGAACATTTACACTTTGACACAGTTTTATTGTTATTTCAGAAGGGACTATCATAAATGAACGCTGTATTATTACTCCCTCGCTTAAAGGGATGTTAAGCAACTAAACACTACACTGTGAGCTAAGTCCCTTTATATTATGAATGTTTATCCATCGCTAATTCCCGTCTCTCCCCAAACGACAACACCAAAGTCACTGGTAACGCTATCTGTCATCACTGTCGCGCTCTCTAGTCTATACACCCCTTGGGCGAATGCGACGCAGCAAGTAGACACCAGTACCGACGATTCAGCATTGACTCAAGAAGACTTGCTAAAACAAGCGGTCACGGCTGAAGAACCTTTGAGTCACCAAGCGTTGACTGCTCAACAATATCGCACTTGGAATGAACTCGGCTATCGCTCTATTTCCACCAATAGTAGTTTTGAAGAATTGCGTCAAAACGAAACTACAGTTGAGCAAGTCAGTTTTTATGACTCACCTTATCAAGTGTCTCTATTCAACCCTCAAAATGGTGAAGATAGCGAGCGCCTTTGGTCGCAAACTAAGTCTATCTTTGCTTACGGTGTGGGTGTTGCGGGTGTGTTGGCACTTATGCCTGAATCCATTACAAACTGGGAAAAAGACGACGTTCAACTCATGAATAAATGGTGGGACAACGTTCAATCCGGTCCGGTATGGGACCGAGATGACCACATTATCAACTACATTGGTCACCCTTATTTTGGTGGAGTTTATTACCAAGCAGCAAGAAAATCTGGCTATCGCCAATGGGATGCTTTCATGTATTCCACGTTAATGTCCACATTTTACTGGGAATACGGCATAGAAGCATTCGCTGAAATACCATCCATTCAAGATCTTGTCGTCACCCCTACTCTTGGTTGGGTATATGGTGAATGGGCATTTAATAAAGAAAAAGAGATTCGCCTCGGCGGCGGAACAGTTTGGGGATCCGACGCACTCGGCTCGACAGCACTGTTCTTCTTAGACCCTGTCGACAGCCTTGGTCGCGGCGTCAACAACGTTGCGGGCAGAGAGATCGTGAAGGCTGGTACTGGCTTTGTCGGTGCGCATTCCAATGTCCTTAGAAATGGCGAAGTGGAAACCAAATATCAAGTTCAAGTGCAATATGCCTTTGGCGCTGGTGAGACCGATGACAGCTTGAAGCGTCGCCAGAAGAAAAACTACCATCAATACACGGATGATCCAGTCACATACGGCATTGTTGGTGTCAGCGCTGGATTTGCCTACCCTCAGCTAGATAAAGAACGTAACCTCAAAAACGACTTTGCCCCAGCATTTACACTGGGACTTTATTTCACAGAGCAGTTCTCGACGCGTCTTGGCTATATGCAAGGCAACTACGAGTCAACCGTGAGCAACCAAAAGCATGTTTATGAAAACTACAGTTTAGATTTTCAATACTATTTACTCCCTGGTAGCCCAGTAAAGCCATACCTCAATGCCGGTGTGGGTGAGGCAATGCTTGATAAAGATCGAGATACTAAAAAATTACAGTGGAATATTGGTACGGGTGTTCATTACTCAATCAATGCCAATTGGTCTCTACAAGCGGATTGGAAGTATGCCTACCACCGCAATTCTGGTGCGCGAGATCATCTATTGGGCTCTCGTTTAGTCTACCGATTTGGTGAAGGCAATAAATACATCTAACTCAACAAATACATCTAACTCAATAAACGCTCCCTTCGCTTTTCGTTAGTTAACACAAAGCCAGGGAGAGCCTCTACTTGCTATCGTTAATGGGTAACCTAACGAGATCATCTTGTAGGAATTTTAGTCGCAAGCACAAAATCACGGCAATTTGGTGAATAAATGTAAATATTTTGACCGAATCAAAACATTTTTTCTCTGAGATCTCCTACACTTAACCGAAAGTCAGATTTCCAGTTTAGGAGAACAAATGAAAACAGCAAAATGGATGATTGGTGCGATTGCAGTGGGTATTATGGCAGGTTGTGCAAGCGAGCCTGACGAATATGATGTCGATGAAATCACAGCCATTAGCGATCCTGCTTACGTTTATTGTGTTGAGCAAGGCAATAAACTCGCGCGCGTATCAGAAGGCGGCAAACGTGTCCCATACTGCATAATTTCAGACGAAGAAAAGTACACAGTTTGGGACTACTACGAAAATAGAAACAAAAAAGAAGAAAACTAATACCAACATAATGGGCACTCGACAGCAGTGCCCATTATTTAACCACTTTCATTTAAACACCTTAATTTAGCCACTTTAGTATCCGTACCTACTCTTCCACAATAATCTTATTAGAACATTGAATGACCATTCAATGAACGATCCGGTATCTGTTGAATCGCGTCCCAGTGCTCCACAATTTTTCCATCATTATCAAATCGGAAAAAATCCATGGTGACGTACTCGTCTCCATCGGGCCACTGTTGGTGAGTATGCAATGCGACTAAATTTCCTTCACCAATCATACGCAAAAACTCGATATTCTTTTGAGGATATTCCGTAGCCATTTGTTGAAAGTAATCTATAAACCCTTGCTTGCCATCCATGACAACGGGGTTGTGCTGGATGTATTCGTCGCCAACATACTGCTCTACTGCTTTTTCCGGACAACCTGAGTACGACATCCTGTAAAATTCGACAGCATGCTTTTTATTTTGCTCAACTTGACTGTTCATCGCCAACCTCCCAATTCGCATTTACGCTAAACCGTAGGCGTTGTTCGCAAGAAATACCAGTTCTCGTACCACTGTAATTGACAGGTCTTAGGCTCCCAAACCCAAACTGTAAATAATTAGTAAGTATTATTCACCCTCTTGGCGATCTCTATGAAAGAAGCTTTCTACTTCTAACTGCGTTAAATAGCGCCATTCCCCAGGTTCAACGTCCAGCTGTATATCACCAATCCGCTCACGGTGAAGTTTCACGACTTTATTGCCAATGCTTGCAAACATACGTTTCACTTGATGAAATTTGCCTTCTGTTATTGTTAAACGTACATCCTGAGGGGTAATAATGTTTAAGATGGCTGGCTTCGTCAGGTGCGTTTCTCCTTGCAACTGAACCCCATATTTAAACTTACCAACGGCATCGGTATCAATAGGTTTTGATAAACCGACACGATAAACTTTGCTACATTGTTTCGAAGGCGTAATAATATTGAAAGACCAACGCCCATCATCGGTAATGAGTACCAGCCCTGTCGTGTCAGCATCTAAGCGGCCAGCGATATGAAGTTCATCACGGTGTGCGACATCAATATTGTTGAATAGTGAGGGATAAACTTCATCAATATTTGAGCAAATCGTCCCTGCCTTCTTATTCAGTAGTAGGTAACGAAACGGACGACACAATAGCTTCACTCCGTTCAATGTCACTTGGTTATTTTCATGTACCTGAGTACGTTCACTTGTCATCGTTTGCCCATTAACGCACACCTCGCCGCATTCAATCACTGAGCAGGCTTGCGCACGTGTCAGTTCGGTGCTTTTACAGACAAATCGATCTAAACGCATTTCATTATTCTCCTAATAGTCTTCGCCGCCATTATGCGCACTAAGCAATATTTAGCAATGCTTAGCAATGCTTAGCAATGCTTAGCAATGCTTAGCAATGCTTAGCAAGTCCACTGATGCCAGAAAAATCGACAACTTTAGAAGACGTATTGCGATTTTAATTGCGCCTAGCTCTACACAACCTACGGGTATTTCGCGTAGACTAGCCACGTTTAAAATCACTACCTAGTATGGACAAATCATTTTGCAGACGCTTTCACAGCTCCAATCCGGCGAACTTTCTGGCACAACTCATCTCAAATTATCCGAATCACTGACCACTTTCCCATTAGAGATTTTATCGCTTGCCGATAGCTTAGAAGTTCTCGATTTGTCGAATAACTTACTCACATCACTACCTGATGAATTAGAAACATTCAGCAAACTCAAAATCGTGTTTGCCTCCAACAACCTATTTGACACCTTGCCTTCCGTCTTAGGTCGCTGCCCTAACTTAGAAATGGTCGGCTTTAAAGCGAATAACATCAAGCATGTCCCAGCAGAATCATTACCAAAGCGTTTACGTTGGCTTATCTTAACGGATAACCAGATTTCATCTTTGCCTGATTCGTTAGGTGAACGACCTCGATTGCAAAAGTTAGCCCTAGCAGGAAACCACTTAACGGCGCTACCAAGCACTATCGAGAACCTGCATAACCTTGAACTGGTGCGGATTTCTGCTAACCAATTAACGCAATGTCCAGACTTATTACTATCATTACCTAAGCTGGCATGGCTTGCCTTTGCTGGCAATCCATTTTGTCAATCCGACATTAATATTCAGTCTGTTCCTAAAATCAAAGCCACGAGTTTTACTTTGCAAGAAACATTGGGGCAAGGCGCATCGGGTGTGATTTCTAAGGCGACATGGAACCAAGCGCAAGCAACGCTACCGCAAGAGATCGCGGTCAAGGTGTTTAAAGGCCAAGTGACGAGCGATGGTTACCCAGAAGATGAACTGCAAGCTTGCTTAAAAGTCGGAAATCACCCCAACCTCGTTCAATCTTTAGCGCAAGTGCATGAGGAAAACTACTTAGCTTTGATCATGAACTTAATCCCAGCTCACTATAAAAACTTAGGCTTGCCCCCTTGCCTAGACAGCTGCACGCGAGACACTTTTGAGCCAAACTTTACCTTACCCATTGAAAAAATTGAAAAAATCATTACGCAGATGGAAGACGTATTTGAGCATTTACACTCAAATCAAGTGTGTCATGGCGACCTGTATGCGCACAACACGCTTGTTGATGAAGCGGGTAATATTATATTTGGTGATTTTGGTGCCGCCACCATGTATCACATGCTATCAAGCCAGCAACAAAACAAAGTAAAAACCATAGAGCAGCGCGCACTTAAACACTTCATTGATGACCTGCTAAGTATTTGTGCTAAGCAGGACATTAACACCAAGAAATACAAGGCGTTGCGAGAGAAAACATAACCGCCTTTCTCGATATCAGGCTGAGATGATTTCCGAATATGCGAATCGTTATTTCCCTATTAGGTGGAGCACATCTAGTGCCCAGCCTAATGGGTGGAATAACGTGAAGACTCAGCCAAACTTGGTAATCGGCGATGAACTAAGCGATACAGCGCTTACATTCACAAAACCACAATTAAGTGAGTATTAAATTAATGACACGCCTTCGACTTCAATGACTGAACTGGCATTGGCTCGCTCAATAATCTTAACTAATGCTGACTGAATCACTTCATCATTTCGTGCATCGGTCGTACTCGCAAACAATTCCTCTTGGATTTGAGCGCCTTCAGCAAGTACAAACTGAACCACAACCTCAGATGCCCTCTCTGCGGTTTCACCACGATATTCCAATGTGATTTGTGGATAGCCTTTAAATCCTTTTTTCACTTGTTTAGCAATGCGCTTTTTTGCTTTATCTACGTTCATATCATTCCTTGTTCTTGTCGTAAGTTCTAGTAACGCGAAATTGCCCTAGCTAAAAACGATATAGCCAGACTACTTCGCTAACGCTAAGAAAACCATTACAATGCGCGCAATTTACTAAAATAGTTAACTGTCTAAACGTATAGGTACTTTCCTTGAAGTTAAGTAAAAGACTCTCGCAGATCGATCGCATGATCGCTTCAAACTACACCCATATTTGGGATTGCTGCTGTGATCACGGGTTTCTTGGTGCCGCTCTACTAGACCGTAATGCCGCGAAGCATATTCATTTTGTCGATATTGTTCCGAAGTTAATGACGACACTTGAAAATAAACTCGAACAGTTTTACGCAAGCTGCCCTTCCGAATATTACGTCCATTGTATTGACGTCGCCAAGCTGCCGTTATCCGACTACAAAGGCAAGCATTTAGTTGTCATTGCTGGCGTAGGGGGAGACTTAATGATGGATTTTGTCAGCCGCCTTTGCCAACGCTATCCACAGCTAGACATCGATTTTCTATTGTGTCCTGTTCACCATCAGTATGCGCTTCGCCAAACCTTGATAGAAAGCGGCTTGCGTCTTCTAAGTGAGGCTTTGGTTGAGGACAATCGTCGCTTTTACGAAGTCATGCTGGTGACAACCAATCCCGAACAAGGCGATATCATTAGTTCCGTTGGCAAGGAATTCTGGCAAACCACCAGCTCGGAGCAAACCGAAACAGCCACCAATTATCTCGACAACACTCTGCGTCACTATGAACGTATTCAACGTGGTGGTAGATCCGACGTCACCAATATCTTGCAAGATTACCGGCAAATTTCTGTTTGTGATAAGCAGGGAGCGCTCAAAGCAAACCGTTAGCTAGCGCAGGACCAAGCACCAAAAGTGTTAAGTGCACCGCACATCTTTAGGTAACCGTATGACATATCAATATTCAAAGCAAATGTGGTGCTTATTGGCTTGACTGAACGAGCGGTATTTCTTAACTTGGTAGCGAACGCCTTTGCTTGCGCGTCTGGAATGGCCGAGAGGAAGTTGTACTCGGCCACTTTCTTTCTTGTATCGAGCCTTTCTCTTTCTCTTTCTCTTTCTCTTTCTCTTTCTCTTTCTCTCAAGACATTGAACAATGTGAACCTAACGGTCTCTACATATGAAAAAAGCCGATGTCTCCATCAGCTTTTTATCATTAATTTTAGATTATGCCGCCACTTGGCATAAAGTACAGCATCACTAGCCATACCCCAATCCAGCTCGCCACAACGGCTACATCAAACCAATCTTTATTCCACATATCGCCTCCAAAGAGCGCGGTAAGGATCGCTGACTAAACAACATCAATGTCAGGTAAGCGACAACAGTATTCACCTAAAACACTGCAATAAAGATACCAATTTAGCGTTTGATAACCTTTTTCAGACTAAAACTTTTGATAGTGACACGCGGAAATTAACCTTTCCGGTTTATCTTTCAATAGCTTAATAAAACAGTCAGACATAGACCAATTCGTTACGATCCCCTCACCTTGCATATTCAAGATGGCGTCATAGCCTTCTTTGCCTTTCATGGTATATGCGCTTGAGGTGCCAGTATATAGTCGGGTAGCATCAAGCGGCCTTCCTGCAATAAAGACATCGCTTACCCTCTCACCCATAGGCGCATCTTTGTCATAATGAAACTCAAGTTGATAAGTGTAAGGATAACTGCCCGATCCGGTTCCAA
This sequence comes from Vibrio nomapromontoriensis, assembly GCF_050337205.1. Taxonomy (NCBI): domain Bacteria; kingdom Pseudomonadati; phylum Pseudomonadota; class Gammaproteobacteria; order Vibrionales; family Vibrionaceae; genus Vibrio; species Vibrio nomapromontoriensis. The sequence goes on from NZ_JAKJSS010000008.1 coordinate 236,834, forward strand.
CCACACCGTTATCAGTGGCGTTATTAATCGCCCCCTCAATGATAAGAGGGATATAACAACCTTGTATGCCATAGACCCCGATAGGAACGGCAAACGGCAGCAGCTTTCCGGCAATATCGGCGACCGAAATATCCCCTGCATTTAGAGAATTTCTCACGCCCCCCGCATTGTGTATGGCAAATTCAGGTGTATGACCTAATTGGCTCATCGCATAATGAAATGATTCCGCGACAGAAGGCGCGATCTGACTGCCTCCTTGGGTATCGGGTAGCCGTACATGACGAAGTGGACGACGTAGCGACGCAATGGTGCTTTGCTGCAATGTCCTAACTCGAGGTTGGTATTTGTCTCTTAGAATCGCCTTGATTCGCTCATCTTTACGACACTGAACAACATTAGAGTGGCCTTGTACCGTTGCTTTTACCGCATCATAGTCATCATCGGTTAAGGCATTATCGACGTCCATAAATATACGGCGCCCGACTAAGAGCTCATTCTTGCCACTAAACTGCGTAACCACGCCATTCGCATCAAATTCAATCTCACAGTGCCCCATTGTCATAGAGTGGTGCCCAGCCTGAACAACATGAGTATTGCCAACTTTTACGCCATATGGGTCTTTACTTACTAACCCCAAGCAAGAAAAATCACCTTGCAACACATGACTATGCCCGCCAATGATCAAACCTAAGCCGTCGACTTTACTCGCCAGATCAAGATCAGCATCATAACCAAGGTGACTAAGCAGAATGATCTTATTGATGCCCGAGTCATGAATGGCTTGAATGGTATTTTTTGCCGTTAATATCGCGTTTTCAAAAACCGTATCACTATCTGGGTTAGCGATATCTGCCATCTTGTCAATTGAGAGCCCGAAAATCGCTAACTTCTCTCCCTTAATCGTTTTTTCTACCCATTTTGCTGTTTTTGTGGCGGGTTGATAATCATAAACATTGGGTTGCCCCTTAAGTGAAAAGGCCTTGCTACCTTCTTGTGATAAGTTCCAGTTACCGGCTAGAAATGGAAACTGAATGCTACGTACAAACTGCCCAACCGGGTCGTTACCCATATCCAGCTCATGGTTACCAAGTGCCATGGCATCCAACTCTAGGGCATTAAGCAATTCAGCGTTCGCTTCGCCTTTGAAGAGTGAAAAATACAAGGTGCCTTGAAAGCAGTCGCCGGCATGAAGGAATAGAAAATCATCACTCTTATGCGCCGCTTTAATTTGTTCGACGCGGGTTTTGATACGTGCAAATCCCCCCGCACTGACGAAGGGATGAAATTCGTGATTTGCTACCTGAACCTTGAGTTGTAAGGAAGTCGGTTCAAAGTAAGAGTGCGTATCGTTGATATGCGCGATGGTCAATTTGAGAGGTGTTGTTGTTTTTATCATATTATTATCTCTTAATTCTCCCCTCTGATGGTAGCCAGCATTATGTGACATTCAAATGAATTTTTTGAAATCACCAAAGCATTATACAGGTCTTAGTAAGATATACATCACACTAAATATCTAAGGTTATTAGATAACTTTATGAGCAAACATCCAACAAAATTGGAATTAGTTTCTTATAATTTAGATAGATAGTTAGCACCGCGCTACGATTTTACTTAGATAACTTTTGCGAAACACTCGGGAGAGTTGGATGAAATTAGAACGAATCGATATATCTGGTTTCCGAGGCATAAAGCGCCTGTCTCTTGCATTAGACGATTTAACCACGCTCATTGGTGAAAACACTTGGGGCAAGTCGTCGCTACTGGATGCAATTTGCGTGGTATTACCTTCAGATGGCGAACTCTATCAGTTTGAAATGACCGATTTCCATGTCGACCACTCTGTCTCACATCCACAAACTCGCCACCTACAAATTGTTCTCTCTTTTGTCTCTACTGAAAAAAATGAAACGCTTACTGGTCGATACCGAAAATTAAAACCCGTATGGCAAGTCGACGAAAACGGAGCATATCGGTTTTACTACCGCATTAGTGCCACACTCGAAGCGTACAACGTGACACAACACTACGCCTTTTTGGATACGCAAGGACAGACTTTACGCCTTCACCATTCAGAAAAAATTGCCCAAGAATTGATGACATTACACCCTGTGATTAGACTTAGGGATTCACGTCGCTTCCGTCATCCTATGGAATTAGAGCGCTTGCACAATTCACGAGCAGAGAAACGAATTAACAACACATGCCGCCGCCTTCTCGCCGTGCCGGGGCACGTTAATAAAGGTGAAATAAAAAGCAGCTTGAATACCATGCGCGATTTGGTTGAGCATTACTTCTCATTTAAAAGCCACTCCCGAGACACTGCCACCAAAAACCGCGACGGTGTTTTTTTTAGCCGCCCTCACTCTGAACAAAATCTCGTCAACATTATCGACGAAACTAAGAATCATCAAACTCGTTTACTTCTGCTCGGTTTACTTAATGCGTATTTGCAAGCCAAAGGGCCTAATGACCTCCGCCGCTGTGCTAGACCTATACTGATATTAGAAGATCCGGAAGGTCGCCTACACCCTACCCACCTGTCTCGTGCATGGAGCTTATTACAAATGCTCCCCATGCAAAAAATCCTGACGACCAACAGTAGTGATTTATTAGGCACGGTGCCCATACAGTCCATACGTCGCTTGGTTCGTCAGTCAGACCGCACGGTTGCGACCAGTCTAAGCACCAAACACTTATCGAAAGACGAGCTGCGGCGAGTTGGCTTTCATATTCGCTTTCATCGTTCTCGGGCACTATTTGCTCGCTGCTGGCTACTGGTCGAAGGTGAAACTGAGGTATGGCTGTTCAATGAACTGGCCAATTTGAGCGGTTATAATTTAGCAGCAGAAGGCGTGCAAATCATAGAGTTCGCACAGTCCGGATTGAAATCTCTGATCAAAGTGGCCAAAACCTTTGGTATCGATTGGCATGTAGTCACCGATGGCGATGCGGCTGGGAAAAAATACGCAGCGGCAGTGATGAATCAGCTCGACGGAGAGCACCCTCGCCATCACTTAACCGAATTACCCGAGCGTGATATTGAACATTACTTGTATATCAATGGGTTTGAAGACTTTTTTAAGGGGTTAATCAAGATTCCTAATGACCACCCAATTCCGCCTCATAAAGTGGTTGTGCGAGTGCTGAAAAAGTTCGCCAAACCCGATCTCGCTTTGGCGATTGTTGGGGAGTGTGAGGACCGAGGAGTCGATAGCATTCCGCTGCTCATTCGTTGGATCCTCAAGCGGGTGATTACCATGGCTAACGGGAATACATAACACTTTCAATATCTTAAACAAAAAAGCATCAATAACACCAATGACAGTATCGGTAGCGAACTCCTCTCGTATCGCTACTGCTTATGACGACATCACCGAAACAAAAAGGGCTCATCACTAATCTTGATGAGCCCTTACAGTATGTAAGTTACTTGCCTTTTCAGCTGTCAGTTTGAACGTTTCAGATTCTATTGCTTTAATAGCTGAGCGTCTCGTTGCGCAATGTTTGCATGTAACCACAATCCACTGGATTTCATTGCATAGCCAAACAGACCACCTAACACCAATGAAGGCACCACTAATTGCCAATTTCCATCCGCTGCAAACGTCGCACATGCTCCGATAAAAGTACCAGGAATATAAGCAAGCCACGCACGCTTAGCCTGGATACACATACAAAATGAAACCAGTGCGGTCATTACATAACCCGCAATTTCCATATTGATCAGCGAGGAGCCATGAATAATGATCAATGCCCACGCAACGCCAGATATATTGGTTAATAGGCTTTTAGCCAATCCTTTAGCACCATCCGTCGGAGAGGCAAAATAGCTAGTGCAACCCAGAAATCCAGCCCATGAAAGCAAACCAAACGAAATGGCAATCCATCCCCAAATTCCAGAAAGAATACCTGTCGTTAGCGAAATTGCGATCAATTGACTCATTACTTTGCACCAGTATTTGTAAACACAGGCACTACAATAGCCAAAAGATCGCCAACATTAAGTGATCAAAATCCCACCAATTAATGTGCCAATTGATATGTTACATCAAAAACAAGACATGCATCACACTACAAGATTGATGGACGACCTTTCATCATTCGCATACCTTCACGTTTAGCACATTCCGCAAGTGGATTTTCTGCCATATCCGCACGCCAAATAAACGACAATGTTCGCTCCATTTCTAATTCAGGGACATTTAGAGCCACCAGCTGCCCTGCCTCAATGAAACGCTCTACATCTAAATAAGGTAAACAAGTTAAATACTGGCTATTGGCAACCATGCTTCGCAGTACAGGAACATGCTCATACTCACGCCAAACATCGAGATCGCCAATAAGATGGTGGATGGAGCTATCAAATATTTTACGTGTACCTGAACCATGCTCTCTTAACACCCAGCGAGCTTGTTCAAGTTGAGAAAGGCTGACTCGGTCGCGTCTTGCAAACGGATGATGCGCAGCAGCAACCACGGTTAAGTGATCTCGACACCATGTCTCTTGGTGAATTCGGTTATCATCGCAACGCCCTTCAATAATGCCCAAGTCGTATTGATACTCCAACACCCCTTCAATAACAGAGTCGGTACTTTGCACACCTAACGTGATGCGCATTTCTGGAAAATCATTATCGATGGCACTAATGAGATCCGGAACCAAGTGCTCCGCAGGCGTTTGGCTCGCCCCCAATTTGAGTTCTCCACTCAATAAGTGTTGCTCGTAAAAACCCATCTCAATTTGCTGCGCATCTTGCAATAAGCGTTTTGCTTTAGGCCTAAGCCAAACTCCCCAGTGCGTGAGGGCCATTTGCTTACCTTGTCTTTCAAAAAGTGGGCGACCAAGCATTTTTTCTAGCTGAGCCAGAGACATGCTGGTAGCAGATTGAGTTAAAGACAATTTATCTGCAGCTTGACTGACACTGCCGCTATCAGCCACGGCATCGAATACGGCGAGTTGTTTTAATGAGTACCGCATAGTTGTTCCTTACTACAGGTCAAAATAATGAAATTGATACAAATAAACGCTCTTCACTGTGCGTTTATGTCATTTGAGGACATCAAGTTTTCTTATCCGTTATTGCCAGTGTCTTTTAGCGGTCAATTAACCACCAACTCACGTTATAGAGCCACCATGCAAAATAACAAGAAAACAATGTGTTACCCCTTGAAACCCTTATTCTACCTAGTGCACAGCACTTATCAATAAATTTGATGTGGTTTTTAAAAATTATCAATTTTACCTCTAACCATAAACTCCCTTAATCTAGTTTCGAACACGGCAATCAGCCTTGTTTTCGCAAATAGATTAAGGAGTTATGAAATGAGCGAACGACTACACACACTAATTGAAAAGGAGTAACCCATGGCAACTTCCAACTCCGATAATCACCTCTTATTTTCTCCTGTCGAAATGATGGCTGAAGCAGAGAAGTTTGCATTAAGTAAGGCTAAGAAAACCAGCGGCATGACAATGAGCCTAGCCATTATGGCTGGCGCCTTTATCGGTCTCGCATTTTTATTCTATATCACTGTGACGACGGGTAGCGCCGACGCAGGATGGGGCATGAGCCGCTTCGCTGGCGGTTTGGCTTTCAGTATGGGCCTAATTCTTATTGTGATCTGTGGAGGTGAGCTATTTACCAGCTCAGTGCTTTCTAGTATTTCCTGGGCAAACAAACAAATCACCTTCGGCAAAATGCTGTCGGTTTGGGGGAAAGTCTACGTCGGTAACTTTATTGGCGCGATGTTCTTATTACTTATTGTTTCTGCCGCTGGTTTGTACCAAATGGACAACGGTCAGTGGGGTCTTAATGCCCTCAATATCGCACAACATAAGTTGCATCATTCATGGGTACAGGCATTTGCTCTGGGCGTACTTTGTAACCTCTTGGTGTGTCTAGCTATTTGGCTTACCTTTAGCTCCGCTAATGCCATGACCAAAGCGGCGATGACCATCTTGCCTGTGGCTATGTTCGTTAGCAGTGGCTTTGAGCACTGTGTTGCCAATATGTTTATGGTTCCTCTTGGCATTGTTATCCAAAATTTTGCGCCAGCTGAATTCTGGGCATCGGTCGGCGTCAGCGCTAGCCAGTATGCCGATTTAACACCATTCCACTTTGTTTCTAATAATTTAGTTCCAGTGACACTCGGCAATATCGTCGGAGGCGCCGTGTTAGTGGGGCTGGCCAACTGGAGCATCTACCGTAGACCGCAATTAAAAGCGGCGAATGTCACTGCAATCACGCAAACAACCACTCTAATGTCAGTTAAGGAAAGCACTATGAATAATAGCATCGTCGTAAAAGAAATCATGACTCACCAACCCGTAACGCTAAGTGCTGAAACACTGACAGCTGTTGCGCTAGACACACTTCTTGACCACAACCTAACCAGCGCGCCAGTTGTAGATATTGAAGGACGATTGGTAGGTTTCTTCTCGGTTCATGACGTAATGGTTGATTTGTGGTGTGAGAACTACAACCCGAAAGCAGGTCAAAAAGTGGTAGACCTCATGAACCGTGATGTTGTTGCTATTCACTGCAATGAAAAGCTGGTCGACGTAGCTGAATTCCTTTGTATTGATAAAGAGCAACTGTTCCCTGTCACTTCAATGGGTATCGCGACTAACTACACGACATTGTCTTTAGAAGAGCGTGCTAAATCGATGAAAGTGAATAAGCCACATGTTCTGCCAGTACTAGACGATGGAAGATTAGTTGGCGTGCTATCTCGTGGAGACGTCATGAAAGCGATTCGTCCAGTATACGGTGAGCGACTCAATGTGGTCGAGCGCAGTTTAGAAACCGCTTAATGCTCACATCGCAGTAAAAGTTAAAAAGTTTTTGGTTGGAAAATAAGTCGTTTGGCCAAAAAAGCCCCAGTGTAAAAGCTGGGGCTACCCTATTTCTAGTCCTTCAAAAAACCTTTACCTCGTTCCAACCCCCCTCATAACCCTACTACTCTCGCTGGCTGTATTTCTGCTGGATTCGACATTTGATATTCGACCACGAATAAATCGCTACGTTCATTAAGCGCCACTTAGCTACCCTAAAGCCCAACCCGATAATAGGTGTCTGGAAACAGATAGACTAACAAACGTCCCTCACTACACATACAGCCAATAACAAATAACTCGCAGTAGCTTACCGCTAGCCACCTTTTCATACCGCTCAACGGCTTTTTTGATTAATCAATTACCAACCGCCCCAAGGTACAAAGGAGCACCATTTTAAAGACGACAATATCCATCACCATCCCTTTAAGGACATATAGAGCGTTGCACAACGACTCACACCTATAGCCAACAAAAGACTTAGAAACGAACACGCTCACTAAAACCTAATCGACACGCGCTAGGAATAGGAATAGGAATAGCTAGAGATGACATTGCTTGTAACGGTCAAATAACGTCAACATCAAAGATTCTTACTGCGTATATTCATCTTTGTTATTGATAAAATAACTGACCCAATAGGCGACTGCGCGAACATAAAAAAATCACTAAACTCCCGGCCAAAATATGCCGTAAACCCCGTCATAGCGAGCTTCACTGGGCCATCAATTATGTTGAACACCCTAGTCAATATTACCCATTTTACTCAACAGGTAATCATCCCTTAATCTAGTTTCGAACACAGCAACTGCCGACATTATCACGTTTATGTTTAGTCGTATCGGCACGCAAACAACCCAAAGCGGCTCACTTAAATAGCGGCTTATAACAAGATTAAGGGAACCAGATATGAACAACATCATTGTAAAAGACATTATGAACAACCAACCTATTGCTCTTAGTGCCGAAACACTCACTTCCGTCGCACTGGATGCCCTATTAGACAACAATCAAACCAGTGCTTCTGTCGTGGATGCACATGGGCGTTTAATTGGTTTCTTTTCTGTGCACGATGCAATGGTGGATCTATGGTGCGAGAATTACCTTCCGCAACAGGATCAGAAAGTCGTCGACCTAATGAACCGTGATGTTGTCGCGATTAACGCGAAAGAGACATTAGTCAACGTTATAGAAGCGCTGTGTATCGATAAAGAGCAGTTGTACCCAACATCATCTATGGGCTATGCCACAAACTTAACCACAGCTTCTGTAGAAGAGCGTGCAAAAGCAATGAAAGTGAACAAACCACAAGTACTACCCGTGCTTGAAGACGGAAGACTCGTCGGCAGTATCTCTCGCTTAGAAGTGATGCAAGCGATCCGCCCTACCTACGGCAAGCGTTTGAATATCGTCGAACCAGAACGTGCAACGGCATGATGAACTCATTTTAAAAGTTTTTGGTTAGGAAATAAGTCGTTTGGCCAAAAAAGCCCCGGTGTAAAAACCGGGGCACCTTTCTGCAACGATCGACATTGGCTTTATCTTTAAAAGCACTCCATTGTCAGTCTATTGTTTAAAATGAATATCCGACCATAAACGTCGTACGTGCTTCATGCTGAATTCTTACCGTTTCTTGACCTTTTGATTTACCGTCTTTCATTTCAACGTTACTATCTTTCGCGAAGGTATGGTGAACGTTTGCAGACCAACCAGATTTTCCGAACCCATACCCAAGACCAATAAATGGAACCACACGCGTATCTTTTCCACTTGCCGTTTCACTAAAATTGCCATTAACATCATTTCCACGAACATAAGCATCCACTTTGCTGGTACTGATTGTCGCTCCGCCTTTAATCGATATACCTTCTGCCCAACCAAAGTCACTATTAAAACGATAGCCCGTATAGATTGAGTACTGCTCGTTTTTCTTTGTGTAGCCACCTTTTTCCCACTCAGCGCCTGCTGATACAGAATATTCTTCACTTTCTGATGTCGCAAAGTTCCCTTGAACACCCAAAATAACATCATAGGCGATGATTTCAGCGGCTAACGCTGCTTTGCCTTTGGTGTCAGCACCAGCCATAAACTTATAATCAACGGAAGACGCCATTGAAGAGGCAGAAACAACAGAAAGGATAGAGAACGCTAGTAAAGATTTTTTCATGTTATAAAACTCTTTGTATCTAAAAGGTAAAGGATGATTAAGTTGGCGATAATCCTTCCGCCCTTTACAAAGCGACGGCCATTTAGAACATGACTCTGCGCTTCAACTGAATGCTGTATTCCCGTAGCATTTGGTTTTCGGTGTTCGCTGCTGAACACGGGGCGCATAGTAAAAACAAAGTGTTTTTTAGCGTATTAAAAAGAAATTAGTAATACGTAGGAGTAATAGACTTAACTGACTGACCTGCTGTATTTTTATTTGAAGAGACGGAAAAAGCCCCGCTACGATGCGAGGCTTCTACTTAGGCTATAATAAATTACTTTGTTGGCATGGGTAGGATTTCAAACATGCCGTCGAACTTATCAAGCGTACCTGCTAGCTGCTTAAGTAGTGAAGCATCACCTTTAACGCCTGCTTGACCGGATTTAAATAACTCGTCCAATGTCGTCTCACCTAATACGACTTTGGTGAAGTCTGTTTTGTTGATAATCAGTTCAAAATCAACCGCAGGAATAGCGTCTACTTCAATGTTCGACATATTGGCATTAGATACTTCACCGTAGTAACGCTCTTCAAGATCCGGGTGGTAAACACCGAAGTTAAAGTCCAATCCCGCCGCCTCAGCTTTTGGTGCGTTCATGCTTACCGCAATGAAATCTAAGAACATGCCAGTTGGCGTGTTAGCAATCACATCCGATGACGCCAGTTTAATTGATGGCTGAATATCACCAGTACGCAGCTCTACCGCACCTTGCAGATAACTGTTACGCCATGCCATGGTTTCTGATTGGTAGCCTTGTTGTTCAAAGCTGTCGGCCAATGCAAAACGGTAATCGATATTATTCGGGTCGCACTGCACTAGGTCATTGAACAGTTGAGACGCTTCTTGGTACTCACCCGCTTTAAAATGCGTCATACCTGCTTTGTAGAGCGTATCTGCACCTGCAGCATTCACGTAGACACAAGACTGGTCTTGAGTCTGCAGCGGATTGGTATTTACCGGGTTCATGTCGTGGTAACCCAAATAAAGGTTAACAACGGCACGAGCATTATGGCTGTATGAGCCGTGGTAGCCGTTAGTATGCCAAGTATCAATTTGAGATTGAGGTACTATACCCTCAATTTCACGGCCTACATCATGGATCGTCACGCCATGATTAGCTAAACGCATCGCTTGGTTATGAATAAAGCCATAGTTATCACGTTGTAGCGTCATATATTGTGAGATTTCGTTCACGTCAGTATCGGCGTTATTCCACACTGGCGCTGAGTGAGCTGCATGAATATTGTCGACTAAACCGCTATCAACAAAGCGCAGCTTCAATTCTGTTAGGTATTTCGTCCATACCAATGAATCACGCACTTTAGCGCCACGGAAAGTGTAGATATTGTGCATACCATCATAGGTAAGCTCTGCGGTATTCAACGAACGATACTGCGGAACATACAAAACAATCTCTGCCGGCGCTTCTGCACCAGGCATATTAATCGCATGGAACTCTAGCCCATCAATAGTCACGGTTTTTTCGCGCTCTTGAATCTCCGTAGTTGGCGCCACTAACGTCACTTCACCGCGAGAAGTCCCTAACCCTAACGCGTTATCCACTATGCCTTTTGTATTGTTATCTAGCGTCGTGCCATATTGATAGTTTGCGCGGCGCCCCATCGCAGTCCCTGCAATCACATTTTCATCGGCCAGCTCTTTAATGAAGTCTTTAGGTGCGTATATTTTCGCACCATCAGCAAAGTCACCAGACTCTACGATGCCACGTGAACCACCAAAGTGATCAGCGTGCATATGAGAGTAGATCATACCAGTGATCTTGTGTTCACCATTAATAGCAGGGAGATGCTGCTTGGCAAAGTCCCAAGAAGCCGCTGCTGCTTGGCGTGAAAGTAGTGGATCGTGAATGACATAACCGTTGTCAGTACGATAGATGGTCATATTTGATAAGTCTGCACCACGGATTTGGTATACACCGTCCGTGACTTCATAGAGACCACCAGCCGCGTAATTGAGCATACCTTGACGCCAAATAGACGGGTTAACCGAAGGGGGTAAGTCATCAACTGACATATCCGTCATATAATTAAAGCGCTGTTTAAGTTCCCCGGCTTCGTGAGTGCCAAATTCCGCAATGAGTCCACGTTTAGTGCGCTCAAATGCAGATGTATCTTCCCATGGTAAAATCTTAGCAACCGCTGCATTGGCCATAGCGGTATGCGCGGATGCTGGTTTGCCTTCATATGTGTCGATAGAAGCGTAATCATTGGCCGCAGCGCCAAACGACACGAGAACAGCTAATGATAGGACTGAAGGAGCAAAACGAGTTTTCATAGGGAACCTCTTTATCATTCGATATTGGATATGAGGCTAATTTAAAGGTTTGACACATAACAATATATGCATGAAACTGTATTTATTACATCATGTTTTGTTATGTATGAGGCCGTAATGTTTAATGACTTTGATCTCAATCTGCTAAAAGTGTTTGTCGCTGTTTATCGTCATCAATCAATAACTCGCGCCGCCGATGAGATGGGACTCACACAGCCAGGTGTCAGTGGTTTACTAAAGCGATTACAAAAACAAGTCGGTAGCCCTTTATTTGTTCGCTCGGGACGAGGCATTGCCCCCACACAACACGCTCAGGAACTCATTAAGCAAGTAGAGCCTGCGCTCATTCAAATTAATAACGCGCTAGAAAGCTTAGAAGGCTTTTCTGTTCTGCATCCTAGAAAGTTTGTTGTTTATACTTCCGAACCGATTATGCTGATGCTGCTACCAAAAATTGAAGCCGATACGCAGTTAGGTAATGTGTCGATTGAGCTGCAACCGGCGCATGCTAACGAAGAACATCTATTTCAAGGTTTAAATCAACATCAAGCCGATCTAGCGATTGATTTTACCAACTACTCTTCTGCGTCTTATTTTACCGAAGCGTTATTTACCGATGATGTTTGCATCATTGCGCGCAACGCTCACCCACGAATTAACGGCACTATTAGCAAAGAGCAATATTACCAAGAAAAGCACATTACATTAAAGTTACGCAGGGAGGATGCGTATTTAGCGGATTATTTTACCGAAGAAGCGTTACACGACCGTATGGTAGCCGCAGAATGTACCTCACTGGTATCGCAAATGTCGATGGTTTCGGCAAGTGACTGTGTCGCCACCATCGCTAGAAGTATCGCTCACATGTTTGCCGATAAATTTGATACCCAGGTTTTAGATACGCCGTTTACTGGAATTCCGGTTCACTATCAGTTGGTTGCCCACAATAGGGAACGTAACAGCCCAGCGAATATGTGGTTGCGCAATAAGATTCAAACGTATTTCTCTATACCACCCCAAAATACGTAGCGCTATAAATTGACAGAAATCACAGGCAGATTAACCTCTGCCTGACCATGACGCTATTGCGCCACGACCATTTTGAATATGACTTTTGACTTCAACTGAATGCGGTATTCCGATTGCATTTAATGTTAGTGCTCGCTGCTGAGCACGGAGCGCATAGTAGAAGCAAAGTCTTTGTAGTATATGGTGCGAATATTAATAATACTTAACAAAGCCACTTTAATCGAAACCGCTTATTAGCTAATAATTATGTTTTGTAGGATTAGATTTAAAAGTGGAATGATAAAAGACAGCAACATGTTCATAAAATGAAGACACCTTCCAAACGTAAAACACCCGTTTATTCTGATCAAACCAAATTTCTCTTATTCCAAATACGCGGTGATACCACTTCCTTCTCAGTCTAAACATGTAATGAATATCTCAAATCAATTTATAATTAATTTACTTTTATCTTAATTAAACAATCAACCCAAGCCAATAATGTTTATTATCAATTACATTTGATGCACATTCCAAAATATAACAAAATCAGGACCCGAAAAACCAATTAAAAATAATTAACGACCAAACGCCTAACAGTAGTAACGAGACCATTCACAATAGGGATTACTGACAGGAAATAAGGAGTCGCCTCACCTTGAGCTGACCCCAGAACGCTGTGATGCACCAACCTAGACACTACACCACAGCCAATCGCGCTTATAAACTCCGCATGCGCTTTTTCAGCCTTGCCAGTTCAATTTCGCTGGTGCGTACGGTCAATTTAATATGCTCATAATCGTACTCTTCTTTCGTCACGCTCATACTAGAGCGGATCTCTCCTACCACGCCATTAGCGGTATAAGGCACGATAATTTCTTCTTCGATCATCCCCTGCTCTGCCACACCAACAATGTATTTATGCAGTTTTTTAATATCAAGGGGATCACGAGTGGACGTGAACATCGCATCAGGGAACTCTTCCAATAATGCTTGCTGTTGCTCTGCACTCAAACGGTCAGACTTATTCAATACCAACAGCTTTTCACTGTCTTCTACGCCAACTTGACCCAACACTTCGTGGACCACATCAAGTTGCGCACGGAACGAAGCATCAGAGGCATCGACAACATACAGCAACAATGACGCATCATGGGCTTCCGCTAGTGTTGAGTGAAATGAAGCGACTAAATCGTGAGGAAGCTTTTTGATAAAGCCAACCGTATCTGATACCAAGATCCTAGGTTGAGTAATGGGTTGCAGCGCACGAACTGTCGTATCAAGTGTCGCAAACAGTTTATCCTCACCTACCACATCCGTCGCAGTCAGAGCGCGCATCATTGAAGATTTGCCGGCATTGGTATAGCCAACTAAAGCCACACAAAATAGCTCAGAACGTTGCGAGCGTCGGTTCTTCAATTCACTCTGTACGCTTACGAGCTCACGCTTTAAGTCTGCTAGTTGGTCACGCACTTTTCGGCGGTCGAGCTCTAATGATGTTTCACCCGCACCCTGACCCATCTGGCGTTCTTTATCGCCATTTTCGGTTTCACGAAGCCGTGGAACTAGGTAATTAAGGCGAGCAATTTCAACTTGTAAACGTGCGGTACGGGTACGAGCGTGGCGGCTAAATATCTCGATAATTATGCCCGTACGATCAAATACTTCCACCCCTAGTTGGCTTTCTACATTACGTAGTTGAGATGGCGTTAAGTCACAATCAAATACCACTACATCTGCAATTTGAGAAGGCAAGGTTTCAGCATCAAGATCAGAAAAATCCGTTTCATCAAAAAGATCGTCATACTCCGCTTCTTCTATGGAGCCTTGATACCCCGTCAACTGAGCAATTTCAGCCAACTTACCAACACCAAGCACGCTGGCTTTTTGTGTCGAACTTTGCTTTTGCGACTGGGTGCCAACCACTTTAAACCCTAAGGTAGTTACTAAACGAGCAAGTTCCGCGAGAGACTCTTTCGCTTCATCACCTTTAAATTCCGGCGTGGTAATGGAAATAAGTAAAGCGTTATTGCGCGCTGCTTTTGCGGTTAATTTCATGATTTAGTTTTTATGCACCTAAATGCAAACCTAGTATTTGGTCTAAAGTGGCGTGATCCTACGCTGTTATTGACAAGCTTGATAGAGCAATAACAGGCTAAATACAAAATGATTACGCGAGAGTGATTGCCCAAGGAGGGAGTATGCCCAAACAAATCAAAAGACTGGTCTATATAGACATGCCCTTTCCCTTTTCATACAGCAACTATTCCATGCGCCACGTTCAACCTAGAATTGCCAAAGTAAAATTGCCAAAGTAAGGGTCTCCTCTAAATCTAATGCTTTAATAATCCATCATACTCAGTGCACTTGATACGAGTGCATTGAACTTAGGTAAGCTTGGGTACACATCCAATCGCTTACCATTAGGAACGGAATAACTGAATGCAACAGAGTCTTCCAGTTTTTCAAATTCTATGCCCTTCTTCGATACAAACACTCTTTCCTCTTCGTACCCTAGCCTCTCCAGATTCAATAAATCATCGCGACTAAGCACCAAGTCATAATTTTTGAAATCGAAATCTAAACGAAAAAGTGCATTTTTTTTATCGATCAACTGGTAATTAGAACTGTCATCATTCATAAAACCCCACCCTCTGAACCAACCATACTTGTCGTCTCTTGATTGCGTAAATAGTACTGTTTAAATATACAGTATTATTTATACCTTGTGTATCCCCATATCAAAGAAAGGAACACATTCGGCACATTCTGTTGGGCGACTCGAATGTTGAATGGGCTTTTCTAATGCTCGATCTTTTATCACCAAGGGTTTTAGTTAAGTCAGTCGCACACATTAAACAAGAAGCCCAGTTAGGCAAAAGACATACACATCTTCACACATGACTCACAGACTATTTAGCTCAGCGCTGATAACCTCTACTTCATTAACACACGAATGAAATCACCTACAAACATAGCGCTAGGTGATAGGGGCATCTCCATGAAAAAACACATCTTTCTTATTTCAGCTTTAGCACTTAGCGGGTGTGCTGACACTCATAAATTGAACGTATCTGAACAAAGTAGCACCAATAAGATTGCTTCTTCTTCGTCCGTTTATATCGCACTGTCACATGATGGGATCTACGGAGAAAAATATTATATCGGATCAGGAAAAATGCTGAGTAACATCATTAGAGCTCGGGTTATTTCGCAAACAAACGATGTATCGGTAGCCACTACCCCTGAATCATTAAGGGCAGCTCTGGCAACAGCATCAGAAAAACACTATGACTATTTGCTGTACCCAACCATTATGCACTGGGAAGATCGAGCAACGGAATGGTCTGGGAAACCAGATAAAGTCGAGGTTAAGATTAGTACATGGGATGTGAGCGCTGACCAAGAAGTGAATTCTGTTATCATCGAAGGTAAAAGCGGCCTCGGTACATTTGGCGGCGACCACCCTCAAGATTTGCTACCGCAACCAATCTCTGAATACTTAGATACGTTGTTTGATAGCAAAGTGTAGTTTCTTATTGTGTTATCAAGCATTGATACTCCACTTTATAACCTTTGCTCTGTATTTTCATAGAGAGCAAAGGTTATTTTCATTTTAACTCTTAGAATCTAAGCAAGCCTCCCCGACCCCTGGCACCCCATGAGCGTAACTGCCAGTATAAGAATTCGTACTTACAACATATTGACTACCACTAGTTGCTTTTAACGTAATATCACCCGCTTCCGCAGCAACAAAATTCTGCTGGTATTTTATAGTCACACTTTTCGAGCCACTCTTTAGTGTAAGTTTACAGTTTGGACCGTGAATTCTGCTTTGATACATAAAGAAGACACCTGGACTTTCTTTTGTTATTCCATGATTGCTTGCTTTCGAGTCTTTATAATTTATACGGTAGCCACCATCTGCACAATCGAGTTGACTTGCTTTCCATGTGTCTGTTCCGCAATTAGATACGACAAGTATTGCTTGTTTACTTTCGAACTTATGAGATTTCGCTAATACTTGACCTGACAGACTAACTATCGCAACTATAATTATCGACTTTACTATTTTCATTGTATTTATCCCTTGTTGTTTAACAAAATACATATTTAATCAATTCTTGTTATTCACTGTACGTATTTTATTGTTGCACTTATTATAGAAAAGTATCATTACACTATATTACGCCGTCGGTCAGGGCGACAAAACGAAACCACAAGAGCTCTATACAACTCAACGAAAAGAAAATGAGAACCCAGCCGAGAATATTGAGCCAAAGTGGACAATACTCTTTGGTGGGCACCATTCGAGAGAAAGACACGGGTTACCCCTGAAGCTCTAACGTTTCACGGCTCGCCATTTCGACCAGCGCAATCATGTTGATTAACGGGGCCTCTTTACTCTTAGCTTTTCTTTTAATGGGTTATTTGCCCTCTGCTACCCAATCCATAATGGTGCGTTTGGGCATGCCAGTGAACTGAGAATACTGCTCGTAGGTCATAAAAGGGGTACTAAGTACTACTTGATATGAAAGCATAGTGGTATCCTTGTAAGTTATTGATTGTTTAATTTCGGGCTTAAGAGTTGCAGCTCGTTCGCCCAACTGAGTGAATAATAGATCGACTATGAGTGATTATCAAGACTTAGATCGCCCGCTTGAGTATTTAAAGGGCAGAGAAGTTACCGAAAAATTGAAGGAGATCACGGATTCTCGTGATTTTTTATCGCTTGCGGAAGTACTTGGCGTTCCAAAATCCACTATTTCGACGTGGCATCAACGCAAGTTAACACCTTATGAAATCATTTTGAGGACTCACTTGAGGACTGGTGCATCAGTCGCGTTCATGGCATTGGGTGAAGGCAAGCCATTTCCCGAAATAAACGCTCAAATGCATGTTTCAAAGAAGAACGTCTCCGTTCCCCTATTTGATCTGGATTACTTTTCACTAATCAACGGAAAGCTGGTTGGGACTGAAACGTTAACTTTCGACAAAAGTTACCTAAACAAACTTGGCGTTTTGAACGTCATGGCAATCGACTACGACGGTAGTACCTACATCGTAGACAAAGAAACTCGCCAAGCAGTCGCGGGAACTTACCTAGTCGACATGGACGGCCTACTCTCCCTAAACGACATTCAACGTTTACCCGGTAAGAAATTGGCGATCAGCTTTAACGGCTCGACGCTAACGGTTGATGAAGATGATGTGCGGGTTATGGGTAGAGTTTGTTTGGTTATGGGGAAGAAGTGATGAGCCAACACAATTTAAAATTTGCACCTTCAATTTTGGCGAGACTTGGGGAAGAGCTACTTCCTAATTTTGATCAGGGCATCATCGAGTTAGTAAGGAATTCATATGACGCAGACGCTCTAGAGTGCACAGTAACACTGAATAACGTAAGTAAGCCCGGAGGATCGATTACGATTCGTGATACTGGGATAGGTATGGATAGGAATAAAATTGAATCAGCGTGGTTAGTTCTAGGTCACTCTTCAAAGCGAGGAACCAAAACGACTCCAAATGGACGTATACAAGTAGGTGATAAAGGATTAGGCCGACTAGCAGCACTCAGAATGGGCACTTCTGTTATCGTTCATTCTTATCCTGAGCAATATCCAAATTCGAAGTATTCAAATGAAGAGCATAATGTAGAATTAGATTGGGTGAAATTCGACCAAAGCTCAACTGTAGATGAAATAAGTGTTGAAATTGAATCCTTAGATCTTCCTAATCAAACCCTTTCTGGAACAACAATTATTATTAGAGATCTAAAACAAAAAATATCTAAACAAGAAGCGGAAAGGCTAGCTCGCAGCTTAATGCTGTTATCTAATCCATTTGAAAAAGTAAATGACTTCAAATTGAAACTAGTTTGTTCCGAATACCCCGAATTAGAAAAGTTAGTTAAGACAGGTTACTTAAGTGAAGCAGAATTTGTCATCAAAGCTAAACTAAACAGCGATGGAACAGCAGAAGCCGAAATTTATGACTGGAAAGACACCATCCTTTGGAAAACTTCCAGTAGCGATTGGTTTACCCGTAAAAATAAATCGAATAGCCCCACCTACAAAGCACCTCGAGCAGAGTTTGAGCTTTCAATTTTCCAATTAGATAATTCTTCATTCGCTACTCGTGCCATAAATAAGCGCCAAGTTTCTACTTGGTTGAAAGCTGTTGGGGGTGTACATGTATATCACAATGACTTCCGTGTTCATCCATACGGAGACGAAGGTTCAGATTGGCTCGATATGAACTTAGCTCGTGTAAACAGCCCTTCAATTAGACCATCAACTAATACTTCGATTGGTCGTATTAGTATCTTCGATGAGAGTAAGGTCCTACAGCAAAAAACTGACCGAGTCGGTTTTATTGAGGATGAAAATTTTCACGAGCTAAAACGGTTTATTACAGATGCATTAAACTGGTATGCCAATCAAAGAACTCAACTCGCTACAAAAATTAAAGAAGCACAAAAAAGCGAAGATGAACAAAATGTTAAAGACAAAGAAAGTGCCCTTAAGGAAGCTATTCAAAATCTACCAGACCCTATTATCAAGAAACAGTTAAGGGCTGCTTTCAAAGCTTCAAAGGTCGCTTCTTTAAAGCAAACAAAGCACCTTAAAGAAGACTTGAAGCTTTATCGTTCTTTGGCTACAGCAGGAACGACTACTGCTGTTTTTTCTCATGAAATATCAAAACCTATCGCGGAAATTCCTGAATCACTAAGTAGTGCTGAGCGACTTGTAAGAATGAATAGTGACGCGACGCTTTATAAGCGTTACAAAGAGCGTACATCAAATATTTTAGGTTACTTAAGTCGTTTAAGTCACTTTGCCGAGCTGCAACTAGATCTGCTAAAAAGAAATAAACGTAGAAACGGAGTAATTGAAGTGGTACCAGTAATTCTCGAATTACTAAATAACTTCCAACCTTTGTTAGATAAGGAAGTTATTACTATAAACTTTGATCACACAGGTGTAGAAAACCCGAAGCTCAATGGCTCTATTTGTATATTAGAAGCTATCATTACTAACTGCCTCACGAACTCAATGCGGGCCTTTAGAACCGAGAACTTTGACGTTGACACTCGGACTATAGAAATTCATCTAGCACAAGAAGCTGACAATTCTCTTCTAATACGTGTTAGTGATAACGGCCCCGGAATTACAGAGCTAAGTACAGCTGATGTTTGGCTTCCGGGGATTACAACCATCGAAGATGGTACAGGGTTTGGCCTAACTATAGTTAAAGACTCAGTATCTGATCTTGGCGGTAGATGCCGCGTAGATGCTAAAGGCCACTTAGGTGGTGCCACTTTTTATTTTGAATTTATAACACTATGACAAGAAAAATAGCAATAATTGATGATGATCCTCAATCAAGAAACAACATGAAGTTTCGTGTTGAAGATGCGGGATTCGACCCTATCTTAATAAGTGGCGAATTTGGCAATGATAAAAATCGCTTAATTGATGCGATCTTTAAACATGATGTATATGGTGTTGTCTCCGATCATCACCTTTCGCCAGGTAAGTTAGCAAGCTTTTTTGGTGCTGAACTCCTAGCTGATTTATATGATAATAACGTACCTTCCGTATTAATCAGTCAGTGGGCAGATAAAGATGCCGACACATCAATTAGAAAATATAGACAAAAGCTACCAGCAGTAATTGGTCGTGGCAAAGATGACGATGAAAATCTTATTGCTAGGCTCTTAGAAATGGCAAAAAAAGAGCTTGAATTTGGTCTTCCTATTGAGAGAAAGCCCCATCGTGCACTAATTCGAATTGACGATCTAAAGGTAGCAATCGACGAGGGCTTAGTTGAGGGAATCATTACTAACTGGAGCTCTGATGTAATAGTAAAGTTCCCTACCGATATTATCCCACCAGATGTCTTTAACAATATGTCTCAAGATAAAGTAAACAGATTAATGGCTTTTGTTAATACAGGAGCAACAGATCCAAATGAAATTTACTTTAGTGATTTTCACCTAGCACCAAGCTTCGAGGGATTAGATGGACTTGACTAAATTTACTGTACTCGATATCGGGCATGGAAACTGTTCATTAATTGAGTCAACCGACTGTTTTACGGTTATCGACGCAGCTCAGGGGAACGATCTTCAAAGCATACTTAATGACAAAAATATAATTAAAGTCGATGATTTGATTATCTCACATTCAGATAAAGATCATGTGGGGGGGGCTATCGCGATTCTGCTTGATGACTCTATCGTCGTAGATCGTATTCATCTAAATCCAGATGGAATTAAAAAAACTGCAACATGGGATGACTTTAGAACAGCCGTTGCTCACTCAAGAAATACGCACAATACTGCCGTTATAACTTCGATAAATAGTGATTCTTCCGATCTAATTTATCCAAGCTATAAACTAGAAGTCCTAGCCCCTTCTCCCATTGATTGTATAACAGGTCCAGGTACTCTTGGTGAAGAAGGGAAACTATTAGACGCAAATTCAATGTCAGTTGTCTTAAGACTCATACATGATGAAGAGAAAATTGCTCTTATTCCGGGTGATATGGATGGCGATACATTAGAATTTCTAAAAAATGAAGAACAGTGCCTAGATGCCAAAATCTTAGTATTCCCACATCATGGAGGTCGACCAGGCGGTAGAAACCCGCATGAGTTTTCAAAAGAACTATGTGAGAAAGTAGATCCAGACCTAGTACTTTTCTCCAACTCTCGACGTAAGCATAACAATCCAATACCTGACGTTATCGCTGGAGTCCGACAATCTAATTGCGGGGCTCATCTAGCATGTACTCAAATGTCAGAAAGCTGTTGTCCTAATGAGGAATATCTATCTAGCGAGCATTTGATAGACAGCTACCCTAGTAAGGGGCAACTTAATAATTACAGTTGTGCTGGCAGCGTTACAATCACGCTAAATGGTGCAACAACAGACGTAACCGCGCCACTTGGAAGGCATGTCGGTTATATTGCTAGCTTTGCTGAAAGAAAGTGTATTTAGACATTTGGATCAAGTAAATCCATAACAACTCTACCAATCTGCTGTGCCAAATACGGTGGCACAGCATTTCCTACTTGCACATACTGTTGCGTTCTATTCCCTTCAAATTTATAGTTATCTGGAAATGTCTGTAAGCGAGCTGCTTCACGCACCGTTAGGCTACGGCATTGTTTAGGATCGTAGTGAATAAAGTAATGACCATCTTTTGATATATGGCTAGTTACCGTTGTAGAGCACTTATTTGCTGCTTGCGTTCTAAAGCGATCGGCATGCGCACCCGATTTCCAGTTTTCATGCGCGGGAGCAAGATCATCGGGGAAGTCTCTCGCCTTAGGTGAAGTACCGCCACTTAGCTGAGTATACGCTGCACTATACGCATAACGCAGTAAGTCACTTTCCATGTGTCCACGAGTTTCATGGTTAAGCACAGAAGTTGGTGCATTATTACGGTACCATTGAACCAAGTGATTTGGCATTTGTACTGGTTGATTAACGGGCTGACTGGCGCTTCTTGGCAGCTTCTTAAAGGGCTTTAGGTCTAAATTAGTTACATCATCAAATTGCTTTTGAAGCAGCTTCTTCACTTGAGTGCCATTCTTTGAAACGGTTTTCCCCCACTCTTTGACGTCATCTTTACGCTTAGAAAAGCCACTTCTTAGCTTAGGTAAATCCGCTAATACCTGCTCTACAGTTGTTTGTTGTTCTATTGGGGTAAGTACTCCAGGAGCACCTGCGATATCAGCCCGCACACCCAACAAAATCACACGGTGGCGCGCTTGTGGTACACCGTACCTCTCTGCTTTTATTAAAAAATTAGCAGGATCATTATAAGTTGGGTTTTCAGTATCTTCTGCTTCAACCACCAAGGAAAATACTTTGTACCTCGGCGTTGCGATTTTGGTTATGCGACCTGGAGCTCTGAGATCCCTTAAGATATTAGGAAACATCACTTCTCCGTCTATTTTTGCAGAAAGGATGCCACGCACGTTCTCCATCACAAAAACATCGGGCTGAGCGATAGAAAGTACCTTTAGGTACTCTTTATATAAAAAGTTTCGGTGATCTTTTTCAGCTTTGTAATCTTTAATACCTGCATTTCTCGAGCGACCCGCCAACGAATATGCCTGACAAGGTGGACCACCTATTACAACTTTGGGGTGATCACCGTGGGCTTCTACAAGGTCTTTAATTCGCTGATGGATTTCTTTGTTGTCGTCACCCAACGCGTGAGGCGTATACAACGTTTCTTGTTGCGCTTCTTCAGCTTGTTGAGGAAAGCGTTCAAAGAGTTCTTCACGGTTTATTTCGCCGTTTAGATACTCGTTGTAAGACGCTAAGCCTTGTTCAGTATCACGAATTTTACGATAGAAAGCGCGAGTAGTAAGCGTGGTGTGTGCAGAAGGTTCTTTCTCGATAGATACGCCAATTTGAAACGGAGAATTACCATTTTCATGCACAACAGATGTAACACCTTCGCCAAGCCCACCGGGCCCCGCGAACAAATCGATTACAAGAATTTCACCTGATTCCATGCTTACCACACTATTAATAAAAAGCCTGGCAATCATACCAGGCTTAGTCCAGGTGGCAACAACTTTCGATTATACAGCTAGGTTATTAGCAAACATGGTGGTTTATTGTTCGAAAACATATATTAATCAGCTCTTCGTTTTTAATTTTATGTTGAGATGAAGGCTAGAGATAGCTTTAGATTCAGGGTATTTTGAAGACATAACGTCTATAAAACGATCATATAGAAGAACAAACTCGGTATCGAGCTGCCCAACGGTCAGGCGTCCCATGTTCTTCGCCATACCTTTGCTAGTCATTTCATGATGAACGGAGGCAATATTCTGGTATTGAGGGATATTCTTGGTCATGCCGACATCAAGATGACGATGCGCTACTCGCACTTTGCACCAGACCATTTGATTGAAGCCATCTCAAAGAACCCACTTTCTAACCTCTAGCATTATTCATTTTTAACGGTGTTTATGCATTTAACCTATTTTGAGCAAGGTAAAAATTATTTCACTGTCGCCACTTAGTCGCCATTTGCTATTTTTCAGGCAAAAAAAGAGCCGCTAAAAAGCGGCCCTTATTCAACAAATTTTGTTCAGCTTTCGCTTATGCGTCTTTGCCGTAAACGTTGTTCTCTTGCTCTTGTACACGGATGAACGTGGTACGCTTCGTTAGCTCTTTAAGCTTTGCTGCGCCTACGTATGTACAAGTTGAACGTACACCACCAAGGATGTCAGAAATGGTGTTGTTCACGTCGCCACGGAAAGGAAGAAGAACCGTTTTGCCTTCTGCTGCACGGTATTGTGCAACGCCACCTGAGTGCTTCGCCATTGCGCTTTCTGAAGACATGCCGTAGAACTTCATGAACGTCTTACCGTCTTTCTCGATAAGCTCACCACCAGACTGTTCGTGACCTGCTAGCATACCGCCAAGCATCACGAAATCTGCGCCGCCACCAAATGCTTTTGCGACGTCACCAGCACAAGCACAACCGCCATCACCGATGATCATGCCGCCAAGGCCGTGTGCCGCGTCTGCACACTCGATGATTGCAGAAAGCTGAGGGTAACCTACACCAGTTTTTACACGAGTTGTACAAACAGAACCTGGGCCGATACCCACTTTAACAATGTCTGCGCCTGCTAGAATAAGCTCTTCACACATGTCACCGGTTACTACGTTACCCGCAGAAATTGTTTTGGTTGGGAATTCAGCGCGTACACGTTGAACGTAGTCAACGAGGTGCTCTGAGTAACCGTTAGCAATATCGATACAGATGAATTCTAGGTCTTCGCTTAGTGCCAAGATTTCCTTCGTTTTTTCGAACTCTCTGTCAGAAGTACCTGTAGATACGAAGACTTTGTTCAACGTCTCTTTATCCGCACCTTTTACGAATTCAGCCCACTGCTCTACCGTGTAGTGCTTGTGCATTGCCGTCATAACGCCATGCTTCGCTAGCTCAGTTGCCATTTCGAAACTACCAACAGAATCCATGTTCGCTGCAATTACTGGTGTACCAGACCATTGACGACCGCTGTGCTTGAATGTAAACTCGCGGGTTAAATTTACTTGAGAACGACTTTTAAGAGTTGAACGCTTAGGGCGAAACAGTACATCTTTAAAGCCTAACTTAAGTTCTTGTTCGATACGCATTATGTAAATTCCTTAATTTAGTAGTACATGTTCCAGTGGGCATCTATCTTGTCTAACTGTCACAAATGACATCTAAGCATAGTGCGTTGATAACTCGTTGGCAGACGATTTACCTTTCTTCGGACACAAAAAAACCGGAGCGTTGGCAGACGCTCCGGTTTTCAGCATTATAGGTCGGGATATTTTTCTTACAAGACTGCTTTTTTATTTTTTTTTGTGATACCATTTCGAACATCTGCAAATCTGCTCATCGCAACTCGACTTCACCTCGCCCTAAATAAACGATAAGTTACTAATTTAAAACACATTAATTCAATTGCCGTTCATTTAGTACATTCCCTACAAATGACCCAGCCCTGCTCAAAAAACCAGCAAGCAAACGATTAGCTCACTTCCTAGCCGCACCAACTGGCTCATTTACTGTTCAATAAGTGCACAACGCGCCAATTTTTGATAACCGTTTTCGTGAAAAAACACAAAACTACATATTTATTTACAACATTAACTCGTTAGATAATGAGCCGAATTTACCGTTTTGCGTAAATACGGCAGTAGATCACTGGCCATCATACCAATGCTTCCATGTTCATTCGCACTGTCATCAGCCGCTAAGCTGTGGATCAATGTACCCAAAACAGCCGCATCAAATGTAGCGTAGCCTTGAGCAAGCAAACCAACGATGGTACCCGACAGAACATCTCCCATCCCTCCAGTCGCCATTCCTGAATTGCCCGCATGGCAGATTACCGTAATTTCACCGTTGGTGATTATCGTACCCGCCCCTTTCAACACAACAACACCTCCGTATCGTTCAACAAGTTGACGACTTGCTTTATAACGGTCTTTTTCTATCGTGTCGGTTGAGACGCCCAATAACGTTGCGGCCTCTCCTGGGTGAGGAGTCAGTATTCGTGATGAACCAACACCATCAAACTTGCCATGATGGCTTTGGCTAGAGAGCCAGTACAGAGCGTCAGCATCTAAAACTCTTGGAATATGTCTGTCGCTAAAAAAGCACTCGGCCTGTTCATAAAGTGTCTTACTCCAGTCGTTTCTTCCTAGGCCTACGCCAATACAAGCCACACTCGCCCATGACAAACGTTCGGTGACCGCGTCACTTAGTGTTGCTTCTGTAGCAATTGTTTCTATAAGCGTTGTTTCTGTCGCCGCTGCTTCTGTAACCCTTGCTTCGATAACCATCGCCTCTGGTAGTAACGACCTTATTGCGTTCACACTATCTGCGTGAGACACCGTTGCGACAAGACCAGCCCCAGTTCTTAACGCGGACGCAGACGCTAAAAATGCCGCGCCACTCATCCCCTTATCACCACCAATCACTACGACTTTACCATTGCTGCCCTTGTGGGCATCTTTGCGTCTCGATCTTAAAAACGATAACCACTGACGATTGGTCAACTGTCCAACCGCTTGAGTCACGTTGTCAAAGTACTGATTGACTTGCAGTCCAGCAAAAATTAATTCACCGACATACTGTCGAGCATTACCCGTCACCAATCCCGATTTAATACCAATAAAGGTAATGGTATGTGTGGCTTCAATCGCATTGTGGTCAACATAGCCAGTATTGGCGTTTACGCCTGAAGGAATATCAATAGCAATAACTGGCGCTGTCGATTGATTAATACGGTCGATAAGGTGGGAATAGTAAGGACGAGGGGCCCCCGTTAATCCAGTCCCTAGCAGAGCATCAATAATAACATCCACATCATCAGGAATTTGGTTTCCCGGCGCATGAATATTTCCGCCCAACTGAAGAAACATGAGTTTAGCTCGCTGAGCATCACCTGTTAATGAGTTAGGATCACCAACATGCCATAACGTGACTGTAATATTTTCTTGCAGCGCGTTAGCGGCGACAATATATCCATCCCCGCCATTATTACCTTTCCCGCAACATACTAAAATGTGAGTCAGTCTTGGGTAACGGTCTTTAAGTAATTCGAAAGCGGCTCCACCAGCTCTTTGCATCAAAGTATACAGCTCTATTCCTGCATGCAAAGCAGCCTGCTTTTCACCAAGCTTGACGGATTCGGCGCTATAAACCCTACTGGGAAGTACACTGTTATACTTTGGTTTTACAGTGGGCTTGGGCATTCGACTCTATCCTTCTCGAAACTTGGTTAAGTTTCCACGCGCTCTAACCTAATGACTTACCTCTAAGTTAGAATTGTGGCCAAAAAATGTGAAATGCAAACCGTATTACAATGGCGGCGATCACAAGCGCAACGCCAAGGCGATAGCGCTTATATTCAGACACATTCATTGGTACACGTTTGTAAAACATAGTCACAACGCCTTTCCAATCGTGACTTCTACGACCGTACTGCACCATCCCAGCTAAGATGAACAATATACCGACGATGAGTAATCCTTTTTCCGCTAAAAATAGACTGGTTTCCATTTGTCCTGCTCCTAGTGCATATTTCTAACTTCGATTGTAAGCCGAACCAACAATCAAAGCTGTAGGACTATAGTCTAACGCCATTCCCGCCATGAGATCGGTAGCAATGTCTCGCCATTCATCAATTTCTTTAGCCAAATGTTGCTGCTGCTTGTTAGATAGCGTATTCAACGATTTAGCAATATACTCCGCGGCGATGACTCGGTTCTTCTTTATTTTTTCCATTAACGCATCAGTGTAGTAACTCTCTGGATCATTCATAAAGCGTTGAAATTCAGGTTGATAATAAGCAATATCACTACGACGACGTAGCAGCTGATTAACGTACTTTTGCATGTTTTCTCGGTGCATTTGCCAATCAATAACGGTCAGCGTCATTTCTTGAGACCAACGGTATGCGAGGTTTTGATGTTCATCGGTTACCTCCCCATACCAACGTTCAAAACTGCTTTCTATTCGTTCTTGATAAATTACGCGAATCGCTTGTTCATCTAACCCTTGGTATTTTTCCAACAACTTTTCATCTTGATCGGCCAAATTAGCGACTAGCTCCTCCACTTGCTCATCACTAAGTTGTTGAGTTAAGGCGTACAAGTCTGGAGTCATCTGTTCAACCAATCGCTTTCCATGAGCTCGAAGCTGGGTCATTTGATCGGCGACAAAACTCGCACTCACTAGGCTAGGCTCCTGATTACGAATCGTATCGAGTTGACGCAGATATATTGGAAGCTCTTGTTTTTTATGCCAACGACTTAACAGTTCAATCCTGTCACTTAGAATCGCCTCTTGCCCACGACTTAACGATACATAGTCATCAATATATTCAATGACTATCCAATCTAAGTTGCTATAGATAAACTTGGTGCCACAACCCACCAATGTGAACAACAGCCACGCTATTGCAATGCTTCGTTTTATTTCCTTTATCTTCATCACTAATTTTCCTAGCTAAACGTTTACCGCAGGGCACTTCGCTTCCCGTGCCCCACGGTATTGTCTCACTATTAATAATAGATGAAAAAACTGCGCTAACTCAGGAAAACCAACCCTAACTATTATCATTAACCGCCCAAACACGACCCAATATTGTTAAACCGCCGTGTTCCTAGTGTCTTAGCGAAAAGGAAGCCGTTTGATACTCTCAATCATCCCCAATAACCCTATGTTGGACGATTATAAATTCACACTGTAAATCCCCACTACTAAAGGGCTTTAACACACTAAGCAAGTGTCTCTAGCCGTACTACACCGTTAACTTTTGGATTGAACTATTTCTCGTTATTACGATGAAAGCTGCACAACGTCCTTATTGTCAAAATTACCATTAATAAAGTACCCTCAACCCAGAGTGAACAGGATATGAAACTAAGCTAAATAACTTTGCGAAAGTGCCACTGCTACACTATTTTTATCTGTGATATCTCTAATCAAAAAAACAGATTGAATAATAAAGGACGTTGTTATGAGAAAGACAGTGGTAGCGGCAGCAATTATGAGCGCCATGACCGTTCCTCAGGTTACGGCTGACGAAGGATTTTACTTAGGTGGACGTTTGGGGGGCTCCCAGCTTTCTGATGCGTGTAATGTCTCTGGAGCTGAGTGTACCGATAGCGGATTTAGCGCTGGTTACTTCGCCGGATACGATTGGAATGACTATATTGCCTTAGAGTTTGCCTATGACTGGCTGGGCAGTTACAAAACTTCGTTTAACGCAAACAGCCTGAGCTATACGCAAGACGCGAGCTTGAGCGCGATTACCCTAGCCCCTAAATTTTCTTACCCATTTACCGATGATTGGTCAGTCTTTGGTAAAATTGGTGCCGCTTACACCATCTATGGTGATCGTAAAGCAACGGCTCTAATGGGTGGCGTCGGAGTAGAATATGATTTTGCAACGGCGTGGTCTGGTCGATTTGAATATCAACGCATCAACGATGCTAAAGATGACTGGTTTAACACCGATGTAGACACTCTTTGGCTAGGTATCTCGTATTCATTTGGTAACGCTGCCGCGGCCGCCGCGGCAACGGCTGCTGCAGCGGCAACAACGCAAGTTGAACCGGCGCCAACAGAAACCGCGGCGGTTGCTGTTGTCATGACCAAAACGTTTGAGCAGGCTTCTGGCCAAGAAAACTTTGCCCTAAATAGTACTTCCCTCGATGAGTCCCGACAATCTGACTTTGATCCCTTGGTGGCACTCATGACCGAACACCCACAGTCAACGGTTGAAATCGTTGGTTACACTGACTCTTCAGGTCCAGAAGCACTAAACCAAAGAATCTCTGAAGAGCGTGCAGAATCCATCGCCGCATACTTAGAATCTCAAGGGATTGACCGCTCTCGAATGACAATCAGTGGTATGGGCGAAGCCAACCCAATTGCCGACAACAGCACTAAGGAAGGTCGTGCACAAAACCGACGTGTAGAAATTACGGTCCCTGAGTTTGAGTATACGGTTGAAGAGATTCGAAGCCAGTGAAGTAAAGGTGAAGAAATAACACTTCTCGTGAGTGAGGCTTGGCTACTTTCGCTACGCTTATTTCATCCTTCGAGCTAAAACCAACCAATAAAATGCCAGTCTTGAATAGACTGGCATTTTTAGTTCTAATCAGGGATCAGAGTAAACAGGGCCAGAACAGCCTAAGCAAGCGCAAACTGGATAACAAACAACTGCGTTTCTCCGGGATAAATCTCGGCAATCACGCTTTTCAATTGCGGTAGAGTCATATTTTCTTGCTCTGCGTGTAGGTCATTAATGTCATCAAAATCAATCGCCTCGACAGAAAGTACTTTTAGGTGACAAAATAGACGCCCATCCTCAAACGTGGATACTGGTACAACAGCGCCAATCTCATAGTCTTTTTCAGACGCATCTCTAATTGTGATGGTTTTGGTACCAGCTAAAATATCCGTTTCAAAGCGCTCGAAAAATGTCATTGCTGTTAACATAGCTTTACCTACTCAATGGATCCGGTTACGGATCTTAATCGACGAAATTCGTCGTTCTAATTAACTAAACTCACCGTGCTGCCCACCCTTGATGCGTGAACATCTAAGCGAAGCGGCATTTGTTCCTTTAACTCGGAAACATGCGAAATAATACCAATGGTACGCCCAGACTGCTGCAGTTCGATCAATGTTTGAATCGCTAAATCTAGGGATTCAGGATCTAAGCTGCCAAATCCTTCATCAATAAATAATGTATCTAAGCGTATACCACCACTGTATGATTGCACGACATCCGATAAACCTAATGCCAACGATAACGCAGCCATAAAGGATTCACCACCCGATAACGTCGCAACGTCGCGCCACTTACCTGTATAGGCATCTTCAACGATCAAATCTAGCCCCGAGCCAGCATTACCTTTACTACGAAATTCTTTACGCTTCAGGTCATAGCGACCTTTGCTCATTAGCCTGAGACGCTGTGAAGCTTGAATCAAGACGTCATCCAATAATACGCCTAGCACAAATCGGTGCAGGCTCACTTTACTGCCAGTGCGACCGTTGGCGACATCACTAAGCGTCCCAACCACTTTATATTCTTGCTCAAGCGCATCGTTCTGCGCGTGCAGTGTTTCTAAAATACGTTTTACTTTCAATACATTGTCGAGCTTAGATTGGGCACTTTGTACTTGCTGTAATGCCAGTTGATAGCCAGCCTCTGCCTGTTTTACTTCATCGGTAAAGACCATCATATTAGGTCGTTGGTTACCTTGAAGCTCATCTGAAAGTAATTTGAAACGCTCGGTGAGTTGGGTGGTTAGCCGCTCGTAAGAGCGAATATCACCCTCTAACTGTTCCATTACAGACTCAGCCAGTAACGCGTCTAAAAATGCTTGCTCATTCTCAAATTCGCTGCCTTGTAGACTCGCTTGCCACTGTGCTTCACTCACCTTGCGCGCTTGTTGCAGTTGCGAGCTTTGTGTCGTGAGTGTTTCAAAATGCGCGGTATAACGTGTTAGCAGATCTGTCGTTTCTGTGGCTTTAGCTCGAGCAGCCTCCAGCATGTTATCCAATTGGCGTCGCTCCGCTTCCACTGTCTGCTGCCTAGTGGTGAGTTCAGCTAAGGTTTTATAGGGAGAGGCATTTTGTGACTCTAATTTTTCCGTCACCGCTTTTAGCCCACCTAACGTCGTGGCTAGCTGTTCTAGTTGCTGAAGTTTTTGTTCAACTTGTGTTTGTGTCTCTGTATAGCGTTTATGTGCTGTCGCGACCTGAGCGCTAATCGCATCGAGGTTTATCTGATTTAATTGTGCGATGTTAGATTCTAACGTGCTGATGTCGTGTGCCAATTGCTGACTCACCGTATTTACCGTCGATAAATCAATAGCAAACCGCACGATCATGTCCTGTTGACGCTGCTGCAGTTGAGACAACTCACTCTCAATACGATTACATTCAATGACTAATGCATCCAGCTGGTTCTTACGCGCTTGCTCTTTCTGACGATAGCCGTCAACCATATCAGCGGTCACTTCATTACCGTTAGGCTCCGCTTGGTTTGGGTGTGTTTCACTACCACATACCGGACACGGCTTGCCGCGTTCCAGCGTCTTTGACAGTAGATAGGCTTGACCTGAATGCCAATCTATTTCTGCCCGAATACGTTGCTGTTCCGCCTTTTTGTGTTCGGCAGTTACTTCTGTGATCTGAGCTTGTATCGCGTGATGTTTGGGAGTCATCTGAGATACTTGTTGAACTAACTGATTAAGCTGCCCGATTGATTGCTGCTTACTTTGTAACGCGTCTAGGGATAAACGCTTTTCGTTTAATGTCGCTAACGATTTTTCAGATAGTATCTGATGCTCTTTAGCTTGCTCATAGCCATTAAGTAAGGTTTGCGACTGCAATTTACCTACGTTAACGTCATCGGTTAATATCGCCAGCGCTTTTGTTGTTCTATCTTGCTCGATACGCTGCTGTTCAAGTTGTTGAACATTAACCATATAACCTTTGAGCTGATACAACTCTTCATCTAGAACCTTACTCACTAGGTGCTTTTGCTGGCTCTCTTCCAGCGCCTTCTGAGCTAACACACCCAATTCATTCGCTTGGGCAATTTTCTTTGCTCCAACCTCTAAACGCTGCTCAAGTTCGTTGCTGTCTTTCGCTAACTGACTTCTGTGCTCATACGCCGTACGCAATTTTGTCGCCGACTGATAAGCCGCCACTTTTTTCCTATTGAGCACATCACCCGTTTTATTTTGTTCATGCTCGTTAATAGCACGTTGCACGTCATCGCGTTCTTTAAACTTGCGATCCTGAGTCATCGCCAAATCACACTGCTTTCGCTTGTCAGCCAATTGTGCTTCGACGCCAGTCAATTGCACTTTAAGCTCGTTAAGCTGTGGAAGTTGCGCCTGCTCTTGATCAAGTAACTGCTGCTCAGACTCCAACCCTGCGACTTCTAGCGCGCCTTTAATTTGATTGTCAAACTCGTCCTTAGCTTTACGAATACTTGCCGCTTTATCGAAAAGTGTTCGCTCGATATTACTGTATATATGCGTCTGAAATAGTTGACCAAAAATCAGTTCCCGCTCTTTCGAACTTGCCGTCAGCAACTCTCTAAACTTACCTTGTGGCAGCACCATCACTTGACGAAACTGTTTAACATCCAAGCCAACTAACTCGTGAATCGCCGTCGCCACCTGCTTAGGCTTGTTAGCAATCAGGCTTTGATCGGTGAGCTTGGTTAGCACCGCTGAATGTGTGCGTTTTGTCGTTCCCTCGCCTCGCTGTTTAGGCACTTCTTGATCAGGGCTACGCTCAATACAATAAACGTGTCCTGATAGCTCAAACTCGAACACCACTGACGTCAATAATGTCGCTTCCGCGTAATCACAGCGCATTTGATCGCCAGTTCGCTCACTGCCTGTGGTTTCGCCATAGAGTGCGTAGCATATTGCATCTAAGATCGAGCTTTTCCCCGCACCTGTTGGCCCATTAATCAAAAACAACGGTGATGTGCCCAGCAGTGAGAAATCGATCACTTCAGTCTTAGCAAAGGGGCCAAATGCGGAGAGTGTTAATTTAATCGGTTTCAACGTTACTGCTCCTTATTACTTTTGGACAATGCGCCAACGATATCAGCGACCATTGATTCTTGCTCTGCCGTTAACACTTCCCCTTGGACGTCATGGAAAAAGTCTTTGAACATATCGAGTTCAGAATGTGCCAGTCTCGCCTGTGTCATTTCTCTATCCACCCCCACCAACATCCCCGGCTTTTCAAGGTGCAACACATTCGGGTATACCTCCCTCAATTTCGCCATCGGGTCTAAGATGGCGTGCTTATCCATTAAACGTACTAACAAGTAATCCTCGTTATGCTCATCATGTTGCCCAGCCTCGAGTAACTCAGACAAGGTTCCTTCCAAAATACGCATATTATGAGGCGCGGTCAGTGGGATCATGCTCGTCGTAACCTTGCCATCATCATCAAGCTCAACCAATGTCATGCTCTTATTGTGGTACTGCTCTGAAAAGGAGTACTTCATGATAGAACCTGAGTAGCGAATATGCTCAGCACCGCGCTTTTGCGCCTGATGCAAATGCCCCAGTGCAACATAGTTAAAATGGCTAAAATGACTAAAGCTAACGCGGTCAGCACCGCCTATCGACAGGGTTCTTTCTGATTCTGAGGGTTCTGCGCCATCAATAAAACAATGGCTAATGAGAACATTCTGCTTTGATGAGTCCATGACTTCGCTGAGCTGCTGCGCCATGATGCGATGAGCATCATCATGATTACTGACCGTCACATTATAAAAATGACGGACATGCTCGGGGTCGCTATAAGGCATACCGTAAAAGTAGACGTCTGGTTTATCCGTTGACGAGATTACGATTGGCGTGGTCATCTGTTCAAGGCTGCTGATGATATGAAGTCCTGAACGGTCTAGCTGGCGGGCACCAAATCCCAGTCGCTTCGCACCGTCATGATTTCCTGAAATCATAATGACGGGAACCCCAATGTCTTGAATGACCTTGGTTAAGAAATCATCTAACACCTCAATCGCACTAGTCGGAGGGACTGAACGATCATAGATATCGCCAGCAATAACGAGCGCATCGACGTTATGATTTGTTAAATAGTGCTCGATTTGCTGCAGTACGGCGCGCTGATCGTCTAATAATGAGACGTTGTGAAACTGCCTGCCTAAATGCCAGTCTGAGGTATGGATAAATTTCATACGGTTCAATTCGTTACCTTGTTAATACGTTAGCTAGGCTAGTATATAACGTTAATGAACACTTGGCAGCGATAGATTTAGGATGAAATAATTTGCTGATAACGAGAGAAAAGCGGACTTAGCAACTGATACCGACACCCACTAATAAAAAGGAAAATAAATGGCGATATATCGTCTCTATTCCGCAGGTTTGTGTGGGAAGATGAGACAAAAACAGGCACCACCTAACTCGCTATCACACACGCTCACTTTTCCATTGTGTCGAAGCATTATGTGTTTCACGATTGCTAACCCCAATCCATAGCCACCCGATGAACGGTCGCGGGCTTTATCGACACGATAGAAAGGTTCAAACAAGGATGTCCAATGCTCTTTTGGAACGCCGCATCCATCATCGTGAACCTGAATGACGAAGTGCTCTTCGTTACTTTGTACCTTAATAACAATCTTTTCATTGGCATAGCGTTTCGCATTACTCAATAAGTTAACGACCATTCTGCACAGAAGAAACGGATCCACATTAGACATATGAGGAACATAATTATCAGGATGACCGACTGGATTATCCAAACGATTCAAGAGTGTATTCTTATCACTTGAGTCTTTAGCAGAGGCTGGAGAACCACTGCAACTCAAGGCACTATCAATATTAAGAGACGGATCAACATAGATTGAAAAGTCGACGCCTACATCTTTTTTCCATTTATTTTCATGCTCTTGCAACCACGCTGCAACATCAATGTTCTCCAAATGAACGACTGCGTCTGGGCGTTCTACACGAGCGTAGTAAAGTAATTCATCAACAAGCGTTTCCATATCTTCTGTATCTTCAATGATACTCTGCAACTGCTTTTTATGTTCAGGTAAGGACACTTGATCAAGTAATACTTCACTTTGCCACTGAATACGGAAAATAGGCGTTCTTAACTCATGCGCCACTGCATTGGTCAGCGCCTTGTTATTGACCATTAGGTTGGCGATTTCATCGGCCATTTTATTGAATTTTCGATTGAGTTTCCCCAACTTGATCCAGTGTCTTTCTGACGCTCGAGCATCAAAGTTACCACTTGCGAACTCAGCCGCCGTTTTTTCCAGCACTCGCAAACGTCGACTAAGAAACCAAATAAAGCCTGAACTAAAAGCCACAAAGCTTGCAAGAAAAAACAACCAAACAACCTGATTACCGAATGCTATCGCTTGCAGTAATTCCGAATCCGGATCATCGTACATTTTGATGTAATTATTGGTGGTATCAAAGCGGAGCCAAAGCTGGTCATCATCATCTAACAAGAAAGGCGTATTAGGTTGCTCTAGGAAGTACT
Source organism: Vibrio nomapromontoriensis (assembly GCF_050337205.1). Classification (NCBI taxonomy): domain Bacteria; kingdom Pseudomonadati; phylum Pseudomonadota; class Gammaproteobacteria; order Vibrionales; family Vibrionaceae; genus Vibrio; species Vibrio nomapromontoriensis. The sequence continues at coordinate 272,305 of NZ_JAKJSS010000008.1, forward strand.
GTGCTATCTCACTGGGAAGCTCGGATTCCGGCATAGTATCAAGCAATCGGTGTGTTTTTGTTGCGAACATTTGCAATAAATCTGTCGCGCGTTCGTCGCTTTCATTGACGGCAACATGATTCATTATGTCTCGAAAGGCTTCAACACGCAGGTTTGCGTCCACAAGATCTGGATCGGATTTGCCGTATATTAAATACTCATAGCCGACAATACTCGCCCCAAATAATAAAATCAGCCCAATCAGAGATTCTATAAATATTCGCCACATATTCTGATAGACCCTAACCTAACCAACCGTCAGAAACAAACAAGTAGCCTTTTCCACGCACCGTAATAATACCTTTGGGATTAGTTGCGTCATCAAACAGTTTTTTGCGTAACGTCACGATGCGATTGTCGATCGTACGATCGATGCCATCATAATCAATTCCACGTAGCTTTTTGGTCAGGAAATCACGCGATAATGTTTCACCGGGGGAAGAGGCCAGTAACCACAATAAGTCAAATTCGCTATCGGTAAGGGATACATCAGTATTTTGATATTTGCAGTTTCGGCTTAACTGGCTAATCACTAGCTGTCCGTACTTGAGTGAATGCCCCGTCTTAACGACCTGTTCATCAGCTGACTTACGTAACAGGTTGCGGATCCTTGCGAGTAAAACTCGAGGCTTTACAGGCTTGGTTACGAAGTCGTTTGCGCCTGTTTCTAATGCGGCCACATGATCAAAATCGTCATCGCTCGCGGTTAACATGAGGATTTTTCCGAAATAATTATCTCGTACAGAGCGACAAATCGACAAACCATCTTGCCCTGGAAGCATTAAATCTAATACGATAAGATCAGGTTCAAATTCATGAATAGCCTTTTCGGCTTTAGCACCATCTAATACTGTTTGAACTTGAAAACCCTGAGTTTCAAAGTATTCCGCGAGCATCTGATTTAATTTAACATCATCTTCAACGATTAGCAGCTTTTGACTTTCCATCACTCATCCATCACATCTATATAATCTGCCGTCACCATACAGAACTTTACATATATACTCAATCACACCTACATTGTATTACATCATCTGTAAAATCATCCTTATTTGTGAATTTCCCCGTCAACCGTCAGAATTTGCTAACACAATCACAGAAAGTTTGATACTGATTCGGCTACTTTTTTGCCACTTTCTCATAAATCGCCGTACCGATACTTTGTTTCACTCCCTTAATGTACACTCTCGTCACCACCATCCCGACAAACTCATACAAAAAAACACCCCATAGGAGCCCTATGAGGTGCTTTGCAAGTCACGATTTTATCTAATGTTTATAATCAGTTAGTCGTCATCAAGAGGGATTAGCTTAGTGCTACCGCCTTTTGCTTTTTCACGACGACGCTGAATCAATGCATAGAAGCCTGGGATAAGTAATGTGCCGGCCAATAAAACGCACAATAATCCACCCACAAGGGACACACCTAAAGAGTTTTGACTAACGTGCCCCGCTCCGGATGCAAACACTAACGGTACAATACCTAAGATAAATGACCATGATGTCATGTTAACAGCGCGGAATCGTAGCATTCCACCGCGCACTGCTGCATCGTCAATCGGCACATCTTTATCTTCACGCTCATTCTTGGCAAACTCAACAATAAGAATGGCGTTTTTGGCGGCGAGCGCTATTAACAGTACCAAACCTATTTGGGCATATAAGTTGAGCGGTGTCCCCGTCAAATTCAGCGCTAGGAACGAACCTAACGTCGCAACGGGCACCACTAAAATTATCGCGAGCGGTATTGACCAACTCTCGTACTGCGCCACCATAAATAGATAAATAAAGATCAGTGCTAACGCAAAAGCATAAATAGCTTGGTTACCAGCCAAAATCTCTTGATAAGCCATGCCAGTCCATTCGTACTGATAGCCCATTGGTAATACGTTGGCCGCGACACGCTCCATTGCGGCAAGTGCATCACCACTTGAGTAACCAGGTGCTGGCTGCCCTTGTATTACCGCACTTCGATACATGTTATAACGCCACGCTACATCGGGTTCAAACACCTGATCGTACGTCACTAATGTACTTAGAGGGATCATATCACCATTGGCGGAACGAACATGGAACAGTTGCAAGTCATCCATGCCACTACGATATTCCGCATCCGCCTGCATCGTCACACGGAAGTTCTTACCAAACATCGTAAAGTCATTGACGTAGAGTGACCCTAAGTTGCCCTGCAAAGTTTGGAATATCGAAGAAAGTGGTATGCCAAGTTGCTGCGCTTTTTCCCGGTCAATATCCACGTAGTAATGTGGAACATTGGCTCGGAATGTACTAAACGTATAGGCAATTTCAGGTTGCTTGTTCGCTTCTTGAATAACCTCTTGCATCACATTCGCCAAGTCGGTGCGACTTCGGCCTAACGTATCTTCTAGTACAAATTCAAACCCTGACGCTGCGCCCATGCCCGGCACCGCTGGTGGTCCCATTGCGAACACTACCGCACCTGGAATTTCCTGAGCGGCCATACCGTTGATACGTGCCGCAATGGCGTTAGCAGAATGGTCACCTTCAAAGCTATTACGTTCACTCCAGTCTTTCAACTTGATGAACATCGACGCACCGTTAGAGGCGGCCGCGCCTGTCATGAACGCATAACCGTTCGCGACAGTCACACCATCAATGCCTGGCTCTTGCTCAACAAGCGCCATTAGGTTGCTTGTTGTTTCCGTCGTTCTAGACAAAGAAGCTGAATCTGGTAACTGTACGTTAACCAGCAAAATACCTTTATCTTCTTGCGGGACAAACGCCGTTGATGTCGATTTCGCAAAGAAGGTTACCGCCGTTAGAGCCACGACAAAGAATGCGATTAGCAATAGCGCTTTCTTAACGAGGAAGCCTGCAATTTGACCATACTTTCGTGTGATACGTTCCAGGCCTTTATTAAAGGTTTGGAACCAACGAGCCGTATTGCCGCCCCCTTGTTTTAGCACCAATGAACACAACGCAGGTGACAAGGTCAATGCATTAATAGACGAGATGATTACCGATATACAAATGGTCAATGCGAATTGTCGGTACATAATTCCAGTGATGCCGGGTAGCAAAGTGACCGGAATAAACACCGCAAGAAGCACAAGCGTCGAGGTAATGATTGGACCTGTCACCTCTTTCATCGCCATTAAGGTTGCTTTACGTGGCGATAAGCTCGGGTCGCGCTTCATGATGGTATCCACGTTTTCAATCACGAGAATCGCATCATCTACCACAATACCAATTGCCAGAATCAAACCAAACAAGGTTACCGTGTTGATGGTAAACCCTGTCATGTTCATGATGGCAAAGGTACCAATCAATGATACGGGTATCGCCACAACAGGAATTAACGTCGCACGGGCACTGCCTAAGAATAAATAGGTAACGGCAATAACCAGTAAAATCGCTTCAATAAGCGTTTTTACTACCCCTTTAATCGACTCAGCCACAAAAATAGTAGTGTCATAACTGGTTTCGTATGCCATACCATCAGGGAAGTTAACACTCAACTTATCTAGCATCGCCATTACGGCCTTGCCACTTTCAAGCGCATTGGCATCGGATTGAAGTGACAATGTCACGATAGAAGCATCTTGCCCCCTAAATTCACCCGAACCATCATAGAACTTTTTACCTAATTCAACACGAGCCACGTCTTTTAGATAAACCGTAGAGCCATCAATATTTGCGCGTAGCACAACATTTTCAAACTCACTGACACTCTCTAAACGGCCTTTGGTCACCAAGTTGAATTGCACTTCCTGTGGATCAGCATAAGGTGCAGCGCCCACACGGCCAGCAGCGACCTGTACGTTTTGTTCAGCAAGTGCTGAATACACGTCCGACGTCGTCATTTTTAGGTTGGCGAGCTTGTCTGGGTCTAACCAGACTCGCATCGAGTACTCACCGCCCCCAATCACACCTACTTCACTGATACCCTTAACTCGTGCAAGCTGATCTTTGATATTCAGGTTAACGTAGTTTATTAGGAACTTGTCGTCGTAGGTGCCATCTGGAGAATAGAAGTTCAGTACCATTAGCAAGTCAGGTGAACGCTTCTTCACCGTCACGCCAACCATACGCACTTCTTGAGGCAATTTAGATTCAATTTGAGAGACACGGTTCTGTACATTGACTTGTGCCATGTCAGGATCGGTGCCGATATCAAACGTCACATTGAGTGAATAAGAACCATCATTCGCACTTTTTGAAGACATATAAATCATGTCTTCAACACCATTCACTGAGGTTTCAATGGGGTCTGCAATGGCTTCTTCAACAACCTCAGCGCTTGCGCCAGTATAGTACGCAGTGACACTTACCGAAGGAGGGCTAATTTTGGGATATTCCGCAACAGGAAGGACCATTAAGGAAATGGCGCCTGCTAGCGTTAATATAATAGAAATGACCAAAGCAAACTTTGGTCTTTGAATAAAGAAACGACTTAACATCTAGGCACCTTGTTCGGTTGATTCCGGTTGTTCAACTCGTACAGGAACTCCATTCCTTACACGCTGTAGACCCTGCGTGATCACAACATCGTTAGCACTTAAACCAACTTTGATAATGATGCCACTGTCTGTCTGAGGACCTAATGCGACGTTTCGGCGTTCAGCAACATCACCTTCCGTAATGACCATTACAAAGTCGCCTTCAAGATCGGTTTGAACCGCACGCCTTGGTACCGTTACGACATCAACCGCTTGCTTCTCCATTAACTCAACGCGAACATGTTGGCCCGGCAGCAAGCGCTGCTTAGGGTTTTCAACCACAGCGCGCATGGCCAATGTGCCAGTGTTTAGATTGATTCGATTGCCCAGAAAATCCAGCCTTCCTTGATGATCAAACAATTGTCCATCTTCAAGAATAATATTGACCGCTACACCGTTTGATTCATCGCTACCATCTCCTTCTATTTCATCCATCCCTAATACCAGGCGCTCACGCTCACTAATACTAAATGAAGCATAAATAGGATCCATACTGACAAGCGTCGTTAGAACGCCTGAAGAAGGTGACAATAAATCGCCGGTACTCACCTTACTATCAGCAATTCGGCCAGTAAAAGGCGCACGTACTTCTGTATAAGATAAATTTACCTCTGCAACTTTCAGCTGAGCTTTACCCGCAGCTAGTTGTGCACGCGCGCTCATTAAGGCTGCAGTCAGTGCATCGAATTCAGCTTGAGAAATGTTATTGGATTTGACTAGGTTTTGGCCTCGAGCGAAATCGAGTTGTGCCTTTTTTAGGGTGGCTTCTGCTTCTGAAACCTGTGCGTTAGCACTGGCAACTTGAGCTTCGAATGATGAAGGCTCAATGGAATACAGCAGTTGGCCTTTTTCTACAATTTGTCCTTCATAAAAATGTCTTTCTTTGAGATAGCCAGAAACCTGCGCAGTAATAGCAGTATCTTCAACCGCATCCATGCGACCGATATAAGATTTGCTTTGCTGGTGCTGCACGACACTCACCTCTTGCGTTTGTACAAGAGGGAGCGGCGCGGCAGATTTATTCGCGTTATTATCACCACAACCCGTTAGCAACGCTGTTGTGATTAAGCTTAGAACAAGTATTTTTTTAGGCATTGAAACACCAATATATTTTAGTTGGAACAGGCACTGCACAGTATCCAACGAAAAGTCAGGTCAATGTCCGAGAATCATCAACATATCATATGAAAGTGTTTCAAAATATAACAGTATGTTTTTAAATGCGTTTCCTATTTATCTTTCGGGAATGCGTTGGAATATATCAACATAAAGTCGGCACGAATTTCTTGCTCTAAATGTGTCGCCAATTCAGTCGGGCAAAATATCATCACATTAACGATTTGCTCGCCAGTGGCACCACTAGAAAGATAGACATGAGGTTCAGAGCCTGGCAAATCTACACCTGCATGTTTTTCAATCACGCCGTTGTAACGACGGGCGACATCAATAAAGCCTTCGCTATGATTCTCTATTTGAGCGATTAAATCAGGAACAAGCGGAAATAGGTTGTCAAAGCCTGGCACAACGATGGAAAAGTGATGATAGACATAGCGCTTCATGAAGTTGAGGTTTTTCACCGCGTACGTAAAAAACATACTATTAGGCAGCGTGATGGTTTTGCCAGTAAAGTGATAATGACCATGATACAGGTCGATTTCCTGTACAACGGTGGCCATTAGATTATGTTCAATCACTTCCCCACTGGTTTTACCGACCTCGATCCAATCACCAATTCGGAATGAGCGAGAGCTGGCTCGTTGAATAGAGCCCGTAAAGCATAAGATAATTTCTTTGGATGCAACCACTATTGCAACTGCAATCGCCGTTACTGACAATGCAAATTCACTGATCTCTGATTTCCAGATCAGAAATAGAGTCAACACAATGAGTGCAAATGACCAGTTTTTGGTACGAGACATCCACTTGCGTTGATCTTCAGAAATAAACGCCACATCGCCGCGGATTGCGCCTAGCGTAATCCGACGGACAATGAGTATAAAAAAGAGAATTAAAGCACTCAGCAGGAGTTTGTTTTCGTATAAATACGCAATGACTTTTTCTGTATCTTCCATGTGAGCCTACATCAATTATGGTTTGGCTCAACGATACCGAATTGCTGTCTCTTTCGCAATTTGCACAATCACTTTTACTGCTAATTCCATACCTTGCACAGTAATAAACTCATGAATACCATGAAAATTGTAACCACCAGTAAAAATATTCGGACAAGGAAGTCCCATGAATGACAATCTAGCACCATCGGTCCCACCGCGGATTGGTTTGATATCCGGTTGCACGTCACAGGCGATCATCGCTTTTTCAGCAAGCTCAATAATATGTGGATGAGGCGTCACCATTTCACGCATATTCGAGTAGTTATCTACTAACTGTAAGCTCACTTTCGCGCGCTTACTGCCTAACTCAAACGCTGCCACCTTGTCCTGAAGGTACGCCTTTCGCCTTGCCAATCCATCACTATCAAAATCACGAAGAATATAATGCAGTGTCGATTTCGCCACGGACATATCGGCAGACCCCAGGTGATAGAACCCTTCATACCCTTGAGTGGTTTCTGGGGTTTCATCGCTAGGCATTTCAGCATGGAAGCGGGATGCCAGCGTCATAGCATTGACCAATTTTCCTTTCGCGGTTCCAGGATGAACGCTAACTCCGGTAATTTCGACGGTCGCGGCAGCGGCATTAAAGTTCTCATACTCTAATTCCCCCACAGGTCCACCATCAACCGTGTACGCCCACTGTGCTGAGAACTTTTCAACATTAAAAAGATTTGCACCACGCCCTATTTCTTCGTCAGGCGTAAATCCAATTTGAATATCACCATGCGGAATATCAGGGTGTGCCAGCAAATATTCAACTGCAGTAATGATTTCTGCAATACCGGCTTTATTATCAGCACCGAGTAGCGTTGTGCCATCCGTGGTAATGATGTCATGCCCATGCAAGTCATGAAGATCTGGATATTGAATCGGTGATAACACCTCATCCCCTTTCCCTAATGCAATATCACCGCCAATATAGTTCTCAACAATCTGTGGCTTCACATTACGACCAGAGGCGTCAGGTGCCGTATCCATGTGAGCAACAAAACCAATCGCCGGAATGTCACCTGCTACGTTTGAGGGTAGCGTCGCCATTAGGTAACCATTGTCATCAAGGCTTACATTCGATAAACCTAAATCAATCAGTTCCTTTTTTAAATGCTTTGCGAAGTGTGTTTGCCCTTGGGTGCTCGGGCAACAGCCTTTAGATGCGTCTGATTGCGTGTCAAATGTGACATATTTTAGAAACCGATCTGTAAGACTTACCATGTGTTTCACCTAATCATTGTATGTAATCGCGAACCATAATACGGATTAGACACATCAAGACGTTGAGATAAATCAGATTATATTGCTTCAACAAAAATGAGTTCATTTAATATCCTCCCCATCACCTACGCCTTAAATATCGAGTATTAGGTTGATGCCGCATGATACTTAGCTGGCTAAAATCAAACGCACACTTGCCACAAGTGCATAACTACCCTAGTAGCAGCCAAGGTGGGCATTCAATTTTGATCGAGAGTGACAGGACAATGAACGATATCTATTACGTGTTTTATCCAAAATATATAGGGCAAGATCCCTGTGTAACGGATGAGCAGTTTGAGGCAGAGCAAAAAAGACGCGAACTCATAGAGCAAAGACAACGCGAAGGTGGTTTAACGGACTAACCTTTGGGGTGTTTTACTATCGCTGTAACCCAAAAAATAAAGTGCCGTACCCCCATAAAAAATGGGCATCAACTCTCGTTGATGCCCATTTTTAGTATTCGCTTAGCTTGCGTTTTATCGGTTAAGACCAATATCTCGCTGCATATGACCAGACAATTCATTCGCATAGTAAGTATTTTCTACTTCACCTTTGCCGAACATAATATCTAGTAGGTGAGCAATCAATCCTTTGAAGTTAACCGCGTAGGCTTTCTTATCCATAGAGGGTGCTAGAGCGATGGTGTCGATATTCATTGCTTGTGCCATGATTGCCTCTCTTTACAAATTCATTTTTTGTCGTTGTTGGAGCAATAATAGGCAACAAAACGCGCGTAAAGAAATGACAATTTTTGGCAATTCAGATTAGTTATTCTAATGGAACAAGGCATTAACAAGTGATTATTTTAACCATTCAAAGCGGCTGCATAATTACTCACAAAGCAGCGATTTGGATAAATAATTGCTCACTTACCCAAACCAACACGTTTAATTGTTAAGCATTCGTTACTTAAAAATATCCGGTTTTTCTTTTATAATTCAACAGCCTCTCGTCAACCATTCTAATCTATTGCTTTAGGCAAATTACGCTCATGATACAGCGACGCTAATGTTGCTAGTAGCATAGTCACGAGTATAACGCTGAGTGATACCCATGTTGGTATCGCCCAAGCGCTGCCTACCAATAACATTTTGATACCTATAAATACCATAACGAATGACAATGCTGGCTTTAGGTACACAAAACGGTTCATCATACCTTCCAGTACAAAATACAATGAGCGCAGACCTAACAAAGCAAAGACGTTCGCTGCTAGTACCAAGAACGGCTCTCTGGTGACAGCAAAAATTGCTGGGATAGAGTCAAGTGCAAACAACACATCCATAAACGCGATCACACCGATAACAATAAACATTGGCGTAAATACGCGTTTACCATTCTCTATTACCGACAACTTATTCTCACGATAATCATCTGATACCGTAAAGAGCTTTCTGATAATTCGCTCTGGCAAAGGATTAATCTCATCTTCACCACGATCTCGTGCTAACTGTATGCCCGTCCAAATTAAAAACGCCGCAAATAAGTACATGACCCAGTGGAACTGAGCAAGAAGCTGTGCCCCAACACCAATCATGATAGCGCGTAAAACCAGTGCACCAATTACGCCCCATAGCAACGCTCTTGGTCGCAAATGCACAGGTACTGTGTACTGGTGGAAAATAATCGCGAATACAAACAAGTTATCGATGCTTAGCGATTTTTCCAGTAAGTAACCCGTTAAAAACGCAACGGTTGCCTTTTCAGCACTGTAATCGCTACTTGGTGCGTAAACATCCCAATAGAAGTAAATCGATGCTGCAAAAACAAACGCCAACAGGAACCAAAAACCACTCCAAAGTGCAGCTTTGCGAATGGTGATGAGCCCACCACGGGTTTGGTAAATATCCAACGCAACTAAACCTAGCGTTAGTACTAGAAATGACAGATAAACAGATAAGGGCATAAGTCCTCCAGGCAGAAGGACGATGAGTGAGTGTCGACCTTCCGCAAACCAATATACACCCGAGTGAAAATGCTCACTCGAACTTTGATTGCGTTGGTCTCGTCAAAGCACACAAGGTGCTCTTATTTGCCGGATAAGCATTGGCTTAACGAGATGACGACAAATAATTTAGGTGACTACTCCCCAAAACGAGCGGATTGTATGCCTGAATTTATGGGTTGTCTATTGGTTTTTTAGAAAGATTTTTTCGAGGGCCAGAAATGCAAAACCAGCAATTAAGATTGCCGGTTCACTAGTGGTTTTTACAAATTTTATAGCATTGATTAATTTATGCTTTTTCTCTATCCGTTGTTTTTTGATTGGTTTCTTTCCAATACTGGATACGACAACGATGAAGTCGAGCACGTCTCATTTTTTTCATGGGTTAACTCCTTCTCTACTCTACGCATTCCAAGTTACTTACGTTATGTAACAGTGAAATGACAACCGTAAGACTATTGTGTGACAACGTTAGAAAGCTGGATTCGAAATCCATTCGAGCGAAATCTGCTCTTTGTCACTTTTCATACAGAGCTTTTCTGCAATGAACCTATTCTGAATCTCATTTTTATGAATCCAGGTAAACAGTTTAGAGTCAGAAATGGGATGTAAGTTCAAAAATTCAACCAGTTTCTTATCCACTTCATTTGAAGAATGATTTTTCAGCGATTCTGGTACGTTAAATTTTTCTTGGCCAATCGTCACTTCTTCCAGCTGATAACTATCAATACGAAGGTTATAAGGAATGCGTGTGTAATGGTATGGCGTCATATCGGCTGTGAATTTAATGTGAGTGACCTGCCCTTTCGCAAGGTGTATTTCCGCATTCATTGGAACGCCGCGATAATCCAAATCAAACCCACAATAATATTGATGTTCCGTTTCGCCGCAGTCATAGACCTCCATCAATGCTTCAACATCCTTTAAGCTAGTAACCTCTACATGTCCTGCGATGAAGTCATCGATCCAACTCGCTTGCACAGGAAAAGTGACAGTAAAGCATAACAACGTAGTGAGAAGTAACTTTGTTAAATGGCGATTGTTCCGCATATGTAGCCTACTCCCCTGTCAAAGTCTGATTGTTATTTGCAGGCTATCTTGCCCTACTTACTTCGTGGCTAGTTGATACTTAAGCGGCTTAAGTCCGTCATTTTTCTCACTGCTAGGTCACTGAATTTTCGATAATTCCAGATATAGATGTCACTATATCACCACACTATCGTTTACTTCGCAGTTTCGCAGAAAATTATTCCTGATTCCGTTCTGAATAATTGATGACTCTGATAGAATTCACCTGTCCTATTTAAACTCAAAAGAAGTCATGAACGTTCGTCAACACTCTCTTTCTATTCTGATTGCCTGCACTTTGCCGCTGATTCTCACCGCATGCAATAGCGATGACACCGTATCACTCGGGGATATTATCCCTCCAGCCCCTGTTAAAACCTTTGGGCCAGAGTGCGACGTGTCAGCCACGTCTCAAACCGTGCGGTTTATTCACGTCGCCGATCTTCATGGACATTTCGGGTTCCAAGAAAAGTACTACAGCAAAATCAAAGCGATACACAACCAAGCCCTTACCGAGCAACCTTACACGCTATTTACCAATGGCGGAGATGACTATGAAAAAGGGTCTGTCGCCGAGCAACTATCGCGAGGAGACGCGACGCTGGAAGCGACCCAAGCCATGGCTTTCGACTATCGTGTTATCGGTAACCATGATTTTGCCTGGGGACCAGAACAATTAATTAAGTACTCCAAAGATGATGTTGCAACTGTACTGGCTTCAAATACCGAGTATTACGGCAACGATCCGCAAGGATTTGACGGTATTAACTTTGCCATTGCTCAAGTTGGCTGTATCAAAATTGGCTTTTTTGGCATGACATCCGGCCCATGGAACGAATTAGATCAAGAAATTAAGCCTCAAACCGATTTTATTCCAGATTTTCGGATGCGTTGGGATTGGAACGATCGAGCAAGGCAGTTAATCAGTGACTATGCACAAGATGTTGACTATATGATTATGCTGAGTCACTTGGGCTTTGGTACTGATAAAGCCCTGGCCACTTATGTTGACGGCATTGATTTGATTCTGGGCGGGCATTCCCATGCGACACCAGATGCTGAGCTAATTAATAATACCATGGTGGTTCTTCCAGATTTTAACGCTAAAGGCTACACCGATGTTGAAATCACCTTTGATCTCAGTGATAAGTCGGCAGTAATAACCCAACCTATTGTCAGCACTGACATTGAGCTCACATCAAACGTAGATAGCACGACACAAAGCAAAATCGACGCGATTCTTGGTCGCTACGCGCCAGATGCCCATACCGAAATCGCCGTATCGAAAAACCAACCGACTCGCACGCAAATGCGCGATATCTTGTATAACGCCATGCGCTCTTTTACCAATCCCGAGACTCAAGAGTATTTTGAACTAGATGCTAGCATTCTTGATGAAAACGAAATCGAAGACAGTGAAATTTGGGCTCCAGGCTCACTGACGCAAGAGCATTTCCACCGCTCCTACCCGATAGAGCGACAACCCGCTAATACACCTGGATTTAGCGCTTTATATCAAGTTCAGGTCTTAGGATCGGAGCTTAAACTCATGGTGAATGCAAAAAATGAGCTACAGTACAACGGACCTGCAATCGATGACATAAACGACCAACAGGTGTACAAGGTCGCCTTATTCAAATCTGCGGCTTGGAATCCGGAGCTGTTTTTTAATGCTGACTATTACCAAAAAGAAGACGCAGTGTTAATTGCAGAAGCGTGGCAAATTTATGACGTTTACGCGCGAAATAGAACAGCAAACTGCCAATTTATTGATTCAGATGACGTGCTTTATAGCTGTGATAACGACGTCATTAATGCGACGACAATCTGGAACTTCAATGACCCGGCTAATATTTTTAGCGGCGAACAGAGCCAACTATCATCACTATCACTACGCACCAGTGACAAGGCTTCCGCTGACTGTGATAGCGCTATTATGTCGTGTGGCACAACGGCATCATTTGGCATTCCTTACCTTCCTGATGGCTCACAAGGCAATGTTATTAAGCTTGAAGCGCTTATCGCCGATGATAACGGCGATCTGGCGCTAACAACATCCCATGCTGCGAACGGCGACTTCGCATCACAAGATCTCATCTCTAATTACACCTTAGTCTTTGACGTTCTCTGGCCCGACAGCAGCAGTAATGAATATCGAGCGATCCTTGATGCTAATGACCTCAACAACAAGGTCGAAATATATTTAAATGAAAGCAACCAGTTAGGATTATATTCACAATATGCGGGTACGTTTGACGCCAATACTTGGTACCGAATTGCATTGGTTTTTTATGCCTCAGAGGCGGGTGATGTGGTTTACAAACTCTATGCGGATGGAAAGTTTATCTCAACCATGAGATACAGCGCTGGCGAAGGGTACAAGTGGGCAATGAGCAAAGATAAGCTGCGTTTATTCACCGATACCGAATATCAAAAGTATGAAGCTGAACCCGTTTATCTGAACGCTTTACTTTATACACCAAGGCCCCTTACCGATTCTGAAATCGCGAGCATGGGCCCGGTTAAAGGTGCATTGACCTTCACGCCCTCAGTTCGAGCGCTAAATCAAACCGTTGAGCGATACTATGAAAATGCGCCCGAAGACTGGGCACACAAATGGATTAATCAGCGTGCTAAGTTTATGAAACCCGGTCAAAAACCATCAGATACTCAAGGTATATCACAGCCAATACGCCTTAATTAAGCACCTCTATTAAGGCGGTGGCAGATGGTTCAATTAGGTTGAGTTTAAACAACTAGGGCTATGATTATTTTGAATCAGCCCTAGTAATAACTCGAGTAAAGTCTTAATGGGTCAGGTTGCAGCTCCGCACGTTGCCATGCTGGATCAAAGTGATATTTGAAATAAAGGTTAAACAAGCTCGGCTGATAGTCACTGGAGAATTGCTGAGAAAGGTAACCCACCAATGTCCAATGATCACTCATTTTATATTCTGTATAAAGCTGCAAGGCACTACTTACGCCTGAGCTTGTTGACGCACTTCCGTCGAGTCCATATGGGGCATCAAAGCTTGCGTTGGACACAGACAAGGTACCTCTCGCACCATATGTCCAATCGTAATTAACCCGTCGGTAATAAGAAACGGGCAGTGACAACGATACATAAGACTGTGGGCTGTAATAATTACCATGGCCAATCACGACTTCATTGACGTTTTTGTCATAACCCATATAAAACACTGAACCGCCAAGTGACAATGATTCATCATTACTACTGATCAGGTTGTAATAGCCCCCAAACATTCCAGATAAGCGATCATTATCTGCGACATTTTTACCCGTCAATTGATGATATTCACCATAGCCCCAAAAACCATAAGGACGCCCATCGTTCCATGACGCGCTGACAGTTCCCCCCGTACGTGTTATTCCCCCAAACTCGGTGACATTGCCACGACGGTCAGCCACTTCAAGACCCGAGTAAGAAATAAGGCTGGATGTCACAGGTCGTTTACTCAGGCTGCCACGCACCGAAACGTCTCCCAATGACACTGTTCCTTCCACTCCTCCTACCCAATCGTTAATACGAAAGCCCATAGGCGTTGTGCCTAAATCGGCACGCCATTGGTCCGCTTCCCAACCAATTGAAAATGCTTGCCCAACGCGGTCGCGCTCAAAGCTAACACCCTCATTATAATAGGTAAGCTCACCACTATTGAGGTAAACAGATTCAGTTCGAAGCTTTAAATGACCATCCCAGTCAGGCATAGCGATACTAAGTTCAAGCGGTGCGGTAAGAAATGTGGCGCCATTGGGTACTGAGTTGAACTCGGTACCAAACATAACATAACTTTGATTTCGCTCTCGAAGCACATCTAACGTTGAAATAAGATCATTCGTCATCCACTGATCATCGGCATTTCGATAGGCCGCTCTCATTGTACGGACGTTGGCGAGTTCATGGCGCTCTTTATCATCAAGAAGCAAACTCTTTTCCGCATAACGCTGTACAAGGGCATGATTGTCTATCTCATTGGCTTCTTCTTCTAGTCGCCAATAATCAAATGCCGTCAGCGTTTTTTGCGTCGAATGATTGTTGAAAAAGTTGATATACGCTTGATTATTCGTTCTTATTGCTGCAATTTCAGCGGTCAAGAACTGCTCTTTTGTCAGCTGAAATACATTATCCGCAGAAGCTTTAATTAACGCTTCTGCATGCTCGGGGGACTGCTCTACGAGTGAAAGGTATCGCTCCGAACCTATATCAAAACCATCATTGATCAATTCAACGTAAAGCTCTGTCGCTTTCCCTGCTTGGTTATTGGCAAGGTAGCGGTCTGCGTCAAATGCCTGTTCGCGCTCATTGATAACCGATACGTTTATATTTCGGGTGTGCACTTGGCTATAAACAGTGTGATGTAGCTCGGCTTGATTGAGGTCAAAGCTCACTTGAGAATAAAGGACAAGTTCGTAATCTTGCAGATGGCTAACATCCACCGAGGCTAACGCTTCATTCGCCTCCTGTTGATGACCAAACTCGTTCCACAGCACAATTGCAATAGGCAGATTTTGCTTAGAAAGGCGGCTAATATAGAGTTCAATGGCTTGGTCATTAGCTTGTTTGTTTCGCACCACCTGACGATGATATTCAAGCTTAATTCGAGTGAAGGTGGCTTGCTCAGACGGCGTTAAGTTTACATACTTATTCTCATTAACAACACCGTACGCCTCTTCCCAGCGATTTTGCGAGACCAAAAACAATGAGTAAGCGTGAGTGTGTTGAGCATCCTGATGCTCAATGTAAGCTTTACGCATCGTGCGGTTTGCTAATTCAGGTTGACCTAAACGAAGTAACTGCTCAGCAATATCTTTTTTCAACCACGGTAGATCGGCTGTACTTGCCACGACATCTTGAAACAATTTTGATTGCGCTAACGTAGGGGACAAAGCGTCCACGACTTTCAACCGGTTCAATATGACGCTGTGCTCAACACGCGCAGAAAAAGCGCGTAGTGCTTTACGCTGCGGCGACGATAACGTATTTAGGGCAAGCATTTGACCTTCCACACCAAGATTCGGGCGATACGTTTCAACCCAAAGCTCGAGTGCGCTGGTGCTTAACGGCTCTATCACTATAGCTTTTTTCGCCCACTGATTAGCCTGTTCTAACTCGCCTTTGCTGCGTAATATTTGCCCTTTGAGCACATAACCCAGTGCAATGCTTTCATCCGTTTTTAGCGCTCTATTAATATAGGCCTCCGCCTGAGTAAAATTCTGTGCAACAATAGATTGGCGCGCTAAATCAATCGCTTGCCAATACTCGATTGAACGCTTCTGAGACGAATAGAAAGCCGCTAAATCTGGATTGTCATCATTAGTCTCTGCTCGATGCAGATAGGCTAATGACGCTTTGTAATTACCATGTTGAAACTCATGTCGGCTCAGTGCTATCAGAATATCAGGTGAATTCGGCCACTTCTTATTGGCAGCTAGCAACGCGTTCAATCCCGACTGTGAATAAAGACTGTTATCCACCTCTTTTAACGCACGTAGCTTTGCACGATAGCGGGGATCTTTTCGCAACGTCTTTTCCTGCGACCAACGATTGACCGCCGTTTCATATTTTTGCTGGATCGCTAAATCAGTAGGGTGATAACTGGCAACCCGTGAATAGGTGTCAAACCATTGTTGAGAAAGTGGCTGTGAATCGAGTTCATTTAGCCATAAACTGCTTGCAAAAACGCCAAGCTGAGCGTCATTCGCTAAGTCTTGATAGATGGCGATAGCTTGTTTTTCATCGTAATAACGAGCTAAATGACGTGCCAGCCGAATTCGGATCTCTCCCACATGTGGAAAAGCGCTATCAAGTGCTTGATAGCCTTGCAGGGCTTCATCGGCACGCTCGGGAAAGGTGGATAATAAATCTAGATACTCAAGCTCATAGGTAATATCGGGGCGTTGGTCGCCAAACAAATCATTAAAACGTGCTAATGCTGCTTCGTTCTGTCCACCTTTTTGCAGCAGGATAATTTGGTTAAAATCACTTTTGCGCTCAGCATTGACTAACAGGTAAGACTCGAATGCACGAATAACGTCTTTGTTGCTTTGCTTTTTCACCTTCATCAGCAGCGATGAAGCTACATCAGGCTGATCATTTCTCACCAACCAACGACCTTTTGCAAACAAGGCCTCAGGGTTTTCCGGATCGATGGCAAGCCAACGCTCTACCGCAGAGAGTACTAACTCTTCGTCTTTTTTAAGCTCACCGATAACAATCTGATTTTCTAGCCAAGTTGGCGCAGATTGATAATAAATCACTGGCGCAACGGGTGTGGCACTTACAGAGATGACACTCGATAAAGCGAGTGTACATAAACCAACCGCAAGATGAGGCACTTTGACCATTATTCAGCCTGACCCGTAGATTGTGCGTTACTGGCCCAAGGTACAATCAATTCCCCCTTGGCATTAAATCGAAATTTTTCGGTATACCAAGCGGTGCCGAACATCGCCAAAACATTGTTGTAGTATTCGTTATCTCTATCGGTAATGAGTTGTGTTTTCACCTCTAAGTTAAAGGTAGCAGCGAGTTCTGTCTCACCACTCGCGACCAAAAAGGGCAGCATTGCAGCTGTAAAACCAACGGGAGACGCACCTTGAGTCAAGCCACTATCTGCGTACGTCGTCAATGGAACTTGCTTATTTTTGCTAATCGACTTCGCCAAGGGCTGTAAAGAATGAAGCTGTTCCACCTGCCCTTCCATGTCTGAAGGCATCATACCAGCCCACAAATACGTACGAATGGCGTTATAGCTTCCTACCGACGTCGTATTGCTATCGTAAAAATACTGTTTCCCATCATAAAGGACCCAATCAGGGCTGACACCGTGTGACTGAGTTTGCAGTAGTAGCTCGACTGACCCTGCCCATAGTTCCTGCCAGCGTTTATCGTCGGATGAATAAGCAAACTTCGCCAGTAGCGGTAAGGGTACATAGCTAGGATTGAGCTTTGCGACAGACTCGCTCATGAAGCCCTTTTTGCCCGGAAGTAACTGACGAGTTCCTGCCGTTAAACTGACTGTTTCTTCAGCTAAAATGCGCAACGCTAATAAATAACCTACATTTTGGTAGTAGTCACTTTGCCACAGCCGCCCAGCCTCTATTAACGTATAAGCAATCCATAGATCAGAATCTGATGCTGAATTATCGTCCAGCACACCTTGACGCTTATTTTCACTTCCCCATAACCAAGCAGGCAAACGAGCAGTCAAATCACCTTCGGCAAGGTGAATACGAGTCCACTCATATAAGCGATCAAAGGTTTGTCGATCGTTTTCCACTAATGCAAAGAACAACGCATAAGACTGTCCTTCAGAGGTGGTGATCCGTCTTGGATCCGAGCCATCAATCACTCGTCCATTATCGATGATGTAGACCCTTTTAAATTCCTGCCACGCTGATAGGTCTTTCGCCCAAACGTTAGAAAAAGACACCAAAAGAATAAAAGTAATAAGTAGCTTATTCATTGTGCTGCCCCGTAGATTCATTTAAACGACGCGACGCATAAGCTCTAAGTACTCGCCATATCACTAAGGTGAAACCCATGACCAGCAGTAACGCGACGATAACCATCAACATGGGTCTATCGGAGAAGTGATACCACACTAGGTCATATAAAGGGAGTGAACCAACAAAATAGTTATCCCCTATCTGATAACCGTTAATATCATATTTGGTAATGGCGACTGCCGAACCTGACAACTTGGCGCTGTTCTCCGCCAGAGCCTTTTGCAACAACGGAATTGAATGTTCATTACGAGCCGATAATACCGTTACCGTTCGGCTAGCCGTCAATGGTGATTCAAAGCTGGCCATTGACGCGAACTCACCGCGGGTCGATAAATGCGTTGCAACCGTTGCAGATTGCCCGCTTAATTTCGCAAACCCGCGCGGTTTGGTTACTTCCGCTTTCACTGTTGCCGTCATAAATTGACCATCTTCCGATGAATTGACGTAGGCCAGTGACTCAGAGGCTAGTCCAAATTGAGAGGCAGACTGGACACCCAATACCAGAATATCCTTATCTGCTAACTTAGCCTCATCCCATGTATCTAACAGCGTATAGCGGTATGCCGGTAAACCCGTCTTCTTTGAAATAAAGCCAACGGTTTCTAACAGCAACTCTATTTCCTTGTTACTTGGTTGAGGCGTAATCACAATCGCAGTTTCAGATAGATCGGCCATTCTAGAATATGGAAAAGCCGAGCTAGCAAACACTTGACTGTTTGGCATACGTATATAGTGAGGAAACCCTGAAAAATCGAGCGTTGAGTTACCGTCTATGGCCGCATACTGTATTGAAGACGAACTCCCCTGACACTCCCCTGCAACGCTTTTCGCTAATTCAAAATTAAACCCGATGGTATTACTCGTCGCAGCCTTAAAGCCCGGAATATTTACGTTTTTAGATTCGGCAAAAGACTCACTTCCTAGCACTGGAAGACGCCAAACCTGTTGCTGGCCGGCTTCATCACGATCAAGTGAGAAGGCTCGGACAAAACGATTGTTCACAGTAACACTCATTTTTGAGCTGGCCGTCCCCTCTTGAGGAGGTGAATTACGGAAGTTCAACTTCATCGGTATAGAATTGGCGTTCCAGGTAAATAGATCTGGAGGTAAGGTGAAGCTCACATTGATTGGCGCCAAATTAACGCCTTGAGTTTCAAGTTGATAGTCGCCCTCAATCAACTCTGAAAATCTAACCGCCCTATCAGTTGGCAGCCAATTGGGTGCATCGTAAGGTTTGCGTTGCTGTAAACTTTCCACCTTGTTCACATAGGCAACTTCACCAGACATTAATTGATTACTTGAGGCCAACCCTTTCACTGCCAATGACAGTTGTTGCTCATCTGCTCCTAGTAGCAATAACAGTTTAATATTTGGGTTTTCTGGATGACTTACCATCTGAATCGTCGGCTGTGTAATGTCGGGTAAATCTTTTAGAAATGCGGGTCTGGCATTATTGGTGGCAAACACGACGGCGTGTCGAGTTGGCAATCGATCGCTATAAACAGGAAACTCAATGTCTCGCCATTTTACGTGACTGGCAAAATAGCTGGCCACCGTCGACACGGAATGAACGTCCGTCAACGTTAAACCTTCTGGCACGACAAATGGAATAGTCACGTCATGAAAATCACGCGCGTCAAAAAACGGCGCTGGTAATAGACTTAATTCATTGGCTATCGCCAAACTACGCACATTAAGCTCAATTGAGCTTGCTGAACTAAGCTCCCACCAAAGCGCAGGATCGCTTCCGTCACTGCACATCGCGTCGATTTGACCGCTCAGTTCAAACTTTAGTTGGTTGTAATTCTTAAAAAAGCGACCGTCGAGTGCAATGGTTTGACTCTGCTTCTGAACCGAATCGTTATTACTGATTTGAACCACGTCCATCAGTTCATTATTTAGGAAGACTCGAACATGAGATACGGAGGCCTTGAGAGCGGGTGAAGGCAAAAACTCCAAATGTAGCGTTCCGCCAGTGATGACTTGATCGAGTCGAGAACCAAAACCAAGAAAAGCGGTACTTTGGTTGCCCCTCATCGCAATAGATGAGTCTCCAGAAATGTCCGCAAAAGTATATTCCACCTTACCATTAGACTGACTCGTTAGATCGGCGCTTGTCGCTGCAGCCGACAGTACCGATGAAATCATGCTCAATGATAAAATAGAGAGAGCTCGCATTATTTTCATTATTACTTTCCTAAGACGTCCATTTCGGTCTAAACGACACCAAAATCAAAATACACTTTTCCATTGCGAAATATGCCCGTTGAACCACCTTTGGGCTATAGTCCACTATTTTTCTAAATCCAATAACACTCACAAAAGCCATGCCTTTCAAACTTTCCAATGGCTTATCTTCATCGTATGATTTCTGCCATTGTGACCACGTGTCTGAACGAGCAAACGTGCACTGGATAAAGTGTTTCTCTTTTTCCAATGTCATCGGCATAAGTTGGGTACCTACCGTGCCGTTTCGACAAAATTTAATCTCACATAAAAACGATTCTGTAATGCCATAACGCTGCAGTGCCACATGAACTTTGTCGCCCACCATAAGCTTAATCTCTGGGTGTGTTTCAAAGCCGAGTCCGCCAAAAGAAAAGTCTTTTAGCTGAGCAGGGTAATGATGGCCATCTGCCGTGGTAAAAGAGATGGGGTAATCCACATCAATTCGATGCGTTTGACGAACTTGCTTCTCTTCTGCGGCTACCGCTAACGCAACTCCTAAAACAAACAAGTTATAAGTCGTCCAGAACAAGTTAACCAGCACCGTGGTCGTTTCAGTAAATTGATGATCAAATAGGCGATAAACCCCTACGCTCATACCCAGTAGATTCAACAGTAAAAGTGCGATGATCGGCTTACTAATGTTCCAGTCAAAGAAGCTCGATTTGATTAGTCCGCCCTTCGCCGTTACGTTAAATGAGCCTTTATTTGGCGCAATGAGTGCCACTGTAGTGGGGATAGCGATATACCACGCAAGTACCGTTTCGTATACTTCACCCCAAAACGAATGACGATATTTACCCTGAATGCGCGAATTTGCCACATTAGCGTGAAAGATATGCGGCAGAACAAACAACACAATCGCGATGGCTGGTGCATAGATGATATAAGCATCAAGGAGCAAAAACGCCAGCGGTGCGACCATAAATACAAGGCGCGGAATACCACTTAAAAAATGCATCATGCCGTTTAAATAACAAAGCCGTTGCTGCCACTTCAGCCCACGGCCAAGTAATGGGTTATCAACCCGGAAAATTTGCGCCATACCTCTGGCCCAGCGAATTCTTTGCCCAATATGAGCGGATAAGCTATCCGTTGCTAAACCTGCCGAGATAGGCTCTTTCAAGTAAGCACTTCGATAGCCAAGGCGATGCATTTTTAAAGCGGTATGAGCATCCTCTGTCACAGTTTCAACTGCTACACCTCCAACCTCTTCTAATGGTTTTCGTCGCAATATGGCACATGAACCACAAAAGAAGGTTGCATCCCACATGTCATTGCCGTCTTGTATCAAGCCATAAAACAAGTTGCCTTCATTAGGCAGTTTTCTAAAGTTTGATAGATTACGTTCAAACGGGTCAGGTGAGAAAAAGTGATGAGGTGTTTGCACCAATGCAAGCTGTTCATCTTTAAGAAAGGCGCCCATCGTCACTTGAAAAAACGCACGGGTAGGAATATGGTCACAATCAAATATTGCCACAAACTCTCCCGACGTCTGTGCTAACGCGTAGTTCAGATTGCCCGCCTTGGCATGCTCGTTTTTTGGCCGGCGAATATACCCCACCCCAACTTGTTCAGAAAACGCTTGGAAATCATCTCGCTTACCATCATCGAGAATCACAATATTTAGCTTACTCTTAGGCCAGTCTATCGTTTTCGCCGCCAATACGGTTGCTCTTACGACTTCAAGTTCTTCATTGTAGGTTGGGATGAACAGATCAATAGTGGGCCATGTTTTCGTAGAGGACGGAAGCAAAATAGGTTTGCGATTCAGTGGCCAAATTGACTGAAAATAACTAAGTAGCAATACTATCCATGAATACGTTTCGGCTATGAGCAACACCAAACCGAGGATCATGTCTAAGTCTTTATCCCAATTAATTGTCGATGTATATCGCCACCATATGTAACGGCAGGAAGCGATCAGCGAAAGAATAATAAGAAGTAAGTTCGGAAGACGCCCCTTCAAGCCTCGGATAGAGAAAGCAATAACCGCTAACGTACCCACAAACACAACTTGAGCAGAGATAGAAAATGGGACGGTTAAGCACAATAGCGTGAGTAGAGAAAGGATGCCATATAACAGAGGATTTGGCAGTACTCGGTTCGCTCTCTTTTCTGAACCCATAGACTCTAGTTTACTATCAAGCAATGAAATAATGGCCTGAGTGAGATATCGCAACCCCGAAACACACTGATGCATCCCTGTTCCAATAACTCGTAGATGAGTAACAAAATGCCATTGCCCAAAGACAAAATTTTGTTTAACACATAACAGCCACAGTAATTGAATGCATACACGGAAGTTATCTGAAACTTTAAAGCGATCAAAGTTCACCTGAGGGAATGTCTTAGCCCAAGTTTTCCGAGTTAAAGGTCGTCGTAAAAATGCTACTGAGCACAAATACAACAAGAAAAGAAATAAGTGTCGGGTACGCAGCGAGTATTCGGGGATCTGTAACGATTCAGAAAACGCTCGATAAACTTCAGGGGAAACAAATGTCTTAGCTACAATCATCTCATTTTTCCTGACGTTGAACCTGTTCCAGATATGACAGTGTGACTGTGGCAAGTTGTTTGAATTCTGTATGACTCTGCGCATAAAGCGCCGATACCATGACGTTTGATAACTCTGCAAACGCCTCCTGAATCGCAATATCAAAATAAACGTAGGAAGAAAACAATCTATCGCCGAGCATTTCTTCCAGTACTAGCGTTAAATCGAGGCACAATCGAACATCATGCCGACACAAGTTCATCACAAAGCGAACATTGCTCTTCGACTCGTTATTTTGCAGCCACCTAGACAACATCATGACAGACACGGGAGTGGGGTTAACGACCTTGATCGCTAAATCACACACTACTCCGTAGTCCTCGATGTTAAGATCGCTAGGAAGTAGAACGATGATGTGCTCAAACTTAAGTGACGCGGCTTGGAGCATTTCTTTTAAAACATTAGTTGCGATTTCAATATCAAGCGCTGCATCCCCATAAGGAAGAAAGTACGTTCCAGCGGGGCTTTTAAATAGACCTTGATTCCACGACTCTCCGCTAATGTAAGCGCGCGTCCAACCGTCACTGTCTAATGCATTCTGACCAAACCAACAACCTATTAGATTACGAGTATCGAGTTCAATAAGAAGGACTTTGTGGCCACGTTCAGAATAGGCCGCTGCCATATTTGCAGCAATAGTGCTTGCACCAGCACCATTATTAATCGCTTGAACCGAAATTACTGACATTTATTACTCTCTCGCACTAACAAGCTTATTACTTGCTTTACCCTCTGCGCATTGCACCAAGTTGCTTATATTTTTATCACTTTCTAACGTTTTACCTAAAAACTGCCATTTATCATAAGTCGACTTTAATTCTTGTTCTCTTTCTAAATTTTTATAAGAGCCACAATCCAAACCATACGACTGGTAAATTTGCGAAATATCCGACGCACCCTTTGACATTTGCACCCTGAATGTAATTGTTAATAACCAGGCAGCATAGTACACTACTTTTAACAAAACGGCAGCCCCTAAGGTACCTTTCTTCAATGATTCAACAAGTTATCGGCATCGATTCATGGGAAAACATGCACTCGCTCGCAATTAACAACTTTAACATCCCATTAATAAACAACAACTTTACCGTATTACTTTCAAATATGAATAAGAAGGGTATATTACAAGATCAAATTGCCGACATATCAGTGTTATATGACCTAAAGAGTGCCTTCAACATTATGTTCTCAGCGATTTATTTACCCGATAATACATTGCCGGCTGCGGACTTTCTGGATGATTTAACACAAATCAACCATGCCAAAGGGGCACATTACGTTGTCATTTTAGATAGAAACAATTTGAAACAATTTGATGTTGAAGTCATCATTCAGCGATGTGTTGAAATATTCAGCACCCTTACAATAATTGTGGTTAACTCAGAATATTCTTACATTACAGAAGTCACAAAAAAAATAACACCAACACGCAGCTATTACCTTGGTGAAATAACCACGATTCAAGGAAGTCTCTATTCTAATGCCATAAAGTACGTTTCTGGCGATCGTAATATTAGCAACAAAATATTTAAACTGGATAACTCGCCCACCAGCCACGTACTGACTGAGTCATTGCCGGTTTTTGTCGATAGTGGTGCAGCATCACACCATTTTGTTACCGCACATGGCTACCACGTATTTAGCTGTAGCAGTGAGATCGAATCCAGTGTTTCTCGTATGCAAGACGCGGTTATTGTCTTTAACTGCCAAGGCTTTCATGATATCGAACGTGTGACTCAACAAGTTTTTATGTTTAAACAGAAATTTGGCGCGTCTCTTAGGGTTCTAGTAAAAGAAAGTAAGCCCTGCATTCGCTATAATGATTTTCATATGCTGATCAATGCAGGGGCGCAAAGCATCATTGAACACCACCGCTCAGATTCCGTGCTATTTGACCAAATACGCCTTGCCTCACTGACTAAGATGGATTGTCATGACATAGACTTACCTACACTACAACGCTACTTTCAAAGCCCATTAACCCATAGCGGCATTCAACCATTTGACGCGTTTTTCAAAATAACAAATGATGTCATCGGTAAGATACAGCATTCTCAACTGGAGTTTGCTCTTGTTGAGCTTATCCCATTTTCATCGGTGCCGATGAGCGAAGCCACTAGCTATTGCAAATTAAAACGTAAAGGCGACATTGCCACCTGCGTAAACGGCCGCTTAGTACTCTTTTTCAGCTCGCTGAGACTGTATGAAGTTTCTCAAGCGCTCTCAAATGTATTTACGGTAGCGACAAGCGAAATCTTTTCTCAAACCAACACATTAACCAAACACAATGAAATAGTGGCGAAATTGCACACCCTAAATCAATATAGCTCGGGAATTGAGGAAGCTTCACATAACACAGCGGTCAAAAAAGCCGTGTTATCGAGTAGTAAAGCAATAAAAGTCGACTGGGAGGTGGTATGAACATCAATGAGTTCCTTATCGTCGCCTTTTTCTTTACTGGGCTTGGCATTGCTATTTGTTTGTTAGCACCAATAGGGTTTCGCTTAATGAAAGTACTCTATTTATTTGCCTTTAAGCACCCTAAACATCTGAAGAAAACTAAGTTTTAAACTATGAATACGACAACTTCTCGCACTTACTCTTGGTATCTAGGCTGGTGGACAGTCTACTTCGCATTAAAAGTTATTTTGTTTTGGAGTGATACCCTAAAGTTTGACCCCCTATATAACTTTGCGTTGCTCGCTTTGATTGCCCTTCCGCTTCCTAGTGGCTGGTTCAACAGACTCCGTCATTGTATTGCTGCAGGCGCTGCGCTACTGCTATTGCATCATGATTCATTTCTGCCACCACTAGATCGATTAACCAGCCAATGGGGGCTCATCAGCCAATTTGACTCAAGTTACTTACTTTCTCTTGCGGTTGATTTTGTTTCTCTCGACTTTGTCCTTTTAGTATTACTCGCCAGTATTGGTTACCTCTATTTAAATCAAATTTTCCGACTATCCACCTTTGTGATCATCGGAATGATTACCTGCTCCATCCCCCCATCGGTGTGGCAACCTTCCGCGACGGCTAACCTAGTACAAGCGAGCGCAGGAACCCTCTCATCGCCTAATGGAATAGCAAATCAAGCGAATATCAATCCAGCAAATAGCAATATCACGGAGATAGACACCTCATCAGCTGGGTTGAATCGTTACCTCACCGACTTTTTTTCGCTTCAGTCAACCCTCACCTCGTCGTTATCGTCGGTTGAAAGCATCACACCTAACTATGACATTCTATTTGTTAATATCTGTTCGTTAGGCTGGGATGACTTAGAATTTAGTGGCAACATCGATCACCCACTCTTTAAAGAGCTGGATATCGTGTTTAATCATTTCAACTCCGCTACTTCCTATAGTGGCCCTGCGGTGCTTCGCATTCTTCGAGCAAACTGTGGTCAACAAAGCCACGCCGACCTATTTAATAATAAGCTAACCAAGCAGTGCTCTTTATTCGATCAGCTCCATCGCCTTGGGTTTGAAAAAGAGGTATTAATGAATCATGACGGTAAATTCGACGGGTTCAACAAGCATATTGCCAGTAACATCGGTCCTTTTACTGCAGCGATCGATGTAGATACAATGCAACCCTCCCAGTACGCCTTTGACGGGACAAAAATTTATAGCGACCGAGACATCCTGTCGAAATGGAGTGAGATCAACCACGCTAAGCCAACGGTAAGCTTATACAACACCATTAGTATTCACGACGGTAATCGTGTTATCGGTCAATCTGGGTCACGACTTGTCACCTATAAACGGCAACAAACTCAACTCCTAGATGACCTTTACGAATTTTTCCAAAATTTAAAAACAAGTGGACGCAATGTTGTCGTGGTTGTTTTACCAGAACACGGTGCAGCTGTACGTGGTGACCGTATGCAGATATCTGGTATGCGCGAAATACCAACCAATGCGATCACCTCAGTTCCTGTCGGTGTGAAATTTTTTGGCGACGCTTCAATGACTGAACATCAGCAAGTGACCGTCGATACCCCTGTAAGCTTCCTGGCGGTAAGTGACTTAATAGCCAATATTGCTTCCAGTGGTATCTATAACGGAGAAGACGTATCACTTAGTTCACTCGTTGCAGACTTACCGCAAACCCCTGTTGTTTCTCAAAATCAAGGAACAACGATGCTAGAGGTCAATGGCAAACAGTTTTATAGCTTTGATGAAACGTCGTGGACGGAATATAAACAGTAACCGCCTTCGATGTTTAAACCGATACATAGACGCCTAATGATACTATTAGGCGTCGCTCCCCTTCCTCAATTTTGATATATTTCCTCACGATAAGTGAAACTTAGTCCTAAATGTATAAGTGGGCGAAATCACCGCATTCGCTTCATCCCTACTCGACTTAACGGAGCATTCATGTCAAAAAAAGTCATTCAATTTGAATATGAAAAAGAAACCAAAAACAGTGTTCGCTATAAAGAGGTTCCAGATGAAGGCGCGCCACCTATAGTGGGATCGCTGTATATACAAAAGTGGTTTGCAGGCAGCAGCAAAACCATCGAAGTGACGATTGAAAAGAAAGATTAACAAGAAAGCAATACAACAACTCTCTCGTTCATTACTATTACCGTTCTAATAAATCGACACTAGGTAGCTATCGTTATCATGCCTAGTGTCGTTCATTAAATATCTATATTTGCAAGTACGGTGCTTTATCCGCTTGTTTTACTGCTAAACAATAACTTTAACCCTACCCACTTCGCCACTTTCCAATCGCACCTTAATACCGTGAGGATGAGTCGGAGAGTTCGTGAGTAGATCTTTGACAATACCTGACGTCAATACTCCACTGCGCTGGTCTTGTTTGAGGACTATTTTCACTTCGATACCGGGTTGGATATCGGCGCGCTTGGTTCCAGTCATAATTATACCTTTCTATTATTTTATAAGACTAACATCAAAATCTTGCACATCAATCGACAACGCTAACGAATCTATCTTCTGTTGCAACTGTTGGATATTCTTCTCTAGTTCAGCGAGCGTTAACGTATTGTTATCAAGGATGTAAACCTGCTTTAAACTATGATAATAGAAATAGAGTACGATAATCGCATCTCTGTCGTTTTCACTAACACGCTGCTTTAACTGTTTCATTTTGCGATAGATGCGATTTTGCAACGCTTTCAACCGCCATACATAGTAAACCTCAACAAAATAAGCGGTCTTTTTGAGGTTGGAAAGTATGACGGCACAAACAATAACCGCTGCGATTACACCCAAGACGTTCAAATGAAAATTACCCGTTGATTCTGCGGTAGGCTGTTGCGAGCCAAAAAAAGCAATCAACAAACTGCCAAAACTGATAGAAAGCGCGGCTAATGTGGCAACAATCGCAATGGTTATGACATTGAGGCGCTGCTTATACGTCGATTTATCTATATGAATTAACTGCATGAATCTACACTATTTAACGGAAAGTAATAGCATGATAACTCAATGGACTAGTCTCAGACTACTTCCTATCCATCCATTTACTAATAAAGTGGGCTCTCTTCAAAAACAGCAGCTATCTCACGCGGAATGTAAACGGTCACCGCGGTAAAAAAGAAAAACCCCGAGACCTTTCGGCTTCGGGGTTATATCTCTTACTCGCCGCAATCCAGCGACTAAAGGTGCTCCATGCATCAATCCGTGACAGTAATACTGAACTCCGTCAGTTTAATCCATCCATCGCCATCCTAGCGGTGTCCTAATGTGGTTATCCTAACCGGCTAACACATCCTCGCTAGCCTTCATCACTCATTCCTTAAGTGGTGTCCTAACATCATCCTGATGTCTGTTCCATGCTTCATCCAGAAGTATCCACTGCCTTCCTTAGTTCGTTAGCTATCCTAGCAACGATTGCATCCTTTCAATGTCCTATTTGCTTTCCATGCCGACCGTTCATCCTAAACCATCGATTCGTCTTCCTAACGATGCCCTTTCCTTGAGCGTTTCCTATCCCATGTCGCCATCCCGTCGACAAGAGACATAATAATTGAGTCTGACTAATTTGACGTGTTACATTTGTGTAAATTTCGCTAACCCGCTGGACAAAAACAAACATACACCATTAAATACAATGACTTAATAACATCACCATCCAAAAGCTTCATGACAATTTCTGCCATCACTCACAATGGTGTAAGCGATCTCGCACACAGAGAAGCGATGATATAGTCAATCCCTCTTGATAGCGTTAAAGATACGTTGATGAGCATAGAAATAACCAATACACCAGTATTAAACTATCACTCGCTCCTTAGCTGGCATAACCGCAAACTAAAGATAAAAAAACGACCTCACTAGGAGGCCGTTATTAGCATATGACTCAACGTAGCATATGACTCAACAAACGCTCAAACCACTACGCCATTCTCTGACTCGGGGTCCAGCGCGCTAACGAAGGGATAAGTTTGATGCCTTGTGAAGTCAGTAGATTAACACGAGCTAAATAAGCGGCACCATGCATTAAGTGCTTGGCAAGGTCAACGGCATTACGCTGCTGATAATCATCAAGATAACTATCTTTTGCCCACGCATTAAACGCACCTAGTGCGGGACCCGCCCAAACTTGGTAGTCCATCTCACGACCTTTTTCACCGGTATTTGACCAACGACTAGAAAGCCCTAGATACCAGCGGAAGATAAGGGCCATTTTACGCTTAGGGTTGCCTTCTGCTCGTTCAATCTGCTTAGGATCGCGCTCGTTAAAGTGCGCCACGGTGCCTGCCCAGATATCGTCGAGTGTTGAGCGGAAGACTTGCGTCTCAAGCTTATGGCGTTCATCAGCGGGAATCGCTTCGATGGAGTCATAGCGAGTGTAGATCTCGTATAACTTGTTAGCACGCATCGGGAATAATGTACCACGCTTGACGACTTGTAATTTTACACCCATTTCAAACATGTCTGCTGCAGGCGCCATCGTCACATCGGCCATTTCTGTCGTTGCCAGTAACTTACGAGTATGCTCACTGGCACCCGCTTCAACACACGCTTGGTTGATAGAGCCAGTGACAATGTAAGCCGCACCCATGTTGAATGTCGCTAATGCTGCATCAGGTGTACCAACGCCCCCACCACAGCCCACACGAATTGGTGTTTTAAATTGATACTGAGCTTGGATTTTATCTTTCAATGCTAAAATCGTTGGCAACAATGTCACTAATGGACGGTTATCAGTATGGCCGCCAGAATCTGCTTCCGCGGTAATATCGTCTGCCATTGGCACCAACTGAGCCAGCTCCATTTGCTCGGCGCTAATACGCCCTTCATCCACTAAGGCTTGCAACATTTTGGCTGGTGCAGGCGCCATGAACTTGCTTGCCACTTCGGTACGGCTGACCTTCGCAATGACCTTATTGCCAATGACAATTTCGCCCTTAGCATCACGGCTCAAGCCTGCCGCTCGGTAATAAACGATTTGTGGTGTCAAACCTAAGAATGCAGATGCTTCAACCGTCTTAACGTTGTGCTTCAAAAACAGTTCGACACTACCGCGTTCAAGTGCTGGTTCACTTGGGCTATGAATCAGATTAAATGCATATGGGCCATTTGGCAGCGCCGCTTGAATGCGGTTAATTGCTTGTTCAACGCGTGATGGAATAAGACCTGCTGCGCCAAATGAACACAGGATACCCGCCTGACCAAGGGCTATGACAAGCTCCTCTGAAGAGATACCATTTGCCATCGCTCCTGCGTAGTAGGCATATTTTACCCCGTGGCAGCGACGAAATTCTTCATCACCAAGGCTTTGAGTACCTAATGCTGGCGCGTATGCACTCACTGGTTGGCTGTTAGCTGCACTTGCTGAGTCACCTGAGGTGACTTCTGCTTGTTGGCTAAGCCCTAGCCCTTTTTCGGGGTGGTTCACCACATAGCAACCAAGACTAAGATCTTTAAGAATGGTCGCCATAGTTGCGTGGTCAAAGTGCGTCGTGCTGTCTTCAATTTGCCACGGCCACGGAGAAAGCTTTTCATTGTTCATCGTTAGTTGTGTTGTCATTATTTGTCCTTTCTCACTTAAGCTTCTTCAATGCAAATTGCGATGTCTTTTACTTCATAGATACGAAGACCGTCTTTGCTCAAGTTGGCATCACCAACAATGATTTTTTTACCATCTTCATCTTTAATAGCGGTAATATGCACATCAAGCGACATTTGTTTGTTCAACGGGTTGATTTGTCCACGGTATTTCCACTTCACTTCAGATTGAATCTGACCAAATTTCGGTGAACGGAAACCCGCGCCCAGGTCTTTGTTAAGCGCATAGGTTTGCATTAATTCAATAATCGCTTCGACACCCAATGAGCCCGGCATAACAGGATCTTGATGGAAGTGGAACTGGAAGAACCAATCACTTGGGTCGATAGTACGCTCGGCATACAAGTAACCTAGCCCTGACTTACCACCATCGCTGGTAATTTGCACCTTGTCGATGAAGTTCAAACGTCCACCAGCTAACTGGTAGTGCGGTTGAGTTGCGCCACTCGTTAATACCGGCGCGTTAAAGTAACGGCTCGATTTGTCGAGTAAATCGATGGTGACATCCGGCGTGCGATTATTATCGATATGCCATGGTTGCGTCACTTTACCGTTATCCAGACCAAGCTGGTCTTTAAGCGCTGCGCCTTTGAAGTAACCAAAGACCGCGGTTCCTTCATAGAAAGGCACGCCATCCGTACTTAACTCAAAACTAAAGCTTTGCACAATATTTGTGCCCATCATCACAGTTGAAAGCAAGCGTGAATCATTGGTGATGGTTTTACCGCGTAAATCGACATTGCGCAGCATCTTGCCGCTGCCATCTAAGTTACGGAAAAACAGTTCTTCGCCAGGGAAGCCAAGCGTGGTACCCATATAACCTGAAATGAAACCATTTGGTTGCAGGGAAATTTCCATAAGCACTGAATATGGCATTAATGTCTGATGACTATTCTCGTCAAAATACCAGGCATTTTCTGGAACTTCGTACTCTGCAATACACGATGATGGCTTTTTAAAATCGCCACGTTTGCCATTAATTTCAACAACGCGTGTCGTTAACTGAAGATCGCCACATGGGGTACGTGGTGGGATCATGCCACGGTAGATAGCGAAGTCTGGTCCGAAACATTTCTCAATGTCACCAGTCGCAAATTCAAACATATGATACGGCGTGAACGGAACCGTATCTGGTGTTCGATTTGGGTAGTCAGGTGTAACGGGTGCCTCTACGTGTTGCAACGGAATCACGCCTTTATTCGGTGCCGTCGCTAAGTCTGGAATTTGCGCCATCAAAGGTGCGTTTACAGACGCTTGAGTCTTAGGCTTAGACCCTGTCTGTACTGGACTAGCGAACGTTTCTGTCGTCGTGGTTAGTTGAGTCGTATTCAATTGACTCGCCAGCTCAGGATAAAGCGTACATTCTGCTTCTTCCTTAATCATCACGCCAAGATTTTGGAAATCAACAATCACTTTACCGTTAAGCAAAATATCAATATTCGCTTTGGCATACGGACGTGGGCTTACACCAATTTCCGTCACTTCCATGCGGTACGTTAGCTGTGCCGACTGTGGTAATACTTGACCACGGCAACGCACTTGCTGCGGCGCGTTCGCTAGCGGCTGGAAACGACCATTTTCAACAAGCGTATGCATGCCAAGATGCATCATGTAAAACTGCAATAATTGACCACAGCCTTCTGCCATCAATGAACCAGCCATCACGTTGTCATCTTTAAAGTGACAAGGGAAATACCAGTGCTCTTTCTCTAGTTGCTTGTGACCTTCAATAAGCCCTAAGCCCCAAGTACCACCTTGCGGTTCAACTCGGCTCACTTGCTCGATCATCATAAACTTCTCTGAGCTAAAGCACAGGGACGGTTGATGGCGATTAGACTGATGCGTCGCACCAAAACACTCGGCGATATTCGCCGTGAGAAGGTGACGCAATGCCGTATGATCAAACTGTGATTTCGGGCAATGTAAGAGTGGTTCAAAACGCTGCTTAGTCGCCAGTTGACGAGCTTTGATTTCACTTTCGGTATGAATCACGCCTTTGCCGTCAGCCAGTTCTTCATCAGTAAAGAAACCAGCACAACCGTTGTCCATTTTTAGAATCATCTTGTCGCCGATAAAACACTCGTACGAGAAGAAGAACAACAGCGTATCGCCATTTCGAGCATAATTATTAATCGAAATATCGTAGCGTAGCGTATCACCACCACGTGGTAAGTCACCGAGGAAGGTTAACGTACAGTCAAGAAGACGGTAAACACGCTCGCCTTTGTTCTCAAAATCAATGCCTAAGTAACTGATTAGCATCAAATCACACTGGCCAGATTCAACCGCAACAGCCCATGGGATTTGACCGTCTACAAGATAAGGTGCATCGACTGGAATATCATACTCGGTTGTCATAGTGCTTGGCTTGTATTCCAACATCGTTGCATCAAGCTTGGTCACACGTGACACCAATAGATAATCGGTAGTTGGTAGCCTTACACGGCGCTTATAACTATCGATAATGGCGTAATCTGGGCCGAATACCTTAGCTATATCCCCTTCTGCGTATTCAACAAGATCGTCGTAATCCCAAATACATGGCTTGCGTTCTGGCCTTGGTGGCGCCGCATAAACATTAACGGGTGCCGCTTGAACGGCTGGTTGCGCTGATTCAGCTTCTACGACGTTTGGTGCCGTGCTCACCTGACGAATTCCGCTTACCGAACCAGCCTCTAGTCCTTTGGTAATATCATTCAGTTGCGCTTTAAGTAAGGCATCTGCAATTTGCATACCTTGCGCTCGTGTGTTCAAGAATTCTTGGTGAACCTTTTGCGTCAACTGCTGATTTTGTAGAAATGCAGTATGTGAAGCGGTCGCTACCGGTGTATTTTGCGCAGTTAGTGCGCCATTTTTCTTGGATAAAACATCAGTCATCGTACTGTGATTACCTATTAACAGATTTTGACTTGCCGCAGGCTGGGCTGCAACAGTCGAAGTTGAAGGAGCAGAAGCAGACATAGTGGAAGACGCTGACACATGAAGTGGCGCATTCGCTAATTTCTCAGACACAGGTTCCACTGCTGGCGATACTGCAGGCATTGCTGGTATCTGTGTCATTTGTGCCACTGTTGGTACAGCAGCGCGTCGCTCGGGCTGCTTTCCGGCTGATTTTTGTTGAATCGTAGCTAATTGGCTAAGCGGAGACTCAGTAATATGCTGGAAGATATCGCGGCCGCCTAAGCTCACTGACCTAATCAATTGACGCTTGGCATCCGTCGCTAATTCAGTTTGTAACCGAACCGCCAACGCTTGAGACTCTGTACTCGACTGACGAATCAGCAGTTGAGAACATTGTCCTTCACTAATACTGGCGACAAGCGCATGTTTACTCGCACCATTTGGCACGCTCTCAAGATTCAATAAGCCATTTAACACGCTCGCCATTCCAGAAGCAGAGGCACAATGCCCCACCACTTGACTAGCTTGAGTACGTTTGGCATTCACTGTTGGTAAAATTGAATCATGGTTAGTCTCACCGAAACTCGCTGGTACCTGATTAAGTTCAAGCACATCTATCTGGCCTGGAGTGGTCGCCGTTTGTGTTAGCAATGCATCCGTAACGGCTTGACTGCTTCTACTAGAGCCAAAAGCAAGCGCAGTGACTTGACCATAGCTGGTCGCCGGAACTTGGCTAGCGTTGGCATGACTCTCATCAACAAGAACCATCGCCCCCGCTCCTTCACCCACATTCCAACCTGAATCTTGAGCGTTCATCGCAACCGGTGTGACACTGTTTTGCAAAATGACATGTTCCGCACTGCCACTGAGATCGACCGCGGCGATAACCACTGCATCGATTGACTCTTGCGACATCAGATTTTGCGCTACGTCGATACAACGAGCCACAGACTGTTCGGCCGCTGAGATAGTGAAGGCTGGACCGTTAAAGTCCCACAGCGAAGAAATACGAGACGCCATGATATTGCCAATAAAACTGGTGTATTGATTCAGCTTTGCTGCATCCATCACACTGTCCATAGCAATTTTTTCGAGCGCTTGATATTCATCTGTCGTGAGCTCGATGCCCATGTTGGCAAAACTATCGGCTAACTGACTGTGCAAGTTTACGCGGCCACGGAACTGATGCATTTCAAGTTCTGTTTCCATCGCCACCAATACCGCGACTTTCTGCCCCGACACTAATTTTGCATCCCGAATCGCTTCGTCAGCGACTTTCATCAACAGTAACTGCTGAGAAATCAAACGGTCATCTTCATTTGGTGGGATCTTAAAACGCAGAAAATCCAACTCAAACTGATCAATATACGCGCCATGAGGCACAGCATTAAGGCCAAATTGGCTCAGTAATTCAGGGTGCTTATCAAGTCCCTTCCAGCGCTTGTTAGGCAGCTCAATAAAGGCGTTACTATCCGTCTTAATGGCATGATCAAACGCATTAATACTTTGCAAGGAACCAAAATGAGACGCTAACCCCGTTATGTTTAGTTTCGAAGTGCTCGGTGCTCGCTCAGTATTTGCCAACGTCGCGACATTAGAAGCAGAATAGGCTTCCAACAATAAGTGCGCGTTACAGCCACCAAACCCAAATACCGATACGCCAGCACAGCGTTCAGTATTACCCGTTTTAACCGGCCACGGCTGAACCTGTCTAGGCAATGTCTGGGAACCAAACAGCCCTTGCGGTGACGACAGTGGATTTTCAAGGTTAATACTCGGCGGCAGCACGCCCTCTTTCATGGCAAAGATCATTTTCATGATCCCCGGCATTCCCGCTGCGGTAAGCAAATGTCCTAGGTTCGATTTAGCCGAACCAATTAATGGCACGTTAGTCCCATTAAGCTTGTCAGCAAAGAAGCGCTCCATCGAAGTCAATTCGACTTTGTCACCCAGTGGTGTGCCGGTGGCGTGACACTCAATCACTTCAATGCTATCTGGCGTTAGCTCTGAGGCTTGGTATGCACGCTCAAACGCTTGGATTTGGCCTTTGCTGTTAGGACTCAAAACAAACTGGCCGCGTCCATCATTAGATAAACCAATGCCGCTCACGACGGCATAAATATTGTCACCATCACGCTGCGCATCTCCTAAACGTTTGAGTACTAATACCCCGGCGCCTTCACCAGCAAATAAGCCTTTACTATTGCTATCAAAAGGAACAGACACACCGTGATCGGGATAAGCATGGAAAATGGAGAAACCCATGTTGATAAAGAACGGATCAGCACCAGAAACCGCACCCGCCAGCATCATGTCAGCCTTACCGGTATTGAGATAGTCACAGGCCAGCTTCAATGAATAGACGGAACTTGCACAAGCAGCATCAAGACTTAGCTGTACGTTTCCAAGCCCTAGAGCGTCAGCGACGAGTTTGGATGCATTGTGCGCGGCTGCCCCGTTGATTGGGTGAAGATCACCCGCCTGTTCATTGGTAGGCAACAGAGAAAACTGCTCATTACTTAACTTACTCTTTAACGCTTTTTCTACCACGGAATGGTAGATGGGCAAAAATAGGTCGTTTGAACGTGTCGTTGGGAATGATAGCGCGCCCATAATGACGCCAGTACGCTCAAGCACCTCCGCACTCAAGTCAACCCCGGCATCGATTAGCGCCTTTCGGCTAGTATCAAGTGCCCACAAAAAGCTCTGGTCGACGCCGTTGAAATACTCCTGCGCTACACGGTAACCATGACCGTCAAACGTAAAGTTTTCGATATAGCCGCCCTTGTCGCAATAAAAGCGATCAGACTGTCCTTGAGATCCCTGATAATCCTTTGGATTCGCTCCCAGCTTTTCAGCACTTAATGTTGAACGTGCATCTTTTTTATCTAATAAGTTTTGCCAAAAATCTTGTGGCGTATCAGCCGATGGATATTGATTGGCAATACCTACAATGGCGATTTTGTTGTTATGTTGAGAACTCACACTGGCTCTCCTTGGTGATGATTCGCTACTATTTCTGCTGGCGATAAACCACACTTAACAGACGCATGATTTATCTCACGCTCTAAGCCTGTTAAAAGCGGTGTTACAGAAAGAGGAATTTGATGGGTAATAAGCTGACCGATGCATTTAAGTAACGTGACGACATCGTCCCCGCCTTTCGCATTCACCGCAATCGTACAATAGTCACTCGAGACATCGTCACTGCGGTTAATCTTATCAATCAGTGTGCTCGTTTGACGGTCTGCGCCCACTTCAATAAATAAACGAGCGCCTTGCTTACGAGCGCTACGAATTAACGAAGTAAAATCAAGCGTTGAACAGAACGTATCCGCGATAGACTTGGCAATACTGGCACTATCAATCCGAATAGGATGATTGTCCGGCGTTGCTGAATCTTGCCCGTGAGCAGGAAGTCCAGCAGCACTAATAAAACGGATGTGCTCTGGCAAGTTGTCAAACAAGGGTTGCGTATAAAATTCACGAACTTGATCGTGTTGACTCAAGGCCGGTGTCGTATGCATCGCCGTCACTCGGTTTGCTGCAATGCCGCGCTTACCCAGTTTTTTGAGCAATGCACGACAACTTGCTTCACACCCAGCAAGAACACAGGTGTCCCCTTGTATAATCGCAAGATACGCACGAGGATACTCAGGTAACAATGCCTCGATAGCTGGAGCATCGCTGCGAACCACAAAGCTATTCCATTGAATGTCTTCATCGCTATCTAGTTGCCAATCTTGCCGAACGGCAGTGAGCTTACCTGATATTGCTGTAGTGAAAATCGGGCTCGTCTGCGTCATCTCGATAAGTGCGTGTGGATTACGCCACACTCCAAGACTTGCCCACATCGAGGCCTCCCCCTTGGAATAGCCTAAGGCGAAATCTGGCGTCACTTCAAACTCATCACACAATAGTTGTGTCAGCAGGTAACTGCTGCCCACACCTGCAATGGCGAGCTCACTCAACGACATGTGTTGCGCTTCGTCGGCGTACGTCTTGCGCGCTTGCAGCATTTCTTCCAAATTTCCTTCTCGCTCTAATCGAGCAAAAAGCGCTGGAAAGTAGCGATGGAAATCCGCTAGCATCCCCGGATAGACAGTACCGACGCCCGGATAGACAAACGTTACGCCATCTTTACTTTCAGGAGCCGCAGAGAAGCAGCTACCCGATGGGGTCTTATAATGACCACCATCAGCAAATACCGACGCTAACGACTTCGACATAGCCGAAATTTCTTTCAGTGCGCCATCAGCGCTCGTCGCTTGAATGACGACAGTTGCCTGAGTGACATCATTGTCACTACCTGTCTTTTGCTGAAAATTCATCAGATTGCTGCGCATAAGCTCAAGCAAACCAATTGGATTTCTATTGTCTGCGGCACGAATGTCACCAGCCAATTGAGTTAAACTAGCCTCAAGGCTCGCTTCTGTTTGTCCTGAAAGAACAAACATGACCCTCTCTTCTGACAGTAATGATTTAGCCTGTGCCAGCCCTGTTGCCTGAGTGAGTACTAAGCTATTGGTAGTCAGACTGGTAGGGGTTTGATTGCCGCCTGGTCGCGTGCTGAAAGTTAATAAAGCGACGCGCGCGCGATGCGGTTGTGTAAACCAGTAATGGCCAGACAAAGTTCGCTCTGAAATAGCCTCAACGGTTTTAGTCAGCTCTGAAAATTGCTGGGCTGATGATAGCGCGTCAAACGACCGTTCAAAGCTCACGTCAGATACACTGCGCTTAGCTTGCAGCAAGGCTTGCTCAAGGTTTGTGCTATAACCCGAAAAATAGGCATCTGGGTGAATTTTATTCTTCGCGGCCGTTAACGCACTCAGCATCAACAAGCGCTCTACTCGGTAACCTTCGTTAGCGTCAGAAATCAATTCCACGCACTCTCCATTAGCCACTGCCTCAATGGCAGTTTGGAGTGCGTGGTGAAAGTCTGACCCTATAACGATTTTTTGAACCGCTGGCAGTA
This sequence comes from Vibrio nomapromontoriensis, assembly GCF_050337205.1. Taxonomy (NCBI): domain Bacteria; kingdom Pseudomonadati; phylum Pseudomonadota; class Gammaproteobacteria; order Vibrionales; family Vibrionaceae; genus Vibrio; species Vibrio nomapromontoriensis. Next base: position 311,443 of record NZ_JAKJSS010000008.1, read on the forward strand.
GTGATAATAAGTCGGCAGAAAGCTCAGTGGCGTTTGCCGACTGAGCTAAAAGAGCGATGCGCAATGGCATCGCTTGTTGAGAAGATAAGCTCACTATGACGTCAGCTCCTTTTCTACTGTTGATTTCACTAAGAATGCATCATTCAAACTCTTACTGATGGTCACCTTAGCGCCCATCATTGTCGCGCTCAAACGGCCGTCTTGATGATACAGCGATACATTGGCTTGCAATGAGCGAGCCGTGCTTTTAATCACTTCTAACTCTATCCAGCCTTTGTCACCAGCCTGCAACGGTTGATAACAAACAAACTCACCAATCGTTGATGGCAGGCTTGCCGCACCATATTTCATACGAGCCCAAACCAACATAGCTTGCAACAAGTAATCTTCCGCAAATGGTTGGCTATCTGCAAAACCGTTTTTCGCCACAAATACACCGCAGTCGCTATCAGCAATCGCCGGTAACTGACACTGAGCCAGCAAACTCATGTCATCAAAACGCTCTATCGTCGTGATACCTTGCAATCTCGGTCCATGGAACAAGGTTCCATCGCTATACAGCGATTCTTTCGTCGCCACACTTCCCGAGTCGGACATCTCAAACTGCTTCGTTGCAGCGCTAGGAATATCCGATAAAGCTTGTGCTTCAGCAATTTGTAATTCCGCTTGATACTGAGGGCGACCTTGGCAATGAATCATTGCTTTCATTCGTCCTGAAGACTTAGTTAAAGGTGACAACGTCACCGTTAACTCCTGAACTTCATCAGTGTCAAAAATCACACCTTTCAACAATTTATAGTTATGAACGCTCACGCTCACGCCTAACTGTTGCTGCGCTGTTTCACGCATCCATTGAATGGCACACACTGTCGGTAACACAGGGTTACCGGCAATGCAGTGGTCTTGAATAAAAGGCAATGCTTTTGGGTCAAGGCTACGTGTCACAGTGATCGTTGTGTTTAGCGGACTCTTTGCAAGATGCACAGACTCCGCACTAAGCTTTTTTACAGCAGCTTCCTTATTGTCAGAACCTTGCATGCTCGTGCCCACAAGCAATTGGATACCCGTTTCGCCCAGCAGTTGAGAACTAAATAGCTCGGCTCCCGCTTGAAGAGGAATCACGTACACACCGCGCTCTGTAAACATTTTCTTCAGAGCAGCGTTGACCATACCGCCATCCCACGGTCCCCAGTTAAAGCTCATCACTTTCGCTTCTGGGTGACGTGCAGACAACTGTAGTGCCGCTTTGTTTAAGATTTCATTCGACATTGCATAGTCACTTTGGCCCGTATTGCCATAGAAACCAGCCGCAGAAGAGAACATCGCAATCAACTTAAGCTTGCTGCTATCAAGACCAGCTAATACCGCCTCAAGTCCACCAACCTTTGTACCGTAAACCATATTCAATTCATCAAGCGTTTTATCTTGAATGTGTTTATCAGCAAGAACACCTGCGCCGTGAATAAGGCCTGTAATATCGCTATGAGCGGCTAAAGTCTTGCCAACCGATTCGCGGTTAGATACATCAAGGCTTAAATACTCTGCGCTCGCACCGACTTGGCTAAACGCAGCAAGCGAGGCGTTAATTTCTAGGCTACTTAGCACTGGCTTCAATAACGCATCCACTTTCTTTGGTGTTGGCTTATCACCAGAGGCTTGTAAATGAGCAATCGCTGCAGGTTTTAGTTCGTTCGGTTGCTTACCTTTTGCCCACTGTGGAAGCTCATCAGACGTGATGTGCTTGCTACGACCAGCAAGAATAAAGTGTGATTGACACTGCTTCGCTAGTGTTAGTGCACATTCAAATGTCACACCTTTTGCACCACCAGTTACCAGTACTTTGTCGCTTTTGGTTAACTGGGCTGCGGTGTTTTTAGTCAGTGCAGAGCCTGGCGTCGTCGCGATTAATGTTGCACGTCCCGACTCATTTTTTGTTGCTTCACTCAGACCAATTTCTACCGTATTCGTCTCGATATCAAACAACTCTGCAGTAATAGCATCACCGAGATGACGAGCGTCTAGCGATGCTGAAGCATCCAGTGCACGACAAAACACGCTAGGCCATTCATGACTCAACGTTTTCGTTAAACCCGATAATGCCGCTTGGTTTAACTCAGCGCCTTTTAATTGTTCGTTGTCTAAATATCCAAAACCACCATCAATACGACTTAATGTAAAGAACACGCTACGACCCGTTGCTGCGTTCAATTGTGTTTTAAGGTGTTTAGCGAACAAAAATGCCACAGTCAAAGATGCCTTAGCATCAACGCTAAGATTAATAGCCGATGCCTCACCTTCGCTGGCAGTCGCTTGTAAATGAACAAAGCCCGCAATGACTTTATTTGATTGTTTCAGATCCGCTTCGATATCACCGATCACTGCGCTCACACCTGAATCATCAACGCTGGCCAGTGTATAGCTCGCCACTTCTGAATTTAAAGGTGATGCTGCAGACTGTGGGCAGCGTACAACCGCAACCTCAATACCATTCGCCGTCAGTTTTTCCGCTAACACACCCGCGTTATGACCATCGTCGGTAATAACAACACAGGTATCTTTTGAGAAGCAATCGACCAGTTTATCGGCCGCTGGTAGCTTTTTTAGCGCCACCTCGCTGTGAGGAGGAAGTTCAGTTACTGGTGTTTCAACAATCTTCGCTTCGACAGCTCCCGTTTGGGCAACCGCTGCTACATTAGCTGTAGTCGCAAGTTTGCTTTGCATGTAAGTGACAATTTCACCTAATGTACGACACTCTGCTAAATCTTCTGGGTTTAACTCAGGTAGATTTGGTAGTTGATCTTGAACGGTTCCTAAGATCTCAACGCGTTTAATCGAGTCGATACCTAAGTCAGCTTCCATATCCATGGCTAAATCAAGCATTTCTGCCGGATAACCCGTTTTGTCGGCGACGACTTCAAGCATTGTTGCTTGAACATGCTCAGCGTTTAATCCATTTTCAGCGGCAACTGGCGCAGATTCCACGGCTTGAACCGTGTCTGTGGTCAGTTTGCTATTCATGTAATCAACGATTTCGCCTAATGTGCGACACTCTGCAAGATCTTCAGGGTTCAACTCAGGCAGTGTCGGTAACTCATCTTGTACCGTACCTAAGATTTCAACACGCTTGATGGAATCAATGCCAAGATCCGCTTCCATGTCCATGGCGAGATCCAGCATTTCTGTCGGATAGCCTGTTTTCTCTGCCACGACATTTAGCATTGTTGACTGAACTTGCGCTGCATTAAGGCCGCTAGCAGCTGCTGGCGCAGCAGAAGCTACAACAGGTTGAGCAACAACAACGCTGAGCTTACTGTTCATGTAATCAACGATTTCACCCAATGTGCGGCATTCCGCTAGATCTTCAGGGTTGAGTTCTGGCAACGTTGGCAGTTCATCTTGTACTGTACCTAGGATTTCGACACGCTTGATTGAATCAATACCTAGGTCGGCTTCCATGTCCATCGCAAGGTCTAGCATCTCGGTTGGATAACCCGTCTTCTCTGCCACAACGTCTAACATGGTGCTTTGGACAACATTTGCGTCTAAGCCACCCGCTACTGGATCAGTCCCGGCAGTGACCACTTGATTCGTTATTGCAGGAAGCTTGCTGTTCATATAGTCAACAATTTCGCCCAGTGTACGACACTCCGCAAGATCTTCTGGATTAAGCTCTGGTAATGTTGGCAGCTCATCTTGCACTGTACCAAGAATTTCAACACGCTTAATCGAGTCAATACCAAGATCCGCTTCCATATCCATTTCTAGATCAAGCATTTCTGTTGGGTAGCCCGTTTTCTCTGCGACCACTTCTAACATAGTTTTTTGAACCGCTGCAGCATCAAGACCGCTAGTCGCAGCTGTGGTGCTTACTACGGCTGCCGACGCTGCCGTAACAGTCACTGACGATTCAGAAGCCGCTGGCATCTTGCTGTTCATGTAAACAACAATCTCACCTAGCGTGCGACACTCTGCTAAATCTTCTGGATTGAGCTCTGGAAGATTCGGCATTTCGTCTTGAACCGTCCCTAAGATTTCAACACGTTTGATTGAGTCGATACCAAGATCTGCCTCCATGTCCATATCTAGGTCCAGCATCTCTGTTGGATAACCTGTCTTTTCTGCTACTACTTCTAGCATCACTTTCTCAGCGTTCGCAGACTCTACCGCTACGGGTGCCGATACGCTCTGTACTGCAGGACTAGGTACCAAAACCGGCGCTTTTGGTGCAGGTTTCGCTGCCTGTAATGCTGTGTTCGCAGACGCTGGAGTCGCTGGCACTGGTGCAACCGAAGGCTTAACTTGACGTTCTTGAGCCGCTGCTGGCGTTGGAGCGACAGGGTTAACCTGTGCAGCCACTGGCGTTTGTGGTTGAGCAACTGAACGTTGAGTATGAGAAACACCTTGCGACGTCACCATGTTAAGCGCAGAGGTATTGCTCGCCGCTTGTTGCGCAAGGTAGTTAGCATGGGCTTTAAGGGTTTCAGTTTGATGTTGATGGAACATATCCATAGAGCGTTGCAAGCTCTCTGGAATTGCCACACCCGCCGTTGCCATTTTTGCTTGCTCAGACATTAAGGTGTTAAAAGTATCACCGTATTGTTGAGGAATAGCCAAGAACTGCTGATGCACTTCAGCGGCTTGTTGTTGTGCATTAAAAAATGCTTGTAATGATGACTCGTCAACGGAAATCGCAGCGGTTACTGTTGGGCTAACCTGAGTGTCTTGAGTTGATGCGTCTTGAGTTAACGCGACTGACGTATTGGTCGGCGCTATCGACTGCCCTGCTGCGGCAACTGGAACTTCTACCGGCACTTCTACAATTTCAGTTTTAATCACTTCTTTTTCCACAATTTTTTCAACTTCAACTTTGACTTCTACAATCTCAGTTTTCTCTGTCACGGTGCCCGTAGCCAAAGATGCATCCATCTTTTTGCGTGTCGCTGCACTGATGTAGTTGGTTGCGTTCAACTTAATGTTCATTGGAGATGTCGCGGCTGGCGCAGCAATCTCAGCTTGATACGGGTCAATGCTGTCTAGCGTGACACCTGCAACACACAGCTGCATCGCCGCTAAACGTAGCTGCTGATCGCTATCGCCTTTAGGGCTTGGGTTAAGACTGATCGTGCACAGCTCTTCACTCTTATCAGCGAGGGTCTTCTCTACCAGTTTTTGCAAAATGTTCTTTGGACCAAACTCAACAAACACACGAGCACCCGCCTCGTACATCGCTTCAAGTTGCTCACTGAATCGTACTGACTGCAACATATGTTGCTTAAACGCTTTCTTAATCGCTTTGCTGTCTTTGCTGTGCAACTTACCCGTTGCATTCGAGTAAAGTGGTACGGCAGGTGAACTAAACGTCACTTTGTCGATAGCGGAAGCAAATGGTTTTTGAGCATGGGCTACTAACGGCGTGTGGAACGCACCAGAAACAGGCAACGCAATGGCTTTGAAACCCTGCTCAGTTAGCGCTTGCGCGGCTTGTTGTGCTGCAGTTGTTGGACCGGCAATAACCAGTTGCGTTGGCGCGTTATAATTTGCGATGCTGACACCTTCAAACGCACTAATACAGCTTTCAACGACAGACAGCTTATCCGCATCCAAAATAACGGCGTACATCGTGCCGCTATCACCTTCTGCTGGCGTAGCTGCCATCGCATCACCACGTGCAAATGCCAACTGGTAGTAATCGTCTTGTGAGATTACGCCAGATGCACACAAGGCGCTTAACTCTCCAAAGCTATGTCCCGCCACCATATCGGCTTGGAATCCAGCTTGAGTCAAAATATCAAACTGCCCCATAGACACGGTACCGATCGCACTTTGTGCGTTAGCCGTATTCGTCAATTGCGCTTCTTGTGCTTTAGTTGCATCAGCGGTAAAGGTTGGGATTGGGAAAAGCACTTGCGACAGTGCCGTCTTTTTATTATGCCCAAAGACCTGATCCGCTTTTGCAAGCTGCTGACGCATCTCTGGATAGTGACAGGCAAGCTCACGACCCATATTGAGATATTGCGAACCTTGACCTGCAAACAATGCGGCAACCTTGTTTGCGCCCTTCTCTGCGACTAATGCAGATTCACGGTAACTGGTACCATTTGGAAGCTGCCAAGTCGCTTTAGCTTGACTCTCGATCATAGAAATGGCTTGAGTCAATTGAGCTTGTAGATCGGCAACATCGGTCGCCACTAAACCTAAACGTGCATGGGAAGCATTAAGCTCACGCAATCCGTGTTGCTGCGCTAATTCAGTCAGATCAACAGAATTATCGGCAAGATTAGTAGAAAGCTGCTTTAACGTCGCGACTAGCGCCGTTTTTGATTCCGCGCTAAACAATAGACTTTGCGGTACTTGGCGCTGACGGTATTTATCACCACGGGCATGTTCTTGCGTGTACTCCTCAAGTACCACGTGGAAGTTTGTGCCGCCAAAGCCAAACGAGCTAATACCCGCACGACGTGGCGTACCATCAACACGCTGCATCCAAGGACGCGTTTGTGTATTGAGATAAAACGGTGAATTTTCAATATCTAGCTTTGGATTCGGAGCAGAAACATTGATCGTTGGTGGCAATACTTTATGGTGCAGTGCCAGCGCGGCTTTAATTAAGCCTGCTGTACCCGCAGTTGATTTGGTATGACCGATTTGCGATTTTACCGAGCCAAGCGCGATGTGTTGTTTTTGCTCGTTGTCTTCACTAAATACCGAGTTTAAACCACCAAATTCAGCCACGTCACCCGCAGCCGTTCCAGTGCCATGCGCTTCTAACAAACCCAACGTATGAGGTGCAAAACCAGCGTCATCGTATGCACGTTTTAGTGCTTTAGCTTGGCCTTCTGGGCGCGGCGCATAAATACTCTTAAATTTACCATCAGAAGAGGAACCTACCCCTTTGATCACAGAGTAGATTCTATCACCGTCACGTTCCGCATCTTCAAGACGCTTTAGCGCAACCATGCCAATACCTTCGCCAATCATCATCCCTTTCGAGTCAATATCAAAAGGTTGAATGGTTTCATTCGTAGTGAATGCTGGTGTTTTAGAGAAACTCATGTACATCGTAGGTGAGTTATCGGTACAAACACCACCAGTGATCATCATTTCACTGCGGCCTTCAACCAATTCGCTCAACGCCATACGCATTGCAGCAAGCGAGCCTGCGCATGCCGCATCAACCACACAGTTGATGCCACCTAAATCAAAACGGTTAGCAATACGACCAGAGATCACGTTACCTAAAGAGCCTGGAAATGAATTCTCTTCCCAGTGAATATACTGGTCTTGGAATTTCTTAATCATCATTTCACTGTCTTCGTCGCTTATACCACTGCTCTTGAAGACTTTCTTTAGGACTGGATATTGCAAACGAGCATTAAGGCTCTGTGCGATCTTCTGACCACCGCCCACACCTAATGTGATACCGATTTTGTCACGGTCGTAGCCATCTGGTAGTTTTGCGTCCTCCAACACTTCCTTCGCGACAATCAGTGAAAGCAGCTGAGACGTGTCAGTCAATTCTAAAATGTTTGGCGGAAGACCAAACTCCATTGGGTTGAAGTCTACCTCTGGAATAAAACCACCGCGCTTACAGTAAGACTTATCAGGTGTCGTTCTATCTGAATCGTAGTAATCCTCTGGACGCCAGTGCGTGTCCGGCACCTCGGTAATCGCATCGATTTTCTCGCTGATCAGATCCCAAAATTTATTCAGGTAACGCGAGTTAGCAAACATGCTTGCCATACCAACTATCGCGATAGGCATATCTTTAAGACGTTTATTCAGACGAGTATCGTCTACGGATTCGGGTGTCGTTGTTTCTGGTTGGCTCATTTATGAGTCTCCACTGGAAATCACAGAGGGTGATGTCTGGTTTTGGGGCTGCGCTTTTGGGTATATGAAAGAAAAATCTGAGACAGATTTGGAAAAGCACAGCCGAAAAGTTAGGTTGCTGAATTCTAGCAACCAGATAGAGATTTGATTTGCAAAGTGCAATAACTTGCATTGGTAGAAGTGATGCTTCATGCGCGATATAAGCGCTCAATTCGTAGGGTGGTGTCCATTAAAATCCTGTTCAAATGATGACGAAAAACACAGCTAACTTCGCCAAGAAAACGAGTTATTTTGTCTAATGGATGAGCAGGCTACCGGACAGGGCAATTCGATACAATGCTCATACTGGCCACTATCATCTCTTCAGACCAGTTAAAATCCCACACACTAAGCAAAAACTAACGATCCAAGCCAATAACAACTTGATTAGTAAGGGTTTAGAGTAATTACTTAGTGCTTTTACTCTACTTTGTGACAAAATGCGATCTAGTTATCATTTTTAGCAGTTTTGCAGATCAAACGTCGACACATCAAGGGGAATGAACTAGCAATAGGTAAATATCATCTACAGCCAAATCGGCGAGAAAGACATAATTTCGACCTGTTTCAGGCTTGTTTTACAATGGATTCAGCAAGGTAGAAAAGGTATGATCTAACACTATTTTTGAATCGCTAGGAGTATGGCATTGAAGGCAGTTCAGCAAGTTGATTTATGGGTTTGCCCACTCGTCGATCTCAACCAGAAAACAAATCGACTTAACGAACTAAAATCTTGGCTAAGTGATGATGAATTAAGTAAGGTCGCTCGTTATCGTCAGCCGCAAGCACAACTTACTGCACTCTATGTACGCTGTATCTTGCGAGCAATTTTATCTCGCTATTCACCTATTCAACCCCAGCAGTGGGCATTCGAGTATGGAAAAAAAGGTAAGCCTCGCCTAAGCGCCTTACAACGCGAACAAACGGGCCTTAATTTTAACCTCAGCCATAGCAAAGATTACTTGCTCATCGCAATCCTCAAATCCGACGATGAATCATTAATGCTAGGTGCGGATATTGAACATTCGAGAGATAGCACGGATATTCACGCCATTATTAGCCATTACTTCGCCGCACCAGAAATCAATGACCTCAATGCATTACCTCAAGAGAAGCAACGAGGTCGCTTCTTTGACCTGTGGGCATTAAAAGAGTCGTATATAAAAGCGACCGGGGAAGGTTTAGCCACCTCGCTTAAAGAGTTTGCTTTTGATTTCTCTTCTTGCGTAGCAAACACACTTGAGTTCCCTTCCGTTCACGCAACAATGTCTGCAAATGAGATCGACATATTGCAAGACATTAACATTCACTTCACTAACAACATCCCAACCTGCATTGCTGTTACTCCGACCAAAAATAACCGTATACGCTGGCAAAGCGTTTTGGGGCATCTAGATTCAGATTATCGTTTTGCTATCACGCTAGGAGGTAGCATTAAGCCCATTGAGTTGAAATTGCATACGTTTTCTCAGCTTAATTTGCTGGCATAATCTTTATTACCTTAAAAATCGAGTAGCGATTTCAGGCTTACGTGACACACAGCGCTAGGTCACTGTCAGTATGGATTTATATTCCGATTATCATGCCCTGTGGGTTAGGGTGATTACGCTTGTCCTCAGTAAATAAACGTCGAAGTATGTGAATGTTTAGAGTCACTTAACGGCTGTTTAATTTTTACCTACAACCTCAATCTTGCACCAGAAATTAATGACCGTTAGCATGCCTGAGTCGCTCATAGAGCCACTCATTTTGAAATTAAACAGCCTGCTAGCAAACTATAGCGAGATTGTATTAGGGTAAATATCATGCATTGGAAAATAAAGTCGACGCAGAAAAAGGGAAAGGAATTTATCATTAACCAAATTAGAGGAGATGAAATGAAAATCTACCCCAATGGTTTCCTCAATTTTTACCTCAACGGTACGGTCATTGCCGCATTTAGCCACCACGAATGGTTATCCATGAAAGAAATCAATAGCTTTGGCCAAACTCATCGAATTTTTACCAATCCTAAAGCGCTCCCTCAGGACAGCGAAAACTGCCAGCATAAGAATATCAGACAAACAATCGCAACCAGCTCCCCCCTAGCCCACTTTCTCAAAGCTCATAAGGAAACGCACCATAAACGGGGAGAGTCTGCGTTATAATAAAAGTAAGTAATAACGTGAACCAAGGAGGAAAACACCATGGATGAGGTGTTTTTCTCACAGTCAGAATTAAGCAAGCTAGCCAGCTAACATCGCCGTAAGCACCTCTTCAGGAACCGGTTGCAAGCGTTTATCTTTATCCAAGCACACCATTTCAATGTCGCCAATGACTGCAGGTTTAGTCGCCCCTTCACGCCACACTTCCTGACGCCATAGCGTTTTGTATTTCCCATCCAATTCGAATGAGGTACGAATATCGCAAATTTCAGCAAATTCAACACCATCTTGAAATGTCATGTTCGCCTTATAGACGGCAAAGCCTAGCCCATGGTCATTCCATAACTGGGCTAATTTATCGCTGCCAAGCACATGTTCACGGGCTCGCTCAAAGTATTTTAAAAAGTTGGGGTGATAAACCACTCCCGAATGATCAGTGTCTTCGTAATAAATTTGAACGGGGTGATGATAGATCTTGCTCATGATCGAGGGGTCTCTTTTTTAAAACGGATAACTTGGAAGATTTCATGCCACGGGCCGTGTAAACCATGAAAGTCACCAACATAAGGCTATGCGGCACTGTACCTTAACTATCTCAATCACTTCAATCCTGCATCAGGCATTGTTGCCTTGGTCAGACCTCAATAGACCACATACCTGCACTGACTACACAATCAAAGGAACACCTCACCTGCTTTACAAATAAATCATTATTTTTACTAATGCAAGTATTGACAGTGGCAATTCGGAAGCATATATTGATTACACAAACTGCCATATGGAGTTCATTAAGGACCAAGTTCGCCTCATATAGGGAACAATTGGTCGTTGTAATCGTAAGAAGCGCTCTTTCAATCAGACTGTTTCTTGCGCATTTTTAACAGCAGAACCCTACGTCCACATTAGCGAGTTAACGCTTCGGAGTATGAGTTCTTTCTCTTAGCTCGGTGCTAAGAGAACTATTGCTTTAATAAAGGATAGTATTATGCGTAACATAGATTTTTCTCCCCTATACCGCCATGCCATTGGTTTTGATCGCTTGTTTGATCTTGTAGAGAACAGTGCAAAAAAACCATCTCAAAATGGTTATCCTCCTTATAACATCGAACAGAAAGACGAGAACCACTATCGCATCACGATGGCGGTTGCGGGCTTTTCTGAAGATGAACTTACCCTCACACAAAACGAAAACATGTTACTTGTGACTGGTGAAGTCAAATCAAATGACACGAAGCCGACCTATATCTATCAAGGTATCGCCGAAAGAAACTTCGAGCGAAAGTTCCAACTTGCCGACTATGTCACGGTTGAAACCGCGAACCTAAAGAATGGTCTACTGCATATTGATTTGGTACGAGAAGTCCCTGAGGTCATGCAGCCACGCCAAATTTCAATCAGCAAGTAACAGCGCCTCAGCTCAAAGAGCAGGCACCATCAATTATAGATTTCGTTTAGCTATGTGCAGTCATCATTATAACAGTGACTGCACAGGGGTTATTACATCAAAAATTCAACGATAAGCATTAGATTAATTAATCTTTATCGTTAAGAGGAACATCATTATGGGTAAAATTATTGGTATCGACTTAGGTACAACCAATTCATGCGTTGCTGTATTAGACGGCAACAAACCACGTATCATTGAAAACGCCGAAGGCGAACGCACGACAGCATCCGTCATTGCTTATACCGATGGTGAAACACTTGTCGGTCAACCAGCAAAACGCCAAGCCGTCACTAACCCAGAAAATACGCTATTCGCGATTAAGCGCCTGATAGGCCGCCGCTTCGAAGACGAAGAGGTTCAACGTGACATTGAAATCATGCCTTATAAAATTGTTAAGGCAGACAATGGCGATGCATGGGTAGAAGCGAAAGGACAGCCAATGGCTGCACCTCAAGTGTCGGCTGAGATCCTAAAGAAAATGAAAAAAACGGCGGAAGACTATCTAGGTGAAGCCGTAACTGGCGCAGTGATTACCGTTCCTGCCTACTTTAATGATGCACAACGTCAAGCAACAAAAGACGCAGGTCGTATAGCAGGCTTAGACGTTAAGCGAATTATTAACGAGCCAACTGCAGCTGCACTCGCTTACGGGCTAGACCAGAAAGGCGGTAACCGCACAATCGCAGTTTACGACCTTGGTGGTGGTACTTTTGATATTTCGATTATTGAAATTGACGAAGTAGACGGAGAAAAAACATTTGAAGTATTAGCGACCAACGGGGATACCCACCTTGGTGGCGAGGACTTCGACAATCGTCTGATCAATTACCTTGTTGACGAATTCAAAAAAGACCAAGGTATTAATCTAAAGAACGATCCACTCGCGATGCAACGTGTAAAAGAGGCCGCAGAAAAGGCGAAGATTGAACTGTCTTCCACTTCTCAAACCGACGTTAACCTGCCTTACGTTACGGCAGATGCGACAGGCCCTAAACACATGAATGTGAAAGTGACGCGTGCGAAACTAGAATCGCTTGTAGAAGATTTAGTAGTGCGCTCTATAGAACCACTTAAAACTGCGCTATCAGACGCCGACCTAACCGTCAGTGACGTCAACGATATTATCTTAGTCGGTGGTCAAACACGTATGCCGATGGTGCAAGCTAAAGTAACAGAGTTCTTTGGTAAAGCACCACGCAAAGACGTCAATCCCGATGAAGCGGTGGCAATGGGCGCAGCGGTTCAAGGTGGCGTTCTTGCTGGAGATGTGAAAGATGTACTGCTATTGGATGTGACACCACTTTCTCTTGGTATCGAAACCATGGGTGGCGTAATGACCAAGCTTGTTGAGAAAAACACGACGATCCCAACCAAGGCAAACCAAGTGTTTTCTACCGCAGAAGACAATCAAAATGCGGTTACAATCCATGTGGTTCAAGGTGAACGTAAACAAGCAATGTACAACAAATCGCTAGGGCAATTTAACCTAGAAGGCATTCAAGCGGCACCACGTGGAATGCCACAAATCGAAGTGACTTTTGATATCGATGCGAACGGTATATTGAATGTATCGGCGAAAGACAAATCGACTGGCAAAGAACAGAAAATCACCATCCAAGCATCAGGTGGTCTAAGTAACGAAGACATAGAAAAAATGGTACAAGAAGCGGAAGCAAACAAGGAAGCGGACAAAAAGTTCGAAGAATTGGTTGCGGCTCGTAACCAAGCAGACCAATTGATCCACAGTACTCGTAAACAGCTAGAAGAAGCTGGTGACTCCCTTCCTGCTGACGAAAAAGGTCACATTGAGGTTGTCATCTCCGAGCTAGAAACCGCTCGTAAAGGGGACAATAAAGACGAGATCGATACGAAGACTCAAGCGTTAATTACGGCGGCTCAAAAGCTGATGGAAATGACTCAACCTAAATCAAATGACACGGGTTCTGAATCAAAGACGAAAGCAGATGACGATGTCGTCGAAGCCGAGTTTGAAGAAGTAAAGTAACGATTTAGTACTGCATTAAATCGATTGGGGTTAGCACCAATCCCCTACCGTTTGGGCGTATGAGGTAACTCATACGCCTTTTTTCATTTTCGTCGCTAAGCGGCTTGCTCTCTAAAGTGACGCACTACGCAAAGTGATTAACCGCGAGAAGTGAGATTGAAGAACCTTACTGACATTCCTTCCCGTACTCCGTTTTCTCCCCATTTCTACTAACGCTATCATTCACAATAAAACACAAAGCAATTATGTTGTTGTTTTGTGTGTACTGTTGCTCAGTTAGGTAATTGGTGAACACAAAACAACCTTATACTATTTTTCGTAAAATACTATGTATCGCAAAATACTATGTATCCCGAACCCTACTTAGGGTGCTAGTGGACAAGTCCACTAGCCTTTTTTATCACCTCTACAGCGATCGAGCTCAATGGCAAAGACGATTAAAATATTACTGATTATATATGTAACACTTACTGCCTATGCTGTATTCAACTTAACGAGCAAAGAACGCGACGTATCCGATATAGATCGCGCTAAACAACAAAATACAATTTCGACCTTTAATGATTCAAAATTTAAAGAAGTAATGAAGCATGCCAAATCATGTTCGAACTGCTCTCAAAGCCACACTTAACGTAATCATTTACGTGAACACTATCCTTTACATAAACCAGTCTTTTACATAAACATTATCTTTTACGTGGTTAATGAGCGTGCCGACTGCTGAATGCGGTAAGCGGTGACCAAATTTAGTACGATCAAACAAGATTCCAACATTACCCCACCCATAGATCCCATCAAGATATTATTTACTAGCCAACAAGACGCACCAACACTCAGCGCTAATCTCAGTTTTATACCAGTGAGCTGAAACACTGCATAGGTCCCAATTGAAGTGCCTATAATAGAAAAAAACTGGACCCAACTCGTCGCTAACACGCTACCACACGCCGCGAGAATGATGATCGTCACCCAGCACAAATATTTTCCAGAGTATCGGATCGCCAAAAGTGTACGCAGAAATGACAGCCCTGATGCAAACGCTGACGTCATACTACCAAGCAAGACAAAGTGCAGTGCATGGACACTATAGAAACCAAGCATGCATAACTTTAGTCGCCGATCGTCTTTCTGCCAGAAAGATAACAACCCTAGACCAAAACTACAAAAGCCAACCCACTGCGCAAGTTCCATTTTCCTACCCAAAAAAGAAGCCTCAACAGTCGTTGAGGCATAAGGTGTTAATTATGTAAGCCTATTAGTAGATAATTCAGGCTCACCAAATTTTACTGCGAACTAATGACTTCTATTACTGTAGGTAAGTTGAGTTGTTCGCTTTATCGACTTCACTCAGGAATAGATCGAGTAGTTCAGATCCTTTCTCACCATGTGTTTCGCGCACATACTTCTTCACACCTGGTTGAGTTGCTTGGCGCATCGCTTCACGCTGCTCGTTCGTTAAAGAATTAATCTTCATTTTTTTCTTAAGGCCAGCTAAGCCGCGATCATCAGATGCTTCGATCAAACGCGATAAACCACGGTTTGCACTTAATGCAATCTCTACAGCATCTGCAACAATTTTTTGTTCGTCCGCTGTTAGACCATCATAGAAGTCTTTATTCACCATGAAGGTATATGGGGCAAAAAGGTGATTCGTTAACGTTAAGTATTGTTGTACTTCATTAAACTTAGCGAATGAGACCGTTGGTACAGGGTTCATCTGACCATCGATAACACCTGTCTGCAACGATGAATATACCTCTCCCCATGATAATGGGTACGCTTCCGCCCCCAGTGACTGAATGATTTTTTGGTGCGTCGGTAGAGTCATTGTACGAATGCGCAACCCTTTAAAGTCTTCCAGCGTTTCAATTGGGCGCTTTGAGTTAGTCACAGAAAAGAAACCGCCTGTATCAGGGAAGCCTAGGATCTTCACATCTTTCATTTCAGCTTCAATATCACGCGCTAGGGTTTGTCCAAACGGACCGTCAAGAACTTGATAGGTGGAAGCGTTGTTATCAAACGCAAAAGGTACATCCAACACCCCTATTCTTGGGTAATATCCCGCTAAAGGGCCGACTGGTGACAGCGTACCTTGTAGCTGCCCATCACGAACCATTTGAATATGTTCTTTGGCGTTACCAAGTTGGTTACTTGGGAAAACCTGCACCTTTATCTCACCGTTTGTTGCCGTCTCTACGATATTTTTGAATACGCCAGTAAAAGCATGAGCCGGATTTTCCATAATGTCCGCTTTATTATCATGACCAATACGAAGGACTTTCTCTGCCATAGCAAAAGGGGCGGTAACAAAACTTGCAGCAAGAGCAGCAGCGACGAGCGTTTTAGTTAGTGTTTTCATAATGACTCCATTTTATGAACTGGTTTTTATGTAGGGGTGTATCTAATTCATTTTTTATAAACGCGAATACGACATTTTTAGGGCCTCAGCGTTCATAACTTTCATAACTTTCACTAATTTAGCGGGTACATCACAAGTCCGTTACACACCCGCTAGATTCATATTCAGAACGTTAATACCCGAGTAGTCTTGGAATAAATAACACAATGTCAGGGAAGAACGCGATGGCAAACAACAGTATTAATTGACCAATTAAGAACGGCATCAACTCCTTGGAAATACCTTCTATTTTGGCGCCAGTGACCGATGAAAGCACAAATAAGCAAGCACCTATTGGCGGTGTCATCAGCGAGATATTCAGAGCTAGGATGAACACAATGCCCGCATGCAAAGGATCCATACCGATTTCTGCGGTTAATGGCACCAAAATAGGCGCTAAAATAACCAGCATGACGTTGATATCCATAATCATGCCAACTGTCAGTAGTAACACGATGATCAATGCCAAAATAACATTTGGGTTATCCGATAAGGCGATAAACATATCCGCAATCATTTGAGGAATTTGGTTGAAGCTCAACCACCAGCCAAGAATTGATGCCGAGCCAATAATCAAATAAATCACAGCCGATATTTGCGACGTACGGACAATCATATTAAACAAAGCATTAACGGTAAGATTGCGATATATAAACGTACCAATAACCAGTGCATACGCAACCGCTATTGACGCCGCTTCTGTTGGGGTGACAATGCCAAATACAATGCCGCCAAGAATGATGAGTGGCATCAACAGAGCTAAAGCAGAATTTTTAAAGTGGTCAAGAACTTCCTTAAGCGTTGCTCTCTGGCTCATTTTTGGTAAGTTTTTACGCTTACCCATCGCGCCAATGATCGCCATACACACCAAGCAGACAAGTATTCCCGGTAAAATACCCGTCGCAAATAGTCCTCCTATCGACACACCCATTAGTGAACCGTATACCACCATTAAACCAGACGGCGGAATCGTAGGACCAATAATGGAACCTGCTGCGGTAACAGCACAAGCGTAGTCTTTGCTATAGCCTTGTTTGACCATGGCTGGCACCAATGTGCGCCCAAAGGCTGCAGCATCTGCCGTTGCCGAACCAGTAATACCCGAAAAGAACACCGATGCGACCATATTTGAATGGGCCAACCCACCTCGGAAGTGTCCTACCAGCGCCTCAGCTAAATAAACCAAGCGATTAGTAATACCCGTGTGATTCATTATTTCACCCGCTAGGATGAAAAACGGCATCGCCAAAAATGGGAATATGTTCAGACCATTAAATATTTTACTTGGTGCCAAAGAAGTAAAATGTGCGCCACCAACATCATACATTCCGGCCAAACCTGCAATACCGAGCGCTATTGCAATGGGTGCACCTATTAACATAAGACCTGCAAATATGAATCCAATCATGACTGCTCTCCTTCAATGGCAACGATATTTTGAGATAAGCTCAATTTAAATGCGTATAAATCTTCTAACCAAACAAGAAAAGCTTGGAATCCCGATAGCGCAAATGTCACCGGAACCGCAGCGTAGGCATAGGACATAGGCATTGAAAATACCGTCGATAATTGGCTCGCCCCTTTTTCTGCAAATGCATACCCCAAATAGGCGACATAGCAAAAGAAAGCACAAGTAATCGCTCCGACAATGATTTTAATGACGCGTTGTACTAATTCAGGAAAGCGTTTAGTAACAAACTCCAACCCCATATGCTCTCGACCTGCGGTACAACATGGAACGGCCATCAAAATAGCCCATATCATGATATAACGTGCCATTTCTTCCACCCATACTAGCTGGAGTTTCAAGATATAACGGTCAAGAACCCCTAGCCATACATCTAGGATTAGTAATGTCGTTAATATCCCAACACACAATTGATTGGCTTTATTCAGCCTAAGCTTTGTGGTGGTAATAATATTATTTGGTAGTGTCATAAGGTCTAATTCCTTCCCGTTGAATACAAACCTATAGAAAGATAAATCATCGAAATAATGCGCTTCCTCAGCAGGTCATTGCACTCTACCTATTAATTTTGTCAGTAAAAATGACAGCGGTCACAAAAGAATAAAAGCATGATAGTTTCAAACATAAAGAAGGCGAACTTAAATGTAACTATTTGAATAATATGAGATTAATCAAGAATCAATATAACCACTACTAGTTGACAAGCTTACATTATGTTAGAAAATAACATGGGATAATCGAAAGAAAAATCAATGGGTTACAAACCCATAACATCAACAGTGATAAAAAGTAACACGGGTTGTTTTGTAAGATTCAATTACGGAAATTTGATGTGAAGCATGTTTTGGCAACGTCAACAACGTGAGGATTTTGAAGTGTTCATCGTGGATTATGAATAGTATTACCACGACGTATGTTAATTTTTAATTATGCGATAGACAGCGCAGAATATGTTCCCCACTGTTTATCGCCAAGTATATTCATTAAATTGAATAATAAGCACTTACTTAGTTTGATTAAGTCCAATCTTACCAGCATCATTACTAGTAAAAGCTTGATACGGACGTAGCCCAAAATGAGGCATCATTGAATAGATGTGGTCAAACAAATCAGCCTGAACACCTTCATAAACAGCCCAGTCGGTATTATTACAAAATGCATATACCTGAAGTGGAATTCCTTGTGGTGTGGGTTGCAACTGGCGAACCATAATCAACATGTACTGATGAATATCTTTGTTTGCTCGTAAATAGGCATTAATGTAAGCGCGAAATAGACCCAAATTCGTCATTTTACGTATGTTGCCCACGCCCTCTACTTCACCTAGCCCATCATTGTAATCGGCAATATCACGTGATTTTTCATAAATATACTGACGCAAAATACGAATATTTTTCATTTCCTCTATCTCACTGTCAGACATAAAGCGAATCGAAGTGACATCAATATTCAAAGAACGCTCTATACGTCGCCCACCCGTATCCGACATTCCTTGCCAGTTGATAAACGCATTTTGCACCAACGCATACGCCGGGAGCATCGTAACCGTGTTATCAAAGTTGCGAACCTTTACAGTGGTCAACGAAATCTCTTCCACTGTGCCGTTAGCGCCATAGGCGTTCATTTGAATCCAATCATTCAAGCTGATCATACGGTTTGCTGACAGCTGGATACCGGCAACAAATCCTAGAATCGTATCTTTGAAAACCAGCATAACGAAACCCGTCGCGACGCCTAGCCCCGATAAGAATATTACTGGTGACTCGTTCGCTAACATCGACATTGAAACGACAATTCCGACAAAAAACGTAAACAACTTAGTCAGCTGAACGAAACTCTTTATTGGCATTCGACGAGTCATGCCTTTAAACGTCGCAATGTCATTGAGGACGTCTAGAATAGAAAAAACAATCCAGACAATCATAAATAAAACCAAAATACCCAAAATGCGATCAAATACACTCGCGAGCACGTCGTAATGACCCACCGCGATGGGAATCAATACGTCCAATACCATAATGGGTATCAGCAAGGTAATTTTTCCCAGTAAGTCGTATTTGGTTAAACTGTCATTCAATGAGGGGTTGGTTTTTTGCAGCACGTTTTTTACCGACCGTACTATTAAATGATGTATCACCAGATAAAAGATGGCCGATACGGCAAGGCTCGCCAATATAAATACTGAGGTCAACTCAATACCATATGGGTCGCTATGAATACCCACCGCCGATAACTTTTGTGAAATATAATTCCGAATATGGTTGTCTAACACGAACTCACCCTCAACAATGCGCATAACTACATCATTTCATTCTAAAAAACCAGGAGACTATACCAGATACCAATAGTTTCACCTGAAATCATTAGGAAATTATAGAGGAAGTTTGCCATCTTCCCTCTTGTGGAAGCTCCTCACTTACTCTGCGACTTCGCTTTCAATTGCTCAACAACAGCAGAAGGAACAACGGCACTGAGTTCATTGAAGCATTGCTCGATCGCTTCGGCTAGTGCACCTTGTTGGTTGTTCCTCGCTAATACCTCGCACTGCGCATACAGATGTTGAGGGTTGCCACTTAATCGATACGCTTTATTAAGTGCCTGCCCCGAAGCCAGTACATCTACAGATTCGAGAGACAACCCATAGACATACCAATATTGCGAATTGCTACTGGCTTGCTTGGCGGCTTTGTGTAAATACTGTCTTGCTTCGACATAGTCTTTTTGTCTCAACAGAGCTAGCCCTGCACTATATGGCAAAACACTTGATTGAGGTTGCGCTGCTATCCCCTGCTTTAACGTTATTAACGCGGTTCTTTCATCGCCTTGCGCTCTATACAAGTCTGCCAAATTAACATAACTATTTTCAAAATATGGCTCTATTTCCATGGCTGCTAAATAGTAGTTAATGGCTTTATCTATCTCTCCAATATCTCGATATACGTTGCCTAGATTCGTGCGGCCAAACCCTCTGTCAGCATTGAACTCTTGGATTGCAATGTAATCATTCAGTGGTTGTCTCAATGCCTGTTTTTGCATTGGATTAAGCTCTCGCCAATAGCGCACTAACGCACTCGCCGCCTCTGCGCGTACAGATAACACGGGATCAACTAACAAAGGACTTAAAATTTGCCATCGGTCTACGCCACTGTACCCAGATGAGCCCGCAATCGCGCCAAGGCGAATCATCTCATTGTCATGTTTGACGGCGCGACCCAGTGCGATAAGTGTGTTCTTACCGCTGTTGCCGCTCATTCGCTCCAAAGACGAGGCTCGAATAATGTCACTTAACGTCCCATCTTGGGCAACGTATGCCAATGCATCTGGTGCGGCTTGATGCCCTATCGTATCGGCATAAAAAGCAACAGAAAAATGCTGCTGATTCCGATAGCGCGAATTAGGGAACCATTCCCCGATCTTCTCATCAGCCCATTGATCCGTTTTATCATCATGGCATTGTGTGCACACGTTTGGTGTCTTGGTATGCTGACTTAAATCAGCTCTTGGGACATGCCAGGAATGATCTCGACGCGGGTCAACCTGCATGTATGTGGTTTCCGGCATATGGCAGGTGGTGCACTTGGATGCTTCACTGTTTGCCACATGAAAGGTGTGTTTTTCTGGAGTGTATTCAACCGCACTGTGACACTGGCTGCACACCGCTTCTTCCGGAATCGTTAATTTGGCACTATGTGGATCGTGGCAATTGGTACAAGTGACGCCTTTTTTCGCCATCGCAGACTGCAAAAATGAACCATAGACGTAATCTTCATCGTATATCTGCCCATCTGAGTGATAGAGCTCAGCAGAGATTAAGCTGAGACGATAGCGATCAAAAAACGACCCATTGACATGGTCACCGCTTTCATTCAATTGTGTACGACGACTGTGGCATTGCGCGCACGTTTGAAGCTGATTTGTCGCCACCATCTCTTTTGGCTGTAACGTTTTGCTGCCTTGCTGGTAGACCCATTCTTTTACCGGTTTGGACAGATCACGATCAAACCCAAAATGCTTCGGAATTAACGTTTCTGGTGTTTTTCTTGCGGTGTTCGCCAACGTTATATGTTTACTCGCCGCTCCATGGCAGGCTTCGCATCCTACATTAATCTCCGACCAACTCGTATTATAGGTATTTGTCGCAGGTTCATAGTTCTTTTGTAGATTGGTGGAATGGCAATCGGCACACATAAAGTTCCAATTCTGTCCGGCGTTCATCCAGTAGAATTCGTCTGTGGGTGTCATATCTGGATATAAGTGGAACCAGCGTTGTCCCCCTTCTGTTTTCGCTCTCGAATCCCAAGCAAAGGGGATAAGCTGTACACGACCATCGTCAAACCGCACCATATATTGCTGTAACGGCTCAAAGGCAAAGGTATAGTGAATTTGATAGTCATGGAACTGGCCATCAGGACCCTCAATGTTGACCCAAAACTCATCGCCTTTACGAAAAAAACGGTTGCTCTTTCCTTGATGCTGAATCGTCTGATCGTCAAAGTCTCCAAGCACACTCTCGTTATCAGCATGCTTCATTGCCATATCATGATGAGAGCCCTGCCATGCTTGCGTCGCTTGTTGGTGGCAATCAGCACACGCCTCACTCCCTACAAACTCCGCTTGAAGCGCCAATGGGACACCCTGCTGTGCCAGAACATTGGGCGACATCAATAGCGACATCAATAGCAACATAAGCCCAAGCGTTCTGACTATAAAAAGGCCCACCAAAACTTTACAACCGCACTTCTTCATAACCTTCCTTGTTATCTATCGCGACGCTTCACAGAAGGAACAAACGTAAGTTTCTTTCACTCCTACGCTGAAAGATAGGACACTTTTTCTTTACTAGACAAGTAATTAAACAACTTTTAATTAAACAACTTTTGATTGAAATGAATGACTGAATCAAAAAAAGAGCTCTATTGAGCTCTTTCTATTCTTAACCCCCATCTACCCGTTATTTATTGGGCGATTCTTGTAGCTTGTCCATTACCTGATCCAAGCTAAAGCTTGCCGCCTTTTGGCGAGGAGGAAACTCTTTGAAGGTTTGTAAAAACTCACCTACATACGCCTGAGCTGGGACGAACATATATGCATGGTCAAGCAACCAGTCATAATAAGTGTTTGAGGTAATATCTGCCGTCTCATATGGGTCCATACGTAAGTTAAACAACTTGGGTAAACGCAGTGTCACAAACGGTTCTGCCCATATTTTCATGGTACCTGTAGCTCGCTGCTCCATGAACACCGCTTTCCAATGGTTATAACGCAGCGCCGCGAGATCGCCATCATCAGTGAAATAGAAGATTTCAGAACGGCGGCCTTTCTCCTCTTCTCCGGTTAAATAAGGTAAAAAGTTATAACCATCCAAGTGGACTTTAAAGGTTTTATTGCCCGCTTGGTGACCCTTCAGCAATTTCTCTTTGATTTGGTCATCACCTGCCGCGGCAAGGAATGTCGGCATCCAATCCATATGATGCATGATTTCATTGGAGACCGTACCCGCTTCAATTTTACCCGGCCAACGAACCATCGCTGGCACCCGATACGCCCCTTCCCAGTTGGTATTCTTTTCACCACGGAACGGAGTCGCACCAGCATCCGGCCAAGAATTCATATGGGGGCCATTATCGGTTGAATAGAAAACAATGGTGTTATCTTTAATCCCAAGGTCATCTACTTGCTTAAGTAGTTCGCCTACTTGGCTATCGTGTTCAACCATCGCATCCGCATAATAGCTGATACCAGTTTTACCTAAATTGTCTTCTTTAACGTGAGTTCTAAAATGCATTCGCGTCGCATTCCACCAGACAAAGAACGGTTTATCCGCTTTCACGGCACGCGCCATAAAGTCCAAAGCTACCTCTAGCGTTTCTTCGTCAACGGTTTCCATACGTTTGCGGGTTAAAGGACCGGTATCTTCAATCTTGCCATCAGCGGATGATTTAATAACCCCACGAGGTCCAAATTTTTTACGAAATTCAGGATCTTTCGGGTAATCAATGTTCTCTGGCTCTTCCTCAGCGTTTAAATGATAAAGATTGCCAAAAAACTCATCAAAGCCATGCGCTGTAGGCAAAAACTCATCTTTGTCACCCAAGTGGTTTTTACCAAATTGCCCCGTCATGTATCCCATCGGTTTTAGTAGTTCTGCGATGGTGGCATCTTCTGCCTGAAGGCCGATGTCCGCCCCAGGAAGCCCTACTTTACTTAACCCCGTCCTTAATACGCTTTGCCCTGTGATAAACGTTGAACGACCCGCGGTACATGACTGCTCGGCGTAGTAATCGGTAAACATCATCCCTTCTTTGGCTATGCTATCAATATTGGGCGTTTTGTAACCCATCAAACCAAACGTGTAGGCGCTAACATTCGATTGCCCAATATCATCGCCCCATATCACTAGAATATTTGGTTTGTCAGCAGCTATCGCACTCGTCGCTCCCATTAAAGCAACAGTAACAATCGCCAAGTGACGCTTAATGCCATACTTCTCTATCATAGAAACCCCTATCCGTTATTATGCATCCTGCATACAACGTATAGTTCATTTCTTATACAACCGCGAATTGTCTACCTTATTAGTAAAAATATCATCTCTCAGCGAAAGCGACGGCTAAAATCACGTCCCTACGCTCATTACGTTACGCTATCTTGATAGCGACGTAACTGTTCTGCTCGCTCTGCCTCTTGCTCCATCAATATATTTTCATGGGCTCTAAAAAACGGCAGGTATAAAAAGTAAGCATTAATCATGGCAAAGCCCACCATACAAGCATTAATAATACTGCCATTTGCCGCCCATGCCGCGCCGATCGGCGCGGGAACCGACCAAGGAAACATGATAACGATGCGATCCAAGATTCCGGCTGAAGTTAAAAACCAAGCAATCGTGGCATTAATCATAGGCACCATAATAAAGGGGATTAAAAACAGCGGGTTAAGAATAATAGGGAAGCCAAATAAGATAGGTTCATTGATATTAAATATCGACGGAATTAGCCCCACTTTTCCGACAGACTTTAACTGATTCGAACGACTTTTTATCGCTAAGTAAACCAAAGGAAGTGTTGAGCCTACCCCTCCAATTAAAACAAAGAAGTCCCAAAATGCTGGAAGGTAAATATGTGGAATAACGTCGGCTCCAGACTGAATGGCTTGCTGGTTTTCAAGTAAATTAGACATCCAGAAAGGATTCATAATACCAGTAACAATAAGCGCGCCATGAATGCCAACAAACCATAATAGCTGACAGACTAATATTGAGATCAATACGGCGGCGAGACTATCTGAAGCTAAAACAAGTGGTCGAAATACCGCTTCGATAAGTTGCGGGAAATGAACCCCAAATTGGCGTTCAATCCAAACATTGAATATCGATAAAGTGATAACAACAACAAAGATGGGCACCATCAATTTGAAGCTCTGTACCGTTAAAATAGGTACGTCTTCTGGCATTTTAATATACCAACCTCGAAGAATAAAAAAGCGAACGATTTCAACGGAATATATGCCTGCAATCAAAGCAGAAAAAATTCCGGCCCCTCCAAGGTAGCGAATATCGGCGGCCTCTAAATCATAAAAGCCAACCAGCATTAAAAATGCAACACACCCGGTTAAACCACTAAGGCGTTCCGGTAACTGATAGTGTTTTGCCAGGCTCGCAGAGACGCCAAAAGAGACGATTAATCCAACCACACCAAGAGTCAGTTGATACGTTGGCAATAATATTGGCCTGAGTATGTTAGCAATATCCAGCCACCACACAGAAATTGCCGACTCCGCATTCGCGAATGGAGGAAAGATGATTGGCACAAAAAAGCACCCAACAAAAATAAACGGCATCGCAAGCTGAAACCCATCTCGTAGCGCCATCAAGTGTTGGCTACGCGTAAGTAGCTTAGCGATAGGGTTCATTATCTCCTCCACTTGAGAAGCAAAGACCCTCATGATTGAATAGTTCATTGTTAAGTTCCATCCCTTGGAGTGACAGCAGAATACCGCAACATTCACGCCTCATGGAAACCGTTAGTCCAATTTTGATGCATTGGACACATAAATATGTAAACCATCATTAAATCATGGCTGAACTGACGCACGCCTACAATCTCAGAGCTTTCCTCTACACGATCTTACTTTAACGCCATTTACCGCAATATTTATCGGACATTACGCGCTATTTCGTTAACTTCATCACGAAATAGTAAGCCTCTTTTCCGTTTCTAGTGATCGTTTTCACACGCACTTGGAAATAATTTGGAAACCGGTTTCCAAATCATTTCCAAAGGAGCATAGTAAAAAGGAACTCAAGACTTAGGAATAACAAAAATGAAAAAAATTATGCTTTGCTGCTCTGCTGGTATGTCTACATCAATGCTAGTAAAAAAAATGGAAGCCTCTGCACAAGAGCGCGGTATTGAAGCGGATATTAAGGCATTTGGTGCCAGTGAATTTAGTGCCAATGTAGGGCAATACCAAGTCGTACTGCTAGGACCACAAGTGAAATATATGCAAGGTGATTTACAAAAAGTGGCCGATGAATTTGGTATCAAGGTAGAGCCTATCAACATGATGGACTACGGCATGCAGAAAGGCGACAAAGTTCTTGATTTCGCTTTGGAATTAATCGACTAGCCGATACCAATGCGCCCGATGAAACACCGGAAGTGCGGGCGCAACACATCCTCTTATCCCTTTAACGTTCAAACAGAAGAGACAAAATAATGAGCGCTATATACGATAGAATGGTCAATATAATAGAGCAAAAGGTCACGCCTGTTGCGGGTAAAATTGGTCAGCAAAAATACGTAACCTCTATTCGCGACGGCTTTATCGCCGCCCTACCCTTCATGATTGTTGGTTCATTCATGCTGGTATTTATCTTTCCTCCTTTTTCGCCGGATACGACCTTTGGATTCGCACAGGCCTGGCTAAGCTTTTCAGATACTTATCGCGAACATCTGATTCTTCCGTTTAACCTGAGTATGGGAATAATGACCGTATTCATATCCGTCGGAATAGGCTCGAGTCTGGCAAGACACCACAACCTGGATCCTGTTACCACCGGATTATTAGCATTAATGGCGTTCTTGCTGGTGGCCGCCCCCGTCCAAGACGGCACGATTTCTATGCAGTACTTCTCTGGCCAAGGCATATTCACATCAATCATCACCGCCATCTATGCTACTGAATTCTATGCCTTTTTGAAGCGAAACAATATTACAATCAAGCTTCCTCCTGAGGTACCAACAGGTGTGGCGCGCTCATTTGAAATATTGATCCCTGTGCTTGCTATCATCTTAACGCTGCATCCATTGAACCTCTTTATTGAAGCTCAAACAGGCATGATTATCCCAGAAGCGATCATGTCTCTTATTCAACCGCTTGTTGCGGCATCAGATTCATTACCCGCACTTTTATTAGCGGTGTTGGTTTGCCAAATTCTTTGGTTTGCAGGCATCCACGGCGCACTAATTGTCACTGGCATCATGAATCCATTTTGGATGGCCAATTTATCAGTAAACCAAGCTGCAATGGCCGCTGGCGAAGCGATTCCACATATTTTTGTGCAAGGTTTTTGGGATCACTACCTCCTAATTGGTGGCGTAGGTTCAACCTTACCACTTGCGTTCTTATTAATGCGTAGCAAAGCGGTCCACCTAAGAACAATAGGTAAACTGGGCAGTGTGCCTTCAATGTTTAACATCAATGAGCCTATCTTATTCGGTGCGCCAATCATCATGAACCCCGTGTTCTTTCTACCGTTCATTTTGGTGCCAATGATTAACGCTACGCTTGCATGGTTTGCTTTAGACTTTGGCCTCGTAGAGCGTGTTGTATCCCTAACACCGTGGACAACACCAGGACCAATCGGTGCATCTTGGGCGGCAAACTGGGCCTTCAGTCCTGTCATCTTGTGCTTCATGTGTATGGCTATGTCCGCAATCATGTATCTACCTTTCTTAAAAGCGTATGAAAAAACATTGCTTGACCAAGAAGCAAGAGACCAAGAGAAACAGCCCGAATCAGACGCTCAACCTGTTGCAGCATAACCTGATTGACTTGAATTAATACGACTCAAATAAGGGCAAATCACTTGCCCTTCTCAAAGGACACGCATCATGAACTATTCATTTCCAAGAAACTTTCGCTGGGGCAGCGCAGCGTCTTCTACTCAAACCGAAGGCGCATCATTTGAAGGTGGCAAAGGGGAAAGCATTTGGGATCACTGGTACAAAGAGCAACCAAATCGATTCCACAACGACGTTTCATCGACGGATGCGTCAACGTTTTATAACAACTACAAAGCTGATATTCAGTTGATGAAGGATATTGGCCACAATAGCTTTAGAACCTCTATTTCTTGGTCACGCCTGATCCCTGATGGAGCAGGTGAGGTTAACCAAGAGGCCGTCGACTTTTATAACAATGTCATCAACGAACTCATTTCCAAAAACATCGAACCTTTCATTTGTCTTTATCACTTTGATATGCCACTTGCGATGCAAAACATCGGTGGATTTGAAAACCGTGAAGTGTTGGATGCCTATGCTCACTTTGCCGAAGTCTGCTTTAAGCTATTCGGCGACAGAGTGAAAAGTTGGTTTACCTTTAACGAACCGATTGTACCCGTTGAAGGCGGATACCTATACGACTTCCACTACCCTAATGTTGTTGATTTTAAACGCGCTGCAACCGTTGCTTATCACACCGTTCTTGCACACGCTAAAGCCGTTGATAAATACCGAACGATGAACTGTGATGGTCAAATAGGTATCATTTTAAACCTAACGCCTTCTTACCCACGCTCGCAAAACCCCGCCGATCTGAAAGCATCAAACGTTTGTGATCTGCTGTTCAATCGTAGTTTCTTAGACCCTTGTGTAAAAGGTGAATACCCTCAAGAGTTAATTGAGTTATTAGCGCAACACGAGCAAATGCCAATCGTTGAACCGGGTGATTGTGAGCTAATTGCAAAAGGTAAGATTGATGTACTTGGCGTGAACTATTACCAGCCACGACGTGTGAAAGCGCGCGACAATGCTGTTCACCCTGACGCCCCATTTATGCCAGAGCACTTCTTTGATTACTACGAAATGCCAGGGCGCAAAATGAACCCTCATCGTGGCTGGGAAATTTACGAAAAAGGCGTCTATGACATCCTTACTAACTTACGTGAAAACTACGGTAACTTGCCTTGCTACATATCAGAAAACGGCATGGGCGTTGAGGGCGAAGAGAAATTCCTAGTCGATGGTCAAATCCAAGACGACTACCGCATTAACTTTATCCGAGGTCACCTAGAGTGGTTACATCAAGGTATTGAAGAAGGTTCGGCATGTTTCGGTTACCACCTTTGGACCTTCATCGACAACTGGTCTTGGGCGAACGCCTATAAAAACCGCTACGGTTTCTACCAACTTGATCTTAAAACTCAAAAGCGCTCAGTGAAAAAGAGCGGTGAATGGTATGCGCAAGTCTCACAAAACAATGGCTTTTAATCAGCGCTAAATTTCACTTCTTTACCGATAAACTCTAGTGCGGTGGCACCGTCTTCCGCACTATCAAGAACAAAACAATTAAGGTTTGCAACATGGACAATATGGATCTAGAAGAACAAGTTATGGGCATCATCATCAACGCAGGGCAATCGCGTAGCTTGTGTTACGAAGCCCTACGACACGCCAAAAAAGGCGAGTTTACTGAAGCCGATGGCCTGTTAAAAGAAGCACAAGAATTCGCCAACCAAGCGCACCTTGTGCAAACAAAATTAATTGAAGCAGATGAGGGGACAGGCAAAACCAAAATGACATTAATTATGGTTCATGCCCAAGATCACTTAATGACCTCGATGCTAGCAAAAGAGCTTGTCACTGAAATGATTGATTTGCATAAAAAAATCGAAGCTAAATAGCAGGTAGCGCCCACCCCCTTTATTGCCATAAACCTATTTATGCTCAACGATACCGCTCAGCAGCATGACGGTGTCTTTCCACTTGTTATGGCGCGTTGCAAGTTTTACCCAAAATCGATCAAGGTAACCTTGCTCAACCCATAACAAGTGGCCTTTTCGAATCAAACAATTACCGATTTCAACACTTGAGATACTCCTCGGTAAAAGAGTACAATAACGAAACTGTTGGGAACCGATTGCCCAAACTATGAAATTTGATAGAAAAAAGGGTAATTTAATGGCGACAATCACCGATGTTTCTCTACTAGCCAACGTTTCCAAAGCGACCGTATCGCGGGTAATGAGTGGTAGTCGTGGTGTAAAAGCCGAAAGTAGAGAAGCGGTATTGCGCGCTGCAGAAGAACTTAACTATCGTCCCAATGCTGCAGCACAGACACTCGCGAATCAGCGTTCTGACTATATCGGAGTAATACTTTCCTCTAATGATGCAGGACAAGTGTCAACTTACCTCCCTATTCTAGCCAAAGCACTAAAAGCAAAAGGTAAACACATGCTGGTTCAATTTTCAGAATCGGCAGAAGAACAGTTACGCTGTATTGATGAGCTAAACCAACGTCATTGCGATGCAATCATTACTCTCGGCGGTGATCTTTCTACTCTTCAAGACAAAAACATCATCGCGATCGATGGTGCTGTATCTAACGCCCAAGCCGCAATTGGCTATGATTACCGCTTCGCGGCAGAAAGCGCTTGTCGCTATTTGTCCAGTAAAGGTCACACTAGTATTGCAATCATTGTGGATGACGAAGGAAGTGCATCACAGCAAGTCCTCGACGGTTATAAAACCTCATTACAAAACTCATCAATGCCTATCAATCGCCAACTAATTGTCAGTGCAAATGGTAATAGTGAACAAGCCATAATGTCACTACTTAACAGCTACCACCCCTTTACCGCTATCGTTGTGATGCGTGACAGCCAAGCGGCCGTGGCTATGAATTTATTGCGTAACTTTAATCTTGCGACACCGAATGAAGTCTCCATCATTTCTTTAGAGGACTCTCAATTAGCAAGCCAACTTAATCCTCCGCTGACGTGTATTAGTTACCCTTCCCAACAAATTGTCGATGACGCGATGGATCAACTGGATGCATGCTTAAATGATCGTGTTATCGCCACAAAACCGCTGACAACAGGAAGACTCATCACCCGTGATTCCGTTGCAAATCGTAGCTAATCCCCTATCTCGTTAGTCCTCGATATCGCGAATAACCTCGTCACCCTAGTTTGAATGGCACGCAAGTCGCCCCGTTATATCAACGACACCCTTACCCTTCCGGGGGTAATCCTAATGATGCTCAAGTCAACCAATCAAGCTAAACTCATGATTGCTCTCCTCTTTACCTAACCCCAACACAACTAAAAATATTAACTATCCAACCATCCGCATCACGTTGCACTCCTTTATTACGTAACTTATTAACAAATATGGGTTATTACGCGCAAAATGAGCCTGCCTTTTTCTCATCGTGATATAGACTTAATTGATAACTATCTAACTAATTACAAACAAAGGATTGTTTATGTCTTACATTCCAAGCGCCAAGCGTTTCGTTACTCGAGTCTCTGCCCTTTTTATACCTATTGTTATTCTTGTTGGTTGTGACACAGCCCCTCCCGCTCCAGAGGCGGTTAAACCGAGCGTAAAAGTACTCGAAGTCATCGTTAAAGAAATTACGCCAACCGAAGAGTTTGTTGGGCGTACAGAAGCCACGCAAGATATCCAAATTAAGGCAAAAATTCGTGGTAATTTACTTAAAACCAACTTTGAAGAAGGCAGTAACGTTGAAAAAGACCAACTGTTATTTGAAATTGATCCTGAGCAATACCAAGCGGCATTGAAAGCGGCGAAAGCCTTGGTTGCACAATCTCGTGCCGCTTACGACACGGCGGTTAGGAATTTCAAACGGGGTGAAGGGTTAATACAAGATAAATACATTAGCCAATCCGATTACGACAATCTTTTATCGAAAAAACTACAAACTGCCGCGGCACTGCAAAGCGCTAACGCCGAATTAGACAACGCAAAATTAGAACTTGGCTACACTAAAATCTACGCGCCGTTTAGTGGACGAATTGGTCGTGCCGAAGTCTTTCTTGGTGACTTAATCATCCCCGATCAAACGGAGTTAGTGAATCTTGTACAGATGGAGCCAATTTGGGTCAACTTTCAGCTTCCTGAAAAAGTGCTAATTAACGCGCAACGCGCGCACAAGTCATCTACTTCAAATTATAAAATCGAAGACCTCCCCATTAAATTGCGCTTTCCCGATGGCAGCATGTTTGATGAAGTCGGCATGATTGACTTTATTGATAACCGTGTTGATGCAAGCACGGGCACGTTAGCTGTACGCGCTGAGCTTGCTAACAAAGAACATATCATCGTTCCCGGGCTTTATGTGACCGCGATTATCGAAGCACCTGCCGTTGAAGAAGTCATGCTGGTTCCTCAAAAAGCGGTGCAAGAAGATCAGCAAGGGCGATATATTCTTACCGTCGATAAAGACAGTATCGTTAAGCGCAAAAATGTTGAACTCGGAAAACGCTATGGTATTGATTGGGAGGTAGAAAAAGGTCTAGAAAAAGGTGAACTCATCATTACTGAAGGCTTGCAAAAAGCCAGAATAGGCGCCGAAGTCGAGCACGAAATGGACACCGTGCAACCGTTCTCTGAAGACAAGTAGGAAGGAACCACTATGATCAGTAAGTTCTTCATACATCGCCCCAAGTTTGCGTTTGTAATTTCAATCGTTTTGACTTTATCGGGTTTGCTCTCTATTCCGGTATTACCGGTCGCGGAGTTTCCTAACATTTCTCCTCCGATGGTATCAGTCACCACCTCCTATCCTGGAGCAAGCGCCGAAGTCGTCGCCGATACGGTCGCAAAAGTGATTGAAGCGGAAGTGAATGGCGTGGAAAACATGATTTACATGGAGTCCAAAGGCGCTAACGATGGCAGCTACAACTTGAGTGTAACCTTTGAAGTCGGCAGTAATGTCGATATGGCTCAGGTCAACGTGCAAAACCGAGTGCAGCAAGCCATGCCTCGACTGCCGTCCGAGGTTCAACGAAACGGTGTCAAAGTTGAGAAACAAGACCCGAACATCCTAATGATGCTAAACCTAGTGTCTCCCAACGAATCACTCGACAATCTATTTCTCAATAACTATATGGGCATCAATATTAAGGACAACCTTGCCCGTGTTAATGGCGTTTCAAAAGTCAGTATTATCGGTGGTATGGATTATTCGATGCGTATTTGGCTCAACCCT
Source organism: Vibrio nomapromontoriensis (assembly GCF_050337205.1). Taxonomy (NCBI): domain Bacteria; kingdom Pseudomonadati; phylum Pseudomonadota; class Gammaproteobacteria; order Vibrionales; family Vibrionaceae; genus Vibrio; species Vibrio nomapromontoriensis. The sequence goes on from NZ_JAKJSS010000008.1 coordinate 344,014, forward strand.
ACTCGTATGGCAAGCCTAAATATTACGGTAGAAGAAGCCATTGCTGCCATTCAAGAGCAAAATATACAAGTTGCTGCGGGACGAATTGGGGCAGCTCCAGTACCAAGGGATCAGCAGTTCCAATACACCCTTTCAACCAAAGGACGCTTGAGTCATCCAGAAGAATTTGAAGAAATCATTATTCGCTCCAATCCAGATGGCAGCGCCGTCTACCTAAAAGACGTATCAAGAATTGAGCTCGGTGCAGCAAGTTACGATGCCGAAGCCATGCTCGATAACAAAGCCTCAGCGCTTTTGTTCATCTACCAAGCCAGTGGCGCTAACGCGTTAGAAGTTGCCAAAGGCGTTCATGAAGAATTGTCACGATTGCGAGAACAGTTTCCAGAAGATATGGATTACAAGGTTCTCTATGACACAACCCAGTTCGTCGAAACCTCTATTGATGAGATGATCGAGACTCTGCTCATCGCAGTATCGTTAGTTATCTTTGTTGTCTATATATTCTTGCAAGATATTCGGCAAACCTTGGTTCCTGCGATTGCGATTCCCGTATCGCTCATTGGTACCTTCGCCTTCCTACTTGCGACGGGTATGAGCATCAACACTGTGTCACTTTTCGCACTGATTCTCGCCATCGGTATTGTGGTAGATGATGCTATTGTTGTGGTCGAAAACACCACTCGCCTCATGCAAGATGAAGGGTTAAATGCTGTCGATGCAACGACAAAATCAATGCAAGAAGTGACTGGACCGGTTGTCGCCACAACACTAGTTTTGCTTGCGGTGTTTGCTCCGACAGCGGTCATGCCGGGCATTACCGGACAAATGTATGCACAATTTTCCATTACTATTTGTATTGCGGTATTAATTTCTTCGGTCAACGCACTGACGCTCAGCCCTGCGCTGTGTGCGTCTTTATTGCGCCCGCCCAAAAATCATGAGTCAGGGTTCCACGCCAAATTTAACAAGGTGTTTGACAAGGCAACCGATAAGTATACGGGCTTCGTATCCGGCATGGTTCGTAAACTGATGTTAGTTGGGGTGGTATACGCTCTGCTAATTGGAGCGACCGGGCTACTTGCCACTTCTTTACCATCAGGTTTTGTACCCACCGAAGACAAAAAAGCGTTTTTCGTTGACGTACAACTACCAAACGGGGCGTCCATAAACCGAACCAAAGAAGTCATGACCAAAATGGTGGATGACCTTAACCAAATAGAAGGTGTAACGAACGTTATTTCTGCAAGTGGTTATTCCATCATTTCAGGTGCTGTCTCTTCGAATGCAGGTTTAATGGTGGTGATCCTCTCTCACTGGGATGAGCGACAAGACCCATCACTGGTTGAGTCACAGATCGTTCAGCGTGCTAATGGCGTCCTTGCTCGTTATAGTGAAGCTCAGGCAGTTGGGTTTTCGCTTCCTGCCCTACCGGGTGTTGGTACGGTGTCGGGTGTTGAGTTCTATATTCAAGATACATTAGGCCGTTCACCTGCAAGCTTAGCAAGCGTCATGCGAGCAACGTCTATTGAAGCGACAACAGAGCCAGAACTCACCGCTGCGTTTAGCACCTATCAAGCGGATGTACCTCAGCTATTTGTTGATGTGGATCGACAAAAAGCCAAAGTTCAAGGCGTCCAACTAAGCAGTATATTTACCACATTGCAAACCATGCTTGGCTCTATGTATGTCAATGACTTTAACCGTTTTGGGAAAGTATTTAGAGTCAACATGCAAGCTGAAACCGAATTTAGAAATTCTGAACTCGATATCGCTCAGTTCTATATTCGCAATAAGGATGGGGATATGGTGCCACTCAATACTCTGGTTACCGTTGAACCCAAACTTGGACCCGAGTATATAAACCAATTTAACCTTTATGGCGCAGTAAAAGTGAATGCCTTCCCAGCCCCAGGGTATAGTTCTGGGCAAGCCATTGAAGCAGTAAAACGTATTGCCGATACGACCTTCCCTAACGGCTATACCTATGAATGGTCTGGGCAAACATACCAAGAACTCAAAGCAGGAAATCTCGCCCCGTTTATCTTTAGTTTGGCACTCATATTCACCTACCTATTCTTAGTGGCGCAATATGAGAGCTGGACAGTACCCGTTTCCGTTATGTTAGCTGTCCCGGTTGCCATATTAGGCGCCTTTGTTTACATCTGGATTATGGGCTCAGATATCAACCTTTACACTCAAATTGGTCTGGTACTGCTGATTGGACTTGCTTGTAAAAACGCAATTTTGATTGTGGAGTTCGCCAAGCAATTGAGAGAAGGAGGTATGAGTATCAAGGATGCTGCGGTGAAAGCCGCTCGATTGCGCTTTAGAGCGGTACTCATGACGGCGTTCTCGTTCATTCTTGGGGTGATCCCACTTGTTATTGCGACAGGTGCTGGCGCTGCAAGCCGCGTTTCCTTGGGCTACGCAGTAATGGGTGGCATGATTGCCGCCACTATCGTCGGTACGTGTTTGGTGCCAGTCTTTTACGTGATGCTTCAGTCTATGCGCGAAAAAGTAAAAGGAACCAAACCAGACGCGCAGGCGTAATCGACTAATCGTTGCTATGTGCCATCATCGATACACAAACGCCCCAACCTAGCGTTGGGGCTTTTAATTTTATCTAACAACGTATCATTTTACCCACGTATCGAACCCTTCATGCACTCTTGTTCCGTTAAGTAGGCTTCAATAATTTTTTCTGCCGACAAATCAATATCGGCGACAGAGGTATGACAGCTCAAGACAGAAAATAACATGGTTTTCAGCCCTTTATATCCAGATGTTGACGGGTATAACGTGCCTTCTTCTTGCAACCTATGGACCACACGCGCGGTGAGTTCATTACGATACTCGTCATCGCCATGACCAAACTGGGCAGAGAATCGGTTAGACACCACATCATTGAGAATGGTAATCCCATCTATGTCTGCCAGTGTGTTCGCCATACGTTTTGCTAAATCGGTACAGTGGTCAATATGCTCAACGATTCCTTCCTTGCCAAGTGATTTAAACGCCGCGTAAACCGGCACACCACGAGCACGTCGAGACGCAGAAATACCAAAATTAATCGCATTACGATCAGGTTTGTCCATCGCATCATTGAGGTAATCACCCATATTGCTGCCGCCCATTGCTTTAGACAACGCCGCCGCATCTTTTACGACAATCATGCCGCTGTCATAAGGCATGTTGAACCACTTATGTCCATCGGTATCAATAGAGTCAGCGCGTTCGATACCCGCGAGCAAGTGTTTTTGTTTATCGCTTGCTGCTGCCCATAATCCAATCGCGCCATCAACATGTAGCCAAGCGTTACCGTGCGCTTCTACTGCATCAGCCAGTTCATTAAACGGGTCAAATGCGCCCGAATCTATACACCCTGCTTGTGCGCATACGAGGGTTGGCCCTTCTAGCAGCCCGATAGTTTCAGTGAGATTATCTGGAATAATCCGCAAATTATCATCCGTCGGCACTGTGATAATGGTTTCCAAACCAATGCCAATCATAGAAAGCGCGCGTTTGATGGTAGAGTGAATTTGGTCGCTCACGACCACATTGATCCTTGGCGCATCAAAAAGACCTTGTGTCGCCACATCCCAGCCAGCTCGTTCAAGTAAGGTATTTCGAGCCGTAATTAATCCGGTATAAATGGCTTCTTGTGCACCAGAGGTAAAGCCTACCGCGGTGCCTTGGCTTAACCCCAGTAACTCAACCATCCAGTCTGCTGCTGTTTCTTCTACCACTGACATTGCTGGGCTCGACACATAATACGGCACGTTCTGATCCCATGCGCTCACGAGCCAATCTGCAGCGAGTGATGCAGGAAATGAACTGCCGATCGCATAGCCAAAGAAGCGAGCACCGCCTGACGCGATAAGTCCTGCATCAACATTCTTCACCATGTCATCGATGACTTGTGATGGGTCAGTCGGTTTTAATGGCAAACGTCCACCAATTGCCGTCCGTAATGCTTGTGAACTCGTCCCTTTATCTACCGGTCTGTCTGCCAAAGACTCTAAGTAAGAAACCGAATGTTTTAGCGATTGCTCAAGTGGTGAACGATATTCATTAAAGCGATGTGTCATGATAATTTCTCTCTTTGCGTTGTGTGTCTTCATAATATGGAATTCAACGTGAGGAAAATTGTCATTTCGTGCCACCAGCTCAATCTTATCTTCTATCCCGAATAACGCCCGCTTTAGCGCTCTTTTGACACCGATATTGGGAAGGCGTCATGGCCATTTTCCGTTTGAAAAATCGAGTAAAATTAGCAGAGTCACCATACCCCATATTCGCGGCGATCGCCGTTATGGATAAGCAAGAGTTGAGCAACAGATCTTGTGCACGCTCAAGAACGATTTCTTCAATAACATCACGGTATGTCAGGCCCACGGCATGCAGACGTCTTTGAATGGTTCGGGTATGTAAGCATAAAATCCTTGATGCTTGTGACAGCGGCAGCTTACCCATACGTACATAAGGTTGCAGTGACTGTTTAAAGGCAGGAACAAACTGAATGGGTATTGGGCGGAGTACTTGCGCGGCATGGTTCGAAGGATAGCGATGTAGCAAGGCGTCGGTATTCAGAATAGACGCATCTAAACGGATGCCTGTTACAGAGCGATGCGTAAAAAATTGGATATGAGCCAGCTGTGGACAGGTAATAAAGGATCCCATGTCTGAGCTTCTTAATGTCACGTATGTATTCCAATGGCGACGTCCGGATAACGCTGATACCAACTCATCCATAAAGATGACTGAGAACACTTCCGCATATTTAAACCAATCTTCACACACGCCCTCTTTATCACGAACAAACCAGTCATCCCCATTAAAGTGCTTGAGGGATAGTTCGGCACCACTTGAGTGGTCACTAATGATTTCATTAAATTGTTCCAGCGCTGACCTAACCGTCATCGGCCCATATTGGCTTAGCTGCGCGATCACGCTGGGGATATAGCGCGTCTTACAAGCGTGTTGTATGGCTATGATGAACGCTTGTGGCGAGCAACTTTCTCCGAAGACCCTGATAAGACTACGTAGTGTCGCTTCAGGTAGGAAATCTTGATGGCATTGTTGAACATCCAATGGAGCGCTGATACTTGCAATCAGAGCGTGAATGTCAGGATTTTGCTCCTTAAAAAGCTCCCCTATATCGTGCAAACTATTTGCCCTAATAAGGGGAATACTGTGAGTCGCACTCTTCATATCATCTCTTCTTGTTTTATAGGCCATCGCACCATAAACAAAAATCAATCCACGCACTTGTCATTTTACGACACGATAATGCATCGTTTTTAAATAGACTAAACGCTACGTCTAAAAACGCGAACTTAGACCCGAACTAAACGCGTTCGAAGACCATTACTCACCAGCCACCACAACCATAGCCACTCAAATCGCGACAAAGTAGTGACCATCAAACCTACTGTTGATGCGTATCGCTTAACCTGTATTCGTGCAATTAATCGATGATATTGAGTGTCAGCAGAAATACTCATGAGTTGGTAGTGACCTTGGCTATGCCGCTTTTTAAACAGTAATACTTCAAGTTCAACCTCTTCCATCCGCACTACAGCTAACAAGTACAGCCAAAAGAGCGGCAATTTGTGTTGCCTTTTAGCGCATTGATAGCGTTTCCAGAGTGTAATCAAGGCGCAAAGTGACAAGACCAGTCCTATCAACACCGTCATTATCCACCGCCAATAACTGCGAACATAACTGACAAATGTATGCTTAATAACAACCTCTATAGGAGCTAGTTTTAATACATGCATTTGATTAGTATCGGGATGCCACTGATAAAGCTCGATCGCGGGTAGCGTGTAGCGACCCGGCTGTTCAAACACATACGTATATTGCCGCTTAAACCTTGCGATATGCAGCCCTCGATTTTCGGAGTCTGATAACGTGATCTGCTGACGATAGCGTTGATAACCGTTATTGGCGCCTTCTTTTATCAACCTATCAGGCATGAACATAATGCTGGTTTGTAACGCTTCGATACTCACTTCACGAATCATGGCATCACCGACCAACAATTCGGTTTCATCCGATAACGAAGAAATACGCTGCCACTTTTGTTCGAGTGTGACATCCGGGCTAACCAGCCAGCTATTGTCCGGGTTCATTAACGCAGAGGGTTTGATTACCTCAAACTTAATCGGAGTGGTTGTTAGGTAACCTGAGATATTCGATTGCTCCGATTTCACTTGCAGCTCGACCACAATACTGGGAATAATCAGCTCACCCGTCGCTAGCGGGTACAGCACAATATCCCACTGTTGGACGGCATACGTTTTTCCATTGCGCCGCTGGGTAGAATTCACCGCAAACGCGCTACGCGTTGCGACCAGTGCGTTTTCAACCTCGAAGCGATGGACTTTTGTGCCCTTCGTAAACCAAGTATCAGTCGCCACCTCAACGGTAACCACCACTTGTTGATGTAATGCGACGGGTTGATTGGATGCGAGCTTGGCAGAAACCATCACCTTTGCCGATTCATTTAAGTTGGCTATCTCATTGCCATGGCACTGAGCAGCCATTGCCATCAATATCCAAACCAATAACACGCGCGCGCACATATTCAATAAATCAGTCATTGGCGCTCTCTGTCAGCGTCTTCGTGGCTGATCCCAACTCTAATTGACGGTGAAATTTATAGCCAAGAAACACCCCTAAATCACTATCGACACGCTTCATCCACTTTTCGTGAGCCTGCTTATTGCTGAGCAATTCTTTTGCACTAAGTGTTTCTTCTATTAATAACGATGGGTCCACTTCTTGTGTCACCCCTTCTGCTGTTTGCGGTTGTTGACCTAATTCCTGACTGCTCTCCATCTCACCACTACTAAGCTGCCCCTCAGAGAAATCGTTAATGTGTTCGATGATACTCACCATAAGGTCGAGATTATGCAGAGCCACAACATTGGCAGGTTCGCGTGTCAATATCTGTTGATAAAGTGATCTCGCCGCAATGTACTCTCTTTGATGAGCTAATGCCGCAGCGGCACCTAACTGCGCGTCAACGTTATCGATCCTTAAAAAATACTGCTGAGCACTTGGATAGTCAGCCGCGTAGTAAAAGGCGATCGCTTTCCAATAACTATCTTCAAATACCCTCGCCGCTTGCTCATAGTGCTGCTGCCTAAATAGGCGCTGTCCTTGCTGATCTTTGCTAAACCAGAGATTGAGCCATGCCTGCGACGTCACCTCACCGAAACTGGCGTAACTGTAAGGGCTGTAAACGCTACTACAGATAACGACCACCAGCCCCCATTGCACTAACCAACCACGACGAAACCACAATAAGTACAACAACATTAAAGGAAATAGAAGATGATACCCCCAGTCGTACCAAGGCTCACTTTCACCACCGTTAAATTTAGCGTGTTGCTCTAACAGAGACGCTATCGCATCCACATCTCGATGTTCGATGGTAAAAGGCGTCCATTGCCCTCCTACCTTTTCCGCTAATGCCGACAACTTTTCCCGCTCCAACGGCACGGTGCTATCGGCGTGCGATCTACCGATTCCCCAAATCAGTAATTGATGCTGGTTTGTCGAGAAATAACGCTGAAAGTGATTCAATCCAGCCGTACTTATCCCGTCAGTCATCAATATTACCGACCCCGAGGTTGAGGACTTATTGAGTTCCGCATCGATAAGGGGCAACGTGTACTCTACAAATTTCCCTTCCCTTGGCATGATCTGTGGCTGAATTGCTGCCAATAATGAGTGAAACACTTCTCTATCTAATGTCGGTGGCATGGCTAAGTGAGCGCTGCCCGAAAACACCACTAACGAGACTTTGCCACTGCTTCGCTGTTGAAGCAGCTGAATGATTTTTTGTTTGGCCATAAATAATCGGTTAGGCGCGACATCGGTCTGTTGCATTGAACTTGAAACGTCTAAGACAATAACTAACGGGGTCGAATCTTCGGCAAAGGGAGATGGTTGACGATACCAACTAGGCCCAGCCGCGATAATGACCGTTAACACACCGAGTACCGTGAGGCCCATCAACGGCCTATTTCGGTGCCATTTAGACTGTCCTATTATCAACACTCTTCTTATGTGACAGGGTAACCCAAGCAACCAGGTGTTCGCCTGCTCGTGTTTTTGCCATCGAAAGCAAACCATCACAATAAAAGGCAGGAAAAGTAGCAACCAATATGGCCGTAAAAAGTGAAACGACTCAAACCACATCTCTATGTTTACGATATTCACAGGTTACGCTCTTTGTTCAACACTGAAGCCGATGTGCGCGGTTTGCTGCCTTTTATCAATCGGTAACACATAAACAGCAAATAATTGAGTAGCGCAATGATGACTGGTATCTCGTGCAAGCTCGTCTTGGGTTGATAACTAAAACTCTGATAGAGCGTTGGCTCCAGATCGGAAATAGTGTGGTAGATGTTATCAAGCTCATTCGATGACAAGGCCAAAAAGGCTTCGGCATCCGTCAGAGCTGACATTTCTTTCATCGTATCAAAGTCGATGGCCTGCTCTCCTGTTGTATTGGGGTTACCCATCGCCACCATATACAGCCGGACCCCATAAGCCTTAGCAACCTTAGCGGCATCAATTGGCGGAACAAGACTGTTGGTATCATTGCCATCCGTTAGAACAATCACTACTTTTTCAGACATGTTATTCGCTGCCCGGCCTAGATAGGTTTTTATCGCGAGACCCACTGCATCACCTAAATGGGTACTTTCACCTGCCATTGCGACTTCAGCTTGCTCTAACAGCGTCAGCCAAGCCTGATGATCGGCGGTGAACGGCGCTTGAAGGTAAGGCGTGTCTCCAAAGACGATGAGTCCTAGACGGTCACCTTGCCGACGTTCACTAAAGGTTTGCAAAACCGACTTGGCCGCGTCCAATCTAGATTGTGAGTGACCGGTATTATCGACAAAGTCTTGTTCCGACATTGAACCGGACAGGTCAACAACCAGCATCAAATCTCGGCCAATTAATTGATGCGTCTGCGGGGTATCAAGCCAAACCGGTTTTGCGGCAGCGAGGACAAGCATCATCCAAGTCATCAGCAAAGAGACATGCTGCCAGCGACTCGGCTTAAGACTCACCGCTCCTTTTGTTGCATCTAAACCTAACGATTCAACCAAACGCTCAAAAAATGGCACCAACAGCGCCTGTTTTGTTGTCTGATAGCTTGGTGCCCATCGATACACCCCGTACGGAAGAGGGAGCAAGAGTAACCACCAAGGATTTGCCAACTCAATCATACCTTTCCCTTAACGATGATATTTAATCCAATCACACGCCATCGACTCAAGCTGCATTAAATCACTCGACGTCCACTCATTGTTTGGTTGCGGGGTATAGAGGCGACGCTGCCAAAGACGAGCGATGGGTGTCGTAAAGTCACAATCTGTGGTTTGACTCGTTAAAAACATCAACCACTGTTCATCATATAAAGACGCGACTGAGGTATGAGGGTAACGATAACAAGCGACCTGCTTCAAAATGCTGTTGATGGTCATTAGGTAAGTTTTAGCGTCAGCTTTCGATAAACGTCTTATTGCCTTGAGTGCTGTTCGTCGGTATCTATTTGAGCGATATCGCCGTAAAAACCGGACCATCACGCTTGCGCTAGCAATGAAAACAATGACTAAAACCAACTTCCAACCAACCGTTTCAGGATAAAAATCAACACTAGGCGGCAGTGTTGGGTCAATTAACGTTTTTAGAAGTATGTTATTTTTTGACATGATCGCATCCGCTGAGTTGCTCTGTTAGCTGGTAGAAATAATGACCCGATGTGTCCAACTGAATATAACGGATGCCTTTCGACTGTAACTGCTGCTTTATATTGTCCTGATGCGCTTGACGGGTGGCGTTAAAAGCTTCAAGTTTTGTCTGGTACGTGCTATCCACCATGACCTGATAGTCACCGTCGCTAAAATACGAGGTGTCATTCACAATGAGCGCTTGCTCCATAGGATCTTGCACGGCCAAGCACACGACGTCATTGTGACGTTTGAGTTGAGTCATAAGCCGAGAACTGTTGTCGTCAAAATCGAAAAAATCACTAATGACCACCACTAATGATCCTTGAGTACGTTGTAGCAGCATACGATTCAACGCTCGATTTAAATTAGGTTTACCCTGCAAAGAGTGACGCCTACATGCATTTGAAACGAGGTTAAGGTGGAGACTTTCTAATGTTCGAAACAAACGTAATAGTGAGTTTTGTGACTGGCTAGGTTTAAACCAATGCAGCGATTCATCATCAACGACGACAGCCCCGATCCGATCGCCTTGCCTCAATACTTGCCAACTGCAAGCAGCCAGTAATTGGGCTGCCACCACCGATTTCATGGTTTGCTGCGACGAAAAGAACATACTTGTACCCTGTTCGACACAAAACAACACGGCTCGATCTTTCTCTTGCTGATGTACTCGAACGTGTGGCTGATTCGTTTTCATTGTCACCAGCCAATCAATATTACGCACATCATCCCCGGCTTGATAATGACGATACTCTTCAAAATCTAGCCCTCTTCCTCTTAACGACGATGGATGGCTACCCGCTAAGCGGCTGGCGACTTTATTTGAAGACGGCAAAGAAAATGCGTGGCTCCATTGCTTAGTCATGATCAAATCACTAACACTTACCGCGACTCTGGGATCCATAGTATTTACCTTAGCGCTATTTACCTCAGAACTGTTTACCTCAGGGCGACTTACCACACTACAATCTGGCATCGCTAACTTAATGCGACTTGAAGTAACAGCTCATCAACAACACGCGCCGTTGTGATACCTTCCGCTACCGCATCGAAACTGAGTGTAAGACGATGCCCTAAAACGAAAGGCGCAACCGCTCTGACATCATCTGGAGAGACAAAATCCCGCCCAGAAATATAAGCATGAGCACGACTGCAACGATCGAGAGCGATTGATGCTCGTGGGCTCACCCCAACCTCAATCCAGTTGGCTAAGTGACTATGTCGATAACTATCTGGCAGTCTTGTGGCCATGACAAGATCCACCATATATTGGTCAATCGAGTCTGATACATAGATGTTTTTTACCGCTTCACGCGCCGCTACGAGCGTACTTAACCCGTAACGCTCATGCCAATGCTCAGCACTCGCGTCATCAAGCGGTAATTGTTCGTTATCCTTATCTTCACCGCGAACCAAACGGATAATATCCATTTCTGACTGTGCTGATGGGTAGCCCACAGACACCTTCATAATAAATCGGTCCATCTGTGCTTCAGGTAAAGGATAAGTCCCCTCTTGCTCAAGAGGATTTTGTGTCGCCAGCACCATAAAAGGCTGTGGCAGAGGTTTTGAATCACCCGCAACAGTGACGGTTCCTTCTGCCATGGCTTCAAGTAATGCAGCTTGCACTTTGGCAGGTGAGCGATTAATTTCATCAGCCAATACAATAGAGTTAAAAATCGGACCGGGCTGAAACTCAAGCTTGCCCTCTTCATGCTGATAGATTTGCGTGCCAGTAATGTCCGATGGTAGAAGATCAGGCGTAAACTGAATGCGGCTAAATGACAAGTTTAGCGTGTCTGCTAATGTTTTTACCGCTCGCGTTTTCGCTGTGCCCGGCAGCCCCTCTAACAAAATGTGACCACCAGTAATCAAGCCAATAACCATTGCTTTGGTCACATGGTGCTGACCAACAATATTGCCATTAACCTGCTCAATAAGCTCAGTGATAGGCATGTACGGAACGTGAGTCATCATCGGTCCTCTGCGAGAGATAGTTTGGAATGATCATATTTTTCGGTTAGTGCGCGTAATGCAGGATCTGGATACCATTTACTCAGCTCATTAAGACACGCAGCGGATTCTGCTGTTAACGCGAGCTTGGTTTCACAAAGTGAATAGAGATACTGAGGTTCTGCCTGTTGCCCGTAGGCTTTCTCAAACAACCCTATGGCTTGCTCTGGCTGTTGTTTTGCCAACATAAGACCAAGTAAATAAGCATGCGCGGCACTCTCTATTTCAATCTGGTAAGCCACTTGCATGTGCTCAATGGCAGCAGAATACTGCTGAGTCCGCCAATAGGTCAGAGCTAGCCGCTGATGCAACATAGAACTGTCCGGGTAACTCGATACTCCCTGCTCTAGTACGTCTAACGATCGGCTCTCTTGCTTTGTGTCTTGGTAGAGTGCAGCCAAAGCCATCACTACATTTGGTTGATTGTTTAATTCCGTTTCAAGCAGTAGTCGCTGCTCCGCTTCAGTATATTGCTGACGCATTCGATAAAACCACGCCGTGTCCAGACGCCCATTAGGCGTGTCGCGAACTTTCATCAATTGATCATCGATCGCCGGATTCAAAATCTGTCGATAGCTCTCCGGCACCTGACGCCAAAGTGGCGCGAGAGTACGAACAGCCAATGCTTGTACTTCAGGAGCATCATCATTAAGCAGCGGTGCGACCACATCCCACTTAGCCCTGCCTTGCCAACGCTGCGTTGCATAAATACTGGCTAATCGTAGCTCTACCGTTGCTGATCTAGACGCACGCCCAATAGCAATAATGGCATTCGCTCCAGTGTAATTTCCCAACATTTGCGTAGCCGCAATACGTTGTTCAATCGGTAAGGTAATATCTTGTGACTGCTCGGCAAGCACAGACTCATGACGTTCAAAAGAAGGCGTTGCGTAGATGGGTAAGGCAACAACGCAAGCGAGCACCATAAACCACGTAACAACCAAGCTTTTCAGGCGCGCTTGTCTTCGGCACATTAAAACGTTTCCTCGTCCCGGATTTGCTGATTAAGCGCCTCAGCTTTGATCATTAACGCATGTAAAAAATAGACTTCTGTCGTTTGCGGCATATCATGTATTGCCAACCAATCATTGACGGCGTGCAACGTATCTTTATATAAAAGATCGGCTTGAGGTTTTCGCTCTAGATACGCCAGCTCGCGCAATGACGTGACTAAATCTGGATAGGCCATTTCTGGCATCACCAACGCCCTCATTTCTTGATGATAAACTTGCTCCAACACATCATGGTTTCCTTTCGCGATTTGATAATTTGAGCGCTTAACCTGATAAGGTTCACCACACTCAGAGTGCTTAGGCTTCTGTTGACAAAAGTTGAACTGTGTCGCGAATGACGTGTAACGAATACTCTTATTCTCGAACGCGAGAGCAAGGATTTTCTCAACCTGATGAGGAGGAAAACGTTGCTCAATGTCTTGTGCCACAGCGTGACCGGAAAGTTGCAACAACAGGCTTATGATCAAAATTTTACCGATGTTCTTCATCCTCATCTCCACCTATTTAAAACGAATTTTCATAGCTTCAGCGTTAATTGTCTTATGGACGGGGTAAGCCATAGTGGCAACAATCATCGAAATATACGGGTCGATATGAGTAAAAAACTGTTTCCACCCCCCGCACAAATAATTAAGCCCTTGCTCACCTTCAAGCGTTTTAATAAAGCGATTTTTGGGACACTCACCAAAACACGCGAACTGGTAACTACATTCTCTGCACTGTTTTGGAAGAGTGCCTTCCTTGGCGTTCCCAAACTCTTGCTGCCCTTTAGAAAACTGCAGCTCTTCTAATGCCGCATCATTAATATTGCCAAGCTTGTAATCTGGATAAACATAATGGTCACAAGAAAATACGTCGCCATTGTGTTCAATAGCCAGTCCCTTACCGCACATTGGTGCTAATACACACAATGGATTGACTCGCCCCATCCATGACTCGATACACGCTTCAAAATAAGGGACGTTCACCTGACCAATATCATTCTCTAACCACTCATCAAAAATGGTGCACAAAAACTGCCCCCACTGAGCATCAGAAACACACCACGGCTCAACAATAGATTGAGGGTGTTTAGGATCGGTTTCTGGCATTCCTTGAAACAATATGTCTGCTTCCGGCCATTGCTGTGGCGCAGTGTCACGAAAAGACTTAGGTTCAACGATAGGGATAAACTGCATTTGCGGAGAGCGAACGACATCGCGTAAAAAGCGATAGACCTCATGAGGGTTTGCACCTGATATATTGTTTACACAAGTGAGCGTTGCAAAGTTCACCTGATGCTTATGTAGAATTTCAACACCCTTCATCGTTTGTTTGAACGTTCCCCTGCCAGAACGGTTCGTGCGATACGTGTTGTGAATCATCTCAGGCCCATCAAGACTAATCCCAACCATAAACTTGTTTTTACTTAGAAACTTGCCCCATTCGTCATTTAGCAACGTGCCATTGGTTTGCAGATTATTCTCAATTTTCACGCCTTTCGGTCGGTATTTTTTTTGTAACCGAACCACGTCACGAAAAAAATTCACCCCAAGTAACGTCGGCTCTCCACCCTGCCAATGAAACACAATCTCAGGATAATTTTGCTGTTCAATGTATGACTTGATGTAGTGTTCAAGCATGTCTGGTGACATTTGGCTGCTACAACCTTTTTCATGCCCCAACAATTCTTCTTTACTTAAGTAATAGCAGTAAGTGCAATCAATATTACAAGCAGAGCCAATAGGCTTCGTCATAATATTCATTCTCTTAACTGGTAGACTAAGTGATAGAGATGGATCAAAACACTGTGTTTTCTGGGACATTTTGAAGCCTCGCGTTGGGTTCACATACCGTGTGACTAGCGCTTCCTTGTATTAATCGAGCCGCTATTATCTCGCGCTAGGTGAGTCTGGTAATCGGTAAATTTACTGCTTGCGAACCAGAAAGTTCTGTTATTTTTAAGCACAAAAAAGCCCGGTGACAACACCGGGCTAACCTTAAATATCTATTGGAATTACTTGTACTGAGCGCGTTGCCAAATATTCATTTTTTCAACGATTTGGTCGATTGAAAATGAACCGGGTACTTGGCGTGGCGGGAACGCTTGGAAAGTTTGTAAGAACTGACCTGTCGTCGCTGCGCCTAAATATAAGTACGGTAAGTGCTCGATATACCATTTGGTATACATCCCTTCATGATCAGCAATCTCGTAAGGGTCTTGACGTAAGTTGTACATTTTAGGCGCTCGCAGCTCTTCAAACGAGCAGTTCCACGTTTCTAAACCATGACAGTTATTCACGCTAAACATCACTTTGTAATCCCCAACCCTTACCGCAGAAATATCACCGCCATCCGTTGCATAGATATAGTACTGGCGTGGCCAGGTTGCCAAGTTATGCTGCGTGGTTGCTTGACCTGTTTTCAACGCTGGGAGTAAATTGTAGCCATCAAGGTGTACTTTATATTCTGTTCCCTGAATTTTCTTGCCGGCCTTAAGATCCTCGACAATAGACGTGTCACCAGTCGCCGCCAAAAAGGTTGGCATCCAGTCATTGTGCGCCGCAATCTCATTCGCAATAGAACCTGCTGGAATCTTATCTGGCCAACGCATCATGGCAGGCACGCGGTGTCCACCTTCCCAAGAAGAGTTTTTCTCACCACGGAATCGAGCGGTACCGCCATCGGGCCATGATAGTTTTTCGACACCGTTATCAGTGGTATAGCTAACAATAGTATTATCTGAGATTTTAAGCTCGTCCAGTTTATCCAGTAGTTCACCAACCATATTGTCGTGTTCTACCAAGCCATCACCGTAAATACCACCACGCTTAGAGAGTCCTTTAGATTCTTCTTTAAGGTGCGTCCATACGTGCATGCGAGTCGCGTTAAACCATACGAAGAATGGCGTTTTCTTTTCGTGTGCGCGGTCAATAAAATCAAGTGCGGCAGTCAAGAACTCCTCATCCACAGTTTCCATACGCTTTTTGGTCAATGGACCCGTGTCTTCGATTTTGCCATCTGCGTATGAATGGATAACACCACGTGGTCCAAACTTCTGCTTGAACCAAGGCATTTTAGGATAGTCTTCGTGCTCTGGTTCTTCTTCAGCGTTAAGGTGATAAAGATTACCAAAGAACTCATCAAAGCCGTGATTTGTAGGCAAGTGCTCATCCAAATCACCTAAGTGGTTTTTACCAAATTGCCCTGTCATATAGCCTTTTGCTTTTAGCATAGTAGCAATCGTCGGGTCTTCAGATTTAGAACCTTGTTTTGCTCCCGGCATCCCCACTTTTGTCAGGCCAGTACGCATAGGATGCTGGCCTGTTATGAAGGCTGCCCGACCCGCAGTACACGAGTTCTCACCATAAAAATCGGTGAACAACACCCCCTCATTGGCAATACGGTCGATATTTGGCGTCCAGTGACCCGCTTGACCTTTGGTATAGGCACTCAAGTTATCCATCCCAATGTCATCTCCCCAAATAGCGAGAATGTTAGGACGAGAAGTATCTGTCGTTGCAAAGCTTGTCATTGACGTTACTGCCAACGCTGCACCTACAGCAAGTTGTAGAAAGGTTTTCTTTTGGAACATAGTTCAGACCTTGGATTAGATTTAAGTCGAACTTATTATTTAAGATGCTACTTTCTAGGTAATCAGTATATTTACTGATTATTAATTGCTCTTCAATAACTCTTTGATACAAATCAAAATTAAACTATAGCCTCTGCTTTCGTAGCAAAATCCATTATTTATTGTAAATTGATTGCCGTCATTATTTTGGTGATTTTATTACCTCAGACGTAGCAGTCTGTCATCATTCAGTAGTTTTACTGTATTTCTCACCCCTATCCCTACTTAGAATTCCCCCTACTTACTACCCAAGTTAATTAGTTCTATTCGCATCACTTCAATATCAAAAATTTAGGTATCTCTATGTTAGATTACTTCGCCCTATTCCTCGTTTTTTTTGTATTTTTAACGCTTTTTTACGGGATCATTGTCATTCATGATATCCCATATGAAATCGCTCACAAACGCAATCACCCACACCAAGATGCTATCCATGTTGCAGGTTGGGTCAGCTTGTTTACCTTACACGCCATCTGGCCATTTCTATGGATTTGGGCAACGCTATACAAACCCGGTACAGGTTGGGGATTTACCGCGCAACAGACACAACAATTTCATTCAGAACTGGAAACTCTACGATCAGAATTGACTAGTTTAGAAAATAAAATAAACAGCATTAAGGACTAGTTATTATGGATATGTTAATTATTCTTACCTACACCGCAATATGTATTGCCATTTTCAAGCTCTTTAAAATCCCATTAAATAAGTGGTCTGTACCAACAGCCGTTTTAGGTGGTATTGCAATACTAAGCACCATCATGATCGCGATGAATTACAACCACCCTTATGCCAAATTTTCAAAAGAAGTATTTGTTTCTGTCCCTATTATTCCGCAAATTACCGGAACGGTAAAAGAGGTCCATGCAAAAGCCAATATCCCTGTTAAAAAAGGAGCATTACTTTTTACCCTTGAAAATGAAAAGCAACAAATAGCACTACGTAAAGCAAAAGCCTCCTTAGAGGAAGAAAAAAGCGTTGCCTTTCAGAAAAACCAAGGCCTTAACTCTGCTATTGCCAACACAGATAAAGCAAAGGCTGCCGTCACTAAAGCGCAAGCAAATTTGCAGCGTTCACTCTCTTCTTACACTCGTTATGCCAAGGCGCATCAAAAAGGAGGAGACAACTCACCATTTACTGACGGTCAAGTTGAACGCCAAAAAGAGCTATATAATGCGGCAAAAGCGAGTGTGGATATTGCACTATCGGCATTAAATGCCGCGGAATCAGAGCAAGAACGAATACGCCTTGATTCCGAATCGCATATCTATGGAGAAAATACCCGCGTGGCACAGTTGGTTGAAGTGGTGAAACAAGCGGAGCTTGACTTAGAAAATACCTTTGTTCGAGCACCAACCAATGGTACACCAACACAAATTGCACTTGCACCTGGATTTCGCGCTGCAACACTCCCGCTACGTCCATCAATGGTTTTTATCCCTGACACTGGAAAACGTCAAATAGCGGGCATGTTCTGGCAAAACTCATTACGCAGACTAAAGCCAGGGCTAGAAGCCGAAATGATATTAGATTCGCAACCGGGTAAAGTTTTTACTGGTAAATTAATAAGCGTATTGCCAGCCATGCGCGAGGGTGAAGTACAAGCCAATGGCACGCTGGTATCAGCCTCTACGCTCGCACGACATGGGTTTGCTGTTGGTATCATTGAGCTGGACGAAGATCTTAACGACTATGAGCTACCAATGGGTGTTCAAGGACAAGCTGTCGTACTCAACCACGATGGGGACATCCTACACACTTCAATTGTACGAAGAGTACTCATTCGCATGATGTCTTGGCTCAAGTACGTTTGGCCAATGAAGTAAAGCCACTTTCTTATCACTCATAAAAAAACCTCGGTCGAAGCCGAGGTTTTTTTATGAGTGATGGATTGTCGATTACTTTTATGAGCGGCGGCTCTGCCTTCTGTTTTCAAGCCAGTACCCTACTGTATAAGTACAAATCGTAATATCGGTGATGGCAAATGGAACAAAACTCGAATTTAGATGAGCGGTTTCTGGATTGAAAAAATTTGAGATATACAAGTACACCATGAACAACTTTTCCAAAAATGAATAGAGTATTATCGGCTCTCGCCACTTTGGCACAAATGCCGATGCCGCAATAAAGAACCCCATTAACCCTACCATCATTCCCCAATGTCTAAATAAAAAGACATAGTTATCATCATAGGGCAAGTTATTCATTTCTCGTAGCGCTGACTCGGGATTAATCGCGTATATCCCTGCATACATGGTGACTAAGCCACCGATCGCTAGAAAAGGTTTAAGGTAACGATTGAAAAACATAGGACACCTTTGTAAGTAGATGGGTATTGATCGTTCATTGAACAAAGAACATTTCCATCGCAGTCTATACAAAAGACTCGGTAAGTTATTCAGTAATAATTACCGCTTGTGGCAGTGAGAGAAAATAAAAAAATAGCGCCCAGAATGGCGCTATTAAAAGAAACCTGTCATTAAATTGGATTAGAAACTGACGTTTACGCCGACAAAATGAATGTGGCCTTCGAAAGAGCCTTTAAGATCCGGAAGACCATCACCGCGACCAGCATTAGGCCCAACTTGTCGCTCAATAGGCATGGTTCCAAGGTCGGCAAATTCATAAAAGATATCAATCAGATTGTCGTTCCATCGAGTACTAGCGCCCAATGCATATCGGTACTGTTCTCCAACCGGTAAATCCACCCACTGTAGCGATGGATCATCTTGAGGAGAGGTCTCATAAGAAAAGCCCGCTTTTAGCGCCCACTTGTCACTGACTTGATATTCTGCCCCTACGGCAAACTTCCAGACATCATTCCAGTTTCTCTCCACGTTGGCTGTTGTCTTGTCGGTATACAACGGCGTTTGCGCGAAGTCACTCCACTGATGGAACTGGACGGAGCTTAACAAAGAGAGGGTAGAATTAAGGTTATATCGACCGCTTAAATCAATGATAGCGGGAACTAATAGCTCGGTGTCTAAAGGGATAGAAAGTGGTGGTGCGTCTGATATCGCAGTCACAGAAAAATCGTGCTCCAACTTTGAACGGTAACTAAGACCTAACGCCCAATCTTGCTGATTGTACATAATGCCCGTGGTAAAACCATAGGCCCAATCCGTGTCTAAATTGGTTTGCAGTCCGCTTGTCGAGACTTCTAGTAAGCCATAACTTAGCTGCGCCCCCACGGCTAGCGATAGATTGTCATTAATTTGGTAGCTCAGGTTGGGGTTCAGCTGTAACCCACTCATAAAGGCTTTGTCCAAATACGGCGCTCCAGCCCACTGGTCACCATAGTCAATAGAAGAGCCACCGACGATTCCGAAATTTATGCCTAGATGAATTTCGTCACTGATTTGACGAACGTGAAATACTCCGACTGAAGGCATTGTCGTTTTAGCTTCGCCATCACTTTTCTGAGGGCTGTCATCATGATAATCCATTTGCAGATGAAGCAGCATAGCATTCACCGTGGTGACTTGTTCCCCCATAAAAGACATAGCTGCAGGGTTAGTCCAGCTCGCCGCGGCAGAGCTTGTATGGACGCCATCACCGGCTCCGGCCGTGCCCGCATTCGCTGTAACAGCTTCTTGAAGTAGCAAACCACTGGCATTGGCTAGAGGTGTACATAGCAATAAAGCTAGTGTGTGTTTTTTCATTATAAGTCGCTCAAGTAAGAATTTAAGGTAAGCCTTTGGCATAACAATCTAGCGACGAGGCTTAGGTGGTTACTTGAGCTAATTTTAAAGTTATCAGGCAACAAATTGATCGGTAAAACTACTGCACGAAATTGAAAAACAGGGATATTTTGGAAGGGTGACAAAACCGCCAATACAGTCATGCGTTATGTGTACAATAATAACGCATGACGCACGAACCGCTTATTCAAGCACGTTGCTCAAATGCCATAATATGGCTTATTTAGTTCTGACGCATAATGAGCTTTAGAATGATTTGTCCTAGTCGTTGCTCGCCGATAATCTTTTGTACCCAAAACATCAGCTTCGAATCTAATGTGCTTTGGTAACTGAGCTTAGGTTTATTGCTAAAACCTGCAGCAAGCATCGTCTTCACCGTCGAATCACTGTTCGAACCAGATTCATAGCCACGCTTAAGAAATCCATAAGATTTGTCCACAATATCAGCGTACACCGGAAGGGATGTCGTCGCCTTCATATCCGCTAACTGAACGGCGTCTAGCTCCGTTTTCACACATCCAGGTTCAACGATCACTATTTGCACATTAAAACCAGCGACTTCTTGAGCCAACGCCTTAGCCATACCATTGACCGCGTGCTTACTTGCTGAATACCATCCATTCATACTTGTAGAGACTCGGCTGGCAATAGAGGTGGTAATTATAATTCGCCCATGACCTTGCTTTCTCATATAAGGTAATACTTTCCGCGCAATACGAGCGGGGCCATAGACGTTGGTATCGAACTGTTGCTTCACTTTATCGATTGGCGTTTCTTCAATTGGACCTGCAATAGCAAAACCAGCGTTGGCGTAAACGATATCGATACTGCTTTGCTGTGCGGCCATGGTTTCGACAATATGGTGAAGATCTTCTTCATTGCATACATCCGTTTGGAAGACATACGCCCCCTGCTTTCGCAGCCCCTCTAAACGGTCTAGACGACGTGCTCCGCAATAAACGGTATGCCCTTGCTTAAGAAGCGTATCGCACAGGTCATAACCAATGCCCGATGATGCGCCTATGACTAGAATGTTCTTTTGCATCGTTTCACCCTTATCTGAACGGTTTACTTATTCAGATATTAACGGCTGGTACGATAGCCATATACGGGAAGAACTACTGCATTTGTATCACAATTTACCGGTCGATAGATTCGATACCTAAGCCATTTCTCAATGCGAACTGAACCAACTCGGTGTGATTATCTAAATCTAAAATATCAAGCATCCGATATTTGTGTGACTCAATCGTTCGGGAACTTAAAAACAGTTTTTCTGCACACTGCTTTGCCGTGTAACCTTGTGACAACAGTGTCAGCACAGTGCACTGCTTCTTGCTCAGTAATAGCAGCTTTTCACTTTCGTCAACAACAGAACTGTCATCTAAACTGAGGTTTCTTGTCATTGTCGCGTGCTGCCAAAAGCAAAGCCACATGTCGCACAGCAATTTCAAACGTTTAAAGTTTTCCTCGCTAAGTGGCGGCTCATCCATACTGAAACGCGAAAATGCCAACGCGCCCCAAGTCTGCCCAAACAACTCTAGGCGAATAATACCATGCCAGCACGCCCCTTCTCGGTAGAGCTCTTTTATCGGATCTAACGGGTGATTTTCAAGCGCTTCACTATCAAAGATCTGCCACGGCTGTTTTGAGCGCAAAATCCTTAGGTAATCCTTATAATTTCCTTTCAAAAATCGCTGCTTATCTAACTTTGGTATCCCTTTCCTTGATACTGAAATGGTCTTTCCATCGTTTAATAAGATCATTGAGTTTGGAAAAACGGTCAGCCTGTCGAGTTTAAACCACTCCAACGCATCCTCAACAATGCCTACAAAATTGTCTAAAAAGTCGTTAGGTCGACTGGCGGTAAGTCGATTCGATTGGTTCATCAGCAAGGTTTCGAAATTTGTTGTCATGATTCTGACCATCTCTGAGAAAGTTATAATGAAGGAGCTAAGGTGCGAGCCGCATTTTACAACGATGTATTAACATCCATATACACTCGTATAACTATCGGTTTTAATTAAAAATTAGTCTTTCAGTGGTACAGTGTCAATGCGCTTTACTTGAATACAAGAAAACGCTATTGCTTCAAACGAAAAAAGGCCAGTAGCAGAGCTACTGGCAAAAGGTTCATAATGAAACGTCAAAGACAAAAAAGTTACAGACTTACGTTTGCACGTAAAAACAATTTATCGTCATCTTCAGAGGCAAATTTGTAATCCGTCACAAATTCTAAATGCTCATTCAAACGATAAGATGCTCCCAAAGTAAACCAATCATCTTCCATGTATGAACGGCTTGACTCGGTAAAGTTATACTCTTCAGCGTTGTAGGTTGAAGAGATAGATAAATTCATGGTCGCTTGATAGGCAATACCTAACGCATAGCCTTTGGTTTCTTCGTTATTCGCGCTGATGGCCTCTACGTCAGCAAAATCATACTTAGCCGCAAAGTTAAACTTATCCAACACGGCAACCGCACCTACCGTATACACCTTCTCTGAACGATCTTGTGCTGCCGTCGAGTTCTCGCCTTTCGAAATATCAACGTAAGTACCACCAATAACAACTGGACCTACTGTTGTAGAACCACCAACAGCCCAGGCGTCATTCGAATGCTCCCATGCGGCACCGATATCGAAATTCTCTCCGAAGTAGTGATGG
Source organism: Vibrio nomapromontoriensis (assembly GCF_050337205.1). Classification (NCBI taxonomy): domain Bacteria; kingdom Pseudomonadati; phylum Pseudomonadota; class Gammaproteobacteria; order Vibrionales; family Vibrionaceae; genus Vibrio; species Vibrio nomapromontoriensis. Next base: position 366,778 of record NZ_JAKJSS010000008.1, read on the forward strand.
TTTAACTGCTCGTCGGTACATGTTGCTTCGTCCGCTTCAGCACCAATCCCGTGCTCTTTGGAAATATCACCAAAACCGAGATAGACGTCTGCAATACCACACTGTTTACCAAACGTTGTTACGCCAGCTACTGAATTCACCCCAAAGACAAAACGATCGACGTAGTTAACTGGCTCTACTTTCTTGTCGACCCCTGCCCATTCATAACGGGCTTCACCACCAATCAAAAGCGAAAAGGAGTCCGTCACCGCGTAGCTTAAGTCGGCACCAACTTTAAACATATAACCATGGGCGAAGTTACTGTTATTTTGATCATCAAACAGTACATTTCCACCTAATTCAGCACCAGAATATGCAACACCTGATAATTTATCATTCTCGATAAAATCGTAAAGATTATTAGGCTTGTCAGCAGTAGAAGAAAGTTCAGAAATATTGGCTGCTGAAGACTGTTCAGTAACAATGCCTGCATCGTTGGTTTCTGCAATGGTAGGAGCGGAAAGAATCATCGCAATCGCGACGGCTAGCTTTTTCATAGTAATATCCCAATAAATTGTAATCGCTGTTGTAACGGTGCCTAACGGCTTATTTTCTGGAGCCAATACTGACCTGTTTCGCGATTTACCAATACGGTAATATTACTGAATCTAATTTCTCCCCTCTGATTCATGTCACAATTTTATGTGCTTAAGAAGTGATCACCTTTTATTTCACGCTCAATTATTCCCCCGATGAACCTGCCCTAACCTTTATCCACTGCCTCTATCAACTGCCTTTATTTTCTGCCTTTTATGACGGCTATCATACAGCCCGAGCGCGCTATTAGATTTAAATAGAAACATAGAAAGCCCTTCGAAATAACGACTATTCCGATACAGATATAGAGAAGCGAAGATTATGGAAATATACACTTATCAAGATGAGCTGGCGACGTTTCGAGTGACGCAAGAAAAAGAAATTGAAGTCAATGGCGAATATGAATGGCGCCTAGACGTAGAACCAAAGTGTACGTTACCAGCGGGCACTAAGTTTGTTATCACTGTCCAGCCTTATCAGCATCAATTGTCTGATGAATATTTACAATGTTACGACTACTGGAAACCCAGCTACCTCTATGCATTAGCTGATGAAGAAAGCCTAGAAATTGACGTTGCTATTCACAAAGTCAAAACAGAATTTAGCCACATTCATCGCTGGAACGACTCATCTCGCGAAGCACACATCTCGCTCATTGACGAATTTCAAACCGGACAAGCATTTTTTGTTCAATTCGGAGGCGTCGACCGTCTCTATCTTAAAGGTGATGCAGCGCCTACTCGAATTGGTATTCGCGCCTTTAACGACGACGTATGTCGCATTGAAAAAACTTTTGATATGACGCTCGGCGGCTCTAACAACACACGTCGCTTAGCGGTCTTCCCAGACATCACATTAACACCTGCTGCGGCAAAAGAGCTGTCACTGGTTGCGCCGACTATCGCCCAGCAAGGAGAAGCCTTCAAACTGTCTATGTTGGCAGTGGACCGTTTTGAAAACCCAATAAAAAACTATACTTGCTCTCCACTGACAGTTGTTTTCACCAACCTAGACAACAATGAAAAAATCCGCATCACCAATATCGCATACGGGAACGTAAACTGCGTCCTGGAGCAAGGCAGTTACCTTGCCAGCATTGAAGGTACCGACCTTCATGTCGCCCCTGCTGTTATTAAAGTTGTTGAGAAAGTGGAGCACAACATCTACTGGGGCGACACACATACACACTCTAACCTAACCGCCAACATTCGTGATAATGATTGTGGGGCTTACCCACGTAACGCTTACGCTTACGCCAAAGAAGTGGCTCGATTAGACTTTGTAGGGCTGTCAGAACAAACCTTTACGTTCAATGAAGACCGAACCGTCAACATTGATAAAGCCACATGGAAAACCATTGGTGAAGAGTGTGACAAGTTTAATCAAGACGGTGAGTTTGTGACTTTCTGTGGTTTTGAACTGCATGGTCGTCGTGGTGATACCGTTGCACTATTTAAACATTCTTTATTGGAAGAGAAGTACCCCGATCGTGATGTCACCATCATTCACGATATATGGGATATCTACAAAGGCCGTGAATTCATCACCATTCCGCACCTGCACCGTTTTTGTAATGGTCGCAGTCCAAAGCACGTCGACAACCAAGATGCAAAATTCGAGAAAGGCTTCGACCTCGCCAACTGGGAAGCGAGTAGCGAAGATGAAACGATGATCGAAGTCTATTCCGCGCAATGGGGGCGTTTTGAGTATGCGAAAAACCCAATGCTCCACAAAGCCCGTAACAATGTAAAAGATAATACCGTCGTCGACTTCTTAAACCGAGGTAAAAAATTCGGGTTTGTCTCCAATAGTGATGGTCACGATGGTAATCCCGGTTATGGCGGTATTACGGGAGTGATAGCCAAGCAGCAAACCCGCGCTGACATATTTGACTCGATGAAAGCGCGCCACACCATTGCTACCACACATCCCCGTATGTTCTTAGATCTTAAAATAGACAAGACGACAATCGGTAATGATGCGCCAAAGGCAGACACTCATCATTTAACCATTGAAGCCATCACGCCAGACCCTATGTCAAAAGTAGAATTAGTCGTAAATGGCGAAGTATTAGAAAAATGGGCGGTAAACGGACATAAGTTCACCGCCGATCTGAAAGCTTGCGCATTAGGTTCTAACGCCTCGTATGTTTATCTACGCGTATTCCAAAAAGACCGCAACATTGGTTGGACAAGCCCAATTTGGCTCACTTAATACCCATTATGGTTTCACTCAGTAAACGTTAAAAAAGTAAGCGTCCGTGGCGCTTACTTTTTCGTAATGAGAGGCAATAAAGCAACGCTAGATAAATCGCTGATAAATTTGATTCACCGATGTAGTAAAGGTTTCGACTTCTGAGGGGGCGGGTTTGGCCATCAAACCATACCTTTGTAGCACTTCAATCAGTTTCCAAGGGGTAACGGTTTCACTACCAACAATTTCAGCATGCCCTGCATGGACGGTTATTGGCTGACCTTGCGTCGAACTGTCCACCATAGATTTAGTTTGCTCGACGAGTGAGAACACGTAATCATCTTGAATACACTGTCCCTTGGCATCTTGAGTTCGGCATGTGTTTAGCTCATCAGTTTTAATAATGAGGTGACGGTCGAGTTGCGGTATCAATTCACCAGGCGTTTCAATAAAGTCCGCCTGTGGTGGGATGTCGAGATATTTGGCGCCAGTCACTGCGTAGCAAATCGCATCCACTACCCCGAGAGACGCGATTCTTAACCAATTTATGCCGCAATGCGATGCGGCTTCGATGCCTTTAAATGGCGCCGATATCGTGGCGATCTCTATGGAAGCGTGAGTGATTTTTTTACCATCATTGCGCTGACTAGTAGCAGCTCGCCTAGTAATTAATCCACCTTGGCTATGACCTAAAACAGTAAGTTGTTGCTCGCCTAATACGGGGCTCAGTGTATTAACCGCTTCGATAAGCCTACCAGCGACATCATCTAGCCTGCGTCTATCATCATATTCAAAGCATGCCGCCTGTTGCCCTAATTGCCCATAAACTTCCGACAGTGCTTTAAACTGCCCTTCAGACGCAAGACAACCATGAACAATTAGCACTAAGGGTTCATTATTATTGATGTGTAGAGACTGGTTTGAAGTACCACACGAGCGCACGGTTTTGTCTGGAAACAGCGTCGACAAGTCAACCGTCTCGGCTTGAATACTTGAACTCATGCCAACGGCTATTGCAGTGCCAGTCACCAAACTACGCCACATTCCCATTCCCCACTCCTTGGGTTATTTTCAGTTAGTCATTAAAATCGTTAAAGATAATTGAAGAATTCATACCACGCTTGTCATCATAAACAAAAGTAAAGTTCGCTTCAATTTCTAGACCTTTCAGACTCTACAGATCATGAATAACTACATTTGTATCTACAGCGATTCGATCGGGTAATAGACATTTAAGGTGATCATTCGACCGTTTATCGTCAAAAGCCAAATTTCAGATGCTAAAAATACGCATTAAAGCGTCTTGTTTTCAGTTGGTTGAGAGTTAGTACCGGAAGGAGAAGAGATTGGAGCGTGCAGCGGGAATCGAACCCGCATCATCAGCTTGGAAGGCTGAGGTAATAGCCATTATACGATGCACGCACATCGTTGGTACGAGATAGATAATGCCACAATCACTCAGAATGGAAAGCGTTATTTTGCACTTAAGTGTTTGTTTGCTCGTTTTTTATTCTTACTGCTTAGTGCTTGTACACCAAACAGCGTGCACAGAACAAAAACCGTGATATGGCACACGGTTTATGACTCGGGTAGTTGAATCTATCGTTTAACCCTGGGGCAACAGTCACGCTCACACTAGAACGAATACTCCCCGTATAACTCCGGTCAGAACTGATAATGGACGCCCACCATAAACAAACCAATCTCCGCATTCCCAAGGTTCACGCCACTACCGTGTTCAAAATTGGGCATCATGTGCGTGTAATCTAGCCTCATGTTAACGCTATTGTTCATCGCTATATTAACGCCAATGCCAACATGGGTACCTATACCATACGAGTAATCGTTGGCACTCTCTTTATGTGGCTTGCCGTCCCAAGCCATTAAAAGCCCTGATACCCCCAGCTTTGTATACAAAGCGACATTATCATTAAAATAGAAGGAGAACTTGGGCGACACTGACACGATTCCCGCAACCGATGATAAACCAGTCACTGAAGTGTTTGCGCCTAATACCTGCCCTTCTAAACCAAACCAGTCTGTAAAATGGTAGCCGGCATAGACGGCTATCGCGGGACTTGAATGATTATAGCGTTCACCTTCGAAGGTGTTTTCAACCGAATGTGTTTGCATATTACCCAAAGAACCACCCACAAATGCACCTTGTTTGTCAGCTGCCTGTAGCGTAAATGAAGAGAATAAGAGTGCGCTCGCTAAAACAACATTTTTAGGAAGGCCTACAGGCGATAATGACGCCTTATAAGTCGATAGATTGTTAGAGATAGAAGTCTGCTGTGTATTCTGTATGGTCATTGGCGTCACCTTTTTATATGTTATTGTGATGTTCTAAGGTAACTCTATCTATAGCGGTAATGGTGTGCATGGCAATGCGATAAAAAGGGATAAATGATGGATGAATGGTTATATTAGCCGACAACTCGCCAACCTTTATCATGCGCAATTAATGGTCAATTTAATCCACCAACACAAATCCGTGTAAATTCGCATAATACCTCTCGTCAAAACCACAAAGCTCTGCTACCGTTACGCCACTTAACAACATAGTTACAATCTGAGTTTGACGCACTTATGCCTTCACCTCATACCATAAACAAAATCGTTGAAATTGGTGATACATTACACCGCAGTGGTTGCGCTCCTTATAAAGTAGAAAAGTACGCGCAATACTATGCTCAAAAGCATGGTATCGACGTCATGGTTCAAGCAACGCCTACCGCGATTAATTATCAATTCCCTGATAAAAACAACACTGTGGTATTAAAGCGACTCAAACCTGCATCCATCAATCTTGGCCTACTGGCTAATACCATTATTCGTATTAATCAGCCCAGCAACGAGCCCGTTCCTGAACCGATTGGCTATCCAAAGTGGGTCGTTGCATTGGCGAATATGGGGATCCCACCCGCCTACTTAATGCTGGTTGGTAGCACCCTAGAAGCCGTCGCCTATTCCGTTGTACTGGGTTTGATTGTTTGGCTCACTCAGTTAGTTGTGAAGGGTCGTAATTCAATCGCCGTCGAATTTGTAGCTGCACTGTTAACCGGAATTTTTGTGGCATTTATCGCCAGCACGGGGGCAGCAATTCCCGTTTGGGCATTATGTATCGCCACTGTGGTGCTTTTTGTTCCCGGACTCTCTATTGCCAACTCATTGGAATGTCTAGCGTTTAATGATTTAGTCTCTGGTACGGCTCTATTAGGGCAAAGTGCATTAACACTGATCAAACTGTTCATTGGTGTGATAATGGGACTCAATATTGGTGAAGCGTGGTGGGGGCAAGCAGAATCTTTATCCTACACCAACGAAGTCCCTCTATGGTTGCACTGTTTTGGGTTACTGTTAATTTCATCATCTATCGGTGTGATTTTTAACGCTCGTCCAAAAGATATATTGCTCGGATTACCCGTTGCTGTCCTTGGTATGTGGGGTCCTTTTTATCTTGGCTTTAGCAGTGGCTGGATTGTCGGCACCTGGTTTACAACCGTGCTCATTACTTTGTACGGCACTTGGGTAGCCAAACGACTCGATCTCACCGGCTCTATTTATATCGTCCAAGGCATCATCATACTGGTCCCCGGTAGCCGGGTATTGGTCAGTGCCAGTCAGTCGGTGTTTGACCAATCGATTTTGCCGATCCCCAACATCGGTTTATCCGCATTATTTATGTTCTCCGCGATCGTTGCAGGGCAAATTACTGCTTATTCTTTGTACTCCCCTAAAATAGATCGTTAGTCATACTCGGGGCTGGACTATTAGTCCAGCCCCGAGCAAACCGCTTTATATTTGTTCCAGTAAGTTTACAAATTTATTAATTTTCGGCTAAAAATTATTCTTTTATATCAAAAGGTTAAAAATTTGTTTCTTATTCTTCCACCCTACTTTAATTAAGCGTTTTGTCAGAGAAATGAAATGTCATGTAATTGAAATCAAAAAACTAGCTTAAGTTCAAATATTCCATACAAGCTCCACTTAGAATCGTTGACTTAACTCTGTAGTGGCTTATATTAATTTCTGGCTAGAAATGAAGTTACGTTGTTTACAAAAGACATTCGTTGAATTCGAAGCAATTCCTTGTCGTGTTGTACGCAATAGCAATTTACTTTTTCGCGCTATAGCTGCCGAATCGGCAAAACAAAAAAGAAAATACTAAATTTTAGGATTACACTATGTCTAACACAGTAACTGGTACCGTTAAGTGGTTCAACGAAACTAAAGGCTTTGGCTTCATTCAACAAGAGAATGGCCCTGACGTGTTCGCTCACTTCAGCAACATCAAAGCAGACGGTTTCCGCACTTTAGCTGAAGGCCAAAAAGTTGAGTTCAAAGTAACTCAAGGTCAAAAAGGTCCTCAAGCTGAAGAGATCATGCCAGTTTAATTACTGTTGATACCCCAGATACGAGTAGCCAGCGCAAGCTGGCTATTTTTTTGCCATTTAATCCATTAACTTGCCAATTCTGTACCAATTTGCCACTAAGCTACGTAAGATACCCTGTCTTATCATTAATTGTGTTGTATTCCACCTATGGCTATCAAACCGACCATCTACAAGTTCCGTGTTGCACTTACTGATATGAATCGTGACTATTACGATTCACTTAACCTCACTGTCGCATTACACCCATCAGAAACTCACGCACGAATGATGGCGCGTCTGATGGCATTTTGTTTGAATGCTTCACCTGAACTTCAGTTTACAAAAGGCCTATCCGATATCGAAGAGCCAGACATCTGGCAAAAAACACTCGATGACCAAACCGAAATGTGGATTGAAATTGGTGAGCCCGATGTCGAGCGAGTGAAGAAAGCGACACGCTTGTCCAAGGAAACCAAAGTTTATAGCTTTAATACGAAAAGTGATGTTTGGTGGAAACAGAACCAAGGAAAATTTGGCTACCTAAACGCCAGCGTATACCGCTTCAACAATGAATCTATTGAAGCCTTAACCAGTTTAGTGGCTCGCACCATGGATCTATCCGTTATGATTACGGGTACGTCTTTATTCGTCGATGGCGATAACGGTTCTGTAGAAGTCCTTGTTGAGGAACTTCAAGAAAAATGAGCCCACTAGAAACGCATCTACGTCAATTCAACATTATGAATATTGCCGCGGTTGCCGATCACACTGCGTATTTCTCCGAGCTGTGCGCTCGGGAAAACGCATTGTTTGAACGCGCTCAAGCCAACAAACCAGAAACGCCAACACTTCAGCTGTTACTTGGGCTCTTTACAAAAATTCATATTGAATCACTAAGCTCATTGCAAGCGCACTCTGAGCAAATCCACAGCATGCAGCAGAGTTTTGAACAACAACTTGGCAAGCAAGGCGCACAAATTTTCAAGCTTCCTATGCTCGATGAATTGCAGCTTGTCACCCATAGTTGGCTTTATATTCAGGGCTGCCTAGGCATGGATTACAGTTTGGCTAATGACCACGCCCAGCAAACCAGTTCGCTGCTCAGTAAGTTTACCAATGGCGATATAGATCATTACCGAGTTGCGTTTAACCAAAGCTACTATATTGGTTTTCGTTATTATGAAGCAAACAAACCACCGACTTCCGGTTGGAAGCGATGGTTTGAGAAATGGTTTAATTAGAGAGTGAGAGGTAAGCTTAATAACCTCCTCTCACTTCGTACTAACGCCTAGTGCGCGCGTTTATAAATATGCATGTGGTCCAAAAACTTCATAATGAATTGCATCACGTGATACACCTAATGCCTCTAGCTGCTTCACCACACTTTCCATAAAGACCACCGGACCACAAATATAAAAGTCACCATTAGCTATCGGCAGCTGTTCAGCGATATGGCTAAGCTGCATTAACCCTGCAGACTCACTATCAAGGCTCAATGCACTCGTCGGCTTGTTGTACCACGTGTGACTCCTCCACCCTTTGCCAGCAATAACGGTAGCCGTTTCATCCAAAAATGAATGCTGCGCCTGATTTTCGCACGCATGAAGATACGTAACTTCTTGCTCTTTGTTGCTTCGTACTACCTGTTGTAATATTGCTTGCATCGGTGTACATCCCACACCCGCGGAAATCAGTACAACGGGCTTATGCTTTTCGACATAAAAGAAATCTCCTGCTGGGGGCATTACGTTAATCTTATCCCCTACCGATACCTCATCATGCAAATAGTGCGAAACTAAACCCTGATGCGAGTCTTGCGCTTCTTTTTTAACCGAAATACGATAATTCTCGCCATTTGACGCCTGTGACAATGAATATTGACGGATCTCGACATTGTCACTTTTAGATGGTGTCACTTCAATCCCTAGATATTGACCCGCGTTATAGCCGATAACGGATTGGCCGTCTTCAGGCACGAGTACAAAGCTTGTCACCGCATCAGATTGTGTCACTTTCTCCGCCACTACAAATGAACGAGCACCACGCCACCCGCCTGTAGCAACTTCACTGGCTAAATATAGCGCTGACTCACGGTCAATAAATACCTGCGCCAAGAATAAGTAAGCTGCTGTCCATGCTTCTTCAACGTCAGCCGTAAATGCATCTGGAGCGAGCTCTCTCAATGTTTCGATTAAATGCAAACCAACAATCTGGTAATGCTCGGCCTTAATATTAAAACTGGTATGCTTGTGAGCTATACGCTCTACAGCTGAACTTAGCGCCGCCAAGTTTTCAATATTTTTTGCGTAGGCGGCAATGGCTTCAAACAACGCGACGCTTTGACGCCCCGTTTCTTGATGAGTCATGTTGAAGATATCTTTCAGCTCAGGATTATGAGAAAACATTCTTTGGTAGAAATGTTGTGTTAACGCTGGCCCTGCCGATTCCAATAGTGGAATGGTACTTTTAATGATATCGATATGGGTATTATTTAGCATATGCGCTCCCTTGAAGGCAAAAGTAACGATCTCGTTAGTTTTAAAATAACGTAAATCATTGATTATTAACTTACTTCACTATTCACTTGGCGATGCGCTCTGAGAAGGTTTCAATAGACAAATCAGGCACTCGCTCTTTTATTGGTATAATTTTTACGGGTATAGTTTTTACAAATATAGTTTTACGGGTATAAATTGTTGCTATCACGTAGATAGCACACATGTGAGTTGAGAATCACACGCATTTGTCTTCCGACCTACAGGGTAAAGCACAGAACATGCCAACTTTACCAGCTACTGCTATACCATGATTTTCAACACTATTTTTTAAAGCAATATGTCCAATTGACGCCTTTTAATTAAGTCAATTAGACACTACAATGAACTTATAACTCTTTAACGTTGGCTAACCATGCAAGATTTCTCTCCCTCCAATCTGGTTGAACTCACGATAGGACTGGCAAGCAGCAGCAATGACCAGCAACGATTTGACACGTTGCTCAATACCATCCGCAAAACCATTCATTGTGATTCGGTAGCGCTGCTTTCCCAGCAAGGTGATACGTTAGTACCACTTGCGATGCAGGGCTTATCTCGAGATACGATGGGACGGCGATTTGTCATCGCCGAACACCCACGATTTTCACAAATCTGCGCGGCGACCACGCCCGTTATTTTTGATGCAGACAGTGATCTTCCCGACCCTTTTGATGGCTTGCTTATTGATCACCATGGCGATTTACCGATGCACTCTTGCATGGGGCTTCCGCTGATTTTCGGAGATAAAATGTTGGGCGCACTGACGTTAGACAGCTTGTCCACGAATGCGTTTGACGATATCCCTCAGCGTAGCCTTGATGTTTTGTCCGCCATCGCCGCCTCTACGCTGAAGATGGCGATGACCTTTTCTCAACTTGAATATCAGGCAAAGCAATCCAAGCAACTGCTGGAAGAACTCAACGTAGAAGCGTGGGAACGAGATGGCGGAGAGATGATTGGCGACAGTGCACCAATGCAAGCTATGAAGTCTGATATTGAAATTGTCGCCCCATCAGATTTTAATATTCTCATCCACGGTGAAACCGGTGTCGGTAAAGAGCTTGTGGCTCGTACTCTTCATCATCAATCTGCGCGCAGGCAACACCCGTTGGTATACGTCAACTGCGCGGCGATCCCAGAAAACCTCATCGAAAGTGAATTATTTGGTCATGTCAAAGGTGCCTTTACTGGTGCAGACCAAAATCGAAAAGGCAAGTTTGCACTGGCCGACGGCGGTACTCTTTTCCTTGATGAAATTGGCGAGCTTCCGCTAGCCGCGCAGAGTAAGTTACTACGAGCACTGCAAAACAATGAGATTCAACCTGTTGGTCGTGACGAAATTCAAAAGATCAACGTACGTATACTGGCAGCGACCAATCGGGAATTGAAAGAAGAAGTCGAACAAGGTAAATTTCGCGCAGATTTATATCATCGCTTAACCGTGTACCCGATTTCCGTCCCTCCCCTTCGAGAGCGCAACGGTGACATTGAGTTACTCACCGGATTTTTCCTTGAACAGGCACGTCGAAAACTTGGGATTTCTCAGCTAAAATTGAGCCCGAATGTCAGCGCCTATCTTAATCGCTACAACTGGCCGGGTAATGTTCGCGAGCTTGAGCACGTGATTAATCGAGCGACGTTGAAAGCAAAGGCTCGCATGTTCGACAAGAAAGTGATTTCTGTCAGTATTGAAGACTGCGGACAATTTGACGATGAGTCGGCACCAAATGTCACCACAAGCCACGCTCAATCTCCTATTAGCATTGACACTAACAGTGGCTTACGAGAAGCAACAGAAGAGTTCCAAAGAAAGGTTATCTCTGATGCGCTCATTCAAGCTGATTATAACTGGGCTCAAGCCAGTCGAGTACTCAAAACCGACCGTGCTAACTTAATACGACTTGCCAAAAGGCTTGGCATCACGGTCTCCAAAAACCCTCAAATTAATCGCATGTAGCGATGTTGTAAACGGTAATGCTGCAAACGGTGATGTTGCAACCCCGATGGTGTAAATTCGGGCATTGTAAATAACGATCATTACAAATGACGGCTTTGTTATAAGCCGTCATTGCCTATGGCAACACAAACATAGGTTTAAGGTGAATAAATAGGAATGTAAAATGAATACCCCACAAAAACCCATCAATAGTCATAAAGACTATCACGCTCATGTCTACTTCGATAAAGAGACACTAGAATTGGCTTCTAACTTGTGTCACCGCGCAGGTGAGAAATTTGGCCTTGAGATAGGACGTGTTCATCAAAAAAACGTCGGCCCTCATACCAAGTGGAGCTGCCAAATTTTGTTCAACGACCAATCGTTCGATCAACTGGTTCCATGGTTAGAAGCGAACAGAGGAAATTTAAGTGTACTCATTCACGCTAACACCGGTGACGACATCAAAGATCATACGACCTTTGCTTATTGGCTAGGTGATGCAGTGGCATTGAATTTTGAAGCCTTCTAATCTCACTTTTACGTGAGGACACTATGACAGGAACAATATCAACGGTTCTGTCGCTATCATAGTAAAGAGATGTCTGAAGCGTGAATAAAATGTTAACATCGCCCCACAATAAAAAACCGCTCAATAAAGGTCGTTATGAAAGTCATTCGTATTGTTCTTGGAAAAATTATTTTGGTGCTGAATTTTGTGTTTACCCCACGCGGTGTAAAACGTTCGAGCGAAGCTCAGCAACAAGCCAACGAAAAAGCAAAAGCACTGTCACTTTATCAATTTGAAGCTTGTCCTTTTTGTGTCAAAGTTCGCCGTGAAATGAAGCGCCAGTCTGTCAATATTGAGCTCAAAGACGCTAAAAATGACAGCATTGCACGCGAGCAACTGCTAGAAGGTGGTGGTCGTGTTAAAGTTCCTTGCCTGAAAATTGAAAAAGATGGACAAGTTGAGTGGATGTACGAATCATCAGATATCGTCACCTACCTGCAAAAAGAATTCGCGTAACTTCCCCTTAGCGTTTGTACATAGAGTTATTAATTTCTGAATCGTTTTTTAACGTCATCCAGCTATTAATAACTCTAGTCTTTTCCAATTCACCACAACAATCATTACGTCGTCATTTCATCAAGGGGATCCGCTTGACGCTTTTGACTTCCTAGTACAAAGAACGCGTCTATCCAATGCAGAATAAGCACAGAGTCTTGGGGCTTATCAATTTGTTTAAAGGCATCTTTATAATGGTGGGGCGTAACTAGCTTTTTGCGTTGTTCCAGTACTTTTGTTGTGAACTCAGCACTAAACTCTGGATGTCCTTGCACAGTTAAGACATGATTGTCTTTGACTAACATGAAGTTGGGGCAAAATTCATTGCTGGCAATCACTCGAACCCCTTTCGGCACAATCGTGACTTGATCTTGATGGCTCACTAGCAAACGAATGGTGTCCATAGACAAATTCATCCATTTCTTTTGGGCAGTGACAAACACTTCGTAACTACCTAACCCCCAGCCTTTGGGTGACTTTTCTACCGTTCCCCCTAACGCTCGCGCAATCACTTGATGACCAAAACAAATCCCCACTAACGGCTTGCGCCTTGCTTCACACGCTCGGATCCAATCCATAAGATCATGAATCCACGGTAGATCATCATAAGCGTTATACACACTGCCACTAACAATAAACCCATGGTACTCATCAAGGCTGGGTAATTCTCGTTCCAACACATTGAAGTTTACAAATTCAAAAGCATGGTTTACCTCAGCTAACGATGCCTTGATCATATCAAAATATTGCCCGTGTTCACTCGAAAGCGCCTGATCTACGTAGCCACACGTTAAAATCCCTATTTTCATTTGCCACCTTTTCTTGTTGCCTACGGTAATACTAGCTCTTCGCTTTATCTTTAATACGCTCAGACAGCCCCACGTCAACCTACCTGTAGAATTACTCTATTTTTCAATATCTTCGTCAACGTACTCTGCTCTATATTTTGAGTATAGAAGTGATTTCTATCAATGCCATTGGAGATAGCACCCGCTTGAAAAAATATTGCCAGTGCATGTAGAGGCCAATAATCCGATAAAAGGTGTGAACGCCTTTATGACTCTTGCCCAGTTCTTGCTAGAATGCGCTCAGATTTCATTAGAGTAGAACTCAAACCATGTACCAATTAACTTTCTCGCTCCAAGAATTTCTTTCCACTTACTGGCAGAAGAAACCCACCATCATTAAAGGTGGCTTTGCTCACTTTCAAGATCCACTTTCGCCAGAAGAACTCGCCGGATTGACGATGGAAGAGGAAGTCGACTCTCGCTTTGTTTCCAACCTAAATGATGAATGGCAGGCCGCCCATGGTCCATTTGATGAGGATAAATTTGCCTCATTGGCGGAAACTAATTGGTCCTTCATCGTTCAAGCGGCTAACCATTGGCATGAAGGTGCCGCACAGCTCGTCACGCCTTTTAAAGCAATGCCACAATGGTTATTCGATGACCTAATGATTAGCTATTCAGTTAAAGACGGCGGAGTTGGACCTCACATTGATCAATATGACGTATTCATTATCCAAGGCATGGGTAAACGTCATTGGCGCGTTGGCGCAAAAGACATAGGTCAGTATAAAGAAACTTGCCGTCACGAAGCCTTGCGTCAGATCGAATCTTTTGACGCTGAAATTGACCAAATTTTGGAGCCTGGCGACATTCTTTATATTCCACCGGGCTTTCCTCACGATGGCTACGCACTCGAGCCATCAATGAGCTATTCCATTGGCTTCCGCTCTCCAAAAGAGCAAGAACTGATCAGCAACTTTGCTGACCATATCTTAGCTCATGATTATGGCGACGTGCACATGCACAAACCTGAGCTAACCACACAAGATAACCACGGTGCCATTAGTGCTAGTGATTTAGCATCGCTAACCGAGATGCTAAAGTCGAAACTCGATGACCCGCAGATCGTAAAAGATTTCATGGCCACGATGCTCAGCCAGTCTCGTCATCATTTGAATGTCATTGCGCCAGAGCCTAAATGGACACAAGAAGAGATGGCACAACACCTCAGTAACTCAGGCGAATTGACCAAAGTTGCAGGGTTGCGTGCACTGCATCATGAAGATGAGCCTTCCATGCTCTACGTGAATGGCGAAACGCTAAAGGTGCCAGAAGAGCTAGCACCTCTCATTATGGCGTTGTGCCACAATGTGACGATTCAGCTACCAGCGCCTTCCACTAGCGCTGTGTCTTTGCTAACCGAACTGGTAAATAAAGGGTATTGGTACACCGATTAATCCGTCTTCTAGAACGCTACTTCCTAACCACAAAAAAGAGCGCTTCTGCGCTCTTTTGTAAATAGAATATGAGAACTAGCGGATTATCATTGCTGAGCGTTCTTGATTCGTTTAAGCGTCACAAGCGCAAATACTAACGCTAATACGGCGCACGCTGAAACAAAGACAAACATACGCTCCATTCCAAACTGTTGCCCTACCACGCCACCTAAGCTTGTTCCCGCCGCGTAACCACCAGCAATAGCGAATAGAAGGTAACCTTGAGTAGAAGCTGGTGGTAACGTCGTGACTTTCGCGACAATAGCGGGTTTCACCATGTCCACCATCGATAAAAATTGCATGAAAAGTAAGTGCATGAGAAGCGGCAAGTAGAAATAACTCCCGTCACCGATAACGAGATAAGATAATACGCCACCAATAATCGCATAGCCCGTTAAACCAATGACCCAAACAGCCCCGGCCCCCATTTTATTGAGAAGGCGTCCAGACAAGTCGAGCGTTACTAGCGAGATGATAGACGAGACCATCAGTAATACCGACATCGCTGACTTATCAATTGCAAAAAGTTGCTCAAACAAATTCGGACCTTGTGCGACTTGGTTACTACTGGCGAACATCGCAATAAATACTGCAAGTAAGAAAGTAATGAACGTTAAGTTCCAATGCCCCTTATCTGCATCGTCATTACCTTCCGCGTGAGCAATGACTAGCTTTGCTGCCGCTTTGACATTGTCAATTCTTACAATCAATAACGCGATTACAGACATCACTGCGATCAGTAAGAAACTAAACTTCACGGCTTGTTCGCTCACTAAGGCCAGTAACGCCCCCATCACTATCGCCCCAACAAAGATACTCTGGTTCATTCGAGTTAAACAAAGCGCTTCATGGTCTTTATCCAATCCTGCTGCAACAATGAACGACGGATTGACTACCATTAGTGTAATTGACCCTAAGCCAATCAAAAATGTCGCAACATACATTGCCCATGTTTGATTGACAAAGGCAAATATCACCATCGCTGTCGCATGTAACACTAGAGCACTGCTTTGGGCAGCGGCATGAAGTTTATATCGATCAATTGCCCCTCCAATTAGCGGGGCAATAAAACCACTTAGTCCAACAAACGCTAAGGCGCTGCCACTATGAAACATCGAGCCAGAGACCTGATAGATATGACTTGGAACTAAAATAGGGAGCGCCACTAACTGAATCGCGCCAAACATAAATGCGGCGGCATACCAAAACGAAAGACCTTGCTTCATTATTACCTCTTCAATCGTAAACCAAATAGAAAAATGATACGGAAAGTTCGCTCTTTGCAGAAGTTACACCGCAGTATGACACCTACCAGCCCTTCCTGTTACCTATGATAAAACTTCCTCTCTTTTCATCACATTTCACTTAATTTTCTCATTTCGCACCCTAATCTAATACCAGAATAAAACACTAAAACATCCAATAAATCACAAATAAACAACAACTAATTTTTACACATTTAAAATTAATCATTACATTGACGGCGATCATTCTTCGCCAATCAATGTCGCGCCACAATATGCATCCTGTTCTAATTACAAGGATTTATCATGTCTGATCCAACTGCTCCAGAACGCAAAGTCACCATAGGAAGTTACTTGGCTCTTGCGTTTGCAATCGTTTTCTTTTCTGGTCTATTACAATCCAACGAATGGTATGGTGTTTTCGACTTTACGACACTTAATGGCTCGTTTGGTCAAGTGGCCCATTCTGTTAGCGAAACCTCCGACGGTGTCGTTGAAGCGGCTAAAACCACCTTCCGTGGTGTCGGAGGAAGCGGCGCCCGCGATGGCTTTATTTTCGCATTAACGCTTATTCCAACGGTGATGTTTGCCTTAGGAATGATCAACGTGTTAGAGCATTACGGTGCACTAGACGCTGCTCGTAAGTTACTTTCTCCGCTTCTTCGCCCTTTAATGGGTATTCCTGGTAACTCAGGGCTAGCGCTCATTGCGTCGTTACAAAGTACTGATGCTGGTGCGGCGATGACTCGTCAACTTAAAGATGAAGGTCACCTGACCAAACGTGAAACCGACGTGTTTACCATGTTCCAATTCACAGCAGGCGCAGCCATTGTTAACTTTTTCTCTTCTGGCGCTGTATTGTTTACCCTGACTATGATGGATGGCTCTCTAGCCGTAACATCATCGATAGGACTCGCGGTCGCCGTAATGTTCATATTTAAGTTTGTTGGTGCAAACCTATTCCGCCTTTACCTCAACATTACAGAAGGCAAGGAAGACAAAAACCAAAATGACAACGACACAGCAACAAAGCAGGAGATGGCATAATGAGTGAAGTGAAAGCGAAAAAGCCAATGGTAACGGACATTTTTGTTGAAGGCGCAAAGAAGGGCTGGGTCATCGCAACGACTTCAACGGTCCCTAATGTGTTGATGGCGTTTGTCATTATCAAAGCACTGCAAATCACTGGCGCACTTGGCGCTATGGGCGTGCTATTTTCGCCAATCATGGCAGTCTTTGGTTTGCCTGGAGAATCGGCTGCTGTACTAATTGGCGCATGGATGTCGATGGGTGGCGCAGTTGGCGTCGTCATCACTTTATTTGACCAAGGTATTCTTAATGGTACGCACATTGCTATTCTCGCGCCCGCTATTTATCTAATGGGCTCACAGATTCAATATATGGGTCGTATCATGGGTCCTATTGGCACTGAAGGCCGCTATATTCCAGTGATGATTGCCATCTCTGTACTGAATGCTTTTGGCGCCATGTTCCTAATGAACATCCTAGTTTAGCCCTTAGTAGGCATAAACTTCGTATAGAACGGCCTTTCGAGGCCGTTTTTTTTTGAGTAAGACTTATCAAGACTCAATTTGTAGGTATACTCCCCTACCTAATTAAATAGAGGAATTCTGTTGTGGCAAATGATATGTCTGTGATTATTGGTCTCGTTAACCCAAAAAGTCCAACCAACGTCGGTGCGGTAATGCGCGCTGCGGGTTGCTATCAAGCGTCGGAGGTTCGTTATAGTGGCGAGCGATTCGATAAAGCCGCAAAGTTTCAGACTGATACTCAAAACATAAACAAAACTATTCCTCTTGTCGGAACCGAAGATCTACTCGGCTCCTTACCTCAAGACATGAAAATTGTTTGTGTCGAGCTAGTGGTAGGGGCAACACCATTACCCGACTTCGTCCACCCAGAAAAAGCAATCTATATCTTTGGCCCGGAAGACAACTCCATTCCAAAGAAAATCGTTAAGCAAGCTGATGAAGTCGTTTATGTACCGACGATTGGCTGCATGAACCTTGCAGCAACAACCAATGTTCTACTCTACGACCGATTGGCGAAATCAGCGCAAGAGATTAATCACGACGAACTCATCAAAAGCAGCCGAGACAAAAATAATCACCTCAAAATCTAATGCTTTTTGAGCGCTCGTTTTCCGTTTAACGTTCATTTAGTCGTGTCAATTGTTGGACGGGTCAACACTACCAACTCGCTATAAATGGAAAAGTGGTCGCGACAATCGTCGTAACCACTTTTATTCATCTAACCTTGCCATTAAAAGTAACAAAGATTCACTTTATTTAGACTCAAGCGCTTACGCCGATACCATCTGACTCTTGACCCATCTGCCTGAACGAATTCGACTTGTACATAAGAAAATTTTAACCAATTCTTCCACAAAAAATGCCATATAAATTACAACGAATGCCGTCGGGAAATAATAGGCAATGCCAATAATAAAGGGAATACCTACTCCCCACTGCGCAAAAACATCTTGATATAGGCAAAACTTATTATCCCCACCAGAACGAAGAACGCCAATAATCATGCATATTGGTAAACTTCTTATCACCAAACCAATCAAGAGAATATTATAGAATTCGCTGCTGATCTCCCTAACATCATGAGATAAAGTAGGGAATAGATTTAAGATATTCGTTTTCAATAGTGCCAGAACCACACATATCAAACACCCAACAATAAACGACATAGCTATTGTCAATCGAGCTAATCCAAGTGCATTATCATCATTTCCGGCACCAATCTCGTTACCTAATATGACCGACGATCCAGTTGCGAATCCAATCAAAAAGGAGGTGGCTATTGACTCAATTGGAATCATCACCGTGAACGCAGTAAGGGCACCGAGGTCCACATACCCAAACACAACACTGTAAACATATAGCCCTAGAGAATATATTAGCATATTAATGGTCACAGGAAGTGCAAGTCTAAGGATATTATTGAATTCATCTTTACTGAAACAACAAGCCAACTCTTGACGTTTTGGTATAAGTACAGAATTGCCTTTAATTAAGTAGCTAAATAACAGTATAAGCTCAATTAGACAACTCACCGATGTTGCAATGGCTGCCCCTTGAATGCCGCGTTCCTCAAACCCAAAGTGACCAAAAATCAATATGTAATTAAGAAAAATATTGATAATTAACCCAATAAGACTAAAAACCATAGGAATATTCGCTTTATGTATCGAGCGCAACCCAGTGGATAGACTTAATGTTATGCCCATCGGAATCATCGATAAAGAAAACATGACTAGGTATTCAGAGCCTAACTTTTGAACCCCTGTAAATGAAGTCGAAAGCTCCATCATCAACATGGAAGAATCAACGAACAAGAGTAGAAAAACGGCCCCAATCAATAAATTTAGAAGCATACAAAGGAGCTGTACTCTTTTTAGCGACAGCCAAGATCTCGCCCCATAATACTGAGATAGCAATACCCCTGCGCCTGTATTGACACCAATAAAGACCAATATCGCTACGTATACAATTCTGCCCGCAATGCCCATCGCGGCCACTTCTTCTTGACCAAGTTGACCGATCATCATTACATCTATCATGCTTTTCGATGAGAAGAGCAGCATCTGTAAACTGACTGGTATTGCGATTAAGGCGATCTTATACAGTAATCGTATTCGTGACACAGGAACGTCATCAATCATTGAACAACCTCAAGCGTCATGTAACTCGAGTCAGAACCATAAGCACCAAGATCATACGTAGATCTCTGACACCTCCGAAAGCCCAAATACCGCCAAAAGCCGATAGCTTGAGGGACAGATACAATTGAAACGGTCAAGTAACTCAAAGCCGATAACGATTGATAGAATGCCTCAAGAAAACACCTATAATATCCATTTCCAGAAAAACTACGTGTTATCACCATATCATGAATATGAATGTTTCTTGTTTTAGTGTAAGCGTCACCACTTACCTCATTGAGCAACGGGAAACATCCCTGTCGTACTGGCAAAGAAATAAAATAACCCACAACTTCAACATTATCTACTAATACGAAGCATGTCTCTGGCGATAAGAAGACCTTACTTTTAAGTGATGACTCCGATTCTATATATTCCGTTCCGTATACCTCTGACTGTATATTCATAATCATAGGCCAATCTGTATCAATTATATTTCTTACTTTCACGATACTTTTTTCCTTGTGCCGATATCTATGCAATTTTCAGAAGTATTATTTCCGATAAACACGTGAGGAAGTGGCGCAAAACCGTTAAAACCAGTTGTCATATAACTAGTAGAATAAGCACCACAAGATAAGATCCAAACGGGATCACCTGACCTTAAGTCTTTCGGTACAGGTATCACATTGTCTTCATCATTAAATACATCATCACTATCACAGGTGGGACCAGCAATGACCGCTTTGCAAAACTCATCACTTTGACTTCTCGGAAATACCATTTTATACCTAAGTGCATCTGTTTCATAAAGTCCATTAAAACGACCGCAACTCAAAAATAGCCATTTCTGTATAGTCCCATCTGGCTGTACTCTCTCAGAAAGCCGCAATACAGAAGCTCGGATAATTCCGTGATCTGCTACAATATATCGACCAGGTTCCATAATGAATTTAATTGGATACCCTAAACTATCTCGCATATCCTGCATGCCTGCTTGTATCGCACTAAAAATCTTATCTCTAGGTGGTTTGAGCCGTTTACCAGATTTATCCGAGTACCCATCTGCTGGTAAGCCTCCGCCAAGATTTATATACTCAAGTTCGATTCCACTGCGTTGCAACTTGATTAATATCTTATTTATCTTTTTGAAGATATTAATCCATGCAGATTCAGTCATCTGTTGAGAGCCGACATGGACGGAGATACCTGCCGGAACTAAACCTAAGCGCTTTGCCTCTATTAAATTTCTAATTGCCGAACTATCAGAACTGCCAAATTTTCGGCTCAAACCATATACCGCGCCTTTGCCATCCGTTGCAATTCTACAGAAAACTCGAGACTCTGGAGCATTGAAAGCAATAGCACGAATATCATCGATACTATCCGAGGCAAAATCTCGAATGCCTAAATCATACGCAGTACGTATCTGAGAGTTTGACTTAATCGTATTACCAAAGTGAATACGATTAATATCGCCTCCTGCCGCTAAGGCCATTTCAATTTCTGTTACACTTGCTGCATCAAACCCTGCACCACAAGAAGCTAGCGTTTCAAGCACACTTGATACTGCACATGATTTTATGGCAAATCGTATATCCAAATCAGGCAGCGCGTTGGCCAATATATTATATTGATTGCGCATTCCATTTAGATCAAAAAGTATTGAGTCTTGATGACCTTTTTGTAATTCATGAAGGTTAACTACGTTAATCATAGACATAGCTCTTCCTCCTCTTTAGCGTTCACTTGCAGCGCTTTGGCCGCCAATATTGCCGACTCCCAACATTCTGCCAAAAATACGAAATCCGCCATATCCTCTCTTGCTTGCGCAATTAACAATTCAGCTTTTTCATTTAATTGGTTGGCAAATCGTTCATACTTACTCCCTAATGCACAGTATGTACTAATAAACTGCTCGATAATCCTATAACCCTCTTCACTCGAAATCGTTAAACTTGACCGAAGTATGTCTAGGACACATGGCACGTTAATAGCATGATTTTTGTCTAATAGGTTGCTGTTTTCCTCCGCCATCAACCGATAACACTCATGATAATAAGGCATGGACAATAAAAACTTCACGAACCTAAATTGATACTCTCTGAACCCCTGCTCTGTCCTTCTTTCTGGTGTATAGAAGTTATCGATATGCCGATTATGAACTACACCGGGAAGAGACGAATTGTGAATAAGATGCATTAGAAAATAATCTGAACCAATGGTGTTTTTGGCAGGCGGTAGTGGAAACTGTTCATGCACATTTTCAAATGCGATGTTACACATATCCATGAACATAGGATCTGCCGCACCAAGTTTAGTTTCATCCTCAACAAACCTAGATTGCCCCCCACCCCTAAAGGATTTTTCTACCAACGCTCGCTTCTCACTTGGGTTAAGAGAAGGCTTTGTCCATAGGCTAACCGTGTCAAAATATGCTTGTTGGTTTATTGATGCAATCTCACCTATATCAACGGACATTTCACCAATGAAAGAGGCCCCAACAACGCTAATCGGTAACTCTTTCTGCTCTGTCGTCAGGTCAATTTCTGTCATTAATTCACATACATCGGCTGCTTTTTCTCCGATTGCTCGCAGTTCATTATAAAGTGGATAAACAATCGCCCCATTTTTACTTTGGTAGGTACAGTCTGAATCCCTTCGATGGATAGAACTACAACCTAGGGCCGACGCAATAATGAAAGCTCGATTAGTACACGCTCCGTAGGACACTGACTTTGGAAGCATGAGCGACTGGAATCTGTCCTCTGGAATTTGTGCTTTCTTAGCAATGCGACTCAAGAATGCTCTTTGACTTGATTCGTCTAGGTAGATAACTTCTACTTTATCTGTCGGCCTAATTTCATTTACGGCATTTCTATTTTTAATCGCAGCTTCACCAATAGATGTATCAAGAACCAATAATTTTATTTCAACCATGAAATGGTCAATTGCACTAAGAGACTCGCGATATAATAATTCAATTGTCGACGCACACTCTCTATTGGTAGGTAAGCATAAGCATATTTTTTTCATTATAGTCCCGCCTCCCATGTCTTGAGACCAAGTAATTTTTCCCCGAGAGGAGTGAGTGTAGCCTTATTATATCGCTCCGATTCGTGCTTATATTTATCACCAATCAGTGTCGAGTTCCAACACGGAGTTTTCAGTGATTTCCATGATTCTATGCGAGACTCTCGTAACTTCTCATTGTGATTTAGTGCTGGCATCATTGATAGGTATTGGCATGCTCTAATATCCTTGTCTGAACTATTAGGTCCCACGCCATGAGCTAACCAGCCATTGAATATAAGTAGGTCACCCGCAGATAACTTTGGAATAATAATAGGGTATTCGTCGGTATCAATCGTAGGCCGAACAGGATCTCGATTGTCAGGCTGAGTTTTAACCCATTCATCATATTGACTGAATAATGAGGGGCTACACTGAAACCCACCTACTTCGTCAGTAAAGTCATTCAGCGCGATAATGCCTTGTACTCGCTGTGGTTTATAGCGATTTGTAGTTTCAACATCCCAATGCAATGAAATATCAAACCCCCTATCCGTTTGTGGGATCAAAGAACGGGATCGATTTCTAACATTCGGTGGATTAACATTAACACGGTCTAGCGTGGTCCAGAGCTCTTCCGTATCCCAAATATCTACAAATGCGTTGTATACTCTCTCATTCTGACGAGCATCCCACAGCAGTTGATGTTGGTACATTTCAATAAAACCATATATATGCAGCTGCTGTTCAAGATCATTATCGAAGTGTTTTTCTTGGTAAAAAGAATCTAGGTTATTTCTGTCTACTCCCTGAAAATCACAGGCGGTATCCAATATTGATTCGGCATGCCCTTTTGTAATTGCATCTTTTACTATAACGAATCCGTACTCTTTCCAGTGTATCCAATCGGATTGAGAAAGCACTCTAAGAGGTAACTTCTTATCCATATTATTTAGTGAGTACTTTGTAATATATGATTCGCCATCATTACTAATGTAATCATTATTAAATCGTCCTTGATATTCCATTTTCTTCCTCGTTCAATATCTATACATATGCAACAAAGCATTTATTTCGAACCAAAAAATAATACCAATATATATTGATGTCAACAATTAACTTACCAATCCTTTACAACACCAAAAACAATAGATCCACGGCATCAATATTAAGAATAAGTGTCATTCATATAACGGATCCAACATAACGATAGCGCTACATTAAAAATCTACTTTTCTATGCGTCTTTTATTTTCAATTAAATCAATAAGCGTTGGGGTTGCTAATTTAGTCAGTTACAATCATATACTTAGCACTAAATATATTACTGATAATTTTACAACTAATAAATAACATCTAACCATTGATTATTTTGAACTGCACTGCATATTACGAAACTATAATTTTCGTAATAACATAGCTTATTTTTTCATATGCTTAGGCTATTTTCTCATATACGTAGTTTTCGGTTAAAAAAACCAACTTTCTGCTTGGTTAAATTACTTCTATTAACATCTATTTACTGACCTAAGAAACACCAATAAGGCGGTTACTATCGATATGTTAATTATGTACCTAGGGTGGTATTTAGGCAGGTAGGGCACCACGTTTGGTGGGTAATACCTCCCCGCATATTTGCTAATACCATGCATTAGTATTTGAGGCGAGAGATGCATCCAAGCTCATGAGTGTTACTTATCATTGGATAATGACGTTAGGATTAGAGGTGAAGCAAGACAGTTCGTATATCTCTAATAAATTCTAGAGAACAACTAATGGGAATACAGTAGCATTTCGGATGCAGATTTAGAGTCAAGAACTATGGGAACTCTTTGATCTTCTGACGTTTAGGTTCTCTGCGATAGCTCTATCAACTGATTGATTTCGTTAATTTTAGATAAGAAAAAGGGGTATCTATGTACCCCTAATCAATAATCAAGTGTTTCGCTTATCGAGTTTGGTCGCTCAACCACACTTAAACTGCGCCACTTGTCCGCTAAGCTGCTCTACTCGCGCAGTCACTTCATCTGTAACGCTATTGGCATCGCGGGATTGCTGCGCGACCATTTTTAGTGCTTCATTGATTTCATTAACCAATGCTGAAATAGATTGTGTCGCAGAGGCTTGTTGCTCAGCCGTTGCCGCCAACGTACTCATTTGGTCGTTGACGTTTTCCACTTGTTCAGCGGTCGATTTAATTCGCGAAGCCGCCATATTCGTGTGCGCGACTGCCTCACCCGCAATCGCATTGCCAATGCCTATTTGCTCAACAACTTTCTCGGTTGATGATTGAATCGCCTGAATTATTCCGTTAATTTCACTGGTTGACTCTGTCGTTCGGCTTGCAAGCAATCGTACCTCATCGGCAACCACCGCGAAGCCTCGTCCTTGCTCTCCCGCTCTCGCAGCTTCAATTGCCGCATTGAGTGCAAGTAAATTAGTCTGCTCAGCCAGTCCCTCTATAACATCCGTAACTTTACTTATTGCTTGGCTCTCTTGACGAAGTGTCTCGACAAGTGCTGCCGTTGTTTCAATCGCCTCTGCTAACAATGTCATGCTTTCTTGGTTAGCCTTTAATGCCACTTCTCCACTTTGCAGTTCCGCTTTAGAATCAAATAACGTCGTCGATGACGCTTGTACCTGATGTGCGGTTTGCTCGGCGCCCACAGCGACTTCTGATAAAGAATGACCTATTTCATCAACATGTTGAGATTGACGCTCCATTCTCTGCAGTCCATCTCTACTTGATTGCATTAGCCGCGCCATGCCACCTTGAACCGACACAGCGTTCTCCGTGACGCCACCCACTAAATCTGCCAGTGATTGGTTCATCGAATTCACTGAACGCGTGAGATCTGCAAGTTCATCGCTTCCTGTGATCACCAAGGCGGGATTCGATACATCACCAGAGGCGATTTGTTGTGCTCTGCCTGCTAATGTCTTAATACGCGCGCCGATATGATGCCCCATCACACTCGACACCACGAAAGCACTCAACAATGCCGCCCCACAGCTAGTCATCAGAATGATAACAACCGTGGTGATACTCGTTGTTATACTCTCTTCGGTCTTCACTGCATTGGCTTGCTGCTGAGAAACAATGGAATTAAGGGAGATTTGCATTGCGTCGACAGCAGGCACAAGCGAAGAAGACATCAGGTAACTTGCACGGTTCCAATCTGCCGATTGTCGAATTTGAATAACTTGCTCTGCCAGCGGAAAGTAAAGCTGCTTCATTTCATTAAACAGTGACCACAAACTTTGATCGCTTGAACTTAGCAGTGACGTTTTACTGGAGATTTCATCGACAACCTGTCGATGATATTTCATTAAGTCATGGTATTTGTCTAAATAATCTTGTTGACCATATTGCAAATAGTCTCGCAGAGCCGCGAGTGCGTTGGCTAACGATGTGTAGCCATCGGCATAAAGCTTGAACAAGCGTTTACGCTCTCCTCCCTCGGTTCTACCAGCTTCATCGTTAATCAAACCTTGTAGCTGATCTAATGCAACTTCAGCAATAGGGGCGGCTTCATTGATAAACATAGAGTGAGCTGGAAGGTTGTCATCTGTATGACTGAGCGTCACAATTTCTTCAGCAGTCAGCTTGATGTTAGACCAAGTACTATCTAAGTCATGATACTGATTTGATGAAATCAGTGACTCCAAACTAATCAGTTGAATGTCGGTTGTATCAAACGCCTCTAGCACTCTTTCCTGACCGAGTTCCTGGCCATTATCTGAATCGTTTAATAACATGTACCCGCGAAGCACAGAGACCGTCGATTGAAGGGATTGCCCCACCTGACGACTCGCATCAACCGTTGGCAAATCATATTGCAGCAAAGATTGTGTGTGGTCTTGCACTTGAACAACACTTCGATAAACCAATAGCGAAGAGACGATAAACAGTACACCAAGCGCTAGAAAACCCATTCTAAGCTTACCCGATATCGAGAACTTCATCCTTAATCCTTTTATAAATTCCTTGTTAGCGTAGTACTATATCGGCAACCGTAACAAAAACTAAACATTTTAACGATTTTTTATCGATAACTCTTTGCGCTGTTTACTGTTTATTCTTATTATGAAACCGTCACCTGCAGTTAAGGACTTCATATGGCCAAAGACCTATTTTCTAATCTCGACCTCAATTTATTGCGTACCTTCATCATTTTGAATCAAGAGCGCAATATGAGAAAAGCCGCTGAACGACTATTTGTCTCCCAGCCAGCGGTGAGTAAAGCGCTACAGCGGCTCAGAGATCACTTTGGCGATGAACTGTTTGTCAAAACCCATCATGGGCTACGCGCAACAGAGAAAGCCAACATCCTTGCCGAGTCTGTCAGTCCCATTTTGGATGAGCTCTCTAACGCGGTAAATCACTCTTCCGACTTTGACCCTAGTGAACTAGACGGCACACTCAAAATTGCCATATCTCCCTTTTTCCTATCAGGGATTGCGAGTAAGTTATTTCAATCAATAAGAAAAGAAGCACCAAACGTTCAGATTCAGTTACTCAATTGGAACAAAACTACGCTACAAGACATAGTGAATGATGACGTACAACTGGGTCTCAATTACTCTATTGCCCACGCGCCAAAGGAGCTGGTACAAACTCAACTAACCACTGATACTTTTCGAGCTTACATACGTAAAGATCACCCGTGCGATAAAGATGAGATTGAAATGCAAGATGGTGGAAAATTTGAGATCGCGACGCTGATTGCTGCGGATTGGAACTCCAATTTATCCAACACGGAGAAAATGTTAAAGATGAGAGGAATAGAAGCTAACGTCGTGTTTCGATCAGAACTCCCTTCAGCGGTGATTGATGTAGTAAAAAACTCCGACATCCTATTCCCTGCCTCGACATTCCTAAACCTTGAAGAGAATTCCGGCTTACGCTCACTGCCTATACTGTTTGGGAATACAGAGGTTAATACCAACATCAATGCTTTCTTCCACTATAAGAATAGAAACAATGCGACCACTCAATGGTTAAAGAAAAAATTGCATCAGACACTTACAGTCTAGCATTACCCCTCATTAATAACCTGAGGTTATTAATGAGATTCGCTTCTTTTATTAATAACTTAGCGTTATTTACCTGATAAAACCCTTTCATTAGTCTTCAATTCGTCCCATCCATATACTTCTCTCCATCGGCTAGGAACGCCACTTCACAAGCATGAAGCGCACTTTTAGTTCCAACACACTTTGAGAGAAACGAATGAAACTTAAACTTATCAGCACACTTATCGCCGCCTCTTTTTTAGCAGGTTGTTCATCGAATGGTTCTAGTAATGGTGGTGAAGCAGGACCAGCACCACAAGATGGAATTGCCGATGTAACCTACAGAGATGGTGTCTTGTTTGAAAGTGCTATTGTCAAAGGTGACGGGGGTACTAATTCAGTCATCGTCAAAACTGATGAACAGACTGTTGTCAGAATAAATGGCGAAAATTACTTTGTGAATAACAACGTTGTAGAAGACAAGCACGGTAATCAAATCGGCCACATTGAAAAAATAGGTGACACGTTTATATTTAAGAATCAGCACGACGCATTGGCTGTTTTCAAAATAGAAAATGGAAGGTTAGTTATTGTTGAAGCTCAGGAACCAACAGACCCTGACTTTGGCATTCCACCGTTAGATGGTGATTTGAAAGCTAAATATACTGTTTCCGAGAGCAATGGATGGTATTACATTTATAATGACGGTATTCACATTGGAACCATTACAATAAGTGAAAGTGGTACTCCCATATTTTGGAAAAAAGATGGCGGGCACCACACCATGACAAATGTAACTATCGATCAAAAAGAGAAGACCGTCACTTACATTAATGACAAGACAAATGAGATTATTACGTGGACTCCTGAAGGAGGACTTGACTTTGGAACAAAATCACCAAAAGATAACCCAGAATATCAAGCGCTTAAATCTAAAATTCAATCTTTATCTCAAGAGCAACGCCAGCAAATCAAACAGGCGGTAAAAGACCGAGTTAACCGCTCGTAAATACAAATAGAATAATAACAGTAAAAATCAAAGGAGCCGATTTCATCGGCTCCTTTTTATTTGAGTAATACCGATGAAAAAACTGATTGCCCTATTATTGTTACCGCTTAGTGCCTATGCCAGTCATCATGATTTAGCCTATTACGAGCCTTCGATGAGCCTACAAACATCAAAAGTTGGCGACTCTTGGGTGGGTACGGTTTCCGGAACCGTACAAGCGACAGAAGAGATCAACTTAGGCTTTGAGCTGGACTCTACTGGCTACCTTGAGCTTGGCGCAGGTTATGGCATGCTGCTTGGTGAAACCTATACCGAGGCTTTCGTTAGCTATGGCCGCGCCGATATTGTTGATATTTATAACGTTGGCATCTTTGCTGGAAGAATGTTAACCGATGACGTGTTGATTTTTGGTTCTACATCCTATGAATGGCGAAGAAATGTGATTGGGAAAATCCTAGAGACAGGCGCATCCCCTCATCAAGAGTGGAAAACCAGCCTAGGAACCAGCTATACCCCGATAGACTGGTTGAACTTTAGCTATTCACTTAATCATGAAAGAATTATGTCATACACAGACTTAGAACCTAACATCTTGCATGCTGACTTCACGTTAACGTTTAAGCCTAAATACATCGAACCGTACGTCAAATATCGATATGGTCAGCACCGTGTTCGCCCAGGCGAACCAAGAACGACTGAAGGCAGCTATGAATTTGGTTTTAACTTTAACTTTAAATAGATCCGATGCACTTGATTATCAACCTAGCGATGTTAACCATTTTAGTCATCATTCTTTCAGAGCTAGTTATCTTACTTAGTTACCTAGTTACTTAGTTGTTCAGGTGTTTAGTTGTTTAGTGACTAGGTTATTTAGTTTCACACGTTTCATCGGTGACTCTCTCCCCTTAACGCACGATTTGTTAAGGGGATTTTTTAAAACGACGACAACGAAACCAAGGTTTTGGTATAGTCATGCTGAGGCGCGGAAAACATCACTTGTGTGTCACCTTGCTCCACAATCTCACCATTTCGCATCACAATTGTGTAGTGACACAGCGATTTCACTACGTTTAAATCATGGCTAATAAACAAATACGTCAAACCATGCTTAGTCTGCAATGACTTCAATAAGTCGAGTACTTGCGCTTGCACTGTGCGGTCTAATGAAGACGTTGGCTCGTCCAGAAGAATAAACTCTGGTTTTAGAATGAGAGCCCTTGCGATAGCAATACGCTGTCGCTGACCGCCCGAAAACTCGTTGGGGTAACGGTGGCGCGTCTCTGGGTCTAGATCGACCTCCTTCATCACGTCACAAATCATGCTGTCCAACCGCGCTTCATCATGCTCAAAATGGACTCGCAACCCTTCTCCAATC
This sequence comes from Vibrio nomapromontoriensis, assembly GCF_050337205.1. Classification (NCBI taxonomy): domain Bacteria; kingdom Pseudomonadati; phylum Pseudomonadota; class Gammaproteobacteria; order Vibrionales; family Vibrionaceae; genus Vibrio; species Vibrio nomapromontoriensis. The sequence goes on from NZ_JAKJSS010000008.1 coordinate 397,074, forward strand.
ACCTGAGCGACGGACATTCTAGGATTAAGCGCTGAGAACGGGTCTTGAAAGACCACCTGCATACGGCTTCGATAAGGTAACATTCCTTTTCTATCTAAGCGTTGAATGTCCTGCCCATCGAATTCAATCACCCCCTCACTTTGCACAAGTTTAAGTATCGCCATGCCTGTTGTCGATTTACCAGAACCACTTTCGCCTACCAAGCCAATGGAATGCCCTCGTTTAAGTTGAAATTGCATCTGCGTCACAGCTTTAACATGATCCACGACTTTTTTGAATAATCCCCCTTTTATTGGAAACCACACTTTCAAATCATTGACCGACAGGAGTGTCTTCGCGTCAGGTTCAATATCAACTGGCAGGCCTCTCGGATCTGAATCAATCAGTTTTTGGGTATAGGGATGTGACGGCGTAGTAAAGACTTGTCGACAAGATCCAACTTCAACCAGTTCACCGTCTTTCATTACGGCGACTCGGTCCGCGATACGTCGCACAATACTCAGGTCATGAGTGATGAATAACATCGCCATACCAAGTTCTTGTTGCAGCTCCTTTAGTAAATCTAATATCTGGGCTTGTACTGATACATCCAAAGCCGTAGTCGGTTCATCGGCGATAAGTAATTCAGGTTCATTAATTAACGCCATCGCGATCATAACGCGTTGACGTTCCCCACCTGACAACTCATGAGGATAGGCAGAAATCTTACGCTCAGGAGACCGTATTCCCACCTTTTTTAACCACGACACGGCTAAAGCTTCTGCTTTGGTTGCTCTCATGCCGCGATGAATAGCCAATGTCTCCACCAGCTGTTTACCTATTTTGTGCAAAGGGTTCAAGGACACCATTGGTTCTTGAAAAATCATTCCAATTCGACCACCACGAATACCGCGAAGTTGTCGAGCACTGCACGACAACATATCGATACCATCGAATGTAATCGTACCGTTTAGATAATGGCTTGAACCTTTCGGCAGCAACTTAAGGACTGAATTGGCCGTTACGGACTTGCCGGAACCGCTTTCCCCAACGAGAGCTAAGGTTTCCCCTTTTTGAATGCTTAAGGAAACCTTATTCGTCACCTGCTCTACACTTTTGCCACGCCCAAAACCAACGGAAAGATTATCTATAACCAGTACGTGGCTTGGCTTATCTTGTTTAACTTCTGTTGGGGCTATATTGTCTTGGTTCATAATGAAATCTCAGTATTAGCCCTGTCGATGTGGGTCAAAGGCATCGCGAACGGCTTCGCCAGCAAACACCAATAGCGTCAGCATGATCGAAAGTACGGCAAACGCTGAAAGTCCAAGCCAAGGTGCTTGAAGGTTCGCTTTTCCTTGCGCCAGCAGTTCACCTAATGACGGGGAACCCGCAGGTAGACCGAAGCCAAGAAAGTCCAACGACGTTAATGTCGTCACCGATCCAGATAAGATAAATGGCATCATAGTTAACGAGGCCACCATTGCATTGGGTAGCATGTGCCGCAACATAATGCGCTTATCACTGACTCCCATGGCATGCGCGGCTTTTACATAGTCAAAATTGCGGCATCGCAAAAATTCAGCCCGCACAACCCCCACTAAACTCATCCAACTAAACAGCACCATAATTCCCAGTAACCACCAAAAATTAGGCTCAACAAAGCTCGACAAGATAATCAATAAAAACAACGTTGGCATGCCCGACCACACTTCAATAAAACGCTGGCCGATTAAATCAATCCACCCCCCGTAATAGCCTTGTGTAGCACCCACTGCCACACCAATAACGCTCGATACTATGGTTAAAATAACACCAAACAATACCGAGATACGAAAGCCATAAATTATCCTCGCTAAGACATCCCGACCTTTATCATCGGTTCCCAACCAGTTAGCAGAATCGGGTGCCGACGGAACCGATGCGACAATATTGTAATTGATCGTATCGTAGCTAAAACGAATGAGTGGCCAAATTATGTAACCATTTTCTTCAATAAGATCGCTCACATAAGGGTCGGTATAGTCGGCTTCGGTTTCAAACTCACCACCAAACTCCGTTTCTGCGTATTGGCTAAATATTGGGTAGTACCATTGATTATCATACTCAACCAACAGCGGTTTATCGTTCGCTATAAACTCCGCAAATAGACTTAAAAAGAACAGTAGACAAAAGATCCATGTTGACCAGAAACCTCGTTTGTTGGCTTTGAAACGCTGCCATCTTGCGTGAGTGAGCGGATTCGCTGCCATCTATCGCGCCTCAAAATCAATACGTGGATCGACCCACATATAGGTTAAGTCAGAAATAATACTCAAAATCAGACCTAAGAGCGTCATGATATATAAAGAGCTAAATACCACCGGGTAGTCTCGCTGAATGGTTGATTCAAAACCTAGCAATCCTATTCCTTCTAACGAGAACATAACCTCAATAAGCATTGAGCCCGTAAAGAAAATACTGATGAACGCACTTGGGAAGCCAGCAATGATAATCAGCATGGCGTTACGAAAAACATGCTTATAAAGAATGCTGTTTTCATCTAACCCTTTGGCTCGAGCAGTCACGACATATTGCTTGTTAATTTCATCTAAAAATGAATTCTTAGTCAGCATACTGAGTGTGGCAAATCCGCCAATTACCATGGCAAGAATCGGCAAAGTTAAGTGCCAAAAGTAATCAATAACCTGTTGGTACCACGTCAACTGATCAAAATTGCTCGACACCAGCCCCCTCAATGGGAACCAACTGAAATAATTACCGCTGGCGAATAGGATGATTAAGATGATAGCGAACAAGAAACCCGGAATCGCGTAACCGATAATGATCATGGCACTGGACCAAATATCAAACCGAGAACCATGATGAATGGCTTTAAAGATGCCTAACGGTATCGAGATTAAGTAAATAATCAACGTACTCCATAATCCCAATGAAATGGAGACAGGAAGGCGGTCTTTAATCAAATCAATAACATTACCACCACGAAACAGGCTATCACCAAAATTAAACATGGCGTAATTCTTCAACATATCAAAATAACGCTCGTGGATAGGCTTATCAAAACCAAATTGCTTGCGAATCGCCTCCACCACTTCTGGGTCTAGGCCACGCGACCCTTTGTACCCAGTCGACACATCGTCAGAACTGCTGTCGAGTTCCACTTCCTTACCGCCACCACTAAAACGCTCCATTACGCCTGAATTCAATCCCTGCATTTGAGCGATGGCTTGCTCTACCGGTCCACCAGGCGCGACCTGAATAATGAAAAAGTTAATGGTGATGATTGCCCAAAGCGTTGGGATAACCAGCAATAGTCGCCGGAAAATATAGGCCGCCATAATATCCTCTTATCGACGCTTTTCAGGAAGCTTGTCAGCTTTCTCTTTAGATACCCACCAGGTATCAATACCTAGGTCATAAGTAGGTAGGACATCAGGGCGCTCAAATTTATCCCATGTCGCCACACGATATTTTTTGATGTACCACTGAGGAATGATGTAATAATTCCATTGCAATACCCTATCAAGAGAGCGACCTAACGCTAAAAGCATCTCAGGGGATTCTTGGTTCTGCTCGATAAGATCGGTCAGTTCGTCAATCACAGGGTCTTTAACCCCTGCTTGATTATACGTTGAATCAATAAAGTTAGAGTTCCACACTATCTTTAGGTTAGAGCTTGGGTAAGGATGCTCAGAATACCTTGAAGAAACCATATCAAAGTCACGGTCTCGCCAGCGTTTTAAGTATTGAGTGGTATCGACCGTACGTAAACGCATATCAATACCCATAGCCCGCATGTTTTTTTGTAACGGAATAGCTATGCGCTCTGTCGTTGGGCTATACATCAACAACTCAAAGCTTAGTGGTTCACCCGTTTCAACGTTCGTCATTACCTTGTTTTTTAATACCCAGCCCGCTTCTTTTAGTAACGAAAATGCCTTGCGCATTTGAGGACGAATACGCCCTGACCCATCTGTCACGGGTGGGTTATACTCTTCGACAAACACTCGCTCTGGAATTTGACCTTTGTATTTATTAAGAATGGCTAACTCAGCCTCACTAGGCGTACCTTTTGCTTCATAGTCCGTATTTTGAAAATAGCTGCGCGTCCTTGTGTATTGGTTATAAAACATGTTCTTGTTCATCCACTCAAAATCCATCGCATAATTCAGCGCCTCACGGACTTTAGGGTCACTAAAAACAGCACGCTCAGTGTTGAAGACGAACGCTTGAGTCGACATCGGTTTATGATGCTCTATTTCTTCTTTCTTAATAAATCCTTTGTCAAAATTTGCTCCTGTGTAAGAGCTTGCCCAAAACTTAGCACTGGACTCCTGCCTGACGTCAAACTCCCCAGCTTTAAACGCTTCAAGCATAACCGTATCATCGCGATAATAGTCATACTGTACAATTTTGAAGTTGTTTCGTCCGACGTTTACTGGCAGGTCCTTAGCCCAGTAGTTTTCATCAAGCTCATAAGTCAAACTCTGCCCAACTTTATAATCGACAATTTTATAAGCGCTACTACCTACAGGGGGCTGAGACAATGGTTCGGCAAAGTTTTTGTCTTTCCAAAAATGCTCTGGTAACACTTGGGTGTTTTGTGCGATCCCAAATAGCTTCTCTTTATTAGGTATAGACATTTCTATGCGAACGGTACGCTCGCTAATCGCTTTAACAGATTTAACATCTTTGTAGTAAACCCGGTATTGAGGCACGCCCTCTTTCATAAATTTATCAAAGGTAAATTCAACATCTTTGGCGGTAATCGGGTGACCATCGCTGAATCGAGCATTTGGATTGATATCCACTTCTAACCAAGAGTAATCATCTGAATAGCGAATTTTTTGCGCGATCAACGGATAGTATGAATCAATTTCATCACTTGGTGAGAACATAAGAGGATCATACAAATTGCCAGTTGCGGCTGCTGGTTGGCCTCTAGAAGCAAAACGATTAAAATTATCGTAAGTGCCGATTTGACCATAAGTCACTTTGCCAAATTTTGGCGCATCGGGGTTGACGTAATCAAAATGGGTGAAGTTTTCAGGATACTTGGCGGTACCAAAACCAACCAACGTGGTACTTTCTATTGTATTTGCCGCGATTGCACTGGTGGCGAACAATCCTAGCGTAACCAATACAACGTTTCTCAATACTGCCATCCCTTTCTCCCTAAAATAGAAAAAGGGCGTTTTAAGGCGTCCTTTTCCTTACAAGCTAACAACAAATAAATTTGATTATACTGTTATAAATAGCTGTATTTCACGGGGTTTTCAAGGGGTAGGGTCGATTAAGAAATGATTTAACATTAAAGTTTGCAGTGGCTTAGCAAAGGTGCTGAATTCTTAGCCGCATAAATCACAAGCGACGATGTCTCGCCGCTCTGAGCAATACATATGCACCCGACCACGACAGCCTTTTTTCGACACGTAAAGCGCCTTGTCAGCACGTTCGATAATATTGCCTTCAATCGCCGAATGCGTCGCTACACCGATAGAGCACGACACTCCAAACGCTTTACCACTGCTGCTGACGAAGCTCAACGCATCTATTTTTTTAGAAAGACGACTCGCCAATAAGTGGGCTTGTTCAAGACTGCTTCCCGGTAGGATTAAGACAAACTCGTCACCACCATAGCGGCACAATAAATCTTCTTCTCTGGTGCCTTTATTTATCGCGTTAACCACCGCTACAAGTACCCTGTCTCCGACGGAGTGGCCGTATTTGTCATTAATGGGTTTAAAACGGTCAACATCAATAATCAGAACAGAACATTGCGTACCGTCATTTCGGTATTTTTGATGCTGCTCTTCCAACGCTAAATGCAAATACCGACGATTATAACAGCCTGTTAATCCGTCCGTATTGGCCTCTTCTAGTAGCGTTTGACGCTCTTCCATGTCTTTTGATATATCAACGGCAAAGCCAATCACGCCCAGTACTTTCCCGTTCTTAACAATCGGGGAAGAGACCGTCAAATGGTACAGCTCTTCATCACCAATAAAAAACGGGATCTTTTGTTGAGTTGGTTTACAGGTCGCTATCACCCGCTTGTCACTAGCACGCATCAATTTAGCCGTGCCATAACTAAATAGGTGCCAATCCGTTTTGCCTCGAATACCATCCAGACCTACACCAAACGTATCGATCGCCTTTTTATTGACGTATTGATAATTACCTTGACTGTCTTTTATAAAAATATACGCATCAACGGCGTCAAAGACTTCTGATAAGCCTAATAACTCCTCTTGAGAACCCTGATGTGCAGACAGTATGAGATCGAGCATAAATTCGCTTTATAAAATGCATTGGATTGAATATCGAATGCTAGAGTCTAAACCCTAGATTGTTATTTTTCTCGATGAAAGGAGAGTTTTCTAAATTAAAAGTTTATTTTTGGTAGATAGAGCACATTTTTGAATGAAGATCACAAAACAAGCCGCTGTACACTACTTCTTGTTTTTGCAGGCATTATTCAAATCAAGCTCTCGTAAAAATCGTTTACATTGTTCGTGTACCGGATAAGCTGCACAGCCACTCTACAAACACCCTGTAAATTAAAGGGCAACAAAAATGCTGCCCTATAAATTCCTGCTTACGGTGCTGAATCAATCTCAACAGGTTGGTAATGCTTCCCTTCCAGCTTGAGCCATTCTGGTAGCACCGTACCCATTGAAATGGAGGACCATGTACCAGAGAAGATGCCGATGAACATAGCCGTAGCAAAGCCTTGAAGGGCGTCGCCACCTAAGAACCAAAGTGCTCCTACCGTCATTAGCGTGGTACCCGATGTCACCATCGTGCGGGCAAACGTCCCTAATACCGCTTGGTCACTAACTAACGCTGTGTCTTCATAAGGTTTGAACTTCAGAATTTCACGAATTCTATCAGCAATAATGATCGAGTCATTCAATGAATAGCCTAGTATTGCCAAAATCGCTGCGAAAACCGTGAGGTTAAACTCCATCTGAGTCAATGCAAAGAAACCTAAGACTAAAACCACATCATGGAGTAACGCCGCCAGTGCACCACTCGCGAGGCGCCATTCAAAACGAAAACTCAGGTAGCCTAGAATACTCAGCAACGATACCAGTAGTGCTAAGCCACCTTGATCGTAGAGATCTTGCCCTACTTGAGCGCCAACGATGCTATCACTCACAATACTTGAATCAGGATATGCCTTGGCTAGTGCTTGCTTAAACTCTTGATGCACAGCGTCGCCGCGGTCAGCAGAGTAACGGATAGTCCAACGTCCTTCATCACCAGACTTGGTCACTGAAATGCCTTCACCGAGTACTGGGCTTAATGTGTCACGCAGCTCCGTTTGAGTGGTAGGCTGCGATAACTGAACTTCAGAGACCACGCCGCCAGTAAAATCTAAGCCCAAGTTTAGACCTTTGATACCCACCACAATGATAGATAGCACCACAAGAGCGATTGACAACATGTTAGTGAAATAGCGAATTGAACGAATATGAGTGGTTAGATAATTTTTCATCATTATACCCTTACTTCTCTGCGAGCATCTTTGCCCCACACAAGATTGATGATGGCTCGAGAAACAAAAATACCGGTAAACATACTGGTCAATAGACCTAGACCTAGCGTCAAAGCAAAGCCCTGAATTGGACCATTACCCATTGAGTACAAGATAACTGCAGTAATCATCGTGGTGATGTTGGCATCCAGGATAGTGGCAACGGCCGAATTAAAACCTTGGTCAATAGCCTGAGCAAAGCTTCTCCCCTCGGCGAGTTTGTCACGTATTCTTTCAAAGATGAGCACGTTGGTATCCACCGCCATGCCCACAGTAAGTACTAAACCGGCAATACCAGGCAGTGTTAATACCGCACCAGGAACCAATGCGATTAGGCCTAACAAACAGCTCATGTTGAGCATCAGCGCCACATTCGCAACCCAACCTAGACGTCGGTACCACAGCGCCATGAATGTTAGCGTTAGTCCTAGACCTAGCGCTAGCGCAGCAAAACCATTTTGAATATTTTCCGCACCTAGTGAAGCACCGATAGTACGCTCTTCAACAATGGTCACTGGCGCCGTCAAAGAGCCTGCACGTAGCAATAGTGCAAGCTGCTGTGCTTCTTCTAAATCACCCGATCCGGTAATTCTAAACTGGCTACCAAGCTGAGACTGAATGGTCGCAACACTGATCACTTTCTCGCTTCTTTGGGTTTCTCCACGAGCATTCACACCATATTCGCGATACACCGTTGCCATAGGTTTACCAATGTGAGTGGCAGAAAAGTCACTCATCATTTTTCCACCCATGTGATCGAGAGAAATATCGACTTCTGGGCGATGCATTTGGTCGAAACCCACTCTGGCATTGACGATGTGTTCACCGGTTAAAACTGGCTTTTTCACCAGAACGACCATGCTGCCTTGTTCGTCTTTGACTCTTAGTGTTGATACCGCTTCACCACCCGGAGTTTTGACCTCATAAAATGCTAAGCTCGCGGTCGCACCGATAACGCGCTTCGCCATGGAAGGGTCTTGCACGCCTGGTAATTCGATACGAATGCCTGATTCGCCTTGGCGCTGTACTAATGCTTCAGTAATCCCTAGTTCCTCAATACGTTGACGCATAATTTTTAGGTTTTGCTGCATTGTAAGGTTAAGAAACTCACTACTATTTTGCTCACGTAGAGTAATAGATAGTCCTTCACTGTCGCCTTTAGCTAACCACTCTGGGTATTGGCTATTGATGAACTGACGTACGGAGACTTCATCAGCTTTATCTTTGGTGCGCACTAACATGCCGTTGCTATTTTTAGGGCTAACCGTGACACCAAATATTCGTTGCTCGCGTAGTGCTTGCTTAACTTCATCGATAACGGCATCGCGCTGCTCAGAAATCGCTTGGTCAACATCCACATTCAGCAAAAATTGAACACCACCACGCAAGTCAAGACCGAGCTTTATTGGAGCAAAACCCATTTCTTTTAGCCATGCTGGCGCAATCGACGTGTAAGAGTAAGAAAGGCTATCACCTTTACCTATTACGTCATTGAGGGTATTTCTTGCTTTAGTTTGATCCGCTTCATCATTAAAAACTAGCGTTGCTTTGTTGCCAATCAGCGCTATCGATTCGGCTTTAACACCTTGAGCATCTAGTAAACTGCTAATTTTGAATGGACTGTCGAACTGGCTACTACTATCTGTAAACTTCAACTCTATGGCAGGCTTCTCACCGTACCAAGATGGTAAGGCACTTAATGCCAACAACAAACACGTGGTAATAAGGACCAAATACTTCCATTTGGAATAGTGGTTCAAGCGCTTTAATGGTTTATTTTTTACACGCATAATTCTTCCTCAGCACTGGGCTGACAATTAAAAATTGACCTTTGGAGCGGAGACAAAATCAGACTATTCACACATCGTGAACCCTCTATTATTTTGTTATCCGAAAATTGTTATTAATTAATTTAAAAGCGTTATGCGTACTGCCCATTTAGGGCAACATAGAAGGTATTGCTGTCTTTCCAACCACTGACACGGTGCTCACTGATATGGAAATAATAGTTAGCAAATGAGAGGGGGATATCTGTAATTAAGCCCACTTTGAAGCAGCAATAAGCATCGCCAACTTCTGTTACGACACCAAAATTTGCAGATTCAAACTCATGGGGTTCGTTGCCGTTACTGATCCAACGAAGGTTCGATAAAATCGCTTTAATTCGATTATCATCAGAATGCGTGGACATCGGGTGCGCAGGTTGAGACGACGTCTGATTACGGTGAGGGATCGGAATAACATCCGGCGTAAATGACGATGTACCCTGCCCTGAGGCAACACCTGAACCTACATCAAAAGAAATGCTAGGCTCTGTTACTACAGAGCGACTGTTAAATTCAAAGGAAGTTGCAGCATAGTCCGTATTCGGAGCCTCTGTTAAGTTTTCAGACGCAGTGACTCCAAAGGACGTAAGAACTACGACACAAAATGAAAGCACAAACGACAACAAGGACTTCGACACAACTTAACCTCAATGAATTTACGCCGCCATTATTCGCCCATCTGAGTACAAACACAAATAAAAAATACTAAATTCATCACTTCAATTAACCCCTGTCATCTTGAGGGAACAAAAACTGACCACTATAGTAAATACAGAGGCGCTGAATAATTCAGGCACTTAATTGAAGGTGAATAATGGAACTGTCGCAAAATGAACGACTTACATTAGTTAAATACGCCCTCACCATTCTTGATGGATGGGGTGCCTCAAATATCCAAACAGAAGCAATATTAGAGCTTTCTCCAGCCCAACATGCCCGCCTTAAAATTACGCCCGCTACGGTTGCGGTAACCCCCTCGACGATGGAGCGAATCCACATAATCGTTGAAATAGATGGCTATTTACGTACGGCGTTTGACAACTCGCACTTCATCAACAACTTTATTAATGTTCGCAGTAATACCAATCGTTTTAACGGTTATGCACCCATTGAGCATATTGAATGTGGTGAAATTAGTGGATTACAGCGACTCAAACAATACGTTCAAGATTTAGCCCGTGATGTACAAAACCCATCACCTTAATATGTTAAATACTCTCAGGGGGCGCATCATTAACCCTGAAGCTACTCATTAACATTGCATCAGATACCATCACCCACACATAAAATATTCTACAAACACATTATTTATCAACGATGTAAACCAACACAATGATTATCTATCGTGGTGACAAAATTCGCTAGTTGATGTCTCTTGGAAACATCAACTAGTATGCGCTGCAAGTTAAGAGCGGGCGAAAAGCGTCCTTTCTTTTAAACTGATATGAATCGTTTGGAGTAATTGTCGTGAATGCATTTAAAAATTTATGTTCCGATAAAATGAATAAAGAACGCATTAAACGTGAGCATGATTTGCTTAAATTGAATTGTGTAAGTGACAACGAGTTCAAATCTCGAATGGCAATTTGGGATAGTTTAGCGTTTGCACCTGCGCCACTAGAAGAAGCAAAAAACTTCATCAATACTGTCTTCGGTAAATTGCAGCAAGATGTAAAAGATACTCAGCATGAACTTTCAGTAAGCCACTCTGAGTTTGTTCACTTTGCGACAGAAGAAATCACCTACATTAAGAACAATGTAGCCAACCAAACCACGCAATATATTTGGTACGCAGTTATCGCACTGACTACTGCTGGTATTGTTGCAATCTGTCTATAACTGAATAAGCCCCCGAATAAACTAAGAGCGTTACGCAAGCTAACGCTCTTACACCTCTCTCATTCTCCACTTAGCTATGAAGAAAACCAATCCGACGCTACCCATGAAATTTGTCCGATAATTTGCAATAACCAAATTATTGTTAGCCGCGCCGTCTTCACCATCTGAGATGTCCATCATTTACCCGACAATAAAATGTCGATAAGCTGTTTTGTTGTATAACTTCAAATCTCAAGGATGATGTGAATCATGAACCAAACTATCGCCACCATATTGGGGCACCGCTCCATTCGCCAATTCACGCCACAGCCAATAAGTGCCGAACAACGGGACATGATTGTACAAGCCGGTCTAGCGGCATCTTCTTCAAGTTTGCTGCAAGTCGTTTCTGTCATACGAGTGACGGATAATAAAAAGCGAAGTCTTTTAGCTGAATACGCCGGAGGGCAAGCTTACGTTGCCTCTGCTGCTGAATTTTTAGTGTTCTGCATTGATTACCAACGCCATATGGCCATCAACCCCAACGTACAGGCTGACTTCACTGAATTAACATTAATCGGTGCGGTAGACGCGGGCATTATGGCACAAAACTGTTTACTGGCAGCTGAGTCTCTAGGATTAGGCGGCGTATATATCGGTGGTCTACGCAATAACGCACAACAGGTAGACGAGCTACTCAATCTACCTGTAGGAACTGCGGTATTATTTGGCATGTGTCTAGGACATCCAGATCAAGATCCAGACGTAAAGCCACGCTTACCACCTCATGTCATTGTGCATGAAAACCAATACCAAGCTTTAAACATGGCCGACATCGACGTCTACGATGAATCGATGCAGCATTACTACGCTCATCGTTCCAGTAACCAAAAACAAGCAACGTGGTCCCAGCAGACAACCAGCAAGCTTTCAGGCGAGTCGCGACCACATATGCTCCCTTACTTAAACAGCAAAGGGCTGACTAAACGGTAATCACACAGCTTGTTCAAAGCATGTAAAGTATTCACCTATAACGAACCACACCGCATTTCGTTATAGTGTCTACTTTACGTTCGAGCTTGAATCACACAATACCGTTAAAACCGTTAAAACGACCAACCCACTTTAAAGTTAAATGCCGTTTCAGAACGATCAACAAGTGGCAATTGGCTGACGCCGACACTGCCTGTCCACCCTTCATTTTCAATGATGAAATCAACCCCTGGCGTGACACCCGTGTAAGTATGGTGGTCAACATGGTCGCGTCCGGCATAAAAGTAACTTCTGTCTAATGTTGAATGAATTACCCCTAAACTCGGTGCGATGTAAATCTGATCAGTCACACCGTAAGTGAGCGCAAGCCTAGCGGCATAAAAATCAGATTGCGTATAGTATCCGCCATCCGGATTTTCATCGATTCGCCCAGCTTCAACCCCTCCACCAAAACCCCACTGCCCTTGGCCGTTTAGCTGATATACACCCAAAGAGTACGCTTTAGTAGAATTTAGAAAAGACACCCCTGCTAACACAGATAGCTTCCCTTCCGTGTCTTTTGCAAAAGCGGGAACGGTCACGGCAGCGATAAGTGCAACACAGAAAATCATATTATTACGTGGTCTGTTCATTCAATTTATTACGTTTATAGGAAAGTAAACCGCACTGTAGGCAACCCTTGGCTCAGGGTCAAAGTAATCTACCTCCTTTAACAAAAGCCTGACGAAACCACAAAGTCCCAAAGGTTTTGGTCATTTTTTCATTCAGTAAGAAACTATATGCGAATTTATATTCCCTTTCTTACTGTATAGGAATATAAATTGCGCATACGACCTGAAAAGTAGATAACCAATATGGACAACACGCAGCGTTCCACCAATCAAGTTAATGAGAAGCCTCTTCAGCTTCTGATGCAAGTAGCGCTTTCAGAAATACCTGTGTCAGCCAAAACACTCAGCATACAAATGGGTGTACCACTGAGCAGCCTATATCGCCATATTAAATTACTAAAAGAATGGAATTTAATAGAAGAAAGTACTCAAGACAAAACCCTGATTGTCGGTCCTGCTGCTTTGATGCTCATGCACAGCTATCAATCAAATCCTCACAACTCTGAGGCGATTGAGAGCATTCTTAGTCGCTTACAAAAACAGACCGGAGAAATGGCAGCATACATGGTGCCCGTCGGTTATCGTGCGTTGTGCGTAAGCCTACAAGAAAGTGCACAAGCCATTCGCTGTAGTTATGTTCGCGGCCAAAGCCAACCCCTACTACGCGGTGCTTCGTCTAAGGTTATGCTCGCATTTTTACCAGAGATGCGTTGTGAAAAGATTCTTCGCTATTTCGGTGAAGAAGAGCATATCGACCGCTGGATGGCAGAACTAACACTCATTCGACATCAAGGATTTGCTGTCAGTACATCAGAATTCGACCCTGGCGTAACCGGTATCAGTGCCCCTGTTATGAAAGGAAGCAAGTTATTAGGCGCGGTCTCTATCATGGCTCCAGCGTATCGAGTCGAAGCCAATAAAGACCGATTCATACTGCACGTATTACAAGCGGCCCGAGCACTGCCACCAGAAAGGTAAATCACTAATTTTCTAGGTGATTTAACCTCTCGTAAGGTTATTTACTCTCGCAGGTTATTTACTATGTTAAGCGTCTTCAAGCAATTATGGAAAAACCGTTACCATCCAACCGTTGAGCACAAACTGCCTATTTTTACGGTTTGTGAATCAATCAAGCCGATCAGTAACGTGGCATTTGAAGACGCTGAATCACTATTAGAGACTGCTTACGACTGGCTAACTGGACAAAGCCATTCTCATTCAATGAGAAATCTTGGGCATTTTCCTTTACTTTCTGTCTACTCAGCGGATCGCCCTTACTTTGAAAGCCCCTATGCCAATACTTCTCTGAACACTCTCCTCGTTGAAGAGCTTTCCTATGGCGCGACACCTATGGTCATTACCAACTGCCATGAAACACTACTCAACCTGCTACCTAGCCTAATCATAGACTCGGATCAAATTGGCATCATCAACATCAATGCTGATTTTTTAATGGATCAAACGTTAGAAGTAAAAACTGGCTCAATGCTCCATTTTGCCCTAAATCGACACAACGAATGCCGCGCCTTCCACATTGGGATTGATCCAAATGCTGCGAGCAAAAGTCAGCTAGATTACGCCGAAGATATGGGGTGCGATTGGGCACTGCTAAGTGAAGTTAACTATCGAAATAAAGGCATGATTAAATCTCAAGTCGCGCGCTTTTTGCACCACTGCGATAAAGTAATCATCACCATCGACCTACCTTCTATCTCAAAAACTATGTCTAAGTTAGAAAATCAAAAGCTCGAACTATCTATGGTGCTTAGGATCCTGCGTCAATGTATGAGCTCTAACAAGACCACCTTGATCCAACTCGTCGGCAATAAAGAAGAGCACATATACTCTGCGTCGACACAGCTAATTGTTGAACAAGCGAGTCACTTTTATTATTTTTCTCATTGATACCCCATTACCTACAAGCCTATCGTGACTTATTGAGATAGAGATAGAGATAGAGATAGAGGATAGCAAGTCCAGCTATCCTCTGCGACGGAATGAACGAATCAATACGAAAAGTTCGCCTTTCGACAACTTTCTTTGAACCACCATCCACGGTTGGTTAATCACTCAGGCTCGATATTTTAGTGTTTGTACCTAAATGTACGAGTGTCATCTAAAATTTCAATCCTGACGGGAACAACGCCTTGCTTGGTGCTGCCCACTTTCTCAAAGGCTTTCTGAGAGAGATCAATGGTTCGTCCTTTAACATAGGGACCACGGTCATTAATTTTCACATCCACACTCTTATTGTTCTCAGTATTGATAACTCTAACTACCGTACCAAAAGGAAGTGTTTTATGGGCTGCAGTAAGCGCTCTCATATTGTACTTTTCCCCACTCGCGGTCAGCCTGCCATGGAATTGACTGCCATACCAAGAAGCAAGCCCAGTAAGTTGATGTTTTCTCGCATACTCTTGCGTTTTAGGAGACGCGTTAGTTGAAACTGATGAACAGCCCGCTAGCACAGTCAATGCTAAAACGGTGGATATAATCGGTAACGGTTTCATGCTATTACAATGTCACTTTTCCTTAAATGTGTGCCTTAAGTATTAACGGAGATATTTAGGCGTTCATCAATACTATGTCAGTACTCCGCAATTTCACTTCAACTCAATAGCACCGTTACTACCACCTACTCGTACTATGCACTCGAATTGCCCAAGTTAATGTGAGCCTAGCGATACGAAAAGCAAAGTCAACAAGACTAAAAAACCACCACAAATCGAAACAAAATAGTAACAATTGAAATTTTTATACATTTTTATTGCATAAAACATCATTTTGAGTAGTATACATACCTAGTGACTATTAATGCAGTAAATCAGCATGAGAATTCAAGTTAAGCAAGTAAACAAATCCTATGGTGAGACACAAGTGCTCCATGACGTCAGCTTTACCTGCGAGCAAGGTGAAACTCTGGTATTACTTGGTCCAAGTGGCGCAGGAAAAAGCTCTTTGCTCCGGGTGCTGAACTTATTGGAAACCGCGAATCATGGCACTCTCGATATCGCCGAGCAGACCTTTGATTTTGCAACAAGTATTACCGAAAAGCAGGGCTTAGCGCTGCGCAAAAAAGTAGGCATGGTATTTCAACAATACAACTTGTGGCCGCACATGTCAGTCATGGACAATTTGATTGAAGCACCAATTAAAGTCGCTGGCATGAATAAAGAAGAGGCTAAAAAAGAGGCGTTAAAAATATTAGCCACTCTGCAACTTGCAGACAAAGCCGATGCCTGGCCACTGCAGCTTTCTGGTGGTCAACAACAACGAGTCGCGATTGCCAGAGCGCTCATGATGAAGCCAGACGTATTGTTATTTGACGAACCGACAGCAGCACTTGACCCAGAAATTACAACTCAAATAGTAAATATCATCAAAGAGTTAAGCAGCACTGGCATCACCCAAGTTGTGGTAACTCATGAAGTTGACTTTGCTAAAAAAATTGCCAGCCATGTGCTTTATTTGGAGCAAGGTAGAATTGTTGAGCACGGGACTAACGCCTCGTTTACTCAGCCTAAAACTCAAGCCTTTGCTGAGTATTTAACACACTAATTCACACGCTAACCTATCACGTAACCACTCAACTCATTAGCGCCACCGCTATTGAGATGAGATCGGCGTAGTCCTTAGGATGGCGAAACAAATATCAACGAGGATACCAGCATGGTTTACCTCACTTGGAGAAATATTATGAAGAAAATTCTACTCGCATCAATCATCGGCCTTGTATCTGCTAACGCGGTTGCTCAACAAGAAATTAAATTCGCGATGGAAGCCACTTACGCACCATTTGAGTACGTCGATGAAAACAACCAAATTCAGGGATTTGATGTTGACCTAGCAAATGCACTTTGTAAGCAAATAGATGCAAAATGCAGTTTTCACAATCAAGCATTTGATAGCCTAATTCCAGCACTAAAGTTTAAGCGTTACGATGCTGCTATCTCTGGCATTGATATTACAGAAGCTCGTCAACAGCAAGTTAGCTTCACAGCGCCTTATTACGATAACTCAGCGGCATTTGTTGCCCTGCAAGGCAAAGTTGCCAACCACACGGCACTCGAAGGCAAGCGTGTTGGCGTACAAAATGGCTCTACTCATCAAAGCTACCTACTTGAACAAATGACAGGTGTGACTGCCGTACCTTATGCAAGCTACCAAGATGCCTTTATCGATATGCAAAACGGTCGTATCGATTCTGTATTTGGCGATACTGCTGTAGTTGCTGAATGGTTCGATAAAAACGGCAAACTTACTTATGTCGGTGAACAAATCACCAACCAACAATACTTTGGTAATGGTTTTGGTATTGCCGTTAACAAAGGTAACCAAGCGCTACTTGACCAGTTGAATGTAGCGCTTAGTACAGTAAAACAAAATGGCGAATACCAAGCTATCTTCGACAAGTACTTTGGTAAGTAATATGGGACTAACGGGCTACTCCTCCTCACTCGTTCAAGCAAGTTGGGTTACGATCCAACTTGCCTTTGTCAGCCTGCTAGTTGGGTTGATTCTTGCCGTGATTTTCGCAGGCGGTGAAATGTCACGCAGGAAGTTAATCTCTTGGCCGACCACCGCGATTGTTACTGTCATCCGTGGGCTGCCAGAATTATTAGTGGTGCTTTTCATTTTCTTCGGCTCTACGCAAGTTTTGTTTCTTATTACTGGCGATTTTATTGAGGTGAGTCCGTTTCTTTCTGGTGTGATTGCGCTGTCATTAATCTTTGCCTCCTATGCGGCGCAAACAATTCGTGGCGCATTAAAAGCGGTTCCTAGCGGGCAAAGTGAAGCGGCACGCGCACTGGGTATGGGTCGCTCTCGTACTTTCATCAAAATAGTTTTACCACAAGCGGTTAAACATGCGCTTCCCGGTCTTACCAACCAATGGCTTGTGCTATTAAAAGATACCGCGCTCGTGTCATTAATTGGTGTCACTGACTTAATGAAGCAGGCACAACTGACGTCAGCAGCAACGCACGAAGCCTTTACCTGGTACGCCACCGCTGCTGCAATCTACTTGGCTATTACGCTGATCACGCAGCAAGCCGTGAAGCGCATTGACAACAAGTTCTCGGTTCAGCAAATGTCTACATCGAATAAAGGAGTCACCGCATGAATCAACAACACGTGTGGCAAATGCTTGAAGGATTAATGACAAGTTTACAACTTACTGCCGCGTCATTACTTGTTGGCTGTATTTTAGCCTTATTCATGACCTTGAGTCTTATTCTGCGCACCCCTCTCGTCCACTGGTTGAGCCGTGCCATTATTACCGTATTTACAGGGACTCCGTTGTTGATTCAAATCTTCTTAGTGTATTACGGTCCCGGGCAGTTTGACGTTATTAGAGAGAGTATTGCGTGGCACTGGTTAAGCCAGCCATGGTTCTGTGCGATGTTCGCGCTGGCACTCAATACTGCCGCTTACAGCACTCAGTTATTCAAAGGCGCTTTTCGTGCGATCCCTGATGGCCAATGGCAGGCTTGTCGCGCACTAGGCATGGATATGAAAGCCACGCTTGGCGTATTACTGCCGTTTGCTATTCGTCGCGCGGTCCCAGCGTATTCGAATGAAGTGATCTTAGTCTTTAAAGGCACCTCACTTGCCAGCACTATCACCATTATGGACATCATGGGTTACGCTCAGCGCATTAATGCCCAAACCTATGACACATTAACGGTATTTGGTATCGCGGGATTATTCTACCTTGCCGTCAACGGGTTACTCACACTGCTATTTAGAAAGGTAGAAAGGCAAGCTCTGGCGTTCGAATCCAGTCGTTAGCAGTAATCGAATCAACGAAAAGTCGCCTAGCTTTCCCTATTGGGAAGTGGAGCGCAGTGAAAATGAAAGAAGCTACTATCTAAATATAAACAAGCAACAATGTAATTATAAACAAACGATAATGTAAACAAGCCGCCCCATTTGATTTGCTCAAAGGGGCGGCTTGTTTATTTATTCGCTAAAATCACTAAATCATTACTTTAAGGGAAAACACCAATACATCGGTATACAGCGCCGTTTCAAAACCAAAAT
Organism: Vibrio nomapromontoriensis; assembly: GCF_050337205.1. NCBI lineage: Bacteria > Pseudomonadati > Pseudomonadota > Gammaproteobacteria > Vibrionales > Vibrionaceae > Vibrio > Vibrio nomapromontoriensis. The sequence continues at coordinate 415,886 of NZ_JAKJSS010000008.1, forward strand.
GGCTATAATGAAGAGTAATCGTTGGGGCGAAAACAGGTGTAATACCGCCAATCTGTACGCTGTTATCCTCTTTAGAGTAGCCACTGATGCCACCAAGCCTCAAGCCAACTCTAGCCCAAGATTTCCAATCATATTGAGGATGATAGGAAACAATGTATGAGCGGTTGTCAAAACTGTTAATCAGCGTAAACGCCTCAAATTGTTTGTATCTAAACCCCACAATATAGTTGTCTTGATTTCGTCCTGTCGATGTCAAATGCTCTGTCCACCCTGCATAGGTGAGATCAAAGTTCCCTTTAAGTGGGTCACTGTCTTGAGCGCTCTCTGAAGAAACCACTTTAGTCTGTAGCGCTTCAGGCTTTGCTTCGTCTGCGAACGCAACCGTACTCACGCACATAACAGCCGCAAACATCCACCTCATGGTTTTACTTTTTATTGTATTTATTATTTTACTCATTGTTTCCGTAGCATCTCAATTAGTTTCAGCCGCTATTTTAATGGAATGTTCGCCATTAAGTTCGTCTCAATTTGTAGACAATTGTCTTTATCTATCCCAACAAGGTGTTTCTGTTTGTAACACGATGTATTGTATGCCTCCGACAGATTAATTCAAATATATCATTACGATCCAAACTCCATAATCAATGTCAATGGCTTGTATACGAGCAACGGATGAAAAGTAGATGTAACACTAGCAGTATGAATTAGGCTCAATCCTACACAATAAATAGACTCCCTTTCAGTAGAGAAGATAGATGATAGTGCCAAGTTTCTGTGACAATGTTGCGATTATTTCGATAAAATGACGCGATTAGATAACCCACAAGGAAAGTAACCATGAAAAAAATCGCCCTTATGTTATTCGTAGCCACCTCCCTGATGGCTTGTACAGAAGTAGGTAGCGAGGCGTGGTGTCAGGATATGAAAGAGAAACCAAAAGGTGACTGGACTGCCAACGAGGCAAGTGATTACGCAAAACACTGTATTTTTAAATAGTCACGCTCTACCTTTGAACTCAGGTGGCTAAGCCGAATCCCGTCCACCTGAATTCAACAAAAAACGGATACTGCAAGCCACAAGCTATGTGCCCCCAGCGAGCAATAATTAAATAATCATTATTTAAAATAGAATCGTCGTGAGCGCAGCTTACGAAGAATCAACATTCCCCATACAGCAAACACAGCCTCCATAAAGAAAAACACCCACATAGTATCATTAGGGCTTTGAACCACTGCGATAGCCAGCCAACGAGTTAATGCCATTAGACTGGCAATCCACGTAGCAGCAAGGACAGCTGTCCTTAACGTATCAGTCGCCCACACCAACTTTGCCAATATCACCCCAACCGCAATCGACAAGCCCCCATACATGGCACTAATGTCAATTATGCCCGAGGTCGAAGTAATCTCAGCATCGGTCACCCTTTCAAACATCACGCTCGGCGCAACGACAAATAGTACGCCAAAAATGACAAATACAATGATAGTGAACCAAACCATTAGTTTTGCTTGAAACATAACGTCGTCCATTAATTACCTGCTCATTACTAAGCGTAATGCAGATCGTATAATCCGATAGCTCGAAATAACGAGACTGTCGTCTTTTGCCAACAAAAACACAGAAAACTCATTTCAGAAGCAAACCGTCGTTACGCACGTATGGGCTGAGATGAACGCATCGCCCACTTTCATCTTAAGACGTAGTCAAAATCATTTCGGTGTCATCAGTACATAACAAAATGCGATTGAGTTCAAAACCTTATCCCAGTAAAAAAATTGAGCTCACTAGATAAACCCGTTACCGTAGCCACTTAGTTATTATTTACGAACAGTTATTATTTACCGACAGTCAGCGATCAGTTAAGGACAGTCAATGAAACAGCCTACATTTCAGACATTTATCAAAAGAGTAACCGTGCTTGGGCTTCCTATTGCGCTACAAAGCTTACTCTTTAGTAGTCTGGGGTTTATTGACACTCTTATGATTAGCCAACTTGGCACAGAAGAAGTGGCAGCCGCTGGGATCGGCGCTCGAATATTTTGGGTTTCCATTGTTTTTCTTTGGGGACTCAGCTCTGGGATGGGGATTTTACTGGCGCAGTATTGGGGGGCTGAAGACAATAACGGATTTAAAACCAACTTTGCACTCGGAACGATTGTAGCGCAATTCTTCGCCTTTAGTTGCTTCGTGGTTTGCTTCTTTTTCCCCAATCTACTGCCTCGCCTCTTTAACCCCTCTGAAGCGACTCTGCTACTGTCACAGCAGTACGTACAACTGCTTGGAATTACATTGCTATTTTCCGGTATCGCCCTATCAGTTGACACCGCGTTGCGCTCCATTGGGCAAACTAAAATTAACCTGTATTTTTCCATCGTCGAGATTGGTCTAAATATCATTTTCAACTATGTACTGATATTTGGTCACTTTGGTGCTCCACAGCTCGGCCTACTAGGTGCAGGCATTGGTACTGTGATGGCGAGAGGGATTCGTTTGACCATTGCACTGATCACTATCTACGTTCGCTTCCCTATACTAATTTTGAATAGCCTCCATTTCACACAGGCACTAAAGCGTGAACTTGTTGCTGCTTTTACGCGCATCACCTACCCCATCGTCATCGGAACCTTCATCTGGTGTGCTGGCATCTTTACTTTCCACCTTATCCTTGGGCGAATGGGTGAAACTGAACTTGCGACGATGGCGGTCATCACGCCACTAGAATCTCTTGGATTATCGGCCGCTCATGGTCTCGCCAGCGCAGTCGCGATCATGATCGGCAACGCTCTGGGGGCAAACCTTTTTGAGGTTACTCGTTTGTACGCAAGATGGGCACTGCTTTGCGCTATTGCTCTTGGCGCAATATTGGGGCTAACATTACTCATAATGCAAACGGTCATCTTATCGCTTTATGGCGCATTATCAGCAGATGTGACGACATTAATGACCCTTAGCTTTCCGGTTATCGCTCTGAGTATTTTAATGCGCACGATTAATATTACACTGATTGTTGGTGTCCTGCGCAGCGGAGGCGACAGCAAATTCTGTATGAATATGGATTTTGTCTGTCAGTGGTTGTGGGCGGTGCCGATGACAGCGCTTGGTGCGATTATATTTGATTGGCCATTCACCATTGTACTGTTGATGATGGTGTCTGAAGAGATGGTGAAAGTCTTTCCTGCGGCGTGGCGAGTATTTGGTAACAAATGGGCAAATAACCTAACGGAGCAGAAAGGATAACAGGACGTCACCGTCCATCCAAAGCCTGCCGCTTCCAATGCGCCGCTTGGCTTGGCTGAACGAAGTATTATGATATTAATATCTACTATTTAAGGTTTTAGTATCTAAGATTATTGAACCCAAATCGTCGTAAGAAGTGCGATCACAGCGGTCGTCGCCAAATACATTAAAGCGATTGTCGCGATGTCTGCTTTTGTTGAGGTTGATGATTTTGACGCTTTCGCTTGCGCCTTGTCTGTATTGAGCATAGAAAGAAGTGCTGAGTTCATGAGATCACCTTACGTCGGTAGTAGTATTGCAGCTGAAGCGAATTCTACTCAAAGTGTGATTCACGTCAAACAATTTTGCAAGAAAACCGTAAAATAAAATGCCGACTCTGGCATATCAGCAGTTCCTGTCTTAAGAAGCCTTTTGGTGACATGAAAATTAGTCTAAAAAAACCGCTCATTAAGAGCGGTTAGTTGTCTCATTGGATTTAGAGTGTCTTAAGCAGACTGAGTTTCACGCTCTTTAATCACATTTTTTACTGGATTCGCGTAACTATCCATTAAGTAAGTGTGAGCACCTTCTGGCAATGCATCCAATTTATTTTGTAGCGTCTCTCGCGTTTTGTGAGTGATCGACTCATCATCACATCCAGCCGCCAACATGTTGATTGGGAACAGGGTGTAGTTTTCATGAATTTGACGGTCAATCTCAGCCGCTAATGCATCTGGCGTCTCAAAGTTTTGGTCAATGACATCGCCAAATACAACCTGAATGCGACCTTTGCGTCCAATGATGCCCTGAACAATGCTTTCAATATCTTCAAATTCACCTTTTTCGTAGCTGCCATGCTCTGCTTTCTCGAACAACTCATTCGCCTTCGCGGTATCACACGGATCATTCTCATAAGAAATGGACACTGGTACAATTCGTAGCGAGCGAATGTATTCAGCAAAAGGCGTTTTCTGTTTACGCCCTTCAACGTGGAACATTTTAAGAATTGCTGGGTCAGTAAAATCATTCCCGTCTTTAGCTCGACCTTCTTTTTGTGCGATCCAGATTGAGTTCTCGGTATCTAAAGAATGTTTAATGTATGACGATAGCGTTCCGAGTGCCTTCATCATCTCACGCGGCCCTTTCACGGATCGCTTAACAATAAAGCTCTTATTTAAGCGCATAAGTTCAGTCGCACATGGCTTCTTAAGCAGATTATCACCAATAGCAATACGCACTGTTCTGTGTTTACTTTGATGCAAACCATAGTTCACTAGAGCCGGATCCATCGCAATATCACGGTGGTTAGACACAAACAGATAAGCGGTATTTTTATCTAGCTTATCCAGGCCCTTAAACGTGACACCATCGGTGGTCGCCTTCAAGGTTTTCGTGAGGTATTTTTTCACCTCCATCTGAATCGCTTCAACGCTATCAAATTTCGCCCACTTAAACTTTAAGTACACTTTAAGAATAGGACTCATCAATGCCTTAAACCAAGGGGCATGATTAGAAAAACGGTGGTGTAGAATGGCGTCGATGAATTCCGCGTCATTGATCAAGCGATCGAGCGCAGCAGGGATCTCTTCGTCGTTGTACGGACGAATCTCAATATATGGGTCTGTATTGTTAGTCATTATGGCTACATCAAATTAAAAGCTGCACTATTCTACGCTGAGACTCTAAAGACCGCAGCTATCTTAAGTCTATTTCTGTTAAGGTCAGACCACTATTTTCGTGTAATGTTCATTTTCATTCATGTAAAAGCGTGATCTAAGGTTGGCTTTGCTAAAAAGTCACGTTAATCTATGGGCAGTTTAGCCAAATTAAGTCAATCATGAACCACGCTATCGAGTTCCAATCCACTCATTACGAGTTTTTAACGATTACCCCGCGCAAAAAAACGCTTCATAATCAGCTGTATCGTATTGAAAGCGGTAAAGTGCTACTGAAGCTTGGTAAAAATGAATACGTGTACAATGCTGGAGAGGCTTTTTGGCTACCGTTTGACTGTTTGTCGAGTTTGACGATATTACCCAACACAAAACTAAGCTTGGCAAAATTCTCTGTACGCCTATCTGATCTCTTTCCTTCACAAGCAGGAAGAGTCACATTAACAAGTCTACTCACCGCCTTGATCAATAAACTCAATGAACAGCTAGATAGTGAAATCAGAAAAGATTTACTTCAAGTAGTACGTCACGAGGTAGTTGCTCTGCACCCACACCTCTCTCAAAGCAAAGAGTGCAAAGAGATCACTGAGTGGCGCCCCAATACGACTAGTATCAGTGGTGAGCTGTCTCTCGTCTTACTAGTAAGAGAAGCTAGAAAACAGAAACTTTCTGGCATTAAAAGAGAGATCATATGCGAAAAGCTTTTTGGTGGGAACGAGATGCAGCTCCAGTCACTATCCTTAAGCCTATTAGGTAGTGAAGACTTCTCCGAGTGATCAGTCTATCGCTCAGCCAAAAATAGAGACTTCGACAGCCAGCTATGTATCTAACACCCAGCTATGGCGTATTTATAAGTCTCTACGCTGAGCAAAAATCAGGTTATGGCACCGCTGTTAAAATTAACGTTCATCAAACAGTAGCCAAACCCACGAATGTTCACCACATCAAACCCTGTATTAGATTCCTTAAGAACATTCCGGCACTTATGAATAGTATGCGTTAAGTTATTATCAGTCACGGGTCGCTGCCAAACGTAGTCTTTAACGCAGTACTTCGATACTACATGATTCTCACCATATCGAGAGAAAACACATAACGTACGTACTGTCAGCATTGACATATTAATGAGTGACTGAGATTCCATCACCTTATCCCCTTCAATGTCTAGTGTAAGTCCAAAATACGTCTGAATTTTATATAGTTGGCTACAACCGCCACAAGAACTAATACCGCATACATGTTCACATTTCACTGAATACTCACCTTAAGATGACAATTAGTTATCATATTATTCATGATAACTAATTGTCAGAGTGCATATCATAGGGGATGGGCTACCTAGTCGTAAGAAAACCCCCACGAACACTACTTTCCGGAATAAGATCCATGATATTGTCCACATTAAATTTATCGAGCACTCGCTTTTTATAAGTCGAGACTGTCTTATCGCTTATATTTAGTCGGCGAGCGACTTCTTTGTTTCTATGCCCCTCAGTCAGTAGTTTTAACACGATGAGCTCTCGTTTTGAAAGTCGTATCTCGTTCGGCTCAGCTTCAACCCGACACTTTTTAAAAACATAACCACTAGCCGCAGCAGCAAAAGCGGCTTCAAGGGTATCAATGGAATCAAGCCTAGAGACCACTCCCTTAATGTTCATCGTTTCAAACAACCTCATGTGAGATGTGGAAGTATTTATGCTGTAGGCAATATTATAGATATGAGGGCGAGACTCAACTAATGAAGACATCACTGACGTTGAAACGGCAAGATCGCTCATCGGATCGAATACAATACAATGAATGGATTTCGATTGAATAAAATCCTCAATGTCTTGCAAGTGCGTCAAGCTATAGACATTTGCGGTAAACGGTTGGTTTTCGATAAGTTTGGTCAGCGATTGTAATAATAAAGGTTGCGATTCAACAACAATAAAATTAGTGGTATTTTCTCGTAACATGACTACCTCGTAGATTAGTTGACTTAAGTAATCCATTACCGAGGCGTCATCGTAAGTAAAAAAAGTTTACCTGGAGGAAAACCTAGTTTTCCGAAAAGGAAATCACCTGAGAATGTAACTAGAGTTTTTTACTAACATAAAAACAGAACGAACATCATACTTATCTAGAATTCGACGCTTGTAGGTACTCACTGTTTTCTCGCTAATATTCATTTTCCGTGCAATTTCTTTATTCGTATGACCATCTAACAGTAATCTAAGCACAGCACTTTCTCGGGTTGAGAGCTTAACTGAACTGCCTCGCTGTGAAGAATTTGATGACATCTGACGAAAGTAAGTATATCCACTGTTGACGGCCTTAATCGCATCTGCAACTCGAGAAACACTTTCTTTTTTGTCCAAATATCCCGACGCGCCAGTACTAATCGCGAGATCCGAGCACAGTTTTTCATCTTTACTGGAGATTATGATCACTTTTCCATCAAAACCAAACCGTTTAGCCTTATGTAGTAGATCAAACCCGTCATCATCACCAAGCTCTATATCTAATATTAAGATATGTATTTTATTTTCTGCCAAGTAAGCCAGCGCTTTTTTGGCACTAAATGATTGCTCCACCACTGCATCTGAAAAACTGTCTCTTATTACACTTTCTAACGCCGCACATACTAACGGATGATCATCAACGATCAATATATTCATTCATTAAACCTCTATACTTTAGGGTGTGGCTTACCCAACAAGAAACCTTGGCATATATCAAACCCTAAATCATGAGATAGCTTTAATAAATCATGATTTTCTACACCTTCAGCCACGGTTTGAATATTAAGCTCTTTACAAACTGACACGATATTTTTGATTAGTGCGTATGTCTTTTCACTTTCACTTCCTGAAAGAAGCAGTTTTCTTGATATCTTGAGTTCATAAAAAGACAAATTAGCTAGTTTTTGGAACGTCGCATGGTCTTCTCCAAAATCATCAATTGAAAACCTAATTCCAACCAAACTTAGCTTATTAAATGCATATAAAAATGCACTATCTAATAGATAACTACGACCTTCCGTTATCTCAATAATTACCTTGCTAAAATCAAAATCATAAGACTCCAACAAATCTATAATCGAACTCACCATTCCTGGTGTTGAGAATATATCAGGTGGTGCATTGATAGAAAATGGCACATCGACATCTTCTGACTCCCAATAACGGATTGCCTTTTCTAAGCTAAGTAAGAATAATTGGCAATAAAAACTTGTTGGTAATTCACTCGTAAGAAACCTTGCCGCTGGTATAATGCCTTGAATCGGGTGTTCAAATCGAGAAAGTACTTCATAGCCAACAACCTGCGTTGAATGTAATGCGACCTTTTTCTGGTAATAATTCACTATTTGATTTCGGTATAGCGCCGTAAGTAATTCATGTAGCTGAAATTCATCATTTTGGATACCTGGTTTGGTACTCTCGCTCAACATCAATGATTGCAGCATTTCCTCCAAAGTGTCGATACAAAAGGGTTTTTGTAGAAAATTCACATGTTTAAACCCCAGCTGATTGGCCATTAGCACAACAGATTGAGAAAAACCCTGTGCAATAGAACTGATCATTAATATAGGAACTGATTTGTCGATGGTGGAAAGTCGCTTAATAAAGTCCAATCCATCACAAACTGGCATATCGATATCGCAAATAATGAGCTCAAACAACTCCGTCGCAAGAATTTTTGATGCTATCTCTCCATTACTTGCATGTTGAATGGTTCCTGCTCCCAAATCACTTAAGTAGACACTTGTCACTTCCCTATCAATATTACTGTCATCAATTAATAATATACTGTTATACATCACTATATCCAATCTCTTGTAACCTGTTTGATAAGATTCTAACCAGAATACCTTTACTTTCTATAACCTCTTCAATAGGTTTAGATTCCAAGCATTTGCTTTCTAGTAGTTCGGCGACGTCACCGATTTCAAACTCTCCAATCGAATTAGAACCGCCTTTTATTTTATGAGCTATTTTTCTGATGACTTCCTCGTCTATAGCGGATTTAAGTAGAGAAAGGTCACTCGTCATCGTTTCACAGAATATATTCTGTAGCCTCCTTCTTTTATCTGTCGAAAGCGTCGATATATAACTCGCAATTTTATTGTTACTTCTCCCTTTTGATATTTTGTACTTAGAGCGATTACTAGAAATAACATCGAATAATTTTTTCACTTCAAATGGCTTCAAAATGACATCATCAAATTCAAGCATCTTAGCCCTAAGTGACTTTGAGTGTTCTGCTGTACAACCCAGTATCGGTTTATACTTAAATGATGACAACGTCTCCCTTACCCATCGAACTAGAGATATTCCATCCATCTTTGGCATATGAACATCCGTGATCAACATGTCATAATCCTCTCCATTTTTTTGTAGTTCATTCTTGGCTTCAATTCCATTCGAAACAATTACCGCATTAATCTCCAGTAAATCCATCTGTTCACTTAACATATATTGATTAATCGGATTGTCCTCCGCGATCAATACTCTAAGTCCAGATAGAGTATGAACACCATCCTTCCTAAAGCCACCCATTGATGTACTTATCTTTTCTTTGCATTTATAGAACAAGTCTGGATAAAAAGGCTCTGTGCTTATCTCCCAAATACCAGACTCATTGTTAAAACCCATACCTGTACGGTCATTGTTTATCAGTATGAATTTTTCTTTATCATCATGCGCTGATATTTCACTCAATGAGTCGACGATTTTTATACAGTTATCTTTATCCGCACAAGAAGTAAACCAGTTTTTTATAGATGCATTACTCCCAATATAATTGAAGCATATCTTCGTCGTTTTATGTTTATAGCTCTTTATTGGCAAAGATACGGTGACATTCGTTCCTTCTCCTTCTGCTGACTCAATTGAGATATAACCAGACATCAAGGTAATCAATTTCTTGACGATCGCGAGGCCTAAACCTGTCCCCCCATATTGGCGTTCAATCGAGTCATCGGCTTGGCGAAAAGGATCGAAAATTGACTCGAGTTTGTCAGCACTAATTCCTATTCCAGTATCATTAACACTTATTTTAATTTCATGTTCAGTTAAAGCAACGCTGACTTTGATCTTCCCTTGCTCAGTGAACTTCACCGCATTTGATAAAACGTTGTTAACCACTTGGCCTAGTCTAAGGTCGTCTATCAATATATGCTCTATATTGTTGTTACTCCATTCTGTTTCGAACACCAACCCACGTTCTCTTGCAGATGCCTCATGCAACCGTACTAAGTCGCCAAGCAAATCCGTATAGGACACGTAGTCTTCGACTAGAGTGATCCCTTGGCTATCCAATTTACTATAATCAAGAATGTCATTAACTAATAATTGTAAATTTTTTGCCGATGACATTAAGCTCTTAATTTTATAATCATCGGCGATATTACTATTCTCAAAAGAAAGCAGTTCAAGTAAGCCTATCATTGAGGCAATCGGCGTCCTTAACTCATGGCTCATCGTCGCTAGAAAACGCTCGCGGCTCTGTACCGCTTGCTCCGCCAATTCGTGTGCTTGTTCTAATGCAGCACGCTGCTCATATTCTGAACTCACATCATCGACAATCGTCAGTATCTTGCTACTATTCGGTATTATTCTCTTAGTGACACGAACTTTATCAATAAACCCAAACTCACATCCTTTGATATTACTTGCTCTAAGGTTATGTATACTATCTTCCTGACCTGCGATCTGCTGCTGTATATGACAGCCCCCAGTTTTAAGGCATGACGAATAATAGGGACAGTTACTCCCTCCTCTCTCTGATTCACCTTCAAGAATTATTAGGCTCGGCAACTGTGAAATCACGCTGGCCGCCCAATTGGGACTATCTGAAGTTAGCCGCTTTAAGCGCCAGTAATCTTTAAATGTGAATATCATTAACGCCAAACTCGATACTGCTATTGTCCATCCCACGATTGCATACATCTTGATTCCCTCCCTTACCGATGCTCCTAAACTAGGGAAACCTTGCTCAAACAAACGAGTTTTTCTCATTTGATTAAAACCATCACTATTAAAATCATCGGTACCGACTTCAATGCCGACAAATGCATAGCTCACACCAAAGAGGAGAGAAATAACAAGGACCACTAGCCTAAAAAATGAATCGTATAACTTTCGCATTACATAAAAGCCAAACCAGAAATAATATTCCTTAATTCTATCTGTTTACGCTAATTTTCGATGTAAGACTGGATGACCGAACAAGTACGAAATATACTACAGACTGTAATCATAATTATTGAGAGCTACTGAACCCTATGAAACAAGTGGAAAATATTCAATTGCTATATTCATTACTAGAAGTGTTCAAGGCACAAAGCTTGTCTGAAGCTAGCAGAAAACTAGGCAAAACGACCAGTTCAGTGAGTAAAGATCTCTCCAAATTGAGAGAACAGCTCGACGACCCACTGTTTATGCGCTCAAACAATCGCATGTTACCGACTGAATATGTCAGTAATATCATGCCAGATATCGAAAGATTGCTGAACGACATCGGCCATACACTTACCTCTAAAAACACCATTATCAAAGAAAATTACAACAAGCGTATTAAAATTGCGATCGCGCATATTATAATGGAACTCTACGGCGATGAGCTCTCAGTTCAGCTTTCTAGCTTATTCCCAAATGCAAAAATTGAATTGGTCACTTGGGATTCTGCCTCTAACCATCAGCTTCAAAATGAGCAGATCGACTTTGGTATCCACTTTAATTTGGTTGATCACCCCGGCAATGTGAGGTATCGCCGTATCATTGCATATGACCTTGCTATCGTTTGCCCTGAAGAGGATAAAGACAAACAAATTGAACTTATATTAAGTGACCGCAGCTTTATGTTTCTCAGTATAAAAGACTGGAACGACGTAGAAAAAGTATTGACCAGTATCGCGGCAAAAAATGACATCGACATTCGCTATACGCACTTCGTCGATAATCTCAGCACAGCAATTAAGATAGTTAAACGTGAAGAGCTCGGGTTTATTGTCCCTAAAATAATTGCTGAGTATCATCAACTCCACTATGTTTCCTGGAGTTTGGCGACAAAAGGATTGATAGTCGGACTTTACTACAATGCTCATCAAAATGAGATGCTGACAAACATTGTGTATGACACTATAGCAACGATATTTAAGTCCCCTCCAATCAAGAATAAATAATCGGAAAGTAATGTTTAAGCCACTAACTCCAGTAGCTCTTATTTAATCTACTGGTTACACCTAATTTAACAGCTAAATTTATCATTACTAGAATATATCTTGCGCTACATTTATGATACTTCTTCTGTCGTCTACCTATGTCGCAATCCTTATCATTAATTATTAACAACTAGAACAACCTATTATCCAGATTATTATCGAATACAAGAAAGTATATTTCTCACATCCACTGTATCTCTTACCTAACGCGAAGAACATTTAATACACCTAATTAAACCATGCATAACGCTCTTCAGATATACTCCAAACCTGAAATGTAGGAATAATACCACAAGCACCTACATCAATTCGTCTTACGAATATTATGATATTGAGTAAAATAACTCACACCTTTGTTATGGAGCATATTTAATCTGTATCGAGGTATTATTGTAAATTTAAAGTTCCTAGAAGGATATATCGAATGAAAACTAGCATTTTATTAAAGAGCGTGATTACAAGTAGCATTTTACTTGCGAGCGCAGGTACTTTCGCCGCTGACGGTACAATAACGTTTAACGGCAAAGTAACGGCAGCTTCGTGTACGGTAACAGGGGGGGCGACCGGTGGTGGTAACGCATCCACCAGCTTAAACGTAACAATGCCCAGCATTACTACGGGGAGTATTGGTACTACAAAAGATGACCTAGCTGGTATGACGGCATTTACCATCACACTGACCGATTGTAAGAGCCAATCAACCACTGCTGAAAAAATGCGCGTCGCTTTCTCTGGCACAGGTGATCCGGCAAACCAATACGTTTTGAAAAACACCGCGAGTACTGGTGCCGCTAGCGGCGTTGGGATCCAACTACTTAAAGAAGATGGCACAAGTATCATCGACATCAACGGTGGTAGCAACAAAGCTGACGAAACACCGCTACCAATCAGCACCGCCACTGCAGAATCTTACATCCTCAATTTCAACGCAGCTTATGTCAATGTAAGTGGCTCAGCACCTACTGCGGGTACCGTCACTTCAGTAGCAAATTACACCATCGAATATAACTAAATTTATCGCATTCGCATACCACCCGGAGTCAGTTCCTCTTCGGAACTGACTCCCTGATTTCTATCGGTACAGCATGAAGAATCGTCATTTTTTACGTTTTATCCCACTGTTGCTTTCTTCTCAAGCGCTCGGCTCAGAGTTCGACTTGAGCTTTATGAATAGCGACATCTCTGGGGAGAAACTTGACACACGCTGGTTTGAACAAGCTATTGCGCCTGGAAAGCACATGGTTGATGTTGAGCTCAATGGGCTTAGTACGCAACGTATGCTGATCGAGTTCAAACCATCGGCTACCAACGATGTTCAGTCGTGCCTTTCTAGGACTCAGCTTCTGGATTTGAATATCAAAGTGCCTGAAGTCGGTAAGAGCTGCTATACCGCGGCGGATATCAGTCCAATGGCGACGGCCAACTATATTTCTTCACAATCATTGTTAGTACTTAGCGTCCCAGACATCAATATCGAAAAGAAGGATGGAAAATTGAAAACCCCACCTTCTAAATGGGACCAAGGCGTTAATAGCGTTAAGCTGAACTATAATTCTTATATTAGTGGAGCAAGCAACGCATCCGATATAAATGGTTACCTTGGGATTCAAGGACTGGCCACATTTGGTATGTGGCGTCTAAAAGGAGGGGGAAACCTATACAAAAATGGCAATATTTTTAGCGCTAATCTGAGCGACTTTTACGTATATAGAGATATCGATAGTATTACCTCTAGAGCCAATTTCGGTGAAATCCGAACCAGTAACATTTCTGCTATTAACGGTTCACTACCTTTGACAGGTCTAAGCCTCGTAAAAGCGACGGGAATGTACAAATCGCATTGGAACAATTACGTACCGGTTCTAAAAGACGTCGCCTTAAGCTCCGCCAAAGTCACGGTGCTCCAGAACGGTCTAGTGCTATATAGCAGAGTGGTACCGCCTGGTGAATTCGAAATTAATGATCTTGATGTTTCAAGCACGGGTGCCGATTTAGAACTGGTCATTGAAGAAAGCAATGGTCAGATTCGACGCCGAACCATACCATTTACCAAACTGCCATCACTACTTCGTGAGGGCAGTTTTAATTACGCTGTCTCTGCTGGCCAATACCGTAATTCGAGCGCTTCTATTCAACCCGCTGTATTGACTGGTGGCTTAGAGTATGGATTGGGCGTAATTACACCTAAGTTTTCATCTTTGCTGTCAGAACAATACTACTATGGCGAGCTAGGCGTAACTTACGATTTAGGTCAGTTTGGAGCGATGTCTTTTGAAACTGGGGCAACGCGCTACACCAGCTTTAACGACCATCGTCAACACAACGGATTCATCTTGAAGAGCTTGTATGCAAAGCAGTTTTATCGCTCTGCAACAAGTTTACAATTGGTTGGCTATCAATATCGTTCTCCCGACTTTCTCAGCTTTGAAGAATATGTCGCTACCGCAAAAGACGTCGATGCGAATAGCAAAACAAGGCTTGGGCTTCGAAACCGATTTGAAATATCGGTGAATCAGCCAATCAGCGAGGCGACGCTGTACTTATCCTATAAATATGATACTTACCATAATTCGGAGCTGAGTGGTACGTCACTTTACTCTTCGCTAAACTTTAATCTTGGTCGGGTTTCCGTAGGATTGAACTACACCATTAGCGATACTGTGCAAGCCAATTATGGAATAAACAGCGACAGAAGAATCGGATTATCTCTCTCAGTACCATTTGGGAAAAATAACGACTCTAGCGTGGTGTTCTCCTCGACACATGAACAGAACACAGGTGCGCTCAACAATCAGTTATCGTATAACGGAAGGGCCGGAAATTACGACTACAGTACCACCGTTAGCCAAACATCGAATGATACCAAAACTGGTAATACGTCGGTCTCTGCCATGGTACGAAACTCGACTCCGTATGGGCAGTTTTCCGCGAATGTTGAATCCAACGGAGAAACGACATCCGGAAGCCTGAGCGCCAACGGCGGCCTGCTCATCTATAAGGGTGGCGCAGTTGCAGCTCAATATTTGGGGGAAACCACTGCCGTGGTTAAGGTGGAAGACGCTGAAAACCTTATTGTCAACCACAACCCGACACTAAGAACCAACAAAGACGGTCTCGCCGTTATTCCTTACTCAAATGATTATGGATCCAATAAAGTCTATATCAATGCAGAGGATAACTCAGACGTTCAGCTCGTGGAGTTCAGTAAGAACTACGTCCCAAGACGAGGTGCAACCGTGCTAGTCGATCTAAAAGCCCGCGTCGGTAAACGCGTACTGGTGAAACTCAATACAGACGTAAATTTATTTGGAGAGCCTGTTGTTTTATTAGATAACCAATCTGACGAGATGTCCTTTGTTGGAACCGACAATATCGTTTATCTGTCAGGAATTAAGCCCGACCAATCGGCAACATTCGTTGTTGGCTCTGGTCTTTGTGAATTTTCAATTCGTGTTAGTCCGGACTCCAATAGTTTGCAGGACATCATTGAGCAAAATTGTAATTAGGTAGAAATATGTTATTGAGATCGTTATTACTTATTGTTGTCAGTCTTTTACCAATTATGGAAACACACGCGGGTGTGCGTCCTATTAACACAAGGGAAATAATAACAACAACCAAAGAACATCAAGTCGACATTATCAACGATTCTGCTGGGGAGTATCTGGTTCAGTCATGGATAGAAGACAGCGATGAAAACACTCGTAACCTCCCATTAGTACTTACCCCCCCCATCTTCAAACTAGGGGCCAACGAGCAAGGGTTTGTGAGAATTCTACCTATTGAGAGCAAACTCGCTAAAGACAGAGAGAGTATCTTCTTCCTTTCGGTGCAAGAGATACCCAAAAAGTCTGAAACGGACCAAAACCAATTAAATATCGCCGTCAGAACGCGCATAAAGGTCATTGTACGCCCTGAACAGTTTGATATGGCAGGGCTCATCGATGCAGCGAACAACCTTTCTTGGAAAGTGATAAAAGAGGATGGCAAAAAGTATCTTCAATCAACAAATAATAGCCCTTACTACCTAAGCCTTGGGCACCTAAAGGTAATCAGTGGTAACGCTTCAAAAATACTCGATGACAGATTCAAAATGACGCCTCCTTTTGGCCAGCAAAAGTATGCGGTGCCAAGCGAATTACATTCGAAGAATATCACTTTGGAATTCGGGATTATCAACGACTATGGTGGCTTAAGTGAAATCCAAACTGTTAACTTTTAGTATTTGTTTAACCATGTCTTCGGGAGCATGGTCAGCTGCCGACACGATATTTTCCACCAAAGAAAATAGCGACTATTTCGGTTTTTCGGCGGGCTACCAACCAACCAACGACTATTTTTCTCCTAATGTTATTTATGGGGTGGGTATAGCACCGGCTTTAGTGGTTGAAACTCGCCTTGGCTACAACAACACGCAGCTTAACAGTAAACACATGTTAGCTCGCGTCTCTTTATTTGGTCATTCTCAGTTTTCTTCAGATAGTTCGTTTCTCTACGGACCATTCATTCAGTATGAAGACGAGACCAACCCATTTCGAACAGGTTTTTCTGGCGTCATAAAACACCAGCTAGATAGCGATGTCACGCTGTTTGGTGGTATTTCAGCCATTGTCAAAAAAGAATCTTCCGTAAGGGTACTTCCAGAGTTCATTTTAGGTATTACTTGGGCTCTTTCTGCTTCTGAGGCAGTTCGTACTAGAACTTTAGAACCGCAACCTACAACAAGTAAGCAACCGGTAGAAGACCTGGTTGTGCAGTCCACACTCCCACCACAAAGGGACATTATCGAGGCTACACACGTATTCAAAGTAAACTCGAGTTATATTACTAACGAAAAAGTGCTCAAAGAGAGTATCCAGTATCTTCACCAACACCCAAACGTGAGTATTCGTATCGTTAACAAGCATTCTAAAGGTGGGACGGCAAATTACAACAAGTGGCTAGGAGAAAAAAGAGTGGAACGACTACGCGTTTTTTATACTGAAAATGGTATTGATTTACAAAGGCTCGATATTAGTTCTTCGTATAGAGATCAAGATAAACTAGGGCAACCACTTGTTAAAATATCATATTTCCTTTCGCATGGTTTGTGAAAAAATAGTACATTAAAATCAAAGGTTACTATAAAATGCGATTAATCTATTTAATAATTCTAATCACGATATCAATTCCTTCCTTCGCTCTGCAACCTGGTCAATGTAGTGTTAACCCTACAATTACATACACTGGTTCAGATATTACAATTGGCCCTTTGAGCGGAGGAAATGAAAGACTTCTAGGTTATTTAGAATTACACCTGCCATACACGTGCCGTACTTATACGACGGCAACAGATGGTACATCTATTCAATTGGGCCTAAATAACAGTCATAACTCCCATATTAGTGGTACACGTTTTAGAAGTAATATTGATGGAGTTGAACTTAACTTAGTTGGTAACACAATCGCTGGTCAAGCAGTACGAATTGCGGGACAACCAGGTACTGGTGTACGGCTATGGAAGTGGCCTACATCACAAACAGCTCTCAATACAGAAATAACCGCAACATGGAACTTTCGTTTATTTGAAGTTTACCAAACAGGCACGATTTCCACTATGGCAACAAAAGCTCAAATTGGCTTAAGCGGAAATTACCAAATTCTCGTATTTAGGGGCGAGAATACATCTTCTGATACATTTAATACTGGTTCAACATTCCCAAAATCTCAAGAGGTAAAACTCGTAGACCCTACATGTCAGCTTAACTACCAACCTAACCAGAATATCGGAAACCTGATTAAAGGAAGGAGCAAGTCTATCGACTTTGACATCAACCTCGTATGTACACACGCAACCACAATACAGAATAATTTCGAATGGAGGTTCAGTGCTAGCGGCACAAACGTCTCCACATCTAGCGATAAAACAAATTCACTATACTACGGCGGTAATGATTTACCTATAGTCGTAATGAATATTGAAAGTCTTAGAAATGACAGCTCCTCAGCCGCTTTACTTTTTGGGGACAGTTATTTATTTCTAAATCCAACTAACACCAATACGTTTAACTTCCCTCTACGAGCTAATTTTACTGCAGGAAGTGGCAGCCACACTGGCGACTTCAGTTTCAAACTAAACTTTCAACTCGATTACAATTGATATGCATATGCTTGGACACTAATTTATTATTTATATAACGTGATAGATTGCTCTATGACTTTAAAAACTGCTTCATAATTTGTGACGTCACGTGTGAGCTTATAAGTTCGCTTTAAGGGAAATGCGTCAAAAACATTGATGGATATGTTACTAAATTAATTGTATCGGACAGATATCTGGGTCTGAAAGCTAAAGTTTCCGTATCCCGATGAAGATCCAAGTTGGAATTGGGCACGCATAGGAATGGTGAAGCTACTTCCCTGAGTGTTATTACTAAACTCATACATTGTTGAGAACATCATCTGTGATTCCATACCAATATTGTTGAAAATCGTCATTAACACCATCTGATTATTGTCATTGAACAATAATATACTTTTATCAGCACTTAATGACAGATTGCTCATATTTACTGGAGTGACGGTCAACTGCACATTATTTTGCATGACTGACTTATCCGTGCAATTTAGTGCTATATTAAAGTAGCTACTTACCTCATCTCTTACCCCTTTAACTAAGGCTGGAACTTCAACGCTAGTAGGGTGCGTGACGCTACAGGATGCATTATATACAGGGATTTGTTGAGAGTTAGGGACATTTGAAGTACTAATATAGGCACTCCCACCAGTATTGTATATGAAGCTAGCTAACTTATATTGCGTTTCAAGGTTCAGTGCCACTGAGTTCGCATTTGTAATTTCACCAGACTTAATCACATTGAATAATGGTTGGTTGAATGTGCCACTAATATCTTGATTATTTCCATAGGATGGCTTTTTAAACTGGTAAAAGATTATTTCATTATTAACCCCCGCAACTCCCCCGACCATAAAAGTACCTTCTAGTACTATACCACCTACATTGCTTCGGAATTTATTGTCACTAATGTAACTCCCTGCCGCCCCACGAGTACCAACCTGCAAAACGACTGAATTATTTGTAATCGAGTGGGTTTTACACGTATAGTTAGTAGAAAGTACTAACTGCCCTAACACTTCACCATTTTTATAAATTTCGTTCGAACTAGGTAAATTAACGCCGGAGTATGTTAGTTTTTGGTTTGTGAAGGTGCACTCCCCACTACTTAAGGCAAAGGCACCTTTGCTTAGGGAGAGAAGTAATAATATTATTAAAGACTTAGATATGTTCATTAAATACGGTGCTCAGCTATATAGTTCACATTGTATTATATAATAAAACGTAACAGTTTTAAGTGCGATTATTCTTACTTAAACGTCGGCATATTTAAAACTCACTCAAAATACAAGTAACATAAAATGAAAAGGTTCCTATATAATAGGAACCTTTTAACTACTTAACTCACAGTGCTTATAGAGGACGATAGAGGCACCAAAACTCCCACCATTCGAAAACTACTTGTCGCTAGAGTACCTAAAGGTTACGTTTTACAAACTGCTGGTCTCTTGAACCAGGAGAGCAACTCCAAAGAGTTAACGTTGCGTTGCCTGCCGAGTCTCTTCGATGCTGATCGACATCTAAACAGCGGCGCGTACCACCAAGCAAAGTTCGAATTGTTTTATCTGCCCCAAACTCCCATTTTTGATTACTACCATTGTGACATTGGTAGGCAATAACCGGTTGACGGTGGCCATTATGACCTCCGTACACATCAAGGCAATAATTCGTTCCTTCCACTTTAACTTGCTTAGTTGCATCATCATAAATGAGCTTCTGGGCACCTGTAGAGTGACAGTTATTTTGGATAACTAGGTTATTCTTAGAGCTTGCTCCGCCTCTAAAATCAAAACAGCCGTTATAAAGACTATTATAGATCGAGAACGAATCACTTTTATTTACCGTTTTATCTCCACTCAAGACCCAACGATTATTTATATAAGTGACAACCAGAGTCTCTCCACGCTTGGGCGTATATGTTGTCTCACCATTAACGACATTAAAGTGATAAGTCGAGTTACGTTTGAATTTCACTCTCGTGTACTCAGGAACACCGTCTGGAAGGACAAAGTTTCTCGTCCAATGACCATCAGACGTGACCAAGTGTAAGTCACCTTTCTCTGTAATTAGGTTCTTTAACGCCAGACTACTGTTTTCAAGGCTACGCAACAGCGTATTGCCGTTTACTAGATAGAAGCTGTAGCTTTTATCGACGGAAATACTGAACGACTTCGCTCGATCATTTGGATAGCCAGAGCCTGTCCAAAATCGTGCTTGATTGTAAGTGCCAAGCTTACTATTGCCATTTAGATCCGAATATAACGTTATAGCAAGGCCAGGATGCATTGTAATGGTGGATAACGTACGCTGAAGCCCAGACTTTAAAGTCGTAAGTTGGTCTATTTTCTCCCCTACTGCCACGCACTGGTTAGCTGCCCTTTCAAATTCCCCATAGTGAAGCGCATGATGCTTAAAGAAACAACCGTAGGTATCATCCCTTTCAATAAATACATGTTCACCTTTGTCTCCAAGGTCATCACCAAAGTATGCCGCTGACTTGTTCCACGTTTCATTAACTGTAGAATTATGCCCAGAAAAGTTTCCAACTGTCGCTCTGTAGCCTGATTTAATAGTTAGGCTACTCGAGTCTACCAATCCGTAATTCGCCATTAGGTGAGGAAATTTGGGAAAGCTCATATCCATTGAATGATTAATCTGTTCTTCATTAAAACATTTTTCTTTCCCTTTATAGTTAGGGTGTTGATATAAGCATACCACTGATTCTTCAGGTTCAGGTATCACAGGGGAGCTATCTATTTTATAACTTGCTGTACATGACTCTATGTACGTTGGTTCATCAAGATAGAACCCACCCACCGAGCATGCTTTAATCGACTCCATACTAGATTCAATGGAAGGTAGCGTTAAATAAATTGATGGCTGACCGTAGCTGATCATATTCGCGACAACATGACCATGTTGATCCAATTGTTCTGTGTAGTGGAAACCAAATTGACCACTAATAATATCGAAGTTGCTGATCGACGTTGCCGGTTCTTCGTGCTTTAACGAATCATTATCGAGAACTCGTACCGTTAGATTAGCCGAGTTACCTGCGGTAAACTGCGGTGAAGCAGAGGATCTCAAGGCACTACGACTACGCCATGTTTTTGAGCACATGGATTTACGTTCGGTCGATGCGCAAAAACGCACGTCACCCATCGAGATTTTAGGGATTAAATAAGGTTTATTTGAAATAGTTTCCCCATCCTTATTAACCCACTTTAAGTCAATAAGTTTGTCATCCACATAGTTTGTTGCAAGTTCATTATTTATCTTTCCAAGTAAGATAACACTGTCATCAACGTTACTCTCAATATCTACTGACATAGAGAAAGCATTTCCTACCGGACCTATCGCTCCTAATAGAAATAGTAGAGATGTTTTATTCATTATTAACTCCAGTTCTTATTTTTATTATTTCCAATTATTTTTTTAGAAGTGCACTGCCACTATTTACTAGGAATCTTCTTTAACAATACAGCTAAGGTATCCATTGTAAACTTCACTTGGTGCTAAATGGGTTGTATTAGTTCCTGATATGGATACCGTCTCTGCCCAAGTAATCCCAGCAAAGGTGAATGGTCCGTTAGTCGTTGTAGTATTAGTCCAATAGTTAGTCATCCCAGGCCAAGTATCATCAAATACGGTGGTATCTTGAGCAAGCGACTTAAGCTCGCTACTTGTGGGTGGAACAGCACGTGGGGAAATGTGTTTACAGTAGCTTTCTACAAGATTGACACCTGTGTTTGTCAAACGCTGCGAAGCCACATAATTCTTGCTGCCCACTGTTTCTTGTAAATAACTTTGGTCTGGAAATAGTGCAATAAATTGCGCTTTGGTTGGTGGTTGAACCCAGTTTCCAAGATTATCAGGCCTTTCTATAACTAGCCTAGTACCGCAAGAAGAAGGCTCTACCAAAGGACTCGCACCGTGCGAGGTTAAACCAAAAGCACACAGACTTACCAGCGGTACCGATGATAGATTTAATCGCGCGATGGTTGTGTTATAGCTTGTTGATTGGTTAGAGGTGTTATGAACAAAACCCGGTAAACGTGAGGTTGACTGGAGTATCGTTGTACCTGACATCAATGTATAGAATAGATCCGTTACATAAGGATTACCCGACGGTAATTCGTCCAAGTCAGCGGTGCCAATATAATCAACGCTTAGCCTCGCTTTCACAGAGATATCTTCATCATTGAGTATTTCTTCATTCGTTATTGCGTTATTGACTTGCCAATAATCATTGATATCCGCCAATTCTGTCCTCGCACTTCGTGATTGAGCGTTGCTATCATCAAAGTAAGTAACAACCTTTAACGTATTCGAACATTGAAAATCCCCATTTTCAATTAAACAGAGCTTTACGTCTTTATTAGCGTCATTATCACTAGGGCTATAGGCGACACCTTTTGATTTGATTTTGTCATCGATCATCCACACATAGTCATTAATACCTCCATCTTCCTTATAATGAAATATCAAGTCTGAATTATCTGACGCAATTATCGGAAAACCTACTGTTGTAAATTTATCATTTTTTGTTACGGATTCAATTTCTAGCCCATAAGCTAAAGAAGAACCGACTATACTACCCAATATAAAAATGTAGTTTTTCATACTTACCTCATATTTAGCATTCAATGTAAATCGATGCGACTTACCTATCCAAGCTTAAACATAAGGAAACAATAAGCTATTATATTATCATGCGTTAATTATTATTAATGAAAAATATCGAACAATATCACTAAATACAATTTAATATTTCAGTAGTAGCTCTAATTCTAGATGTAACTAACGATAATAATTGATGCTTTTTCAACAGTACGTTCATTCATAATTTCAATTTTCTCTTTGGTATACTCAACACAGCCATTTGATTTCTGTTGTGTTTTTACAGAGTAATTTCTTACATTCAATGTACAAGGTTCCTGCATAATCCTTCCCTTAAAGATAATTTTACCGCTAACAGATTTACTGTTCATCACTGAAACCACGTCAATGGGTTTATTTAACTTACTTTCTGACATGACTGATGCAGAGACTAATAGCAATAATGATGATAAATAATTCATTTCTTACACACCTTATATTTTTCTTACACTTATTATTTAGCAACAATTCTCACGTATGCAAGTTATTTCTGACAAACAAAGTGATAAATAAATATTATTTATCACTAGCGGTTTTAAGTGTCTATTTAATATAGGTAAATTTTAAGAGAGGAAATTAGTAATGTAGGAAGCAGATTACCTCTGTAATCTGCTTAAAGAAAACGAATAATAGGTTATGACGCTGATCCGGTATTGGTGCTAAAACGGTACTTCAACCTGCATCATCATGTCGCCCTGGTAGTCTTCATGCCAACGGTAATCTAACCGTAAGCGGGGCTCTTTGCCTTTCTCACCAAAGCCAACGCCAAAATGCAGCCCTTGTGACATAAGCCACTCCTGCATCGACATTTCATCTTTTTTTCTAGCTATATCAGCAGGGGCCCAAAGCCCTATACCAACAAAACTACTTTCATAGCGTCCAGTAAGAACAGGCTCGGATTCTTGATTCAGCAACCACTCGTCCCAATAAGAATCTTGTAAGGAATCTAATGGATTTTCAGGCTCGAGCAATCCCCCAAGTGTCACCACTTGAGTACCGATATAACTAAATGGCTTAGTGACTAGAGTACAAAACGACTCTTCCTCTGTCGCTTTAAATACGACCGAGTGCTGGCTTTCGTCTTCACAAAAGGCACGCGCATCTGGCGCACTCACCACTACTAACAAAGCAATACCACACAATGTTGCTTTCATTTTTTATCAAAATCCTTTTTTATTGTCTTTTTTAATATAGCTGACTTATTGATAAATGTTTAGCGACAGATTCTGTGGTTAAGTGATCCACCTTCAAGCCCTGTTGTAAATGCTCTCGTATTTGTGTTGAACGCACTTTTACTCGCTCCGGACAAGCGAGTACAGACCAACGCTCTACGATCTCCTGCGCGTTATAAAAGCGACTAAAATTGAAGAAATTATCTGGACCTAACACAAATGTTAGCTCAGCAGCTGGGTATTCATCTTGAATGGCATTAAGAACGGCATAGGTGGTCACTGATGCATTGGGTTCAACCAAAGACTCTTCAACGCTAGAACGCACCACATTGGCTTGCTTCATGTCGGCAATAAACAAGTCTACCAACTCACAACGCTTAGCATAATCAAGCATAGTCTTACCCCATGCATGTGAAATACTGGGAACTAAGAGCACCTTATCAAAATGAGCGAGTGATTGAATTACACTCAAATGGCCTAGGCTAGGTGGATTGAATGCACTGCCAAATATTGCAATCTTTGTCATGAATGTCCTGCTTGTTTCACTATCTTCGGTATTTTCTCGGTTACTGTAACTTTTTTTCATGACTTTTCGTAGGTATCATAGAAAGAATTCAACTTGCTTGCAGGAAAAGGAACGCTAATGGAACAACTTATTCGGGATGAAATGCGTGTGCTACCCTCTATCGATCCACAATTCGAAGTAGAGCGCCGCGTTGAGTTTATTAAATCCAAATTACTCAGTTCAGGCTGCAAAGCACTTGTATTAGGAATCAGCGGTGGTGTTGATTCAACCACGTGTGGGCGATTGGCTCAGCTCGCGATCAATGAGTTAAATGACCACGCGGGATCTTCGGACTATCAATTCATTGCCGTACGCCTTCCTTACGGTGATCAGCAAGATGAAGACGAAGCCCAGCTCGCCCTATCGTTTATTGAGCCAACGCATTCCGTATCAGTTAATATCAAAGCAGGCGTAGATGGTTTGCACGCTGCATCACATATCGCGCTTGAAGGTACTGGGTTATTACCAACAGACAAAGCTAAAGTCGATTTCGTGAAAGGTAACGTGAAAGCGCGTGCTCGTATGGTGGCTCAATATGAAATCGCCGGCTATGTAGGTGCACTAGTGCTAGGCACCGATCACTCCGCAGAGAACATTACTGGTTTTTATACCAAGTTTGGTGATGGCGCCTGTGATATGGCTCCTTTATTTGGATTGAACAAGCGCCAAGTTCGCGAAGTTGCCGCCTGCTTAGGTGCACCAGAACTGCTTGTTAAAAAGGTACCTACCGCAGATTTAGAAGAGCTTGCGCCGCAAAAAGCAGACGAAGATGCACTGAATCTATCTTACGATCAAATTGACGACTTCTTAGAAGGCAAACCCGTTGACCAAGATGTGTCTGACCGTCTCGTCGCCATTTACAAAGCCACGCAACACAAACGTGAGCCAATTCCAACGATTTACGACTAATCATCGTTTAAGTCACTTACTATCCTATGAAGCCAATGTAGAGTCCCTCATTGGCTTCACTTTTTACTGCAACGCCTCACCGCTATTTTCATCGTGATTTAGCTCAACAAATTAGCCTTCCTTTACCTTACGATATTGCGTAACCGTATTCTTGTGCCATGTTTAAAGTAAGCTAACGTGCACCTTGTCATACTGACGATAAATAACGCGCATTAGCGATTGCTTTGAGCCTTAATTTATCAACACACAAGGGGTAACTATGTTAGGTGAAAACCATTCTCTTCTAAAAGAATTTCCAGATTTTCAAAGTACCATCCTCGAGCTGATGAAAAGCGATGAGTCTTTTGCTTCTACAACAAAAAAATACGATGCGTTAGATAAGGAAATTCGAGTACTAGAACTTAATGGGGCGCCTATCGATGACGCCGCAATGCACCAACTGAAACATGAACGAGCCGTTTTAAAAGATGTGCTGCACAAACATTTGGTCGAACTAGAAAAGTAGACTGACAAATGATGGGTAGAATTACGTAATAATCACCAACTTCATAGAAGATGGCTTAAGACTGGCGTAGTAAAGGGAAGTATCACACTTCCCTTTTTTTAACACTCAAACCCATGACCTAACGGGGTATTAACGTACATTAGCAGCTAGACAGGACAACATCTGTTTGCGGTATCGCGCAACATGCCAGTACTTTCCCTTCCGCTATTTCGCTATCTTGAATCGCTGGTACGTCTGGTTGATGCACCAAACCGCTCTCTACTTTTACCTTACAGGCACCGCAAAACCCAGCCCGGCAAGAGTACGCAATATTGATACCTGCCTCTTCTGCTTGTTCTAATAAATTTTGCTGGTTGCTACCGACAAACTCATCGCCATCAAATGAAATATTCACGGACTTTTCAGGCTCAGCCGTCGCGCTGCTCACACCGAATGCTTCTTGGTGATAGCTTGTCGCAGGCAACCCCAACGACATAAGTAAGGTTTTGGCAGACTGCATAAAACCGTCTGGTCCACACACAAAAACTTGGCGCGTGGCGATATCGGCAATTGACGCTAAGTGAGCAAGGCTCAAGCGACCTGTCTGCCCTTCCCAGTCTCTACCTGGTTGTGTCAGCGCTACATCAACCTTTAAACTGGGGTGCTTGTTCACCAACTCCGCTAGCTCTTGCTTAAAAGGAATATCCTCGGGTGTTGAACACTGATGATAAAAAACGACGTCATCGATTCGCGCTCTATCACTAAGATCTCTTAGCATAGACATCATCGGCGTGACCCCACTGCCAGCAGACAACAATAATAGTGGCTGATGCTCATCGCTTTTTAGATGAAAGTCACCGTTGGGGGTATCGGCAAGCAAAGTATCACCAACTTGAAAGTGGTCAAAAAGCCAGTTCGATACTTCACCACTGTCTAAGCGCTTCACCGATATAGCCAGTCGTCCCGGTCGACTGGGAGATGACGACAAGGTATATAAACGTTTAGCCACTGTGCCGTTAATTGAAAGCTCGATAGGCAGGTGTTGCCCCGCTTTATATTTAGGTAACTCCCCTTGCTGCGGCTCTAACCAAAACGTCTCAAAATTCTTGGCAATATGTTCTCTTTCTACGCAAACAAATGTTTGTTTGTTCGCGTCAAGATCGGGGTACACTTCTTTTGTTTTATATTCCAATACTTCGATGACATCATCGACTCGTATCATGCCTTCATTTTTCGCCACTAAATTCTGACCAAAGAACACGCCACCACGTTCATTGGCTCTAAAGCGGGAAAACGTCGTCAACGGCTCTTTACTGGCTCTAAACTCGCCCTTTTCAACATCGACCGTAGTAAGCACACAACGTTCACAGGGCTTAACTGCTTCAAATTCCACTTCGCCAATTCTTATACGCTTCCAAGAGTCTTCAATAAACGCTTCATCAGACTGAACCACTAAGTTAGTACGAAATTGATCCATACTGTGTACTTCAGAACTGCGCGCATTCAACGCATCTAAAGAGCCAGTGCTAATAACCAGTAAAGGGTAGCCATCTGCAAAACTAACATTGTGACCAATTTTTTCTCGAATACGATTAGACTGTTCTCCGGTGTAAAGCAACTCGACTCTCTGACCAAGCACTTGGCTAAACCAGTCATCAGCCGCATCACTTGTCGTGTAAGCAGTAAACTTATCACTCCACACCTGCGCCTGCGCTTGCTGCATTTTAAAATGCGTGTACTCGAGCTTAAGTGGCGGTTGTCCTGGGTACGTGAATACGATTCCAGAGGGGATAATGCTAGAAGAAACCTTAACCATGTTCGGATGTTTTCTTGCCGTCACCATATCACCATCGGCTAACGCCACCATAAAACGACGGTCAAACGAGAGGCCTTGTAGTTCAACCCAAGACGATGACAAAGCAATCCCTCCAACCGACTTGGCAGGGTAAATGTTAATTTGAGACAGTTGAGCAGTTTCAGTCACGATTTCTTCCTTTCATCATTATCTTTTATGGCAATCTTATCGCCTTTTCTGGCGCAGTCCCAGAAACTTAGTGAAATCTTACTCAAATTCCACTATCATCCTGTCGCCTAAACGTAAGCGTTTGCATTCACATTTTTCGCTGCGATTTAGGCTCCGTTTCAAGCACAATTTAACCTTGGTGGGAGCCGAAATGACTACATTGACTATTACTCGTCCTGATGACTGGCACGTTCACCTTCGCGATGGCGAAGTACTGAAAGATACCGTTCGCGACATTAGCCGCTACAATGGCCGCGCACTGATCATGCCAAATACCATCCCACCTGTCACCGATACCGAGATGGCGCTTGCCTATAAAGCTCGTATCATGGCCGAGCAGCCATCAGAGCAATTTGAACCACTCATGGCACTCTACCTCACTGACAACACTTCTCCTGAAGAAATTCGTAAAGCTAAAGCTGCTGGCGTCGTCGCTGCTAAGCTCTACCCTGCAGGTGCAACCACGAACTCTGATTCTGGCGTAACGTCGGCGAAAAATGTCTACTCTACATTGGAAGCAATGGAAGAAGTGGGCATGTTGCTTTTGGTTCACGGTGAAGTCACGACACATGACATCGACATCTTTGATCGTGAAAAAGAGTTCCTTGAAACTGTTTTAGCGCCTGTTGTTAATGACTTCCCAAACTTGAAAATCGTCCTTGAGCATATCACTACTGCAGACGCCGCTAACTTTGTGAAAAACGCAAACGACAATGTCGCAGCAACGATTACGGCACACCACCTTCTATACAACCGCAACCACATGCTGGTTGGCGGCATCAAACCACACTTTTATTGCTTACCGATTTTAAAGCGTGGATCACACCAGCAAGCACTTGTTGAGGCCGCTACGAGTGGTAGCAAGAAGTTTTTCCTAGGCACTGACTCTGCGCCGCACGCTAAAGGCATGAAAGAAGCAGCATGTGGTTGTGCTGGTTCTTATACCGCGCACGCGGCTGTCGAGCTTTACACTGAAGTGTTTGAGCAAGAAGGTAAACTAGAAAACCTTGAAGCGTTTGCTAGCCACAATGGCCCAGATTTTTACAATCTACCACGCAACACAGATACCATCACGCTAGAAAAAGCACCATGGGATGTGCCAGCAACCATGCCATTTGGTCGTGACATTGTGGTACCTATTCGCGCTGGCGAACAAATTGTCTGGAAAGTGAAATAGCATCTAGCTTCTAGGTGGTAATAACCAGCGTAGAAACGCCCCTATTCGATTGGGGCGTTTCTCATTTTAACAACGATTTCACACAGCACTTAACGACAAACGCAAATTAGGTAGCCACTCAATGAAAGAAACAGTAGCCATTCATACACCTTGCAAAGCCGCATGTAAAAACAATGGTGGGATATGCAGTGGTTGCCATCGCACCATGAGCGAACTTTCCGACTGGCGACACCTCACCAATGACGATCGCCTACAAAAAATTGAGCAAATTTCGGGTAAAGAATCAACGCATCAGTGCGAACTATGCGGCAAACCCGCCTATTGTGAGATCTCAGCTGGCAATGACAGCTGTTGGTGCTTTGAGATAGAAAAACGAGAGACTTCATCTCTAACCCCATCAACTCAGTGCTTGTGCCGCCAATGTTTATCGGCACTGCCCATTAAATAGCGTATTACTGACCTCCCCAAATTGAGTACGCACTTTCCTCTTTATGTTGTTGCAAGTTTGTTAATTGCCAATTAGAGTAAATAATCAACTCAATAAGGTATGGTAACAATGGAAGAACTACTTAAGGACTACCCTGTGATCACTGAAATATCGGTGGCATGGGGGGAAATGGATGCGTTGAACCACGTTAATAACGCTGTGTATTTTCGCTATTTTGAAACCGCACGCCTAGAGTGCTTTAGCCATATAAACCTCATGGAAGATATGGCAGTCACAAAGATTGGTCCAGTATTAGGTGACACTTATTGTCGCTATCGATTACCGGTCACGTATCCTGACACCTTGTTCATCGGATCGCGTATTACCCATGTAGAATCTGACCGTTTCACCATGGAATACCAAATCGTTAGCCAAAAAATGAACAAAGTCACAACCACTGGCACCGCCACCATTGTGATGTTTGATTTTGTCACCAATAAAAAAGCCAATATTCCAGACAAACTCATGCAAGCCATTGAGCAGACCTACCCTAAAGGGATCGCGACGGTATCGCTCTGACGTTAAGCCGTAGTCCCTAACACAGCATTCCGTACGACATAAGAAATAAGAAATAAGAAATTGTTACTTACGGAATCCTCACCTCACCACCCTTGCTGTTCTCCTGACTCGTCGCTATCCTAGCGACAAGACTAATAAGAGAACAGTAAGATGCATAATAGCTTTCAATATCCGATTGGTACCCCTGGTCAAAAATGGACAGAACAAGACGTTCTGCAATGGCGAACAACGACATCAGTTAAACGAACCTATCAACAAGATGTTCTACCTAAAATAGAAGCCCTAAAAGACACATTAGATGTGGAACAATATGGCGCTTTATCTTACGACACTGAACGCTTTCCGCTCTTTGCCCTGAAAACCAAAAAATGGCACGCAGACAAACCCACTATCTTGGTGACTGGTGGTGTTCACGGCTATGAAACCTCCGGTGTGCATGGCGCTCTGCAATTTGCCAAAGACAATGCTCAAGACTTCGAAGATGAGTTTAATATCGTCATCGTTCCATGCGTCAGCCCTTGGGGATATGAAACCATCAACCGCTGGAACCCGAACGCTGTAGACCCAAACCGTTCATTCTATGCTAACTCGCCAGCAGAAGAGTCAGCGAATGTTATGGCACTGGTTGAGCAACTGGGCGTGCCAATTCTTGCACACATCGACCTGCATGAAACAACCGACTCCGATGAGAGTGAATTTAGACCTGCTCTTGCGGCTCGTGACGGCCTAGATTATTTTGAGGACAGTGTCCCCGACGGTTTCTACCTTGTCGGTAATACGGAAAACCCGGCCGAAGCATTCCAGACCGCTATTATTAAATCAGTTGAAAAAGTGACACACATCGCCCCGCCAGATAACGAGGGCAAAATCATCGGCTCTGCTGTTGTTCAACACGGAGTCATTAACTATCCATTGAAAAAACTCAGCCTCTGTACTGGGATGACTGATTGTATGTACTCCACCACAACCGAAGTCTACCCTGACAGCCCTAAAGTGAATGAGCAAGAGTGTAACGATGCGCAAGTAGCAGCCATTTTAGGTGCCATTCATTATCTACAAAAACACGCCTAGTTTTAGAAGGGTGCTGATCAGCACCCTTACTCCACGAACTCAAGCTCTCATATCTAAAGTAAATCATCGGTAAAGCAAGTCTCTTGAAACATAAGTCATATCGATAGCAATCTGCCACCAGCATGCCTCCCGCCTTCCAAGTAAAATTCATTAATCAGGCACTGATGTCGCATTAATCTATAAACCCAAGACCAATAATTATGCAAAATAATCCCTTGCTATTCTATCTAACCTAAAATAGCGGTAGGCTATAGTCATAAAGACTAAAAATAACAAAAACAAATACAAGGAAGTGGAAGCCGCATGACATATCGTCGTATTTTAGGTGTCATTACAGCCCTCAGCTGTACGCTCATCACACCATTGAGCCACGCCTCTACGCCAACGAGCGTAAAATCGCGAGTCGACCGACTCGAAACCCCTGATCGTGTCCGCGAATCTATGGTCCTCCCCTATCTGTTTAGTACAGAAACTATGGGGCTGAACATTGGTGTTGGCGGAATGGTCAAAGGGTTACATCAAGACCAAATGACCGTTGGTGGCACTGTATTCGGTGGTGACGTCAGCCGAGCAGTCGCAGGCGGTGTTTGGAACTATATGATTCCCGGCACTGAGCGAGTCTTCTTAAGTGCCTACGGCATGTTAGGCTATTACCCACAACAAAGGGCTTATACCACAGGCCCAGATGCGTACCCTGCAGGAACACCGCTACCAGGCAGCAACAACTCTTCCAACCTTCAGTACTTCGAAGCCGATGGCGCATCCAATTGGTTCGACATTAAGATGGAATATGTGCTGCCAATTGGGGCTAACCGTGACCACGGCCTTGTTGACTACTCAATTCGTAACGGTTTACTAGTTTCTGAACCCTCTGGAGGAAAAGAGTGGAATCCAGCGACGAGCGGTTCGACCATTTTTGTCGCTCGGCAATTTAATCGCTACCAATCGTTCGAGTTTTCTCAAGGCACCGCCGATGGCACCATCCACGCTATGGAATTTGGGTTACTCTACGATAATACTGATTTTGCGCCCAACCCTTCCTTTGGTAGCCGACAATATATTGCCACGTCCCACGACTGGGGCTGGTTCGACTCCAAACAACAGTGGTCGTTTAACGAAGTCGACCTGAGTAAATATTTCTCATTGGGTAAGTCTGACTGGGCATCACAACGCATTATCGCGATGAACTTTTGGACTGGTGTTTCTCCAACATGGGAAGTCACTACAGACGGCCAGGGCCAACAAAGAGTTAGTGGTGGCGCACCTTACAATGAGGGGGCAACACTCGGGGGGTTTACCCGTATGCGCGGTTACGACAACAATCGCTTTCATGACAAAGCGGTCATTTATGGCTCCGCTGAATATCGCTACACATTAGCCTATAACCCGGCTAAAGACGTCTCTTGGTTAAACTTCTTACGTATCGACTGGATACAACTCGTTGGGTTTGTTGAGGTCGGTCGTGTTGGTGCCGCTTATACCGCAAATGAACTGCTCACTGACCTAAAGTACGATGCTGGAGGCTCAGTACGTGCATTAATGGCAGGGCTAGTGGTTCGAGCTGACCTTGCGAAGTCACCTGAGAGCACCAACTTCTGGATCATGGTTGATCATCCGTTCTAAATATCAGCCCATGGATTGATAGTACAGACTAGAGCTGGCTATCAATCCAATTAATAAACGTTCTCACTTTCGGTCGCTCTTCATGTCCAGACAAGCAAACAAGATCATACGTTTGATCCGTATTCATTGCAGGATAAGGGCAAACTAACTCGCCACGTTTGATATGGTCTTGCACAAAGTAGTACCTTCCCATCGCCAAGCCAAGAGAGTTTAACGCACCAGTCAGATCTAACCCTCTGTGACTCACACAGTAGAACGAATTAAAAATATCGATATCATACTGATGATGCTTTACCCAACGCTCCCACACGTTAGAGCCGAGCGCATGTAATAAGTTTACGTCTTTTAGGCCATCCACACCTCTATCAAAGAGATCCCACTGCTGGGCATATTCTGGTGTACAAACGGGGATATATCGCTCGCCGAACAAAGGCTTTACAAAGCAATCCGCTGGTTTTTGATCACCATAGTAGAACGCAATGTCCACCTGATCTTTTTGAAACTGCTGTTGCTCCTCATGCACCAAGATATTCACATTAAAATTGGGATAACGACGCTTAAAGTCTTTCAATCTCGGCACGAGCCATGAAGAAGCAAAATACGGAGAGCTAGCCACCGTGATCTCACCACTCATTTCCGTAGATTTAATATCTTCAATTTCACCAAAAATGGTATTCAGCGACTTCGAAAGCGTTTGATAGAATCGCGCTCCCTCATCCGTTAATCCAAGCTTTCTTGTTCCACGAGTAAATAGATTAAAGCCAAGTGATTTCTCTAGCACTTTAATCCGATGACTGACCGCACCTTGAGTTAAATGAAGCTCTTTTGCCGCGATAGTAAAACTGAGTGTTTTCGCCGCCACATTAAACGTATGCAAATTTCTTAATAAGGTTTGCTCATTTGCCACAGTTTTCACGCCCTACTCATTAAAATTCTTAATTCATCATACTTTAGAATTAGTTTGTTTGCATCGATAAATAAGTTTCAAATAGGAGCCAGTGGATCGATAAACCTCTAATTCAAAGAGGCGCGACAAAACAACATTTTAGGTTTAACAAATTATAAAGATAATGAGGTGTGAATGAATATTCTTGGCTATATGCAAAAAGTTGGTAAAGCGCTGATGGTTCCCGTCGCTACATTGCCAGCTGCGGCGATTTTAATGGGTGTCGGCTACTGGCTAGATCCCACAGGATGGGGTGCAGACAGCGTCCTCGCCGCTTTTCTAATTAAATCAGGCTCTGCCATTATCGATAATATGGCAGTATTGTTTGCCGTCGGTGTCGCATTTGGATTAAGTCGCGACAAAAACGGCTCTGCTGCGCTCTCTGGATTCATTTGTTTCTTAGTCCTTACTACCCTTCTTTCTCCCGATACTATTCAACAGCTTAAAGGGCTTGCCGCTGATGAAGTACCTGCGGCATTTTCTAAAATAAACAACCAGTTTATTGGCATACTCGTCGGTATTGTCTCTGCCGAGATTTATAACCGCTACTCGGGTGTTACGCTGCCTAAAGCTTTAGCATTTTTTAGTGGCAAACGCCTCGTCCCAATCTTAACGTCAATCGCAGGCATGGTGCTGGCCTTTGTTTTACTTTATGTCTGGCCAGTCGTGTATGACGCACTTATCGTTCTAGGCGTTAAATTACAATCAATGGGAGCGATAGGCGCTGGTTTATTCGGCTTCTTCAATCGCCTAATGCTTACTGTCGGCATGCACCACGCGTTATATCCTGTTTTCTGGTTTGATGTCGTAGGCATCAACGATATTCCAAACTTCCTAGGTGGGGCTCAATCCATTGCTAATGGCACTGCAACAGTGGGTGTCACAGGTATGTATCAAGCCGGCTTCTTCCCTATTATGATGTTTGGCCTACCGGGCGCCGCTCTTGCCATTTATCACTGTGCCGACAAAAAGAACAAATCTGCGGTATTTTCAATCATGCTTGCGGCTGCAATGGCGTCGTTTTTCACAGGTATAACCGAGCCATTAGAATTCAGTTTCATGTTTTTAGCACCGGTTCTATATCTGCTACACGCCGTACTCACAGGTATCTCACTTTATATCGCGGCGTCAATGCAATGGATGGCTGGCTTTGGTTTCTCTGCAGGATTCGTGGACTTAGTTCTTTCTAGCCAAAACCCATTGGCAGTCCAGTGGTATATGCTCATTGTGCAAGGTCTCGTGTTCTTCGCTATCTACTACTGCGTATTCCGATTCGCTATCGTGAAATTCAACCTAAAAACCCCTGGTCGCGGTGAGGACATGGCGCAAGAGCAACAAGCTGATGCCTCTACCGATGACGGTTTAGAAACGCTAACACAGCAGTATATTGAAGCTTTAGGTGGGTCAGACAACATTACAGAAGTCGACAACTGCATTACACGTCTACGACTGTCTGTCAAAGATTCGGCTCTGGCTGACAAAGACCGACTCAAACAACTGGGAGCCGCTGGTGTCATTCCGATTGGGAAAAATGGCATACAAGTCATCGTTGGTCTTGGCAAAGTCGACAAAGTAGCAGAACAAATGAAAGTGGCTTTAGCTCAATAAGCTTACATTCGAGCCACCAGCCGAGTCATCTGATATAGAAAGGTGGCTCACTGCTCCTCATCGATGGAGCAAAACCCAACTCATTTCTCTCTATGCGTAAATCAACTAGACGTATAAAACATGAGAAATAGCGGTGTTATTTATCCTAGTAAAGACGTACCGCTCCCCCTAAAGCGCAGAATCGCCTAGTCACCGATTCTGCGCTTCTTTTTTTGGGATTAACATCACGATTTACTTTACCCATTTAATCTCGACTATTTTCGTAAAACGCGCGCTAGTTTGTGCAAAACGACTACTGCTACTCTGCAATGAATAAAACTAAGCCACTCTAAAGATCATTGACATTTAGAAGTGCTAAAAATAATTCAACATTGAACGAGGTACAGCATGTCTAACGCTTTCTACATTCCATCTCTTAATCTCATGGGTGCAGGTTGTCTTACCGAAGCCGTCAATACTATTAAAGCGCACGGTTTTAGCAAAGCATTAGTCGTAACCGACAACGTTTTGAATAAGATCGGCGCCGTCAATAAGCTCACCACACTACTAGACAAGGCCAATGTTTCAGCCGTGATCTACGACGCGACAAAACCCAATCCAACCATCGAAAACGTTAATGATGGTTTGGCACTGTTAAAACAACACCAATGCGACTGTGTCATTTCATTTGGCGGCGGCTCACCACATGATTGTGCAAAAGGCATTGCGCTACTGGCCACCAATGGTGGTGAAATTAAAGACTATGAAGGCGTTGACGTCTCGGCGAAACCACAACTGCCGCTAATTTCAATTAATACTACGGCGGGTACGGCATCTGAAATGACGCGTTTTTGCATCATTACCGATGAAGCTCGTCATATTAAAATGGCTATTGTTGATAAAAACGTCACTCCGATTGTGTCAGTTAATGATCCAGAGCTTATGCTAGCCAAACCCGCCTCATTAACCGCTGCTACAGGCATGGATGCACTGACACACGCTATTGAAGCGTATGTGTCTGTCGCAGCCACACCCGTCACCGATGCTGTGGCAATCAAAGCCATCGAAATGGTACAAGCCAACCTACGAGAAGCGGTACGTAATGGGGACAACCTAGAAGCGCGCGACAATATGGCTTATGCGCAGTTTATGGCGGGCATGGCATTTAACAATGCCTCATTAGGCTATGTACACGCTATCGCCCACCAGCTAGGTGGCTTCTACGACCTCCCACATGGAGTATGCAATGCGATTTTGTTGCCACACGTTCAAGACTACAACGCTAAAGTGGTTCCCGCTCGTTTAGCTGATGTTGCACGTGCGATGGGTGTGGACACCGCAGACATGAGCGACGCACAAGCCGCAAATGCGGGGCTCGAAGCCATCCGCCAACTCTCCAAAGATGTCAACATTCCTTCTGGCTTAGAAGAGTTAGGGGTGAGTAAAGACGACTTTGATGTATTGGCTCAAAATGCTCTAAAAGATGCCTGTGGATTCACTAACCCGAAACAAGCAAGCCATGATGAGGTTGTAGAAATCCTAGCCGCAGCTTTGTAACAATGATGACTTAACCGCGTTCGACTAATACAAGAAGATTAGTTGCCATCGCTCACAAAAATGCAGGTCAATCGTTTGCCTGCATTTGTCATTTTATAAACCCTTCGCCTTTCCTATTTCAGATCAATGTTACACGCCATTGTTGTGCCTAGTATATGAGCTCAGCTGAATAAAGGAGAGAGCCCATCGTCTATGCATAAAATAAGTAACTTCTGTCGAATAGACGAGCGAGAGTACGCGCTTTCTACCGGCAATATGAATGTACTCTATTATGATCTCCCAAAACACTTTCACGATGAATACCGTTCATACGATGCTCCTCGGTTATGCACGATTTTACAAGGGAGTAAGTCTGTTGTCGTTAACCAGTCGGGTAACTTTCAATATCAAAGCGATCAATCTATTTTGTTACCACCAAACTCTACGATCTACATGACTATGCCAGAAGAGACAAAAGCACTGGTCTATGAATTTAATGAGCCCATCATTGAGCAAGTACGCCAGCGAGTGTCTGACACCCTCGAACTCAATGCCCCTACCTCAATTAATTCGCATCAATTCGCCATCAATCCGGTTGATCAACGCATTGAAGTTCTGCACTCAAGAATGCAAGAAATTATTCGCTCACAAGATACCAGCATAGACTTTCTCATTGATTTAACAGGTCAAGAGATGGTATTTGAATTAATGCGTAAGACGAGTTGCCAGTCCATCATAACAAATCATAACAAACACCCCATCAGTAAAGCGATACGTATTATGCGCTCATCCTCTGGGTTGCAAATGAGTTTGTCGCACATCGCTGAAGAAGTCGGCATGTCGCTGTCGAGCTTTTCACAAAAATTTAAAGCCGTCACACAAGTCAGTCCTAATCAGTACCTCACTCAACTGAGATTACAAGCGGCTTATCGAAATTTAGCGTCAATGTCTGTGACCGATGCAGCCTTTGAATCTGGGTATAATAATATTTCACATTTTATTCGCTTGTTTAAAAACGAATATGGAATGACGCCTAAACAATTTCAACAGATACGAGTGTTAATCAATTAATAATAATGGCCCTACAAAAGGGCCATTATTATATAGCTGCAAGACTCATCGTTTTAAGGTTTGACCATGATTATTATTTTTATAACCAATATTCACCCATTAATAATGACTCCTTGAATAGGAAATAACTCGTAGTAAAACAATACATTTTGATAGAACATTAAGCGTGGAGACGCTTCCAGCGGCGTTAGAAATAGTAGTTCGCTTGTACCCACCCTGTCGTATCCTTACGAGAAATATCTGAATCTGCCGTATGCTCAACTTTAAATCCGACTGAAACGGAATCCGACAGCATATAGCCACCACCAACTTCAACTTGCGCAACCCATTCTTTCGCTTGTTGAACATAGGTAGAGCGTGGATTGGCATACAACCAATGTCCCGCATCAAAGGCATACATACCGTACAACCCCGCTTGATAAACAGTGCTATCGAGTTTATGTTTCAAAACTCTCTCCGTCGGTTGACCATTAATTCCGATGCCAGGAGGCAAGGGTTCCTTTACGTCCACTGCGGTGCGACCCACCGACAACATCGGAAATAATAAAATATTATCCGTTACTTGAAACTTATATATCATACCCGCAAGCGCTGTAGTACTCGCTCGGTCTCCTAATACATCAACGCTAAAGCCTAACCCATCGGTCACGTGGAAGTACCGACCACGATAATTATAATCAAGCTTATCATCTTTAGTGTTTCTATCCGCTAAACCGAGATCTAACTGAAATATATTATCGCCTAGTCCGAGCATACCATTAATTTGAGTTGCGTCACCCGATCGTGAAACGCCTAATGTACTAAACGACGCAGTTGGATCACCATAATTCAGATTATCTGCCGATACAGGAGAGTGATTAATTTCTGTATTTTCGGATGCAAAAGTGCCCGTCGCCATCGCGCACAAAGCGATAGCTAAATAATGTTTGTTCATGTTAATACCTAATTAAGATAAGTCCTTTTAACTAGGTCGTCCTTGGAAAGAGGGAAATACCAAGCAGAGCCGCGCTACTTACAAGGCGTAAATGTTGCGGTACCTGAGACTTCAGCCTGCTCAACTAAGTCTGCACACGAGACGGTGTTAATGCTTGCTAGCTCATGGAGATCGATACGAATATCACTATACGTATCCAGATTACGCATCTTGAATGAGCCATTTTCTAAGTTATAGGTATATTGTATCCAAGTTGCATAGGTTTCACCGTTGGTTGGGTCAATAACATCTTGTGGGACAAGGTTTCCGGCATCAAACGTTGACTGCAATTTGCCTTCTGTTTGCGCCCATGTTGCTTGTGGCGAAAAACGAATATGTTCGGAATTATAGAGCCCTCGTAGCATACGCTCAGAGGAAGCAATCGTTGAACCAATCTTATGACCATTTTCTAACACGGCTAAATCACCTATTTTCTCCGCGTTAGCATCATGAAATTGTTGTAATGGTGCGTTCGCCATAACTCGCATCTTGTCATTAACCGAACCACGGTGAACCACCATTTTGCCGCCGTCATTTAATTCAAATAGGGCGATATCACCACTTTTATCTTGTACCGAGATATGCAGACCATGTTGAGTACCATGAATTCCATCCGCCCACGCAAACTGAAATTCGTTGGCGTTAAATGAGGACACCGCTTCCTGCACTGTTTTAAAATTCTGAGCCATGAACGCAGCTGCATCTCCCCAGTTGACCGCGGGCGCACCTGTGTCTTTGTAGTCCCTGATGAAGGCCTGTGAGTCGTAAAGGTAAAGTGTCGATGCTGAAAGTCCTTCACTGTTGATCGCCTCACCTGACGTATCTACAAATACTTCACGTTCTTCCAAATTTAACGTAGGATATTTGACCGTCCAAGATGCTGAGCTACCGTAGGAAGGTACCGCCTTGGTGGTCACAGCGGTACCAACCGGTGTGACAATTGCAACAGTACCTAATTTTTCGCCCCAATCCAAGGTTCTAACTTGCGAGACACCATAAGGTGTATCAAGCGTAATCCGAGAACAAGCATTCGCCGTCGTCGTCATAATATTGGTTATCGCCGCAGCTAAAGCAAGTACGATAATCTTTTTATTCATGAGAATTCCCCTAGTTAATAAGCAAGTTGTGACATTGTCACAATCTGCGGATAGGGGGATACTAGGCACAATAACAAGATGCATCAAAACGGATATTATTCGAAAATCATATAGTTCAAAAATTTAATAATTGAATAATCATGCGTAGCTGTCACCCCAAACTTAACATCGGTTCAACTCACTTGCTTATAAACGTTAGCAACGTAGTCAAGGGGAGTGGCCGCGACGATTTTCTTAAAATTGCGATGAAAGTGGCTTTGGTCGCTAAACCCAAGATCGATCGCCACGTGCGCGATCGACTGTCCCTGTTTTAGGCGAAGCTTCGCTTCATTCACTCTTGATACCATCTGCATTGCATATGGCGTAAGACCGTATTCAGAACGAAACGCATGGATAAAGTAGTATTCACTCAATCCAACATGCTCCGCCATCTCACGAACCGAAACACTCTTATCGTAGCGACTCTGAATAAAACGTAGCGCCTTCGTCAACTTAGCTTTTACGTTCTTTTCATGAATCACTTGGACGCCACTACGCTGAAATAGCTCAGCAAAAAATGCGATACTCTCTTGCTCCAACGCTTCTTTAGAGTCTTCATTAAGCAACATCTCTGCTAAAGATTGAAACTGTGAAAATACCACTTTATCGGTTAAATGTGGCTGAGCGAGGGGCACAAAGTCCTTGCCATCAGAGCCATTCAGCTTCGCTTGAAGTGATGCTAGCCATGTAGGGCAAACGAAGAGCATTTTATAACTCCAAGAATCACAAGATTTGGGGTTACATGCATGTACTTCTAGCGGGTTAACAATAACCGTTGACCCACTAGAGATCGATATTTCCCGATTATTGATAGTAAAGGTGCTCCTACCATCATCGACCACGCCCACTGAAAATTCCTGATGTGTATGCTTTTGATAGCATGCGGATGAATCTGTCGAGACTCTCATCTCCATAGGAAAATAGGCAGAACGAACAAACATAGGCCGAGCACTCACTTGGGAGTTAAGTTTCGATTCTGACTTAGGCATAGCTATTCCATCCTTGGCGTTATGCAGAAATAATAAGGGTATAGACTACGACAGATGCCAATAATCCACCCATTATTTGATTAAATCTTCGATGATGATCGGGGTTTTGTAGGACACGTTTTAACAGCGTACCAAACACAGCCCACGTTGAGATAGAGCTATAGCAAACTAGAAAAAACAACCCACAAAACGCCAACAACTGGCTATATTCCAGCGCTCCCTCTCCAATAAATAACGCTGTCGCGGACAAAGAAACAATCCAAGCCTTTGGGTTTAACCCCTGACACATTACACCTTGCAGGAACGTTGGCGCAGCTAGGTGATCAACAAAACCATTATCGGATATCTCTGAGTAGGCGACTTTATAAGACAAATAGAGAAGAAATGCGCTTCCAGAATAGCTCAGAATAGATAAGCCCCCAGGCACTGTCTGTATAAACCCCGACAACCCTATTCCAGATAAAAATAACAGTGCGACAAAACCGCTTGTCGCACCCAGTATATGAGGGACGGATTTGATGTATCCGTGATTCGCCCCTGACACCGTGGCTAAGATATTCACAGGGCCGGGTGAAATAGAGGTGACCAAAGCAAATGTTGCCATAGCCAAATAAGTGGTATTCATGTGTGTCCTCGCTGACTCATTTCCCTAATGGTAAGCGAGGATCACTCATCTAGATTGTACGATATTGCTGTCTTACTCATCCTATCTCACTGAAGCGGTCTCCCTGATGTTGCCTCACTGGTTCTGTACTGGGAAATAGACCCGCTTTAGCTTGGTGAACAAGCGCCCAATATCTTCCAACATGACATAAAGACATGGCACCAGAATCAACGTCACTATGGTGGCGTACATAACCGCGAAACCTAGCGCCACGGCCATTGGTTTGACAAATGCCGCCTGTAAGCTGGTCTCAAACATAATGGGCAATACACCAAAGAAGGTTGTAATCGAAGTCAAAGTTATCGCTCTAAATCGAGCACAGCCCGCCTCCACTACCGCCTGCTTGGCGCAGTGGCAACGTGATTTTATTTGGTTGACATAATCCGTCATGACCAAGGAGTCATTAATCACGACGCCAGCCGCCGCTATTAGTCCAAAGGTCGACATCATGCTCATATCAAGACCGTAAAAATAATGGCCCCAAATGGCCCCCGTCAAACTAAACGGGATAACAGACATAATAATAAATGGCTGTGAATAGCTCTTCAGTGGGATCGCCAGCAGCATATAGACCGTAATCATACCGGCGATGAAAAAGACTATCTGCTCTGCCTTTTGCTTCTGCTGTTCCTCGATCGTTCCCCCTAACTCAGTCACGACTTGCGGATACTTAGCTTTCATATCAGGGAGCACGTTCTCTTCAATATTCCTAACCGCCTTGTCCGGTTCAATCTGAGCCTCATCAATAGAGCCATAGACATACACGGTTCGATAGCCATTCTCTCGGCGAATTTGGTTAATGCCAGGCTTGCTATCAATATTCACCACATCCCCTAACATGACCTTTTTTCCAGACGGAGTCGTAATCAGTGCATAGCGCAGTGATGAAAAGGCTTCACGGGTCAACTTAGGGTAACGCACCATAACCCGTACTTCTTCGGTGTTTCGTAATACCCTCTGCGCCTCCCCGCCATAAAAACTGCCACCGACTTGCGCCGCAATACTGGCGAGATCAAGTCCAAGATCGTACGCAACCGGCTTTAAAGAAAGTTGAACTTCTCGGCTGCCCGTATCCATCGAAGAACTAATATCATACAAACCCGTTTGTTGCTGAAGTTCGGCAATCAGTGCTCGACCCGCAGCATTAAGCGTATCCATATCGGGCCCATAAAGTAGATAACCAAATTCATCTCCTCCCTCGCCTCCAGCAACATTGTCATTAATCACTATCGATTTTAGTCCTACGATGGTTGGCATTTTTTCTCGCCATCGCTTCGATAGTTCAAACGCATCCACCGGACGAATAGCTTCATCAACCAAAGGCATAATAATCATACCTTTTGTGCGACTGGTATTAATGGTCATCATATCCCGCACTGCTCGTTGGCCATACTCTTGCTCTATCTCGTCATTCACTTCTTGAACGATACGTTCAAGCGTTAATAACGCATCAATAGTCTGCTCATCCGAAGCATTACTGTTCATTTCAATAGTGATCATAGGAAAGTCAGACGGGACTTTAGGACTCGGGATCATACGTACATGCCCTGCCGTTAGCATCGCCGCACTGACCACAAGCACAGCGATAAATGCCATCACTACAGACCATCGCCACTCCACACACCAAGACACCGTTCGTTTGTAGGGACCATTAACAAACTCAAAGAAACGGCGATTGAAACGGGCGCGAACACTGTTTTCTTTGACGGGGGTAAACTTAGTGTGCGCCAAATGCGCAGGTAAGATCAGCTTTGACTCAATCAAACTGAAAATCAGACAGAAGATAACCACCACAGATAAACCATAGAAGAATGCTTTTTCCGGTCCCGTTGAAAACAAAAATGGTACAAACACCGCAATCGTGGTCAGTACACCAAACGTGGCTGGAGTCGCGACTTTTTGGGCGCCACGAACGACATTCGTCACGCCACCGCCGCTGGTTTCCACTTCGGTATAGACACTTTCTCCAATAACAATGGCGTCATCAACAACGATCCCTAACACCATAATAAAGGCAAATAATGTAATGATATTAATGCTGACATCAAACAAAGGCATCAGCATCACGGCGCCAAGAAAACACACGGGTAGTCCTATCATAACCCACATCGCCAAACGAAAGCGCAAGAATATGGTTAACAATATCGCCACGAGTACTGCACCTTGGAGCAAGTTTTTCAACATCATGTCCAAACGAGCGTTAAGGTAATACGTCATATCCATTAAGGTATGCAATTGAATACCATGAGGTAGCGTTTCATTCTTAGCATCGATATAACGTT
The DNA here is from genome assembly GCF_050337205.1 of Vibrio nomapromontoriensis. Taxonomy (NCBI): domain Bacteria; kingdom Pseudomonadati; phylum Pseudomonadota; class Gammaproteobacteria; order Vibrionales; family Vibrionaceae; genus Vibrio; species Vibrio nomapromontoriensis. The sequence continues at coordinate 459,970 of NZ_JAKJSS010000008.1, forward strand.
TTACGGTTTCAGCAACAGGCACCATATTCTGCGTTTTCGTCGCTTTGACCGTTAGGTAAATACCATTTTCTCCCGAGTATTTGAAATAGTGCTGCCCTTCGGTAAAAGCGTCTTTAATGTCGGCAATATCCCCAAGAAGAACTTTTGAGCCATTTGCCCCCACTTTTACAGGGATCTGTCTAAATTCAAACCCGTTGTAATACTGATTCTCTATTCGTATCGACACCAAACCTGTGCTGGTACGCACCTGACCCGCTGAAAAATTAGCCGAGTATTTTTGAATCGCTTTGACTACATCGTCCAAAGTCAGATCATAAGTACGAAGTTCATCTGGGTGGATCTCAATACCAATTTCATCGGGTGGCGAGCTCACTTCAACCAACGACACATCACCGAGTTGTAATAACTCCTTTTCTATTTGCAGTGCCATCGTTTTAAGTTCAGGCAACGAGGTGTTACCCGACAACACCATGCCAATAACATCTTGCTTAAACTCTATCTGGGTGACTTTAATCGGCTCCATTGCGTTGGGAAAGCTCGCAATACCATCCACTCGCTGCTTAACCTTATCAAGCACCTCCATCAAGTTAGCTTTGGTGTCTATTTCCAATGTCACCATACCGCCTCCGCGGTAGGCATCGGTGACGGCTTTCTTTATTTCCGTGACGTCCTTCAGCGATTCTTCGACTTTAATCAGAATACTTTCTTCTATCTCCTGAGCTGAGACACCCGGATACGAAGCGCTGACTTGAATATAGTTAATTTCAAAGTTAGGGAACATTTGTCGCTGAATTAGAAAGTAACTCACCGTTCCCATAATCAAAATAAAGCCCATTAACAGATTGGCCGCGACCGAGTTTCTCGCAAAAAGAGCGATAATTCCTCGCTGAACATTGTTGCTCATTGAGTCTCTCCCGATGCGTTTCCATTATCTGCACGTATGACTTGCATACCAATTTGGGGGAACTCTGGCACCGTTAACACGAGTACATCGCCCTTGTTAAGCCCAGAGTCAATGTAAAAGCTCGATTTTTCTTCACGAAGGACGTGAACGGGCTTAGGGATCAGGCGATCATCAGGATCGACTAACCACACTCGATCATCACTGACCAACTCTTGAGGAATCGCATATAAATCAGCCACGGTTTTGCCGAAGAAACGCACTTCAACGTAGGAACCAAAAGGCAATGGTGAGAGTTGTGACTTAAGGCCATAAGGGTCTTCTACTCGTATCACCATATTAACCATGCGAGTCGCGCTGTCTACTACGCCGAGATCCCTCATCACCTGCCCTTCGCGAGTCGTTTCAAGTCGTCCTTTGGCAATAATGTTCGCTTTGGTACCGATAATATTTTTAGGTAAGAAAGGGGCATCAAAACCAGCGATTGGCACCATGATTTCCGCCGTCTCGATATTATTGATTTCTGCGACTTGTGTGCCAGCGGTAATATACTGTCCAACGCCAATATTTCTCGACACAACAAGGGCATCATAAGGGGATTCGATGTCACAATTGGCCAAATCTCGCTTGGCTCGCTTCAACCCTGCTTGCGCTGATTTTACTCGAGCTTCTGCACTCAGAACTTGAGGAATACGCAGATAAAGATCAGACACTTGTGTATTGGCGATGTTCTTAGCTTGCTGCTGCGCGACTTTTGCTTTCGCTCGCTCTTCAATCAAAGCGGCCTGTGACTGCGCCAATTCCGCTTCAGCCTGCAATACCGCGGCCTCATAGTTGTCTTTTTCTATGGTAAATAGGACCTCACCACGCTTGACGACGCCGCCCGCTACAAAGCTTGGGTGCCAACTGACCACCTCTCCAGACACCTGTGTTGCTAACGCTGTGCGTTCAAGTGGTACGACTTCGCCAAAACTCGAAATCAAAACCTTATGCGATTTAGGTTCCAGCACTTGCGTTTTAACCGTCACTATCGTTTCCAACGATTTTTGCGGTTCTATTTCTGGCTTTGTTTTCTCAACTACGCCATAACCCACTGCCGCTAAACCGACAATAAATATTGGTACTAACCACTTCAAGCTTCGCTTAAACATAAACACCGGTGTCCTTATCCATTAAATCCTCTGTTCCCATTGTACGTAAAACTATCGTCAGAAACTGTAATGAATTATCACAATAATAAACCTTATCCCGACATCACATATTTTCCAACGTTACGCGCTTCATGAATGCAATATGAATTTCCCCCTCAGCATTGATTAACCTTACTGATATTACTATTTCGTTATCAACTGAATTGATATCAGCAGTATTAATAATTACCACAACACGGAATAGGGACCAGGATATGAAACCAATTAGCATCGTCATCATTACGCTAAACGAAGAAAAACGCATCGCTAAACTTCTCGGTGATTTATCAAAGCAAACATATCAACAATTCGAAGTCATCCTTGTCGATTCAGACAGCGATGACCTCACCACAAAAGTGGCTGAAAAATTTCGACCAGCATTGCCATCCCTAACGGTGCATACCATGACAGAACGTGGCGTCAGCCGCGGGCGCAACACAGGCGCGAGGCTTGCCAATCATGAAAGGCTTTTGTTCCTTGATGCCGATGTTAGGCTCGATAAGCAGTTTTTAGACAAGGCAATCACCAAACTACACAGCGAAAGGCTCGAAGTCGCCGGAGTGTATATGGGCGCTCAACAGCTAAGCCTGGGCTACAAATCTGGTTACGCGCTATTTAATACCGGTCTATTTGCTAGTCAATACTTCTTCCCTACTGCAGTTGGAGCCTGTATTTTCTCGACTCAAAGAGCCCATAAGGAAATCGGTGGATTTGATGAGGCCATCATCCTTTGTGAAGACTGCCACTACGTTAAAAAGGCGGCAAAGACATGGCGTTTTCGCTTCCTCCCACTGACTTTTCAATTCGATCCTCGTCGCTTAGAACAAGATGGTTTGTTCACAATGGGCCTCACCTACCTAAAAGCGAACGTGCGACGCTTTTTGTTTGGCGAAATGCGCAACAACGAAATGAAATACCAATTTGGACATTACCAGTAACGGCCCTATTGATGATGCCAACTGCTGATACCAACCACTGATCACCACCGTCGCTTATAAGGATGTAACAAGTACCTATGTTTGAAACTTTTGGCTTATTTCTAGGATCTTTACTAGACGCCACTATTGGTCCTAATTTATTTGTTCCTGGCGAACCTTTTATGATTGCAGCGGGATATCAGCTCTACAGTGGCGGGTATCTTGCGCTGCTAGCAGTATTACTTGGCGGTTTACTAGGCGATCAACTGAGCTATTTTATTGGTCGCCAATATGGATTTAACCTCCAAAAAAGGCTGCTTACATGGCAGCCGAAGGTTAGGCGACCACTTGCACGGTGTCGCTTAATGATGAAACGAAATACGTTTTTAATTTTGGCATTTTCAAGATTACTTGGTCCGGTTGCATGGGTAGTCCCCTTTATGGCCGGATCGAATCATATTGAATGGCGAAAATTCTCACTCTACGCCTCCATAGGCTTATTATTGGGCATCGGACAATTTGTTGTTTGGGGTTACCTATTAGCGGCTGGCATCGACAATATTCCAATATTTGGCGAAGTCAGCGAGTTTCTGTTTGAGCACAAATACACGTTAGGCGTCGCTCTCTTAACGATTGTGATGACCTATGTGGGCTTTAAGAAACAATGGCGATATCTTGGGTTCAAAGCGTTAAGCGGATTTCTTATTGGAATGTTGACCCTCAATTACTCCCATTTCTTTTGGTTTAGCGACGATGCTGTCTCCCCACTCTCAACGGCGAGCATCACTGAGACAGTCACCCTGGATAAACTTAACTACAAAGTCTTTGCTGGCCAGTCTTCCATTTATCCGGCTCAAGCATTAAACATTATTTATTTCGGAGAGTCTCCGACCCCACTAATGCAAACACTCGGGTGGATACAAAATAAAACCTTCTCTCGCAGTGAGCTTGAATTTTGGGACTACGTCAACCTGCTTCAACGTAAAACGCCCCCAGTATCTGATCTGATATGGAACGGAGAACCTCAGCATTTGGCATTCCAACTCCCAGGAACCTTAACAAAACGCTCGCACATACGGTGGTGGAAAGCGGGCATTGACGCTGCAACGACTCAACCTATCTGGGTTGGTGCACTTAGTTTTGATAACGGTTTGACCATCACGCCTTACGGTGGAATTGTTACGATTCTTCATAGTATTTCACCCGATGTCGACAGTGAACGAGACAAACTCAAAGCTGATGTGCTCAAAAGTAATGTTAAATGGCACGCAGAAAAGATCGCGCTAACGAGTGCGATCGCAATAGATAGCCGCCATGACTATTTCACCGATGGGGATATTTTAGTTGTATCGCCAAGTGAAGCACTGCATACAACAAAAAGTCATTGAAACATGATGCACCTTTGGAAAGTTATACCGCCGGAATCATAGTTCGGCTCCATACCGCCAATAACAAGGACGCACAGACGGCCCAGACTAATACTGCAGACACAAGCGTTGTAGTCAAACTAAAGAAATAGCTGAAGTGATAAACTGCGATTAGATAAGCGGCATAAGGAAGTAATGAGTACAAACCAAACAACGCGGTACTGCGCAATGCTTCCATATTTCTCTCGCTGGCCACAATGTAATGAGCAATGAGAGCAAAACTAGGAAAAAGCGGCACTAATCCGGCAATAAAAAAACTCTTACTTTTGGAAAGAATCGCAATCAATAAGACTGCCATTGCGCCCATGAGACATTTAAAAAATAGCGATAACACGAACAAGGATCCCTTTGCCATCCATATTGCGAATGAATATTGCGAATGAATAATGCGACAAAAAGAGCCCCGCACAAAACGTCACATATGGAATAGTCCACGGTATACGGCGTCTTCTGGCTCTACATCGAAGCATTATAGCATTATAGCGTTAGAGATTTTAGCGTAGTCGCGATGTAACAAGGAAACGAGAGGCTCGCAGCAGCCATTTCCCACCACGTGAGAAAATGGCAAATTACGATTTATTGACAACGATTAGCGGCGACCAGTAACGTGGTGTTTATATTTGAATACTCAGGCATAAACACCACTTGTGGCACCACCAAAACAAAAAAGTTAAAGACTACTGGTTAGCTATTAAAGTACAGACAAACACGACGACCATCGATCTCTCTGATATCAAATGGAATTTCATAGATCGACTCCATGACGCTTTGCTCAACCACTTCATGGACAGTACCCGATTTAATAACCTGCCCCTTTTTCATGGCCACAATATTGTCTGAATAACAGGAAGCAAAGTTGATGTCATGGATCACAATGACAACGGCCTTATTGAACTCATGGGCAAGTCGACGCAAGGTGTGCATGATTTCAACCGAATGTTTAATATCAAGATTATTAAGCGGCTCATCAAGAAAAACATAATCGGTGTCTTGTGCAACAACCATCGCAATAAACGCCATCTGGCGCTGACCGCCACTAAGCTGGTCGAGATATCGATGTTGAATATCTTCAATACCTAGGTGCCCCAAAGCCTGATCAATAATGTCATTATCGGCCTGAATAAGTCTTCCTTGCGAGTGCGGAAAACGACCAAATGAAACCAGCTCTCGGATAGTAAAGCGCATATTGATATTGTTTGACTGTCGTAACACCGCTAAGTGCTTAGCCAGCTCTTTGCTTTCCCATTCTGCCAATAATTTATCGCCAATTAAAACCTCGCCAGCATCACTTTGTGTTAAGCGACTTGCCATCGATAACAAGGTGCTTTTTCCTGCACCATTAGGGCCAATAATGGACGTGACTTCACCTTTGGGAAACAGAGCGTCTGCGTCTTGAACCACAAACGTCTTACCGTACTTTTTACTCAGCCCAGTTAACTTAATCACTCTAGTACCCTTAATTAATTCTATTTCTTAGCAATAAAAACAAGAAGTAAGAACCACCAACCAAGTTGATAATCACACTGATTGTGGTTTGAAACACCAAGACTTTCTCTACAAACCACTGCCCTGTCACCAGCAATAATATCGCCAGTAAACTGCTCGCCATTATCAGAAAACGATGCTGATATTTATTGAACATTTCTCGCGTTAAGCTCACAGTAATCAGTCCAAAAAACAGTACAGGCCCAACAAGAGCGGTTGAAATCGCAATCATCACCGTGATAAGCATCATGATTCGTTGCGTAAGCTGCTTAGTATTCACGCCCAAACTGGTTGCATTGTCGACACCTAACCACAATACATCGAGCTTCGGCGCGTAGTGCCACAATAGAACCAAGCACAGAGCTAATGGAATCAAACTCCAATACACTAATGTTGCATTGATATTATTAAAGCTGGCAAACATCGAACTTTGAATAGTGGCAAATTCATTGGGATCGACTAGCATCGTTAAAAAACCCGTCACACTGCTAAATAAACTTCCGCACACAATACCAATCAATAACAACGTGAAGACATTGTTATCTTGACGTTTAAAATAGAAGTGAAACAGCAACAAACTAAAGAAAACCATAATGAGCGTCGACAATAAGAAGTTACTCATTGCATGGATAACCCAAAAACTGCTGCTGCCTAAAATCACAACCATAAGTACCTGAATCATAAGATACAGGCTATCAAAACCCAAAATAGACGGCGTTAAGATACGGTTATTGGTAATGGTCTGGAATACCAATGATGATGCGGAAATCGCGACGGCAGCCAAAACAATGGCCAAAATTTTCGGCGCACGACGAGACAAGAAGAACTGATAATTATCAGCCGTCAAACCTTGACCAATAAACCATGTAATGATGGCTAAACAACCCGCCACCAATAAAGCCACTTTATAAGAATCACGCATGGGCTTTGTCTCTCAACACCAAATAGATAAACACGGCACCACCAAAAATACTGATGATCATTGAGATAGGCATTTCATACGGAAATATAATCACACGCCCTAAAATGTCAGATGACAATACCAGTATAACCCCCCAATATGCGGTCCAAGGTAAGATCTTCTTCATGTTGTCACCCATAAATAGTGACACTATGTTTGGTACAATCAGCCCTAGAAAAGGAATAACGCCGACGATCATCACCACAGTAGAGGCGCTCACAGCCACTAGGATTACGCCAAGAAAGACAATTTTCTGATAATCCAAGCCGATATTTTTTGCAAAACTTTCACCCACACTTGCTGCACTAAATTGGCTGGCATAATAATAAGCAAGTAAGCACGCTGGAATGGCTAAGTACAATATTTCGTAGCTACCTTGCAAAACACTGGCGAAGTTGGCGACCGTCCAAGATGACATGGTTTGGACCAAGTCATATTTATAGGCAATAAAGGTCGTCAGCGCGGAAACCACATTGCCGTACATAATACCAATCAGCGGAACAAGAACCGCATTCTTAAACTGCAGCCTTTGCAAAAATCGTACGAAAAGCAAGGTACCTGCGACTGAGAAGGTAAAGATCACGCCTAAATGAGCCCATTGAGAGGCTCCGCCAAGGAAAATCAAACCAACAACGTAGCCTAATAGTGCACAATCAATCGTACCCGTAGTGGATGGTGATGCGAATCTGTTTTGCACAATCTGCTGCATAATAAGACCGGCAACACTTAACCCTGCACCTGCTAACATAATGGCGATTAAACGCGGAATTCGGCTCACCACGTAGATGGAATAGGCGTGTTCGTCGCCACGAAAGACATCTGCGAGCGAGACATTCGCGGCGCCAATTAGCAGTGACGACACTGCTAGAGCGCCTAATAATACAAGCGCGAAGAGATACTTATGAATAGCCATGAAACAACATTAGACTCAGAAAATTGGATTAGACCCAAAAAATAATATGACTTGGACGCCATTTTACCGTAGGTAGGGCGAGTCTATAGACTCGCCCTAGTGTTCGAAGGTTTGAAAGTTAAAGAGCGCTAGTGATATCAGAGATCATCGTCTGCGTTGCTGTCACACCGCCACCAGAGAGATACCAAGCATTAGGGTCAATGAACACCACTTTTTTAGCTTTGGCCGCTGGCGTTGAGTTAACAAGTGGGTTATTGAACATTTCTTTCGCTTTACCAACACTTCGACCAATCGCTTGCTCTCGGTCTAGAATAAAAATAACTTCTGGCTTCGCATCAGAAATATATTCAAATGAAATTAAGTTGCCATGGGAACCTTCAACAGGCGCAACATTTTGGCTGTTTGACTCAGCAAAGTTAAAGTCGTCAAAAATGATAGAGAATCGGCTGCCTTTATTAAACATGGCGACGTTATTACCATTATTCATGAGCATTAATGCGTTCAGTTGCTCTTCCTTGACTTGATCTGCGGCAGTCGTGAGCTGCGATTGTGTCTCTTCGATCAGTGTTTCCACTTCCTTTTCTTTATCGAATAATTGTCCGAGCATACGCCAGTTTGCCTGCGTATCTTGCCAGTACTGCCCGTTATCCACATAGAACATGACCGTCGGTGCGATCTCGTTTAATTCATCGTAGATTCTCAACATACGGTTTTCAGCAATAATAACGTCTGGCTTCAAGGTATAAATAGTTTCAAAATCAGGTTCGCTCACCGAGCCAGTATTACTTGTAGAAGTCTTATACTGAGTAAGGTAAGACGGTAACAGCCCATGAGGTGCGCCAATTGGTTGCACACCAATACGATCTAATACATCTAGACTACCATTGCCCAGTACTACCACGCGTTTTGGTATTTCTTTGAATTCTACACTTCCTTTGTAGTGATCAATCGTGACCGCAAAGGCGTGACCAACAAACATCGAACACGCGGCAACAACGATGGTTGCACGCTTGATAAAACCGAAAACCTGATTCATTCCCTAATACCCTATATATCTTGTGGTTATATTAAACAAGCTCATTATCACCTCAATATAAATAGGAATCAATATCATTCTTATGATTAATTGCATTTTTATTGTCATTGATCATATTTGCATTTCACCGTTAACTGTCAGGCTTTACTAACAACCCTTGCTAAAACCGTCTCAATCTGGGGAATAAACGAGCAAGTTTCCGCTCTATCCACTCATAAAGCTTGAGAAGGCTCAAATTGGTGTTACATTCACTTACATAATGTAAATTTAAGGATGCATATGGCTGGTTTAAGTCTTCTCACACTCCTCGACGATATTACGGCAGTGCTCGACGATGTCGCGTTGCTATCAAAAGTAGCGGCAAAAAAGACCGCAGGTGTACTCGGTGATGATTTAGCACTCAATGCCCATCAAGTTTCTGGTGTGGCGGCAGAACGAGAAATCCCCGTGGTCTGGGCTGTCGCCAAAGGCTCCTTTAAAAACAAATGCATATTGGTTCCTGCAGCGCTCATCATTAGCTTTATCGCGCCTTGGTTAATCAATCCCCTTCTGCTTTTAGGTGGTCTATTTCTCTGCTACGAGGGGGCAGAAAAAATCATTGAAAAACTTTTTCATAGCAAACACGAAAACGCCGAAGACGTCCCCACTCTCGACAGTGAGTCCATAGAAGAATACGAACAGAAGAAGATAGCCGGAGCAATCCGTACCGATTTCATCCTATCAGCTGAGATCATTGTCATCGCGTTGGGAACGGTACAGGGTCAGTCCACGACAATACAGATCTCAGTGGTGTCATTAATCGCTGTGTTAATGACAATTGGTGTTTATGGGTTAGTCGCAGGAATCGTAAAGCTCGATGACTTAGGCTTCTATTTAGATAGAAAGGGACAAGGGAAAGGTATTGTATCTTGGCTAGGAAGAGGCTTAATTGCTTTTGCCCCTAAGCTTATGAGAGTCCTAACCATTGTTGGTACTGCCGCCATGTTCTTAGTCGGAGGGGGGATTGTCGTGCATAATGTTCCGGCCGTACACCACCTAATAGAACCTATTATCATGGAGTTGCCTAATATCTCTTTTGCTAAAGCCACCATCCCTGTGCTGTTAAATGGCGCTGTTGGCATCGTCGCCGGTGTGCTCGTCGTTGCCGTGCTCGAAGCGGTCACTAAAATTCGTGCTGCGGTGTCATCTTCATAATCACTCTTCTTAACGGTACTACAGACATAACGAACGGCCGTCATGATTCGCACCGTTCGCTATGTCGTTACATAGTCTTCTTTTCCCTGCCAATGAACACAATCAGACAAGAAAAAGTTGAATATGCGACATCCAGTCACAAAACCAGCCTAAGTTCGCTAGACACCATCCCACCTGTTGCATAATGTGTATTGATCGTCGTTATTGTTAGGAATTATGAATGGAATCGTCTACGCTACGCCGCCCTTTTTTAGTTTGGGTTCTTTTATGCGGCTCTACCTTAGTCGGATGTAGTGATTCCGAAGCCGTTTCACCAACTGAAATTAAGCCTAAGTTAGCCGTGGAGTCTTTACAACTTGTACAAGCGGAGCACTACAACGTCAAACGTGAGTATGTTGGAATAATTAAAGCTGCCCAGAAGGCAAATTTAGGGTTTGAGCTTGCGGGTAAAGTATCTGAAATTTACGTTGATGTTGGCGATCGCGTCGAAAAGGGACAATCGCTCCTAACACTGGATATCGAATTACTCAAAACAGAAGCTAATCAACTTAAAGCTCGAGATAAAGAGCTCAATGCGCGCCTAGATTTGGTCAAAGCCAACCTCAAACGTCAACAAGCCTTAAAAGCCAATGGCTTTAGTGCAGAGGCCGAAATGGACGCACTAGATAGCGAAGTTAGCGTATTAAACTCAAGCCTACTTGGGCTGAAAGCCTCACGAAACGCAAACCGATTACGCCAGCAAAAATCAACTATCCGTGCTCCCTTTTCAGGTATCATCAGCCACCGTTTTGTCACCGTTGGTGATGTAGTCAATGTTGGAAAACCAACATTAACCGTGTTATCTAATCAGGCCAAAGAAGCCGCGATCGGTATTCCAGCTAAGCAGTTAAACAAGGTATCTGCTCTGGCTTCCCCACAAATTAGAGTCGGGCAAAACACGTATTCTGCAACACTTATCAATCCAGGCGCTATTGTTGACATCCATTCTCGAAGTGTTGGGTTGCGCTATGTATTACCCCACAACCTTGGCTTATTAGAAGGACAACTGGCTTACCTAAATTTTGACGAAAAGTACGATAAGACGGGGTTTTGGGTGCCTATTTCAGCCCTAACCGATGGCATGCGTGGTGTCTGGAATGTGTACATCGTCAACGATAACCAAACAATAGAAAGCCGCACCATACAGGTGTTATTTGCCGACCAAAATAAGGCCTACGTTCAAGGCGCTATTCATGCTGGAGAACGCATTGTCGCCAGTGGTTTACACAGAATTGTACCTGGTCAACAGGTTAACACTCCACAATAGCAGGCACTTATCATGCATTTCGTTAAGGCCATCGCCAACACTCGACTACTAATATTGATTACAGCACTATTATTGGTTAGTGGTTACGCTGCCTATTCAACCTTGCCTCGAGCAGAAGACCCTATCATCAGTAACCGCTTTGCAACTGTGACCACCGTACTGTCCGGCGCCAGCGCTGAACGCATAGAAACACTGGTCACTGAAGTCGTTGAGAACAAGCTACGAGAGCTCAATCAAATTAAGGTACTCACTTCCACCTCCCGCCCCGGTGTATCAATTGTGACCGTTGAGCTCAATGATGACATCACCGAGCCAGAACCAGTTTGGTCACAAACAAGAGACAAACTCGCGGCTCTCCCCTCTTTATTGCCCGATGGTAGCAACACGCCCAAATTTGATAGCGACCATACCTATGCCTTTACCAGTATTATTGCACTAACTTGGAAGGATACTAGCGATGCCGATCTGTTAATCTTAGGTCGCTATGCAAAAGAGCTAGCTTCGCGGTTACGTAACCTCTCTGGTACAGAGTTTGTTGACGAATACGCACAACCCAAAGAGGAAATTCTCGTCAGCCTCGATACCTCCTCTGCCGCCGCGCTGGGGCGATCTAGTAGCAATGTTCTTGAATCTTTGCATGGTGCCGACGCTAAAAACCCTGCTGGCGAACTGCTCAGCCTAAACCATCGCTTTGGGCTAGAAATTGCGTCCGAGTTAGACTCGCTCAACCGCGTAAGGCAAGTCCCCATTAACGTCGATGGTAAAGGGCACATGATTCGTCTTGAGGATATTGCCACCGTTAGCCGAATGCCGAGTTTACCAGCAACCGAACTGGCCTATATTGATGGAAAAGTGGGTGTCATCGTAGCCGCTCGCATGCAACAGGAGCTGAGAGTTGACCGTTGGTCGGCAAGCATGGAAACGCTGGTCGAACAATTTCAACGTGATATTCCTAGTAACATTCACGTTGATATTATTTTTGACCAACAAGGCTATACCGATGCCAGAATGGGCGATCTTCGAAACAGTCTACTTCTTGGCTTTGCTCTAATTTTAATCGTGCTACTACTCACGCTAGGAGTAAGAGCTGCCATTTTGGTTGCCATTGCCTTGCCGTTAACTTCCATGTTGACGCTAACGTTAATGAAAATAACTGGCTTACCGATTAATCAAATGTCAGTGACTGGACTCATTGTTGCTTTAGGCATCATGGTCGATAACGCAGTGGTGATGGTCGACACTATTCAGCATAATCGAGTGTTAGGCCAATCTAAATCCAACGCCACACGCGCTGCGCTCAAGCACCTATGGCTTCCTTTACTTGGCTCTACGTTGACCACGGTTCTTGCGTTTATGCCTATAATTTTAATGCCGGGGGCAACGGGTGAGTTCGTCAGTGGCATCGGCATTACCGTATGTTTCTCCCTCATTGGTTCATACCTTATTTCTCATACCCTAATTGCCGGCTTTGCTACCCGCTTTTTACCCGCACATTATCAAGGTAGTCATTGGTACCATACCGGGCTTTCGATTCCAGTCATGTCAAAATGGTTCGAGGCTAGTGTTCGATCCGCCATTCGATTTCCGATGTTCGCCATCGCTTTGGTGTTGGGCGTCGCAATCACCGGTTTTTGGAGTACTACGCAATTAACTGAACAGTTTTTTCCTCCCTCCGACCGAGATATGTTCGAAGTTCAAATTTTCCTTCCTCCACAAGCGAGCATTGTTCAAACGAGCAATACGGCAATGCGTGTTGATGACATCATCCGTACCTACCCTAGTGTGGAGCACACTAACTGGATGATTGGCGCCAATTTTCCATCGTTTTACTACAATTTGCAGGCCAACCAACAAAACGCTCCATACTTCGCGCAAGCCATGATCAAAACTAAAGACTTCGCTGATGCAAACCGTATTATTCCCTTGATCCAAAATGCCTTAAATCATCAAGTTCCTCAGGCACAGATTTTAGTTCGCAAACTTGAACAAGGTCCTCCATTTAAGGCGCCAATTGAACTCAGAGTATTTGGAAACAACTTAGATACACTGAAATCTATTGGCCAGGACATTCGCCTTATTATGTCAAATACCCAGCATGTTACTCACACCAGAGAAACGCTACAGCCCGGGTTGCCTAAAGTGAAGCTTATGGTTAACGAAGAGGCCTCACAACTAAATGGCATTACATTAAATAAATTCGCTCGTTTACTTCAAACAACACTCATTGGCCGTAATAGTGGCACCGTTTTAGAAGGTGGGGAATCCATTCCTATTCGGGTTCGCGTTTCCGACGATGAACGGGAAAATATTGCTCATTTAGGCAACCTGCGATTACCCATTAGCTCAGAGGTCTATTCAACAGGTGTGAGTGTCTCTACCCTTGCAGAAATGGAGCTGACCACTAGCAGAGGGGCGATCACTCGCCGCGGTGGGCAACGAGTCAACACCATTGAAGGCTATATAGAGTCTGGTGTTCTGCCTCAATCGGTACTCATTGCGTTTAAACAAGCACTGAAAAACTACACGCTTCCTCCCGGCTACCATATTGAATTTGGTGGTGAATCTGCTGGCAGAAATGAATCTATTAATAACTTAATTTCAAACGTATTTGTTGTGGTGACTTTAATGGTATTGGTCGTTGTCATGTCGTTTAATTCATTTCGGATCAGCAGTATCATTTTCTCCGTTGCTGGTCTGTCTGCAGGCCTAGGCATCTTGTCAGTTTACTTATTCAATTACCCATTTGGTTTTACTGTGATCATTGGTTTACTGGGAGTCATCGGTCTTGCGATCAATGCAGCCATTGTCATATTGGCTGAATTAAAAGCACGCCCCGATACCAGTAATGGCGATAATGATGCTATCGTCGATGCCGTTATGTCATGCACTCGCCATATTACCTCAACAACCATTACCACCGTTGGCGGTTTCATTCCATTGATCATTGCTGGCGGAGGGTTCTGGCCGCCATTTGCGATTGCGATTGCTGGCGGTACCGTACTAACGACGATTATTTCATTCTATTATGTCCCAGCAGCCTACCGGTTGCTGTGTGGTAAGCACCCTAAACACCTCAGCTCTACACAAGTGACTGGAGGCTGATTATGCACTTCACATAATCGCTAAATGAGCGCCATGACCCTGACTTGCTTTTATCACAAAGTGAGGACGGGTCATTCAATTTGCATCGCGCTATTGACTTAAATCGCAACAAGTCACGCATCATATGTTTCTTCTTTACCCACTCAACAACACACGATATATAAAACGACCTCATAATTTCTTTTCTTATCACCACACGTCACACCCGCCGATATTTTCTTTGTCAACAAAGCGCCACACACCCAATAGAATTCAATTACTTACATGAATTATCGCTAGGGTCATTGACGCTCATTTTCCTTAGCAGTTTTCAAAATATTTCGATAACGATTTTTTGTCGTCATGGTCATTTTTATTCGTTTTACTCTTTGATACTCAAGCCTCATAGTCGCGGTGATTTCTTAATCACTCCCCCTTTTCTTTTTACCAACCAATGAGGATCCTGCCTTGGAAAACACTCACGATTTCGCAGTTAAAGCTGGCTTTAAAGTACCGGTAATTGCGCTATCACTATATGCCGTTGCATCAGGTTATCTAATGAGCCTGATCCCACTAATGCTTAACGAATATGGTATTGATGCCAGTCAAGCAAGTTGGTTGGCGAGTGTATTTTATGCAGGATTACTTGTAGGCGCGGTGGCTATTGAACCCGCAGTAAAATACGTGGGGCACCGTATCGCTTTTGTTGCATGCCTTGCCGTTTTCGTACTGACTATTATTGCTCTACCTCTATTACCTGTAGCCAGCGTCTGGTTAATCGCTCGTTTTATCGCTGGTATTGCGGTCGCGGGCGTGTTTGTTATCGTTGAGTCTTGGTTGTTAACCGGAGACGAAACAAGCCGAGCGAAACGTCTTGGCTTATACATGGGTTCACTGTATGGCGGTTCAGCATTAGGGCAGCTTGGTATTGGTCTGATTGGCGTTGAAGGCATTATGCCTTTCATCGTTATTTTAACCATGCTTAGCGCAGCCATTATGGTGTTGCTCTTCATCCCAACACAGCAGCCACAAAGTGCACATTCAACGCCATTAACATGGAAGCAAATGAGCAAATTAAGCCACGCAGCCATCATTGGATGTATTGTGTCAGGTTTAACACTCGGTTCGATTTACGGTCTTATGCCGGTAGAGTTATCGCACCGCAATGTGTCTCAAGGGCACCTTAGTGCTCTAATGGCATTAGTGATCTTGGGCGGCATGGCAGTACAACCTATTGTGCCAAAACTTATTCATAAAGTGGGCCGTACGCCACTGATGGGTATGTTTTGCTTGGTCGGTGTATTTGCAATCGGTTTAGTAATTTTAAGCAGTGACCTTAGCGTACTGGCGGTCAGTTTATTTTTGATCGGTTTTTCATGCTTCGCACTGTATCCGATTGCTATCAACCTAGGTTGTGACAAACTGGATGAAAACAATATTGTATCTGCAACGCAGGTGATGTTGTTTTGCTACAGTGTTGGCTCAGTCGCGGGACCTGTTATTGCTGACTGGTTTATGAATGGTACCCAAGGTCTAATGGCCTACTTGCTTGCGACTATGATGGCAACAGCCATTTACATGATCATTGCGAGCATTACGACCAAGAAGCACATGGTGGCTGGAGAGTAATCTCTTCGACTGATCATTTCTCCGGCTACTCATCTCCCAATTGCTAGTTTCTCTAGCAACTATTGCAGACAAGCCATCGAGTCTAACTCGATGGCTTAATTTTTAAGCTCGTTTTGTTGTAATCAAGCCTGTCATCGGTGCAATCGCCTCACTATCAGGGAACACATTCAGCAACGTAGCACTATCCGCCAAATAATGATCAGCAAGTACGCCTTTTATGACTGCTCTAACATCCGTCGTAGGGGCTAAATCTCTGCCTTCGAACAATTTATCATCGGCTAATCCCGGCCAATCAGAAACTACTTGTCCCTTCTTGATCGCACCACCTGCCAATAACATGACATTTGCCGTGCCATGATCTGTGCCTTTGGTACCATTTTCACGTGCCGTTCGCCCAAACTCACTTGCACACATCACTACCGTTGATGACCACTTTTCACCTAAAGCGGATTTCAGTGCCAGCAATCCTTCATCCAATTTTTTCAGCTGGTTTGCTAGTCGTCCCTGAGTGGTTCCCTGCGCTGAGTGTGTATCCCAGCCACCAAGCTCTAGCACCGCAATATTGGGCCCTTGTGGTGAGTTAATAAACTTACCCGCCTGCGTCATCAAGTTAGTAAATTGCTTGCTTTGACTTCCTGCCCCTAGCATTTTCTCTAACTTCATGGCTTCCGAAAAATTCGAGCCAAGCTCGGGGTCGGATTGGAACAGATCGGCTAAGATCAGCGCCTGCTCTTCTTCCGCTTTTAGTTTGTGAGGATACCAACTGCTCACTTTCATCTCACCTTGAGCAATTAATGGCAACCCAGAATCAATCGCAATCGCTAAGTTACTCTTCTCACTCATCAAAAATCGATTCAGCCACCCTTCTCGCTCCAATGGGTTTAGTGTGCCATTTTCGAGTACCTTCTGACCATCAAAATGCGATCGGCTGCGATACCCAGTGGCACAAGCATGAACAAACATCGCCTCATCATTTTGATACCACTCAAAGACGTTTTTGAGCGCAGGATTCAAGCCATAACCACTACCTAGTCCACGCAATTCACTACTATTAAAGGCTAGGTTCGGTCTAAGCGCCGAGTACGCGGTGTCAAATGACGGTACCACCACATTCAGTCCATCCATCGCGCCTCTTAGTGTCACCCATACGAAAACATTCGGGCTTGCAGTTGCGGCGAATGCGAGATTAGGTAGGCAAGTCACTAGCGACGTTGCACCAATACCTTTCAAGAAATTTCTACGTGACGTCATTGTTCACCTACCTATACTGAAACTGAGGACTCATCCACAGCACCACCAACTTGGACACGGCATCTTGCGCTTTCTCAATCGCCACAAGGGTGTGCTCATCAACATTCTTGCCATACAGCCTTTGAAGAATATTATCGATATAATCTTGCGGACGCTGTTTATTGCGCTTTACTTGTCGAACCGCAAGTTGTGCGACTTGATTCGCTACCTGCCACCGCTGAGTCAACCCTGAAGCACTATTATAGTCAGCATCTTGATCCGACCACCCTGCAGGTGACCCCGCCATGAAAGGCTCTTGTCCAAGCTGTCTTAGCATATAATGCATTTGCTTTTGATTAGGCTCAAAATCTGCGCTACGTAACACAGCGAAATACCACTCTTGCGGCGTTCTAAACCTTAAGTACTTAGGCTCAGTTGCTAATGGGCTAGCCATTAACATCTCGTAAACTGGCATCAACTGACCTTTTTTTTCCAGCCATACGTTCGCCAATGCTTCAACTAATTCTTCATGACCAGCGCCGTAAAAGTGCTGTACTAACTTTCCACACACATGCTGCGCAGTCTCTGGACGCAATGCTAAGTCCGCTAAACACGCGATGCCCTGCGCTTCGCCCTCTTGCGAGTAAACTGTGTTTAATACTTGTATTGCCCCCGGTTCATGCAAGGCTGGTCTAAAAATATAGCCTGCCTCTTTTGATCCCATGGTTACTGTCCAGCCCGTAATACCCTGCGCAAGTTCTATGACATCCGTTTGTGTATAACCGCCACTCACACCCAACGTGTGTAATTCAAGTATCTCCCGAGCAAGATTTTCATTCAGTCCTTTATTGCGTTTTTTGCCCGCTTTTGAATTCGGCCCAATAGACTGATGGTTATCCAAAAACATCAGCATAGTCGGGTGCTGACAGACCGCAATCAACATAGAACTAAAGTCAGACTTCCAAGCCGTACGAATAACATCATTTTCTACACCAGACGCAATAGGTCGCACACGTCTCGTATCGGCTGAAATAGCAAAGTGATTGCTCCAGAACTGAATGAGCCGTTCTTGAAATCCATAAGGTGAATATAACGATTGAAGATTGCGAGCATGAACAAGGGTCCGATAACTCTCTTGAAAGAAAGCATTATTGGTTTTAGAGAACGTCTGTTTTTCTTCCGGAGTCGCGGCCTCCTTACGTCGGCGATTCAGCTCCCCCATATGAGCCAGCATTTCAGAGGTAGATGGCAGCTCAGCGATCAATTCATGGGTATCATTGTCGACCTGTAGCTGCTTTGCCAGCGAAAGAGGTTCACTGGCATCTCCAACCCGTATCCCTAATCCAAATCGTTGTGGAGCGGTCACCGCCCGAATTTGTGCACTGTCCATGGTACTTCTCACCTTGTTGTCACCTTTCCTAGTTATATTTTAGACCGAAAGCATAAATAGCAGCGCCGTTAGTGGTTAATTTAAAATACAACACATACAAATATTCAATCAAACAGCTCTTCAGCATACTCGTGATATATAATTGTTTTTATACTCTTTTTCGTCAGAACTGCGTTTTCTTTTACCTTTGTTGTTAAATTTGATACCTAGCCCAAAAAAACGGTATTTCCCGCAGAAGAAATGATGCGGATATGTTGCCGAATTGTTATCTTTTACACGTAGAAAAACGGAGGAGAAACGAAATGGATGATCTACAATTTTATGTAACGCATGATTACTGCCCAAATTGCAATGCCGTCACGACGCAAGATGTTTTTGAACTGAATGAGCAACATACTCAAGACGGGCAGAAAGTAGGTGTTAAAACCGAACACACTTGTGAACGCTGCCAGTCTTCCTATTAGCTACTTCAATAAATTAGCTACTTCGATTAATTAGTTACAAATCGATTTATAACAGAGATTCGGTTTGTAACGGCAATCGGCATAGTTAGCCAAATTGCACAGCTAGTCATGATGAATAAAAGATAAAAAACGGCGCTCATTATAGAGCGCCGTTTCTATTTAGTCTTTATTTTGTGTTTTTGTCGGTTTTTGCGAAAGCAAATGACCTATGAACGTTTAGGTTGCATATAGGTTTTGCCGGCCGCTTTGTACGTGTCGCTTTGCTTTAAGTCAAAAAGAGCATCAAAGAACCAAGCGACAAATTTAATGACGTCATCCCCTTCGTTCATGATGTGCTCGACATACTCTTCATCTTCACCAGCATCATTGGTTCGAACAGACACATGATAGATACGTTGTTCACCATCAACATCCGCCAAAGCAAACTGACCCGTTAGGCTTTCTGCCGCTTCTGCAACGTCTGCATCATCACATGCTTTTAGTGCGTTTAACGCATCAGGTAGTGCTTTAAATAAACACAGCTCTTTTACCAACTTTTCGAATTCATCTTGTTGCATTTGTGTCACCATATTGTGGTTGCGATTATAAGCTCGCAACTTTCATTTCTTGTTTCTTAAGCATCGCATCCAGCTCATCTCGACGGGCGATAAATTGCTTAAGCTCGCTCTTTGGCACAGAGTCTGCCATAGGAATGTTTGCACGCATAGCGTTAACCGGTCTACCACGAACGATTAGCTCATAATGCAAATGGGGACCCGTTACACGCCCAGTAGCACCAGATAACCCAATGCGTTGCCCACGGGTAATTTTCTGTCCCTTTTTCACCAATATTTTACTTAAATGTAGATAACGGGTTTTATATGGACCACCATGGTCAACAACCACATACTTACCCGCATAAGGGTGATTCCTCACCATGGCAACAACGCCGTCCCCTGTGGTTAACACAGGAGTACCAGTACGCACGCCAAAATCGGTACCATTATGAGGCGAAACTCGTCCTGTCACCGGGTGACGGCGGTTAGGGTTAAAACCCGACGTAATTCGGGTGTTTTTTACTGGGTAGCGCATAAACGCACGCTGCAGACTTTCACCTGCGGCATCGTAGTACTGACCATTCGAGTGCAAATAAGCCGAGTACATAGCGCCACGGTTGAAAATCTTAATCGCTTGAATTTCAGAGTTTCCCGTTGGTACACCCTCTACCGTTTGACTACTTTTGACGACTTCAAATTGATCGCCAGCACGCAAGTCTCGAGCAAAATTAATCTTATCTTTTAACAAGGTAACGACTTGGCTAATTTCATTTGGACCAAGACCAAGTTTATTAGCAGAAGCCGAAAAACTGCCATTAATCTCACCAACAAGCGCAGCACTTTTCCAAACGCCAGGAATTGAAATGTCTTCGAATTCAAAACTGCCATCATCTAATCGATGATAAACGGCTTTTTCCGCGACATTACGACCTAATTCTAACTTCGTCAGAGCTTGAGTTTCCTCATCCTGCCAAAAGCGAATTTTATCGCCAGGACGCAGCGTATCTAGCACCAAGAAGTTCAGGTCTGTTTCCATTACAGACATCATATCTCTGTAAGGGAAACCAAGCTGATCAAAAATTTGGCTTAAGCTGTCTCCAGATTGAACTGTATAAGCGTATTTAGGAGGCTGAACCTCTACGGCTTTATTGGCTGATAACGCCTCGACAATAGGAGAGTCATTCAGATCTAAGTCAACAGTTCCTTTTAACGTAGAGTCAGGCAGACTGTGTAAAAAAGCAAAGGCTGCCAAAAATGGCACAGTGAAAGCAATGCTTCTTTTTAATTTTGAGTTACGAGCCTGAGTGCTTGCCGCACTTGGTTCGCCCGGTATTTGATTTGATTGCACAATGGTTCCAATGCAGCTCATAAGAAGGCTAATAGAGTAAACTTTTCTGATGTCAATTGCATCAATCGTTAGGGAAAGAAAACGTAAAACATGTGATTGGAATGTAAAAAAGCGAAGCTATGAGCTTCGCTTTTCATCAATATGGTACCATTTCAATTAGGCAGTTCTAACTTAAGCCGTTCTAACAATACAGTTGTCAGCGCCGAAACCATTCGGCACATAGTGGTCCGCTTCGGCATCGTTCACCCACTCCGTATCATTAACCAGATAACGGAATTGATACTCCGCACCTTTTGGCAGTCGAGTACGGTATTTAAACGACTTAGATTTGGCGACTTTCTTCATTTGAATTGGCTGCCAATCATGAAACTCTGCCATCAATACCACACTATCAACATTCGCTGCATCGAGTTCGAACGTTACCTCTACTTCATCTTTCGTTTTAAAAAAACGCTTATTGATCATCGCAAGCTCCATTTATACAAAAATTAACAACATCTAGATGCATACTATTCAATTAAACTCACATTCACAACACTGAGAGCACGAGAAAATTATCAAATAGCCCAATAACACAAGGGAATTATTGGCAGTTTAGCTGATTGATTTTTGCAGTTTCACACGTTAGCGTAACCTCTTTCTGCGGGCTGTCACTCATCGCCTGCCCTGCTGCATGCTGTTTAAAACGCACTTCAATGTGATGTTTCCAGTCCACCATAGACACCTGCACTCTGTCACCAAGCAATACAGAGTCTACAAGAATGATCCTTTGTCTTGCCGTATCCCAATCAAACAATCCTAGGTAATAAAACACACCAGACCCTTGATTACTAACCGCAAAAGGAACAATGACTTTGGACAACACACCTTTTTCCATTTGCTCTTGTTTAAATTGATACAACAGGTAAACATGACCGCGCTCCATGCCGTTATCGTATCGTCCCGATGCGACTTGCTTAACCTCGTCGATATCAGTCAGTAAAGAAAACGCGCTGGTATCTGGCACCTGAAGCGTCCAAGGGTTTGGCGTAGATAGTCCTAGAATTTGATTTACCACCTCATCACTTTGCATTTGCTGTGAGGGAAATTTGGCTAAGATCTCTTCATCCGTTAACGAGAATCGATAAACCCCTGCAATGACAACAATAAGCAACAAGACAATTGGCACCAATAAAATGAGCGGGATAGGCAACTTTTTTCTTTTCATACTGGTTTAGCTCTGATTCCATATTTTGAAACAATTCCATTTCGATACCCTATGTCTTCGGTACCACCTTTGCTTTAGATTCTATAGTGTAGCGAGTTAAACCGCACACTCAAACCTTCTCTTAGCCACTATACTGTAACCATCGCTAACACCAAGGATGAATAAAGCAGGGCAAAGTTTACGTAAATTGTGAATATTTAGTCTTCATTGATGAATAGTATTGCTTCGGCGCGCAAAAAAAAGTAATCTTTGCCCCACTTGAGCAAATATGGATGTTTAGTGAATAATCAAGCGATGGAACCGCTGATATTAACTAGTTGTAACACGAGATAAAAATGCAAAATAGCGCTCAACCTGTCCCTGAGACAGGCAAAAAAGGCAATTTCTGGATGTTTTTCATCCCGTCATTAGTGGGTTTATTCCTGTTCATGGCACCTATTAGCTACGATGGTGGTTTGACGATTCCTGTCGCCGTTTTAGCTAAATCTCTACAAGCAGCAGTTGGCGACATTATCGTCCCTCTTGTCACCGCAATTATTGCTTTGATGGCAGCAGCGTCTATTTTAACTCGCATTTTTAAGCCTGCTTTTATCAACAATAACGATTTCCTAAATGGCCTATTTAACCCAAGTCCAATGTGGTTAGCGGTAAGACTTATTGGCGGCCTTGCAGCCGTCATGACTTACTTTCAATTTGGTCCTGAAGCCATTTGGGAAGAGAACACTGGTGGATTGGTCTTAGAGGGCTTATTACCAACACTGTTTTCGGTATTCATCTTTGCTGGATTACTCCTTCCATTGCTGCTCAACTTCGGTCTATTAGAGCTGTTTGGCGCGCTATTAAGTAAAATTATGCGCCCGATATTCAACTTACCTGGCCGTGGCGCGATTGACTGTATGGCGTCTTGGCTTGGAGACGGCAGCGTCGGTATTCTATTAACCAGTAAGCAATACGAAGCCAAATTTTACACCATGCGCGAAGCGGCTGTGATTGGTACTACCTTCTCGGCGGTGTCGATTACGTTTAGCCTTGTGGTTATTGCTCAGGTTGAATTGGAACACTTATTCTTACCATTTTATGGCGCTATTTGCTTAGCGGGTATCGTTGCTGCCATCATTATTCCTCGCCTTCCACCACTTAGAAATAAGAAAGACGTATTTATTGATGGCACCAAACCTGCTGCCGATGCAGAAGTCACCCCTGCAGGCATGTCCACCTTCTCTTGGGGGTTGGATATGGCGCTTAGACGCGCAGGCACTGTTACTTCTGCTAAGTCAGTATTTGGTGAAGGTATCAAGAATGCCGTCGACATGGTCTTTGGTGTGCTTCCTGTGGTCATGGGTCTGGGTACCGTTGCTCTGGTTATTGCGGAATACACAACCGTGTTTGAAGTATTAGGCACTCCGTTCATCCCATACCTTGAGTTATTGGGCGTTCCAGAGGCAGTGGCAGCATCGAAGACGATTGTTGTTGGTTTTGCTGACATGTTCATCCCGTCGATTCTTGCCGCTTCCATTGACAACGAAATGACTCGTTTCGTCATTGCAGCAATGTCGGTTACGCAGCTTATTTACATGTCTGAAGTCGGTGCTCTGCTGTTAGGAAGCCGTATCCCAGTTAATATTATCGAACTGTTCGCTATTTTCATCTTGCGTACACTGATTACGCTACCTGTGATTGCTGGTGTTGCTCACCTGATTTTCTAATCATAAATAATTCAATCAAAGGCTCGCTTTCGGCGAGCCTTTTTTATTGCAACGCATCTTTACCTTCTCGACTTTCTATCTTCATCCGTCACTTTGCCTTATTAAGCCAACCCTCATGGTGTGTGATTCGCACGTGATGATGTCAGCCCACTCAATTACGACTGGGCCACAGATAAGCGACGGCTACGCATCTACCCTGAGAGCATCAAAGCAGCAGCCTCACTGTAATCCTGCTACACGCAGTGCAATAAGGCGCATTCATAAACACTATGCTAGATACCCAAAGTGACGATCATTGTTTTCCTTTATGCCAGACATAAAAAAACGGAGCCTCTCAGCTCCGTTTCTCTACATTTATTAGCAGTGTTTTGATTCTATACGTTTAAGCGATGCGCTTAGAAGAAGTATTTGAAACGAACACGCACACCTTTGTCGTCATCTTCAGCAAAGTTCGTTGACACTGTTTGTGTCGTATCAGTTTTGTCATCTACTGTTGTATAGTATGCGCCTAGGTAGATTGAGAAATCATCAACCGTTAGA
This sequence comes from Vibrio nomapromontoriensis, assembly GCF_050337205.1. Classification (NCBI taxonomy): domain Bacteria; kingdom Pseudomonadati; phylum Pseudomonadota; class Gammaproteobacteria; order Vibrionales; family Vibrionaceae; genus Vibrio; species Vibrio nomapromontoriensis. Next base: position 484,431 of record NZ_JAKJSS010000008.1, read on the forward strand.
ACATCAGCAAACTCATAAGATGCATACCAAGTATTCACGTTCACATCACCCGAAGCGTAGCTAGTAGATACTTCTTTATTCTCATATTCGTTAGCGGCGTGGATAAAGCCAAGACCAAAGCCTTTGTATAGTGCGTTGACACCAACAGACATGTTGTTTTCATCGACTGCATCCATGTACGCGAAGTTAGCAATCAAGTTCCAATCTGTTGTTGAGTAGTTCGCCGTTAAGCCATAACCTTTACGGTCTGAGATATCAACTTCACCATTAACGCCATCCACAACTACCGCATCTTTAACTAGGTTTGCTTCCATTGAGGCAGCAATTCCGAAACCACCCATTTGGTAGCCGACTACCGGACGTAATAATACTGCGTCTTTCGTGCTCTTAACATCCTTTCCGTGGTACTGACGTTGACCTACGTTACCGGTAGTGCCAAATAGCACATCTCGCTCGCCTATCATTGAAGCAACTTCAACATAAAGGTTGTCAAATGATTGACTATACATTAGCTGACCGCTAGAACCACGACCACGACCTTCTTTCATTTGGTATACGTACGCAGAACCATCTTGAACAAGATCGTTTGCTGTATCACCAGAGTACTCAAGGAACGTATCTTGACCTACCGGGAACATATCGAATGCTTCGAAGCGACCCATACGTAGATTCCAGCCCTCTTGAGCGCCGAACGCAAACCATGCATCATCTAGCGCAACGTTACCGCTGCTTTCCATTAACGGTTGCACGTTAACTTGTAAAACGTGGCCGTTTTGTGTGTATCGCTCTCCTGCAAATTCAAGAAGGATACGCCCTGTTTGGTCAAACTCTTTCGCTGTTTGAGAATCACGATCTTGGAAGTTGAAATCGAATTCAACGTCACCGCCGATTGAGAAGTTACCTGTTTCATTATCAACAATGCTGATTCCAGCATTGGCACCCATTGCTGTTGACACTAAGATTGCAGCAAGCGAAAGCTTAAATGTGTTTTTCATTATGAACCCCGAGAAATGTAATAAGTTTTGTTTTTATTGTTCAGCTCTATACATCCGACTTTGTTTGGTTAGCTTCTATGAGCCACTCATTTACAAAGGGAATAATTAAGATGCTTAAAAGTTATATATCCAATGAACGAGGTAAAGTTTCACTAAAAAAAAGAATATCGACAATCCTAATAATTTAAAAATGCCTATCTAAATCACGCTTTTAGATAAATGCCAATATCGTTATATATCAATTAGTTATATATAAATAAATATATGTTTAGCATAAAAGATATTTTTTAATGTAATTGATGGGAACTTTTTATCAGGAAAAATAAATTCAGTGATTGAGATCACGGTGTAGACTAATGAAACAATAAGAAACATTGCTGCAATAGTGTTAACTAATAGTTCTATAATTGTAAGTCACTGACTAATCTGGGTTCAATTTAAACCTCGATAATACGACATGGCAACACGTCGCTATACTCCTACTGAGACGCCTCTTGCTAACACGTCGCCATTTCAACGCATAAGCAACATGTCTCTTAATAACTTCTTGATATTAGCCGAGATTGAACTAGTTTAAAACATAGAAGCTAGTTGATTGGAGGCATAACGTTATGGAAAGAACTCTAGAAAAGGAAATCGTAACGACAGTGCATGACCTAAATAACGCTCAGTTACTTGAAGTGAAACGCTTTATAGAAGCGATGACGACTACAAAACGAAGTCGCGAACTGTTGAGTGAGGAAGAGGTCGACATGATTCGTTCGCTCACCTCTCACCATCAGCGTAAATAGCAGACTATCTGTCATCAATTGAGAAAACCAAACGCAAAGAGGCCAGCATAATGCTGGCCTCTTTGCGTTTGGTTCTTCTAAGATAACACGAGCCATAAAGTGACAGCGTCACTAATAGGTGCGCGAATCCATTACCTCGATACCGTGGCTAACTCCTGTGGCGTTGGCCATGTATAAACAAACTCATCAACTTTTTTCCCGCAAGGTGAGTCTCCTCGTTGACTTAATGCTCTTACACCACCAACAGATTCATAAAAGTGTACCGCATCTTTATTATCTGCAAGCACTTCTAAAAACACGCCATTGTCAGGGTAGTATTTTCCAGCCCACTCCATCGCTTGCGACAGCAAAGTCTGACCGACCCCTCGCCTTTGCGCCGAAGAAGACACATGCAAATTGTCAATAATAGTACCGAACTCGGCGCTGTGATTACCGAATAGGCAGATAAAACCTAATAACTCCCCCTGCTCCTCCGCCAAAATAACGTGTTGGCTGAATGGTGGGTTTAACAGTCTCGCTTGCCAAATCAACAGCTTATCGTCCAAGGCTTGTTCATCAAGATACGATTGTCGCATCATCCCTTTATAACTCAATTGCCAACTTTCAGCATGCAACTGAGCGATACGTTTATAATCAGAATATTCTGCTATTTTAAAATCCATTTAATAGTACCTACTGCTTAACTATTGTCATATCCATTGATTACATACTAATAAAATGTAAACAAATTGCAATCTATGCTACGTAAAAGCTAATGGTTCGCGCAATTATCCTTTGAAACCGATCGTTTACAGCGCATGATTTTACACTTAGCCCAAAATGACTTACCTTGCATACAGTCGGCCTCACCAATCGTAAGCTTGGTTAAAGTAAAGACTTCGTCATCCAAACATCACAACCGTTATGCAGCGTACCCGGATAAGGCTTATCTAAATGCTGAAAACCCACCGATTCATATAGGTGAATCGCTGACTTCATCCCAGCTAGCGTATCTAAATAACACGAGGTAAAGCCCTGCTCTTTAGCAAAAGATAAGCATTGGGTCGTCAGCGCCTTACCAATCCCATTACCCCGGCTTTCAGGGAGTAAGAATAATTTTTTTAACTCACAAACGTTAGATTCGCGACCCAAAGGGGCAACTCCACAGCCACCAACCACTTTACCGTCAAGTAATGCGATCAAATATAGGCTTCTTAAACCAGTACTATAGTGAGCGCTCATAGCATTCACTTCATCATCCGAAGGACCAAAGCCCTCACCGATCGCCCCAAACTCAGCACCGACTCGCTTAATAATGTCCCTAACGGCGTCATTATGTGGTTCCGTTATTTCTACTATTTGTACCTGCATAATGATTTCCTATTAATGTTAAGTCATGCAAAACTAATGTTAAGTCATGTGCAACAAAAACAGGTTAACGGATAACCCCTTAGGATTGAAAGGAATTTATTGGCATAAACCATACCCTTAGTCATTAACGCAGCGATAACGCTAAAAAGGAACACGGAGGAATAAGATAGAACATAGATGTGATTTCACTCTCAGACTCAACACGCTACTATCAAAGCTACGCAGGCTCTTCACACTGACACTCGATACCCCACATAAAGCACACGATGGTTAAGATTATGAATTCAAATTATTTACTGGCAACCATCACTATGACGGCTTTTGCGCTCAATTCATTATTTGCACGTTATGCGTTGGGGTTCCAAGTCATCGACCCGATGAGCTACACGCTTATTCGCCTGTTAAGTGGCGCGATCACGTTAACATTACTTGCACTGCTGTCATTCAAATCAGCACGTCGCTCAGACTCATCTTCACTTGGATTTCTACCCTCTTGTTATTTAGGTGTGTCACTCTTGGGGTACGCTATCTTATTTTCTCTTGCCTATGACCGATTAGATACCGGCGTTGGTGCACTGATTCTTTTCGGAACGGTTCAACTAACGCTCATTGGTTATCACCGATTAACAGGCCACGTCATTTCAAAAATGGAAGTGGTTGGCATTGGGGTTTCCATAGCGGGGTTTGTCACGCTCATGCAGCCTTCTCAACAGCAGCCTGATTTCGGGGCAGCGATATTAATGTCACTATCGGGGTTAAGTTGGGGGATCTTCACAATTTTAGGTAAGCAAACCAACCAAGCTCTAGTTGCAACCAAACAGGGCTTTATATTCGGTGCCAGTTTAATGGTGATCTTCTACTTAAGTAGCGCGCTCTTCAGCATGACCCCACTCCACCTGACAACGCAAGGCGTTAGCTTTGCGTTACTTTCTGGTATCGGTGCATCAGCTATTGGCTACTATTTCTGGTATTTACTGCTGCCGAAAATCGACCTTTTACAAGCCTCCTTGTTACAGCTTACGGTCCCTATCATTGCATTAGTGCTTGGGATGATATTTATCAACGAGGAAATAACGGTCTATTCTTGTATTGCTACCCTATTGATTCTAGGTGGTATTGCACTCGTCTCATACAGTAAAGTGCGCTCACAACAATACCGCTAAGAAAACAAACAGTATCGCTAATACCACTTCAAATTAGATACAAAAGGATAATTGGTAACTCAGAGCTATTTAGTCTAGTTTAAGCGTCGATTACGCTTCCACCTTTTAGGATGAATTATGTTGAACTTCAGTCTCAAATCGCTGCTTTTAAGTCTATTATTTCCAGTCATGTGCATGGCCAATACCAGTTCTGATAACACACAAGCCCCAGACTCAGAAACGGGACAACCTCTCGTCAACCTAACCATGATGCTTGACCTCAAGGGTATTGAAGCGTCTATTAATCAATCGAGTCAATCCATTGATAACCTAGCGGTATCTTTAACGTTACTGTCAAAGAATGAAAGTTTAAATGAAGAGCAACGACAAGTTCTTGTTGATACGATTGAAAATATTGACGAACTTACTGAATTATCAAAAGCATCTTTGATTGCTTTACCGGGCGCGCTGGAACAGTCACAAAATTCGATAGCAAAAAGTACCAAAAACTTTGTCTATGACGTTCGTTTTAATGTTTTATTACTGCTTGGTGTTGTCGTTCTCGCTATCGTATTAGCGCTAATTGCCGCTTACTGGTTTATTTTACGCCCAATGCAAGGCACCATTTTACTCGCCACAAGAAATGTATCTAAAATGGCGAGCGCCATTCACAAGACGGCAAGCGCACTGGAAACAACCACAGAAAATCAGAAAGTTATTACCCAACGCCTCAATGATAAAGACACCACGCAAACTTAATCGTCGGACCAAACCTCTCTCAATTGAGGCCATCCCCATGTGGTAATTTCGACCCCTTTAATCACGCCATGAAAGCTCAATGTTTGTCTATGATGAAACATTGGGCTGACGTAACTTTCATAGATTAAAGCAGAACAAATAGGCTCTAAATGCTCAAGATAATCTCGAGCGACAATAGACTCCCTTACTGTATTAAGTTGATCGCGTAACCAGCCATTCGATTCTTCACTCAATACCGATTCAATCACCGGATCACTTGCAAACGCAAGCATCGCCGATACTTGACGATTGTCATCCAAATTGAAGTTGGTTAACACCAAATCATAATCCAACACGCATTCTCTCGCCTGCTTTAGAAACTCTCGATGCGGCAAAACCGTTATCGAGACGGTCACCTTTAGGCTCGCAAGGATAAACTGAATGGCTCGACTACAGCGAATTAATCCACGATGATCATAAACTGCGATAGTGAGAGAGGATGGAAGATCGGTAGGCATTGCGCGAATTCGCTTAACCTGATGCCAGAAAGGGAAAAAATTATGCGCAACCTGTGCCCCAAATGTCATTTGAAGTTCCACTAGAGCTTGCCAAATCGCTTCCCCTCGCAAACATTCACTCAACCACTTTCTCTGCTCTACACCCAGGCGTTGAGTTCGTTTGTTTTGATTAAACAGCAAAAACAAACACCCATCCTCGATACGTATTTGAGAACCGTGGTGCGATAAAGTGCTCTGATGCTGAGTAGGCGTCATTGAGTTACTTCGAATTGAGTCTTGTGCTAACAAGTTATTACTATGAACGTCAATCAGCGGCGCAGCCGGCGCCGTATTACCACAGTCTGTATTAATGACTTTACCGCCAAGCAATGCATGCTCACAAAGTACGGAAGGATCATTCACTGCCTTGTTGTTAAGCAACCAGATCGTCACTTCATCCGTTAAGGCTCGTAATGAAAAATAGCGTTCATTGGCTAATAGAGACACTTTCTGGTCGGTATGCTCTTGTAATAAAAATACCCCTGAACCCACTATTCTATTTGTGAGGCTCCAAGCATCATTAAGCTGTTGCGGAGGTTGAATTGAATATTTCAGATCACTTAACAGTGCACAAAAGCCGCGGTCTGGTTGAGCTAGCGTCACCACAAACTTAAGATCATGAACAACCTCAACGGACATCACATGATCCAACTCATACTTATAGAAAGGCAGCTTAGACAACATTAATAATAAGTCACAGACCACTTGAGCCGTGATCGCGTCACCGTTATCAAATTGTAGTCCCGGTCTTAAATGAAAGCTCCAACTACGAAATGAGTCCTCACTTTGCCAATAATGGGCCAGTTCAGGCAGCAAATTACCGTCTTTCCCCATCGAAACCAAACACGAATAAAGCTGGCGAATGAGAAAACGCTCACTATTTCGCTGAGGCTTGTGAGGAACAAGACGTTCAAAAGAGCGATCATAAGTAAGCTGAACATTGACTCGCCCTTCTTTTAATACCGCTCCCGAGGTTTGCTGTAGCAAAGTACCAAACAACACTTGGTCGCCATCAAGAAAGTCGAGAGCTTTTTCATATTTACCCGCCGTTACCCAAGACTTAGCAACTTGCTTCTTTACCTCTTCAGTACTGTATAAGCGTGCGAGTGTAGAGCGTTGGTTCCGACCTGACTGTGGTCGCCAGTTAACCCAGCCTAGCTCCGTCATCTGCTTGAGTAATGTGCGGGCATGCCTAGGACTGGTGAACAAATGCTCTGCAACATCGGCCAACAGTACCTTACATTCTTGACCAAGAGGATAATCTAACAGTCTAGAGTAATAGCGAAAAAGGTTTGATGATTCCAAGATACCTACCGACAACAAGCTAAGTTTGTTCCTTATTTTAGTATAAGTCGGCGAAATTTTGAATTATTGACTGATATTTACAATAACCGGAACAAACACAAAGAAAATCACTCTCTTTTTTTATTCCTTATAAATACGATAATAGCAACATAGCAATCAGCGTTAGTTTATTACCCCCCCACTGATAACAAGGTAGCTTCCTATGAAACATTTAACCACACAACAAACTGACAACAACAGTCGCCCTATGACCAAGTACTACCTGAACCAATTAACTGGCGATAAAAGCAAGCTACACCGCTTAGCATTAACGCTACTCATTGGGCTTTGCCAGTTTTAGACGCACATCTTGATTTGCGATGGCTTCATCATCACGGTTTATGCTCCAACCCCCAACAAATCATTATGTTGTTGCCATCGCTCCCTCTACTGTCGAATACAGCGACTATCGAATATAGCTGCCGTCGGATATAACTACTATCGAATATAACTACCATCGAATATAGATCGGCGTACCAATTTTAACCAAGGTGATCAATTCATCCATTTCTGTGTTAGTAATGGCAATGCAGCCATTGGTCCAATCAAAGCTCTGAATAAACTCAACTGGCTTGGTGTAACCATTTTTGAGTCCATGGATTTTGATATTACCACCAGCACTGACACCTAACTCTTCAGCACGACGACGATCACGTAAGTTCGGATAACTGATGTGCATCGAACGATAAAATGCCGAATCATTCATGACAAAATCCAAATAGTACTTTCCTTCTGGTGTGCGGTTATCTCCCTCCTGGACTTTATGACCCCGCGGGTTCGGGCCGAGTGAGACCCGATATTCTCTTACGACGATTTCACCTGACATTAAAAACATTCTGCGTATCGATTTTTTTACTTCGACACGGTCTATCACCGCCATGCGGTCAATATTTGTTTTTAATTCAGAGTCGAGGGCTAAGCTGGAACTCACGGGGGGATTGATTTTAGTGCCGTTTGGAACTACGGCTCGTTGCTGCATTGGTGGTGATGATTTAATGGGCTCTGCATTTACTGGCTGATCGACAGGCGCATTATCTGTGCGTAGCTCAAATGCCTGCGCTGCCCACGTCACTAAAATGGCAAATACAACAACCACGAATCTCATTAACATCCACTTCCCCAATTTTATTCGCCCGGAGTTTATACTGACTCAAACCACATGCCAAGGCACTGTTGTCTACTAGAAGTATAGGTTAGGGGTTAGCAAAATCATTGTTGCAGCACTGCAACACAGATTAGTTAAAATGACTATATATCAACAATAATTTCTGACCTACACTGTATTGGTCGTCAAAAAGAGGGTGTGACCTCTTAACTAAAAAGGTTCTATAAGATGAAAAAACTTGTCGTTATTACAGGTGCGAGTTCTGGTATTGGTGAAGCTATTGCACGTCGCTTGAGTGCAGCCGGACACCCTCTTTTATTGCTTGCACGCCGTGTTGAAAAACTAGAGCAGCTGGGGTTACCTAATACGCTTTGTGAAAAAGTAGACATTACCGATAAAGTGACCTTTGAAAACGCTATCAAAAAAGCCGAAGCGCAATTCGGTCCTGCAGACGCATTAGTCAACAACGCGGGTATGATGCTGCTTGGTCAGATTGATACTCAAGACGCGGCTGAATGGAAGTCCATGTTTGACGTTAATGTGATTGGCCTTCTCAATGGTATGCAAGCGGTACTTGCTCCAATGAAAGCGCGCAATTCCGGCACTATCATCAACATTAGTTCAATCGCTGGACGTAAGACATTTGGTAACCACGCCGCATACTGTGGTACTAAATTTGCTGTGCACGCAATTTCGGAAAATGTCCGCGAAGAAGTCGCTGAATCAGATGTTCGTGTCGTCACTATTGCACCTGGCGCCGTTGAAACTGAATTGTTATCTCATACTACATCACAAGATATTAAAGATGGTTACGACCAATGGAAGGAAGTAATGGGTGGCGTATTAGCCGCTGATGACGTGGCAAGAGCCGTAGAGTTTGCCTACTCGCAACCACAAAATGTCTGTATTCGCGAAATTGTATTAGCTCCTACTCGCCAGCAGCCATAGCTCTTAAACTAGAAACTAGAAACTAGAAACTAGAAATAAAATACCTCAGCAATTCGTTAATTGCTGAGGTATATACTCAATAGGCGACGAAGCACCGCCTATTGCACTTCTGGTAAGTGCCCAGATTTAAACCAAATAGTAGTAGCACCACTAACATAAGGCTCATGCTGGCTTCCATGTGGGCTGCGGGTCCATGTGCCTGCGGGGTAAGTGCCTAAATCGTCTTTAAGCTCTCCCTCCAAAACAAAAATCTCCTCACCACCAAAATGACCATGCGAATGATAACTGTCGGCGTCAGTCCAACGAATGAGCGCGACTCGCTCGTTAGCATGCTGATGTAACACCATCACCTCAAGCTTGTCACCACATTTATCCCAAGTGGACTGCGTTGTATCAATGCGTACAAACTGACTATCATCTTCGGCAAACTGATTAAGTTTCACTAAAATAATACAGCCTTGCTCGCTAAAAGGTGTATGGCGACTGCCTGGTGGATTCCTTAAATAGGTTCCCGCCCCATAGTCTCCTGTTTCATCAGAAAATACGCCTTCTAACACTAGTATCTCTTCCCCGTGTGGGTGAGCATGTTGGCTAAAACTGGCCCCGGGTAGGTATTCAACAATACTGGTGACATGACCTGACTCCCGAGCTTCTCGCTCCAAAGGTTTACGGCGTACACCGCTTGCAGGAGAGTCGACCCAAGGTTGTGATGCCGTATCGATCACAACACGCTTACTAAAATCCATATTCAACATTTCGACAACTTTCCATTGTTGATACTAATCATCATCGCTTAATCTGCTGGGTAAAGAGCGCCAACGACAACGTCCATCACCGAAAGCATAACAAATTATTCATATACATTTCACTTCTACATGCGTTCATCCAGTGAAAAGCCCCGAACCGACACAACACCTAACGCGTTTCAGCAAGGAAAGCGTTTAAAATAGAAGGGCTGAGTCATTAGCCTTCATTATATTTTTGGCAACGCCACAATAATTAGGATACTCAACATAATATCCGATACACTACTCCTTCATCTTTATTCATTACGTTTATGTAGGCGCTTCTATGTACAGTGACTGGTTCAGTCAACCTGCACTTATTGCTATGTTGCTGATCTTTATTGGATCATTTGTGCAGACTTCTATCGGATTTGGTTTAGCGATTGTTGCTGCCCCGTTGCTATTTCAAGTCTCACCCGATTATGTACCGGCACCAATTTGCTTGGTTGCACTATTTATCTCTATTCTAAATGCAGCCAAGCATCGCAGTAGTATTGCGCTTGGCGGACTAAAAATGGCATTGATCGGTCGAGTTCCAGGTTCGCTTGCTGGTGCACTCTTGCTGCTCTACGTCTCGACGCAAGTCTTATCTCTATGGCTAGGAATACTCGTCGTTTTCGCAGTCATCGTTAGCCTGTTACCATTTCGAGTTGAACCAACACCGGCCAAAATGGGTATTGCTGGCTTTTTCTCCGGTTTTTTTGGTACAAGCTCTGGTATCGGTGGACCACCTATGGCCCTGCTGCTTCAACACCAAGAAGCAAACCAGTTACGTGGTAATTTGTCTGCGTTTTTTGTCTTTAGCTCAGTCATTTCACTGCTTGTACAGGCGCCAATTGGTTTTTTAACACCCCATCATTTAATGATCACCATCCCGCTAATTCCTGCATCATGGCTTGGCTATAAACTGGCTCTATTAACCACACATTCCTTACCAAAAGAAAAAATTAGAGTTGGAGCATTATTATTGTGTTCAATAAGCGGATTAACCGCTATTTATCAGGGATTGTCATTATAATCGACCAATCCATTCATGGAAAATATAATTAACCTTAAATAAATAGAGCTGGAAATTTCCAGCTCTATTTATTTTATTCTTTCATAGTCGTATGTAATTAGTAATGGGGTGTCAAATTATAGCTTTGTCATATCTTTTGGGCATGTCTGAAGATGTGTTGTGACTACAAGCCCTGAGTCCATGAGGCATATAGTGCCGGGCTCTCCGCCCTCTTGCGCTAAACTGCCAAACGATGCTATTAGTAACCCGAAAAAAACCATTATTAGTCTCATAAGCACTTCCTTTCTTGATTTATAATAAATAGGCTTCACTTTGCGCCTACAATAAAAGTGTAGGTTAACAATGTATTAATTCAAAATTATCTTCACGGATACTTTAACTTCGGGACTAATATCACTTAGTTGGCAGTGTCTATAGAATAATAAGTATTTTAAGAATAATCACCGATGCAAAAATTCAAACCATGAATGATAATTGACCAAAAAATAACATTTTGAAATACTTTTCCCTATATGCTCTCCTCTCAAATCACGAATGAGGGGCGTTAGCATGCGTATAAAACTGGGGGTTCTGAGTATCGTAGCAAGTGTCTGTATGGTCACTGGCGCGGCAGCCGTTCACTTTGATTCACTCACGTCTCCAAAATCGTTTGATACTTATGCTCAAATTATTAAACAGACCTATGAAACGCAGCTTTTTACGCTTTCCGTGTATAAGCAAGGTCATTATGGATTGAGAATGTATCGCCAAACTCAAGATCCCAAATATTCTGTCGTGGTTTGGAATGACATGGCCAACGTCGTCAACCGTCTCAATACCCTCTCCAAATATGTAAAAACTCGCCAAGAGATTCGAGACTATTCCAACGAGCGCCTCAATGATTATAAAAAAGGCAAAGATGAACGTAGCCAACGCCGCTACGCCGCCACAAAATCAGATCCAGAGTACTTCTATATGGGATTGGATTTGTTACGTTATATGGCTAGGCTCAACGAGTATGGGCTACAGCATAAAGACGATAAGACGCTTCGCGCACGTCTCAAACGCTATGATTTTCAATCTACCCTAACCGACCCGACTATGATAAAAGCGTGGGCGGCACAACTCGCTAACCAAGCCTATTGGCTTAAGCAAATTGGTGAGCAAGATTATACTCAGTCCTTCATACAAGCATTCCAAGAAACGTATCCAGAAGGTGAAGATTATCGCCTCAATGAACAGCAATTTACCAATAAGCTATATGGCATGACTCATATCATTTTGGCAGACTCTGAATATTACCAACGACCCGTCAATGAAAATGAGCATCAGTGGATATTCGATTACTTTAGAAAAAATATCGACGATATCATTACGCATACTAAAGAAGACGTTATTGCCGAAGTAGGGCTAACCTTCTTACTTGCGGGTCTTGAAGACGACCCGGTGGTACATAAAACTCGACAAGCCATCATCAAGGCCATCAACAAAGAAAAAGGCATGATTCCTTCGGCATCTGGGGACTTTGACTTTGCTTACGGTGAGCACCGTAATGTGCTTGCCATCATGCTACTCAGTTGGCAAACACCCAAAGCTGGACCTAATCTACATCTAACGCCAAAAATATTTTCCAAACTTCCCTACGGTGCGGTAAAAAAGCCAATCTAACAAAAATTCCCCTTAAGATAAGGGGCATTAACGCGTCACTTCAAACAATGGTTATAACTCGACAGCGTCAAAATATGCTGGCTGCCGTTTAGTCAGAAGACTACCATTATAGGTACTTAAGAGAATCTCCATCTTCAGTAAAAACATGCACTTTTTCTGGCTGAGCGGTCAAATGAATACGCTCACCTTTATGAAAGTCTAAAATACCTGGCAGTTTAGCCACCGTATTTTCCTCGTGACCCTCTACACGGATGTGTAGCAACGTCACCTCTCCTAGTGATTCGACAAACATAACTTCACCGGAAATTAATGCCTCACTCTCATTTGATACCAAGAAATCCTCCGGTCTGATCCCAATCTGTAAGGGCAACCCATTTAGGGTATCGGACGCGGAGATCGGTAAGTCAACCTCAACGCCATTCTCGGCGCGTATACGAGAGACGTCTCCTGCTTTAATCATCGATGCAGGACTGATGTTCATCGATGGTGAACCAATAAACTGCGCCACAAACACATTACAAGGATTCGTATAGAGCTCCAATGGTGTGCCCACCTGCTCAATACGCCCAGCAGAAAGCACCACAATGCGATCAGCCAGCGTCATGGCTTCTACTTGATCGTGCGTGACATAAATCATTGTCGTTTCTGTCATTGCCTCTTTAAGATTGGCAATTTCAATACGCGTCTGTACTCGCAGCGCGGCATCAAGGTTTGACAACGGTTCATCAAATAAGAACACCTTAGGTTGACGAACAATAGCGCGCCCAATGGCCACCCGCTGACGTTGGCCTCCCGACAAGGCTTTCGGTAGGCGATCTAAATAAGGTTCTAGCTGCAACATACGCGCCGCTTCCATTACTCGCTCATGAATCGCCTCTTTCGGCTCTTTCGCAATGCGCATCGCAAAGGCCATGTTGTCATACACCGTCATATGCGGATAAAGTGCGTAGGTTTGAAAAACCATTGCAATACCACGCATTGCGGCAGGCAGTTCATTTACCCTAGCGCCTTCAATACACAGCTCGCCTGCGGTGATCTCTTCAAGCCCCGCAATCATTCTCAATAGTGTGGATTTACCACAGCCAGATGGACCAACAAATACGATGAACTCACCTTGATTGATGTCGAGATCAATCCCATGAAGTACCTGTGTTTCACCGTATGATTTTTGTATGTTTTTTAAAGATAATCCTGTCATCTCATTATTCTCATCGTTGAATCAAGTACTGTTTATTTAACAGAACCAGAAAGTAGCCCACGCACCAAATAGCGCTGCAAAGTGAAAAAGACGCCCAATGGTACCGCAATCGATACAAACGCAGAGGCGGTTAAAATTTCCCAATTCCCACCACGAGAACCAAGCAATTCACGCAGGCGAGCTGTCAGTACCATGTGTTCTTCACCCGTGCCTAAAAACACCGTAGCGACGAGTAAATCATTCCAAACCCACAAAAATTGGAAAATAGCGAACGACGCTAAGGCTGGAAAAGACAGCGGCAGTACGATTCTCATAAAGATTTCAAAGTCTGTCGCGCCATCGACTCGAGCTGACTCAATGATTTCTCTTGGAAGGCTGGAGATATAATTACGTAATAGATAAATCGCCAGCGGTAAACCGAAGCCAGTATGAGCAAGCCATATACCTAGATAGGTCTTTGCCCCCACACCAAAAAACGCACCAATATCATTGTAAAGACGCAGTAGTGGAATCAAGGACATTTGCAATGGCACCACCAACAAGCCTACCACTACCGCAATCAGTAAATTGCGCCCTGGCATTTTCATCCATGACAATGCATAAGCCGCATACGCAGCAATCAAGATCGGGATGATGGTCGCAGGAATAGTCACCGTTAAAGAGTTAATAAATGAACGCCCGATCCCTTCCGCAGTTAACACCTCTTTGTAGTTGTCCAAACCAAATTTAGGAGGCACAACCGCGGTATAAAAGACCCGCTTACCACGTTTACCTTTAAACGGCTTTAAGGATGTCATCTTATAGTGACCATCTATCGTCATACTCAAGGTGCCACCATTTTTCATTTCAGCGACATCGCCCGGTTGATACGCGGTGGGAGCACGAGACGAAAAACCAAAAGCGTGGACTTGTGTCGGTTTGCCGTCTACCAATACTTGTCCCGTTAAAACATAGACGTCACCCTCCTTAACTTGCGAATCTGGTGCGCCAGTTCTATCAACTAAGTTTTGTTCTGAGTTTGTCAGTGAGGTCCACCAGCCTGTCAGCGCAAGTTGGTCTTTATCTCGAAACGATGAGATAAATAACCCAGCCGTAGGGAGCGTCCATAAAATGACGATAATAAGGACCGACAAATGCACCAACATCGTTAATGGAGAACGACGCAGTTTGCTCAAGCTAAAAGCTGCTTTACTCACACGACCAGCAGAGGAAGTCGCAGTTTTATCATTCATTTAGCGCCCCTCCATTTGTGCGTGGGCTTGGCGCATATTCCAAACCATCACAGGGATAACCGCCACCATAATAATCACCGCGATGGCAGCACCACGGCCAAAGTCGCCGCCCCCTCGGAACATCCAGTCAAACATCATATTCGCAAGAACCTGCGTACTCCATTGACCATTCGTCATGGCCAGCACAATATCAAAAACCTTCAAGACCAAAATGGTGATCGTGGTCCATACCACCGCAATCGTGCCCCAAATCTGCGGAATCAATATTTTGAAAAAGATTTGCACGCCACTCGCACCATCAAGCACCGCCGCTTCAACCGTTTCTTCAGGAATACCACGCAAAGCCGCCGACAAAATAACCATCGCGAATCCGGTTTGTATCCAGATTAAAATCACCATGAGAAAGAAGTTATTCCAAAAAGGCATCGTGACCCACGCTTCTGCCGTGCCTCCAAAGAACTCAACAACAGCGTTCAGGATCCCAATTTGGTCCGAGCCCGGTGCACGATAGTCGTAGACGAACTTCCAAATAATGGACGCACCAATGAAAGAAATCGCCATTGGCATAAAAATTAAACTTTTTGCAATGTTGCCCCAGCTGACTTTATCGGTCAGCGCGGCAATAACTAAGCCAAAAAAAGTCGACGCGGCTGGCACCACTAAAAGCCAAAGAATATTATTAAACAGTGACTCTCTAAACTCACCATCATTAAACAGCCACACATAATTGCTCATGCCGACAAACTGATCGCCATTGCGATCGTGCAGCGACAAGAACACTGACTCAAAAACTGGATAAACAAGATATAAACCAAGAAACGCTAACGCAGGTCCAAGAAACAACCAAGGCCTAACCGCAGCGGCACGGCGCAAGTTCTGAGCCATTTTTTGATTAGATACGCCGCGAGCAGGAAAGATAATGCCTAATAACCAGTTACTGCCTACGAAATAGAACACGCAAACCGCAACGCCCAGTGCCATGATGAATAAAGAGGAATAAAGTTGTTCCATTACTGCCTCACTTGCAGCCCTAGACTACACAAAAATTTCAATCAAAAACCGGCAATCGCTTCACGGTGAACCGATCGCCGGTGATACTACTTTACTGTTAGGTTTAAACACTAAACCCCAATATTGAACTGTTAGCTATTTAAGCGCGTCCCACGTTTTCTGAATATCGTCCGCCACTTCTTGCGCTGACTTGCCACCACTGTAGTCCACCATACCGGTCCAGAACGCACCCGCGCCAATTTTACCCGGCATTAAGTCTGAGCCATCAAAACGGAATGTCGTGGCATCAAGCAAGATTTTTCCTTGCTTCTTCAAAGTATCATTGCCATAAGTCTCAACATTAGCGCCTTTGTGAGGCGTTAAGAAACCAGATTGCGCCATCCACACTTCGTGAGCCAGCGCAGACTGTAGATATTCCATGAACGCACGAGACGCTTTTGAATCCTTAGTGATACTCCACAACGTGCCCGCCCCTAAGACTGGCTTACCTAAGTCTTTAGACTCGTAGGATGGGAAGTAGAAGAAGTCTGCATCTTCGCCTAACTCTGTTCCTTCAGGGAAAAAGCTTGGGATAAATGAGGCTTGGCGATGCATGTAACACTTCGCAGGAGACGTAAACAACCCTTTTGGTGAATCACGGAAATCCGTCGCCGCTACCGCGCGTGCGCCACCATCAACGAATTGGTCATTACGAGTGAACCAACCGTATTCTTCGATCGCCTCTACCACTTTCTTGTCGTTAAATTTAAGCTCATTGGTAGTCCATTTGTCGTAATCAGCTGGAGACTGCGTACGTAACATCATGTCTTCTACCCAGTCCGTTGCAGGCCAACCCGTCGCGCCACCAGAGCCGACGCCAACACACCATGGCGTCTCACCATCTTCGACGATTTGTTTGGTCAGTGCTTTCAGCTCTTCCATTGTCTCTGGGACTTCATAGCCCGCATCTTCGAAGTTTTCTGGCACGTACCAAACCAACGATTTCAAATCCACTTTGTAGAAGAAACCAAACAGTTGATCTTGCCCTTTTGCATCAGGGAAGGTGCCAAGGTCAACCCAAGAGGAACCCGCTGCGTAATTTTCTTCAATCCATTCACTGGTTTTAGGATCAAGCGGTGAAAGAAACCCTTTCGATGCCAGATCAGCGGCAAGGCCCGGTTGAGGGAAAATAACAATGTTAGGGGCGCTGCCCGCCTGAACATCAATGGCAATTTGTTGCTCGAATGAGTCGGAGCCTGAATACTTCACATCAGCACCCGTGGCGGCTTCAAAATACGCAATTACGCTTTCAACCAACTCTTTATCTTCGGTCAACCACGGACCAAAAATAGTGACAGTTTCACCCTTAAGATCCAATTTCTTCAGCTCTTCGTAGTTTTGCCACGTAAAGCGGTCGTCATCACCTGGGGTAAATTTAAGATCAGCAGCGAATGCGGAAGAAGCAGAAATCGCAACAGCTACTGCGGTAGCAAGTAGGGAGGTTTTCATCGGTCAGACTCCATGTATTAGATACTCTGGTTTATTAAGTCAGTACTTTGACTTTTTATAATAGGTTACTCGGTTTACAACGAATTACTCTGGCGTTTTACTGTTTGCCAAAGAAGCTCAGACATCACCGTTTATACCCACGGTTAATTGACTAAACCTATAAATCACACATTAAAACCTTATTGATACTTCAACCAGTTCTTATCTGAGTGTTGTGCCTGAGATCATGTTTTACAAACTAGCATCCATCAGAGAGTGATGGAGCGCATAATAATAGTCTGCTCCATGAAATTTCATCCGCTTTATTTTGCTTACACGCCTTAGACTGTTTAATAAAACTTAGATAACCTAGCCATTATTGCAGTGATGAAAACATTAAAATAAACCGGTTACTTAACCACGGTTTATCCGTTACCTGTATAGGCATCGTTCGGTGTCACTCTCTTTTCAAGGAGCATAACCATGAGTATGGAACCAAGATGGTGGCACGATGCTGTCGTTTATCAAATCTACCCACGCAGCTTTAATGATTCCAATGGTGATGGCATTGGCGATATTCCAGGCATTATTGAAAAGCTCGATTATATTCAGTCTCTGGGCAGCAACGTCATTTGGTTAAGTCCCGTCTATCAATCGCCAATGGAAGACAATGGCTATGATATTTCCAGCTACCGGGAAATTGCCGAAGAGTTCGGCACCATGGCAGATATGGAAAAACTGCTGTTTGAAGCCAATAAGCGGCAAATTAAAATAGTGATGGATCTAGTGGTCAACCATACCTCCGATCAACATCCATGGTTTCAAGAATCCAAAAGCAGTAAAGACAACCCTAAACGCGACTGGTATATCTGGAAGGATCCCAAATCAGACGGCACGCCACCCAATAATTGGGAGTCATTTTTCGAACCACAAGCGTGGACACTAGACGAAGCTACAGGTCAGTACTATTTACACCTATTTAGCCATCAACAGCCAGACCTAAACTGGGCAAACCCAGACGTCCGTCACGCCATTTATGACATGATGCATTTCTGGCTTAAAAAAGGCTTAGGCGGTTTTAGAATGGACGTCATTAACATGATCGGTAAGCCGTCAGACTTCCCAGATGCGACTATTTTTGATGCTGGCGTAGCGGGCTGGGAGCATTGGTCAAACAACCTACTTGCGCACCAATACCTGCGCGAAATGCATGATCAAGTGCTGCAGCACTATGATGTGCTCACCGTTGGTGAAACACCCTTTACCACCACTTTAGACGGGCGTTACTACTCCCACCCTGATCGTAACGAAATTAGTATGATCTTCCAGTTTGAGCACGTGAGTATTGATCGTGAAGAACACAACGCCGTTAAAAAACCCTTTGATCTCGTGCAATACAAAGAAATCATGTCACGTTGGCAACAAGACCTATATCAAAAAGGGTGGAACAGCGTTTACTGGAGTAATCACGACCAACCTAGGGCTGTCTCTCGTTATGGTTCAGACTGTCCTCAGTATCGCGTCATTAGCGCTAAAATGCTCGCAACTGTGCTTCACTGTATGAGCGGCACACCTTACATATACCAAGGTGAAGAGCTCGGCATGACAAATAAACACTTTGAGTCTATTGAAGAGTTTAATGACCTCATGGCGAGGTTTCATTATGAAAAAATGATGAGTAAAGGTCTGTCGCCAGAAGAAGGGTTAGCGTTTCTTAATGACTTTTCTCGTGATCATGCCCGTGTCCCAATGCACTGGGACAGTAGCGAAAATGCAGGATTCACCCACGGACAACCCTGGCTGCCATTAAATAGCAATTATACCGAGATCAATGCCCAACAAGCCGTCGATGACAACACGTCGATTTACCATCATTACCGCCAACTGATTGAATTGCGCAAAGCATCCCCCTATCGAGATGTGATTGTTTATGGACGTTATGATCTCATCGACCCAGAAGACGAACACGTTTATACCTACTTACGCAGTAACGATCAGCGATCATTGTTAGTCATAAACAACTTTACCGACCAAGTTCAAACTCGTCATTATTCATTCGATATCAAAAAAGTGGTGCTAAACAACTACTCTGCTGATGAATTCAATTGGGCATCACTCAACGCGGTAACACTAAAACCGTATCAAGCGGTTATTATTGAAGTCGCTTGTTAACGATTGACTAATTAACTAAGAAACTGATAGCAAGATCATGGAAAGCCGTGTGCACCGCGGCTTTCTTCTTTCCATCGCTTACCATACCGCCAAGCTCTGCCATCATCCCTCAAGATATATAATTAAAGCGCCAAGCTAAACCATTAAACATCCCGATACTTACCACCCTCAATGACAACAACCTCCGATACTTCCTTGTAGCAGCACATGAGCAATTGTAAGTGAAATGTTATTGTTGATAGCAAGTCATTACCAATAATGACCTTTGTCACCCTATAACAAAGAAAATGGAGTTTACATGTCTCAAAGAGAAGTCGTTGTACTAAGCGGTGTACGCACCGCAATCGCAGATTTTGGTGGAGCCTTGAAAGATGTGGCTCCCACAGATCTTGCTGGTCAAGTAATCGCCGAAGCCGTAAAAAGAGCCAATATCGCGCCCGAAGATGTGGGGCATTGTGTTATCGGCAGCGTCACGCATAGTGACCGACGCGATATGTATATGAGCCGTGTCGCCGCACTAAAAGGGGGCTTGCCAATAGAAACGCCAGCCTTAACCGTTAATCGACTATGCGGATCTGGGCTTCAGTCTATTGTTTCAGCCGCACAAATGATTCTGCTTGGCGACTGTGATGCCGCAGTTGCTGGCGGAGCTGAGTCAATGACACGCGTCCCTTACTGGTCCCCTAGCGCACGATTTGGCTCAAAAATGGGAGATACTCAACTTATCGATCCTATGGTCGGAGCCCTCACCTGCCCAATTAACGATACCCACATGGGGATCACCGCGGAGAACTTGGCCGAGCAGTACAATATTAGCCGAGAAGAACAAGATGCTTGCGCTTTAGAAAGCCACCGACGGGCACAACGTGCCATTGAAGAGCAGAGATTTGGTGACCAAATCTTACCTATCGAACTCAAAACCCGTCGCGGTACAACGCTATTTGATAGCGACGAGCACGTTCGTTTTGATGCAACATCCGAGAACTTTTCTAAGTTGCGCCCTGCGTTTAAGAAAGATGGTACCGTCACCGCTGGCAACGCATCAGGAATCAACGATGGCGCAGCTGCACTAGTGCTTATGGAAAAAAGCGCAGCAAAAGCTAAGGGGCTAAAGCCCATGGCAACCATGTTGGGCTACGCTATCGCAGCCGTTGACCCAGCGGTTATGGGCATTGGTCCTGTACCAGCTGTTCGACAATTACTCGATAAAACGGGAGTTAGTGTCGATGACATCGACATTTGGGAAGCCAACGAAGCATTCGCCGCGCAAGCCCTTGCTGTGACCAAAGGACTCAACCTAGATCCTGAAAAAGTGAACCCTAATGGCTCAGGGATCAGTTTAGGTCATCCAATTGGTGCTACGGGGTCACTGATTTCCGTTAAAGCCCTTTACGAGCTTCAACGCACCAACGCTCGCTATGCCGTCGTCACCATGTGTATTGGTGGCGGCCAAGGAATTGCTGCACTTTTTGAGCGATATCAAGACTAGCACCAAGATTATCATCTACAGATAGACGCTATTCAGCGTCTATCTCATTCCAGTTCACATGTTTTACACACCGTCTCTACCTCGCTGTCGGAAGACAATAAAGATAGATCGTTTTGGTTATATTAAGTTAGATGGGGGTTAGGTGAGCAAAACAGATCTGCCCCAAAGTTTGTTAGTACTGCTCTTCGTTAAATAAATTTCACGGTTTTGAACTAATTGTAGGCAAATGACAGGATCTGCCCCCATTGCCTGCGATACACCTCTAGTTTTAGCGTATGTGATGTTAACATACCGAATACGCATAGAATGACCTCTAATATACTGATTAACTACAATATGACAGTAACTTATCGCGCAATAAAACAAGATGAATTTGCCATGATGGCGCAGCTAGAACAGCAATGCTTTGGCGCTCATGCTCTGCCGGACTTCTTTTTTCGTCAGTCTTACGATTGCTGGCCCAAAGGATGCTTTGCTGCGTTTCAAGAGCAAAAGATGCAGGCTTTTTTGATCCTCGCACAAAGTGAAACGCAAGATATCGGTTGGATTCTATCTGTTGCAGTGTCACCTGAACTGCAAGGTCAAGGCATTGGGCGCAAGCTACTGACTCGATTACTGGAGCAACAGAATTACGCTCGTGTGCGCTTAACTGTTGACCCTGCAAATCCCGCGGCGCTGCGTCTATATCAATCACTTGGCTTTAGTAAAATAGCTGAAGAAGCAGATTACTTTGGACCTAACCAAACGCGCTGGGTGATGGAATATAGCCTAGAGGATTAAAAGTAGAATTAAAAGGACACACACCAAAAGTATGAAATTAGTTTGATTTTATTGAATTCGCCAACTCACCAACAATGCCATTAAAAGAGAACTGCTAAGTTACTTAAAACCTTTATAGCGGACCTCATTTTGACAACAGCCAGAAAACAACTTATCTCCGTTGATGCGACGTCGTATTACCACTGCGTATCACGTTGTGTGAGGCGTAGCTTTTTGTGCGGGGAAGACCCGCTCACTAACTCGAGCTACGAACATAGAAGAGAGTGGATAGAGCGAAAAATTCACGCTCTGACACACGTATACTGCATCGATGTTTGCGCCTACGCCATCATGAGTAATCACTATCACTTGGTGCTTCATATCAATAAAGACAAAGCGTTAGCATTGTCACTACACGATGTGGTCGAGCATTGGGGGCGTGAACATAAATTACCGGTACTCATCGAGCGTTGGCAGAATAAGCAACTCACTCACCATGCAGAGGAAGACAAGTGTATTGAACTCATTGAAATATGGCGAGAAAGGCTGTGGAACTTAAGTTGGTTCATGAAAGAGCTCAATTACGACATAGCATGTAGGGCGAACCGAGAGGACAACTGTACAGGGCACTTTTGGGAAAGCCGCTTCAAAAGCCAAGCGTTGCTTGATGAAAAAGCACTTGCYGCCGCAATGGCGTATGTCGATTTAAACCCTATTCGAGCAGGCATTGCTAAAACCCCTGAARCATCGGAGTTTACTTCRATAAAAGCCAGAATCGATGCGCTGGGTAAAAACTTAACAACAGCCCCATGTTTACACCCTTTTATCGGCAATCCAACAAATAAAATGCTAGATGGTATTCCATTTCGGCTCATCGACTACATTRAGTTAGTAGACTGGACTGCACGTCGATTTCGCGAAGACAAAGCCAGTATGGATGAKAATCAACCCGCTATTTTGGMGCGTTTGAATGTCAATCAAAAGAGTTGGTTAACGATATGTACCGCATTAGAAAAGACACGTTCGACAGCCGTTGGCTGTCGCGCACATACAGCCCAAGCTAAGATCGCCCTAAATAAGAGAAAGATGCATATCTATCAACTAGAATAAGCCCCCATTTTCACCGCCACTCCTACCCCATAGGCCAGTGAAAATTCTGGATACTGTCGTTCGCCCAATTCCTAAACGTAAGTAACGTCTCTTAAGAAACTAGACAACTTCACCAAAATAGATTGAAGAAAGCTTAAGTATGCAGTTGATTGCTACTTTGAATACGGGATTGCTTTTGATTTCTTTTTAGGTGTGTGTCCTTTATAAGGTTGTTTTTATAAGGTTGTTGAGACTGACTCTGTTACTCCTGAGATTAAGGGCCTACAAATAAACAGACACATACTATCTACCGGGTCTAATACTAGTCGGCTTGCTCTACGACTAATGTCTAACCGACTGAGTCTATTTGTTTTTTTTGATTTGGTATAAGGTATCAACAACTAAATGTTAATGAATTTTTAATTATAAGTTGACGCATTATTTACGCTTCTGCGGTGAGTCAATAACGTTTGTTGGAATAACACACCTCAGAGTGTGAACGAAAGGAATCAAAATGAGCACTACTTTAGAGTCAGCCCATATACGAACAGATAAGCCTCAAGCCAATGAGGATGAACTCACTTATGAACAACAACACAAACCAAGCTCAGAGTTTGAATCCCGAGAACAGTATCTAGAACACGAATTACAAATCATGGCGCCTAAACGCTGGCGTCCAAATTTGCCGTTTAAAGATTATCGATTTGAGATTGAAGACACCATCCCAGCGATGGCGGCGACCATTGGTAAAGTGGTTATGGTGGGCGCGATTGCAGCCACCTTTGCTGGGGCTCTCGGGTTAAATGAAGATTTTATTCTAGAAAACGTCCGTTATGAACTCCTCATCGCCTCTGTTTTCATCATCCTTTTCTCTGGTTTTCTATTGCCGACTGCAAACCTCGCAGGTACACACGGTCCACTTATTCCTTTAATTCCGATTGTCGTTGCAGCTGGCGGACACCCTATGGCCTTTGGCTTGTTGATTGGCGCTTTTGGCTTACTCTTAGCCATCAGTAAAGGGGGCAGTATGTTAGCTAACCTCACCAGTAAAGGCGTTTGTGGTGGTTTGCTACTTTACCTTGGCTTTGTGGGAACCGCTTCTCAAGTGAAAAAGCTATTCGCTTGGGCTGAAGGAATCGGCATGAGCCACATCGCTTTTGTTGTGATCTTTTGCACCATTATTCTGTACGCGCTATTGGAGCACTTCCGTAAGCGTTGGTTAGCTGTACCTCTTAGCTGCTTGCTGGGCGGTACGATTGCATTTGCCATGGGTGCCCCATTCGCTTTCCACACTGAGCCTGGCTTACCTAACATGAACCCTATGTATTGGTGGGGAGAAGATACAGGCTGGATGCTAGGTCTACCGACGATAGAGCACTTCATGGTGGTATTGCCGTTTGCAATTTTGGCTGTCGCTATGTGGTCTCCAGATTTCTTAGGACATCAAGTATTTCAGAAGATCAGCTACCCAGAGCGTACTGAAAAAGTACACATGAACATCGACGACACTATGACTACAGCGTCTATTCGTCAAACGTTTGGTTCTCTGCTTGGTGGTACTAACTTTACGTCTTCATGGGGTACTTACATCGTACCAGCGGCGATTGCTAAACGCCCTATTCCCGCGGGCGCTTTGCTAACGGCTCTGTTCTGTATTATCGCAGCAGTTTGGGGTTATCCGATGGATTTAGCTATCTGGCAGCCAGTACTGTGTGTCGCCCTGATTGTCGGGGTATTTGTGCCATTGCTAGAAGCTGGAATGGAAATGACGCGTGAAGGGAAAACCACACAGTCGGCAGCGATTGTTGTATTTTCTTCAGCACTCGTTAACCCTGCATTTGGTTGGGCTCTCACCATGCTGTTGGACAACTTAGGCTTAGTTGGTTGTAAAGAACGTAGTAGTGAACTGAGTAAAATGAGCCGTTGGGTATTGCCTGGTATTATGTTTATTGTGCTAACGAGCGTAATGGCGTTGGTTGGCCTTCTACCAGGGATTCCAGCGATTATCCCAAGCTTTCGTTAAGCTAGATTAATAGTTAACTTCGATAGAAATACAAAGGCCTCGTACATGCGAGGCCTTAGTTTTTCTATCAAGGGTTAATAGCCCTACTTCACTGGCGTTAATCCATTCGGGTAATGAAGGTTTGCTCGTCATCGACAAAAGCCACGTAGTCGCCGTGATAGATGAAAACGCGCCCATGCCCTTCAACGATACACGCAAGCTGTGGGTACGATTAAAAGGACACACACCAAAAGTATGGATTTCTTTTTAAGTGTGTGTCCTTTATAAGATTTTTAATCAACCCGCTATTTTGGCGCGTTTGAATTTCAATCAAAAGAGTTGGTTAACGGTATGCACTGAATTAGAGAAAACACGTTCGACTGCGGTTGGGGGTCACATTAATACAGTTCAAGCTAAGGCCGCCTTAAAAAAGAGCAAGATGCACATCTATCAACTAGAATAAGCCCCACTTTCACCGCTACTCCTACCCCATAGACCAGTGAAAATTCTGGATACTGTTATTCGCTAAACTCCTAAACGTATGTAACGTACCTTAAGAAACTAGCCAGCTTTACCAAAATAGATTGAAGAAAGCGAAAGTATGCAGTTGATTGCTACTTTGAATACGGGAGTGCTTTTGATTTCTCTTTAAGTGTGTGTCCTTAATAAGATTCGCATACTTCCGGTATCGGCCTTCAATAGAGCTATCCATGCATGATTGATGTGATACCATCAAACCTTAATATGCCACTATGCTCACACATATCAAATGCGAACCATAACTACAGTATGGGTGAGACTGAGATGCAAATTCAAAATGTGCTAAGGATGAGTTAGGTAATTATGGGTATAACAAAACGCTTCAAACATTGGAATGAGCACATGACCAAGCCGCAACGCAGCATTACGTGGATTATTAGTATTTTAGCTGCACACACCTTGATTGTTACCTTAAACCCATTTATCCATTCTGAATTTCTGGTTGACCAAGGCTACGCTCAAGACATGCTATTCATTTCACTGTTGGCTTCTGTGACATTGATTTTGCCTGTGATGCATTTGCATAGCACAGGGCAATGGCGGTATTACCGGCAACCAGATAAACATCCATTGCTCATAAAGCTCTCGCTATTGCTCTCACCCTTATTTGTGTGGGGTATGATGTATCTGTACTTCTCCCAGACATTGCCAGCGACTTATACCATGCTCTTTGGTCAGCAGACACAGGTGAATGAAAAGCTAATTAAGAACGACAGCCATCGACGAAAATCCTGTGATATAAGACTTGATATAGAGAGAACTATCACCTTTTCCTACTGCATCTCGAAACAAGCGTATTCCCGCCTGCCTAACGGAGAGTTTGAGGTGACACTCATTGGGAAAAAGACCGAAGCAGGTATATTGGTGGAAGAAGTCTGGTATCAAAATGAGTTGAGAATGTAAATGTAGTAGTTAATTAAAATTGGTTAAAAGGTTGAGGTTTTACAGTACTTCAGCCAATCTGGTAAACGCTAAACTCGTGATTCACCAAATTCATCTCTGTCCAATAACATTTTTCAAAGTTAATCAATCTTTATTATCTTCCGACAGTTGCTGTTAACATCAAAAAAAGCTTAGCCTTTGCAGACTAAGCTTTTATACAGCGATGAAATTTAGCACTCACCCTAAATGGCACATGCTTTAATTGGCGAACACCGACTAATTAGGAAGCATAACCGTAGCTTCACCCTGTATTGCTACCTGCCCCTCTTCAGTCAACACTTCAGTGAGCAATGTAACGATCGGTTTATCTTCACGGATGTGTTTTACTTCCACACGTGCAGTCACCGTTTCTCCAACACGAATTGGGCATGTAAACTTCAATGTTTGTCCCAGATAAATAGCGCCGGGACCCGGTAGTTTTGATGCTAACAATCCCGAGACTAAGCTAGATGCTAGCATGCCGTGTACAATCGGCACCTCAAACGGCGTCATGGCGGCAAATGCTTCATCTAAGTGAACGGGGTTGTAATCCTCAGCTAAAGAAGCAAACGCTTCAACTGCCGCTTTATCTAGTGTCTTAGTAAGACTTGTATGTTGACCAACCTCAAGCGACATCTTTCTTTTCCTCATCGTTTGCTAGGACTTCTTCAATACGTTGTTTCACATACGTACCAGGGGCATCAAGTTCACCACTCAGCGTTCTTGGATCGAGTTTTTCTGAGAAATTACGCGCATCCAACCATTCTTGCCAATGTGGCCACCATGAACCCGTTTGCTTATCTGCGGCTTCTAACCAAGTATCGGCGTCGGTTTTCACATTCGGGTTGGTCCAGTAGCCGTATTTAGTTGAGTTAGCATGATTCATAGGACCTGCGATATGGCCGCTTTCTGCCAACACAAATGTGCTCTGTCCGCCTAACAGCTCAGTTCCTTTGTACGTCCCTTTCCAAAGGGCAATGTGATCCTCAATGGCAGATAAGAAGTAGATTGGGGATTTCACTTTAGACAAATCAATACCCACACCATCAATCTCTATGGCATTTGGTTGGCTCAGTTTATTCTCCAAATAGAACTGACGAAGCATTTGGTTGTGACAAGCCGCAGGAACGTTGGTGTTATCACAATTCCAATGCAGTAAGTCAAAAGCAACCGGCTTCTCTCCTTTTAGATAATTCGTCACGTAATAATTCCAGTACAAGCTGTTTTCTCGTAACAAACTAAATGACACCGCCATCTGGCGACCGTCCATATACCCTTTCACGGAATTTTGCGCTTCAATTGCCGAGATCATCGCATCGTTAATGAAGATACCTAGCTCTCCAGGTTGCTTGAAGTCCAAGATAGTGGTGAGTAGCGTTGCTGACTTTATCCGTTGTTTGCGCTTTTTCCCTGCCATGTAGGCCATCGTAGCGGTCAATAAGGTGCCACCGATACAGTAACCCAAACCATTAACTTCACGCTCTCCGGTTACGGCCTCGATTGCATCCAGTGCTGGGATTAGGCCGTCAGTGACGTAAGTACCGAAATCAGTTTCGCTGTATGTTGCATCTGGGTTAATCCACGACACCATAAAGACTGTGTGTCCTTGATCGACTAACCACTTCACAAATGAACGCTTTTGACTCAGGTCCATAATGTAGTACTTGTTTACAAACGGCGGCACAATCATCATTGGGCGCTTGTAAACATTTTCCGTTGTCGGCTGATATTGAATCAACTCAAACATGTGATTCTTAAAAACAACCTTACCCGGTGTCGCGGCAATGTTTTCACCAAGCGTAAAGGCTTCGGCGTCTGTCATGCGGATATTTAACATATCTACACTACGAGTCATGTCTTCTTGAAGCTGTTCTAACCCCTTAATCAAATTAGACCCATTGGATTCCAACGTGAGCTTCATGATTTCTGGATTAGTGGTCACAAAGTTACTCGGTGACATCGCATTGAGAAATTGACGAGAGAAGAACTCCAAGCGCTCTTTCGCATCAGGGTCGAGATCTTGCGCTTCATCAATCGTTTGTTGCACAGACTGGCAAACGAGTTTGTAGCTTTCTTTAATATAATGATAAAGCGGATTAGATGCCCAACTTTCATCTCTAAAACGGGGATCTTTTTCTGGTGCGTTGGGATCGCCAGCACCTAAAATACAGTCATTGAAGAGATTGATTTGTTGATTCCACCAATTCATCTGCTGCTCTAGCACCGTTGTTGGATTTTTAGTGACGGATTGTGCTAATGCACTCCAATCTTCAACCTGTGACTTAAAAATCGTCGATTGAGTCGGTTGTTGGAAGTTGCCGAGCCAGCTTTCACTTGCTTGAAAGTAACTGTTAATAATGTCTTGAAAGGGTGCTTTGTTATTCATCATCTCATCCCTGTACTGTGAATGAAGTGGCGGCCCTGCTCTACGATAAAAGAGTTATAAAATAGCTGAGCTCTACTGCACAATCGCTCAACCTAAATAGCTCGAAGCATAGACCGCCTAAGCATTACTTGCTTTTTGCAGCGTTGATAGACGTTGCTGAAATCTCATCGACTGCAGCTTTAAACTCATTGCCGATTTCGCTAAGTTTTTGACCATCTTCAAGTAGACGCTGGCTAACTTTGCTAATAATTTCTAGTTGCTTGCTACCGTGATTAGCAAGGTCTTGTGGCTGCTTAATTGCCACTAAGCTTTGTAGGTTTTCATTCGACAACTCACTATACGCTGTTAGCGTTTCTAGTTGCATTTTTGACAATGTTTCCATGTTTTTTGCAACGAGCGAACCAAAGTTAGCAAATGGGTTGATAACAGTTTGTAGCTGTGCGTTTACTGCTTCGAATGCGGCTTGGTTAGACATAATATGTTCCCTTTTAAATGTGGCCAGCGGCGTACCGCGCTAAGCTCTGATTGACTTTACTTATGTTCATTGATCTTCATCAATAAATATTCAAACACGTGTTTGAATATGTTCATTCTGTACAAACCATCACGCTTTGTCACCCCTAAATAATTACCAGAAAGTCATCAAAAAAAGCACTTATTGATTATTTCTTGTTTGAATAAAAATATTGAAAATAAATGAAAGTCATAGTGAACAAAGGGTTTAGAACGGCTCACATACTGTTTTTCCGTTTGAATCACGACATATGCAACCAATATAAACATTCGAAAAACAAAGCCCACGTCACAATTTAAAACTTAGTTATCACTTCGTTTCATACACAAGACAAAGAACTACAATCACAACCATTATTAAACCATATAGTAAGCCCGGCAACTTATTCAATATGCCAATACAACAGCGCAAGACATAAATAAAATACATACACTCATCTGCCGTTAAATATAAGTCATGGGCTATAGTTATTGAGTGGGCACCACTAATAAAGTAAAGTAATGCCACTCAAAAAACACCATAACACACTGATTTTAATAGATTTACCTAGCAGCAAATCAAAATCAGCAAAGAATAAAAAATAATTTTAACTAAAAATATACTTATGTTTCATATAGTTAATCGTTAACAAAACTCAGCAAACGTTGTTAAATTTAAAAATTTGATGTTAATCACTTGTTGAGTTAATTTTTAACCCGTAGTATTAAAACAAATGTTTAATACGAGTGTTTTAATCACATGGAATATAAAACAGAAACTAGAGATAAAATATTAGATGTTGCCGAGACCTTATTTACTGAACATGGTTATAAAGGGACGTCACTACGAACCCTTACCAGCAAAGCTAAGGTTAATGTTGCTTCTGTTAATTATCATTTCGGTGATAAGAAAACTCTAATTCGTCAGTTATTGAATCGCTATTTAAGTGAACTAATGCCAGCCATTCACGAATCCCTTGAGCGTTTAAATCAACAAGAAAGTTACACATTGGAAGAGGTGTTCAATGCGATCAAAGCGCCATTATGTTCATTAAACGACATCAAACCTAATGGTATGCACCGCTTCCTACTACTACTAAGTAAAGGGTATTCCGATATTCAAGGGCATTTGCGCTGGTTCATTCTGACAAGGTACAAAAATACGTTAAACCTTTTTGTTGAATCCGTTCGTTCAAGCTGTGGAGACATTGACGATGCTGAGCTTTTCTGGCGGCTTCATTTTTCACTCGGCACCTTTATTTTTGCTATCGGCTCTAGCAAAGCACTCGCGGAAATTGCATCCAGTACGTTTGATCAACATAACGCTGACGCAGAAGCGATTATCGATAGGCTCATCCCCTATTTAGCCGCAGGTATTATCGCCGAGCCGAACGCAACAGTCTCTACCCCAGCACCATCAATATGAATACCAATTTTTACACCGATCACGAGTGAGAACTACCGCTCTAATCATTAAACAATGACTCAGTTGAACAAAAGGAACAGTACTTATGAGTTTTATCAGCCAAAAATTAATCAGTGAACCTGCATTTAGCTTGTTTAAAAAAGTACTTCCTCCCCTGTCTGCGACAGAAAGGGAAGCAATGGAAGCCGGTAGTGTATGGTGGGACGGTGAACTCTTTTCCGGTAACCCTAACTTCACGACCCTTCATCAATACCCAAGGCCAACGTTGACACAAGAAGAGCAATCTTTCATCGACAATGAGCTAGAAACGCTCCTGTCTATGCTTGACGATCATAAAATGGTCAAAGAAGATCGCGATCTTCCCGCAGAGGTTTGGGCATATCTGCGTAAAGAACGCTTCTTTTCTTTGATTATTTCCAAAGAATACGGTGGGCGTCACTTCTCCGCACTCGCTAACTCAACGATTGTTGCCAAAATTGCGTCTCGTAGTATGAATGCCGCCATCACCGTTATGGTGCCCAACTCACTAGGGCCAGGTGAACTGCTTTCTCACTATGGTACACAGGAACAAAAAGATTATTGGCTGCCGCGTTTAGCCGACGGCACCGACACGCCTTGTTTCGCGCTAACCGGCCCAGAGGCAGGCTCGGATGCTGGCGGAATACCTGATACTGGTAAAGTTTGCTATGGCATGCACGAAGGGAAAGAAGTACTCGGTATTCGCCTTAGCTGGAACAAACGCTACATCACTTTGGCGCCTATCGCGACCGTGATGGGACTGGCCTTTAAGCTTGAAGACCCTGATAAGCTACTTGGTGACAAAAAGAACATAGGCATCACGTGCGCCTTGATTCCAAGTAATCACGAAGGCGTGATTATTGGTGAACGTCACGATCCTATGCTACTGGCATTCATGAACGGTACGATTCGTGGGAACGACGTATTTATTCCTATGGATTGGCTCATCGGTGGTGCTGAATACGCGGGACGAGGTTGGCGCATGCTGGTTGAATGTCTGTCCGCGGGGCGCGGCATTTCATTACCTGCTCTTGGTACGGCAGTCGGCCATTTGACGGCAAGAACAACCGGAGCTTATGCCTACGTACGTAAACAGTTCGGCATGTCTATTGGTAAATTTGAAGGTGTCGCTGAGGCGATGGGACGCATCGGCGGCATGACATACTTGCTAGAAGCCAACCGCACGCTAACGACTACTTCACTCGATATGGGAGAAACTCCGGGAATTGTCACGGCTATCGCCAAGTATCATATGACGGAGATCTCTCGTACTATTCTTAACGATTCAATGGATATTCACGCGGGTCGCGCAATTCAATGTGGTCCAATGAACTACCTTGCTTCCGCTTACTTGTTCATGCCAGTCTCTATAACCGTTGAGGGGGCGAATATTCTAACTCGTAACCTTATGATCTTTGGGCAAGGCGCAACCCGCTGTCACCCTTATGTCTTACAAGAGATGGAGGCCGCTGCCAATCCGAACCATGAAGAAGGCGCAAAAGCCTTCGATAGCTTATTGTTCAAGCATATTGGCCATGCTACGAAGAACTCCATCGGTGGTTTGTTTGCGGCGCTAACCGGATCTGCTTTTACCTCATCGCCGATTTCAGGAGAAACCGCTCGTCATTACAAGAGCTTGAAGCGTTTAAGTAAAGCGCTCGCAGTGAGCGCCGACTTTGCCATGCTCACACTTGGTGGCCAGCTTAAGCGTAAAGAACTAATTTCGGCTCGCCTCGGTGACGGCTTAGCCTATTTATACATGGCCTCCGCGGTATTGAAAAAGTATCAAGATGAAGGTGAACCCGCTGCCGATCTTGATTATGTTCACTACGCTGCTGAGCATTGTTTCTACCACGCGGCAAAATCGCTTAACGAGGCTTACCGAAACTTCCCAAGTGGCTTGGCGGGCACTACGCTCAAAGCACTGTTGTTCCCGCTTGGTAATCACTTCAAGCAACCTACAGATAGCCTAAGCCTTAAGATTGCCGAAAAGCTAATGGTACCCGGTGAAGATCGCGACCGCCTAACGCACCTTTGCTATATTGGCGAACATGAAGACGACAATGTCGGCATCATGGAGCGTGCATTCATTGCCATGTACGACATTCGCGACCTAGAGAAGAAACTCTTTAAAGGGGTTAAGGCAGGCAAAGTGGCGAAGAAAGGTATTCTTGCAGACCGCCTACAACAAGCCCTAAAAGCGGACATATTAACGCAAGCAGAGGTGGATAAAATTGTTGCAGCTGATGCGCTTCGTTACCGTGCAATTCAAGTGGATCATTTTAGCCACGATATGAAAGAAACGTTAACCAACCAACCTGACACACCAAACCTTACTCATGTCGCGTAAATAGTGTGTTCTAGTTCAGGCTAGTTTGAATATTTACCTCCCCTATCCCCAGAGCAGACTTATCGTCTCTCTGGGGATTTTTTATGACTCGTTCAAACAAAGCCGTTGCTAACATTCGTTGTTGCTTATTGCCATTCTTGCACTAAAGAGAGAAAAATCGACCGCCATCATTCTGGACAAAAATAAATCGCTTAATTGAAAAATATCACTATTGAGGCCGATTTTTCTTCCATTGCATTAATCAAAAAACAAAAAATAAAGAGGTAAGACCACTTTAAAATTCTGAGTCGCGCCAATACTTGATCTTTCCTTGACCACCGTCAGCTCACGCTTGTGGCGTATTTTTTACTTTTCACTCTTCATTTTGTGCTTACACTTAATAAGTCGCTTATAAATACACGGGGATGATTATTTCAATAATCATCATCTGCGATAAAAATAAAAAGTGACACCAAGTGAGTAAATTCAAACAAAAATTATCACTTTAATAAATAGCTCTCTATTTCATACATAGAGACTCAGCCGCTCAATAACAAAAGGAAGCTCCATGAATATTAAAGATTCCGTTGTCGTCATCACAGGTGGCGCCCAAGGCCTCGGTTTTGCAACTGCTAACATGCTCTCCAAAGCAGGTGCTCACATTGCCATCATTGATAGTAATGAAGAACAATTGGTTTCTGCTGCGGCAGATCTTCAAGCTAATGGGACACAAATAGGCACTTACTGCGCCAATATTACCGACGAACAAGCAACAATTAATGTGTTTGAGCAAATATTAAAAGACTTTAGTAAAGTGAATGTCTTAATCAACAATGCTGGCATATTAAGAGATGGCTTAATGGTAAAAGCGAAAGATGGCGAGATACTGGATGAAATGTCCCTAGACCAATTTAATGCGGTCATTAGCGT
Source organism: Vibrio nomapromontoriensis (assembly GCF_050337205.1). Taxonomy (NCBI): domain Bacteria; kingdom Pseudomonadati; phylum Pseudomonadota; class Gammaproteobacteria; order Vibrionales; family Vibrionaceae; genus Vibrio; species Vibrio nomapromontoriensis. The sequence continues at coordinate 518,312 of NZ_JAKJSS010000008.1, forward strand.
CAACCTTAGTGGGACATTCTTATGTGGTCGTGAAGCTGCAAAAGCCATGATTCGCTCTAAGCAGCAAGGCGTCATCATCAATATTTCGTCTGTTGCCCGTGACGGCAATATGGGACAAAGCAACTATAGCGCAGCAAAAGCGGGCGTGGCATCTTTAGCGATGGTTTGGGCTAAAGAGCTGTCCCGTTACAACATTCGCGCCGCAGCTATCGCGCCTGGCGCTTGTTACAGCGCTATGACTGCTTCTATGAAGCCAGAAGCGCTCAGCAGACTTGAACAAATGGCTCCCGTTAAACGCCTTGGACAAGATGTCGAAATCGCGAAATCCGCACAATTCATCATCGAGAATGATTTTTATAACGGTAAGGTTTTGGCTGTCGATGGGGGGCTTGTGCTGTAATACTGCTGACAAAGAAGCAGAATCTCATCGAAATGCACAAGGCAAGGTGATCGTGTTTGATCACCTTGCCTTAGACTAATCAGAACCACGACCCGACACCGCATCACTGGTCTAATACTCGCTCAATACTTGAGCAACCCGCTCACCATTCCATCAAGCACAAATAAAACTAACGCTTTGGATTAGAAATTGTCGTGCTCACACCCCACACAATACTGTCACATCTCAATATGTAACATATCGTGTCTGTTACTCTACAGTCAGTCTTATAAACTAGTTTTAATTAACAGTTAAGGGTTTTATTATGTGGAATAAACTAAATAAGTCCATGATGTTCTGCCAGATGATGTTTGGTCTGTCGTTCTATGGTGTCATGGTTATCCTCACGCGATTTTTCTTAGAAAACTTAGGTTACAGTGAAGCTGACACCATGATGGTAGTTGGGGCATTTTCATCAATTGGCCCTCTCTTTGCTATTGCCGGTGGATTTATTGCCGATAAGTTCTTAGGGGCGTATCGCTCGCTTAGCATCGCCTATTTCGGGTTTAGTGCTGGTTACGTTCTATTAGTACTTGGCGCGTCTACCATCAACGTTCCAATGAGTTTGGCTGGTATTGCTCTCGCCAGTTATGCACGTGGCTTAATGTCCCCTTCTTATCCAAGCCTTTATAAGCGCACGTTCAAAAGCCAAGAAGATTTTGAGAACGGCTACCCTGTAAACTATTCCGTGAACAATGTTGGTGCGCTTCTCGGCCAGTACTTATTCCCTATGTTTGTCCTTGTTATTGGGTTTTACGGTAGCTTCCTATTGTCAGGATTGCTTGCCTTTGCCGCTTTTTGCATGCTTATTCTCTTCCGAAAACAGCTTCAAGGCGTTGGTGCAGACATCGATCAAGCTGCGGTTTCAACTAAAAACTGGATACTTTTTGCCATCACCTCACTTGCCATGATCGGTATGGTGTTTTTCATGTTTTCTAACATGGATATTGGCAAAAATATCGTTTATGCCATTGGGCTCGCGGCCATTGGCTACTTCATCTCGTTGATGCTAAAAGCGGAAAAAGCCGACAGTTTACGTATGGGTACCATTCTTATCGTCACGGCGCTGACTACTGCATTTTTTGTCTATTATGGTCAAATGATGACATCTATGACCATGGTAACGATCAACACCATGCGTGGCGATTTATTCGGACTGATCCCGATTGCTCCAGAAGCCTCAATGTCAATGAACCCGCTATGGTGCATCGTCGCAGGCCCAGTGATTGCAGGTACGTTTTCTAGTTTAGAAAAGCGCAATATTCACTTTACCACTGCTACAAAGATAGGGTTTTCCTTTATCTTGACCGCTATCGCCTTTGGTATTCTTGCATTTGCGGTGAAAAACATTGGCGAGAGCGTCGTCATTCGACCAGAAGTATTCTTAGTAATTCACTTCTTCCAAGCGTTTGCTGAAGTCATTGTGGGCTCGCTTGTTGTGGCGTTTATCTTGTCTGTTGCACCTAAGCACATTGAAAACTTTTCAGTCAGTTTGTTTTCTGTTGCGATTGCACTATCTGGCATTGTTGGAGCGGTATTCTCCACGTCAATTGCAGCGGAGAAAGGGCAAGAAATTACTCAAGAGTTTGTACAGCAAGTGTATGGCGGTTACTTTTCATTACTGACTGTGTTAGCGGTTGTCATGGTCTTGGTGGCATTTCTTGCCTCAATTGCTATTCGCAAAATGTTGGCGGCCGCCGAACAATCAAAACCTCAACAAAACATGGAGCTTAATGACGCTGAAAGCTAACTAATACAGCACTTCAACATCATAGACTGCTCAAAAGCCCCCGCGTGAATCACGTGGGGGCTTTATCATCTCAGTTACGCCTCACCTAAATGAGGTCAAATAAGCAAGCTATTAGGAGATTGAATCACTTAGCGCAGACGCTCCAGGTTCTAGGTTCTAGGTTCTAGGTTCTACACTCTAAATAAACAAACGTTCTGGCCTTTGTGGCTTGCTAAATAAATAGCCCTGACCATATTCGCAGCCTTTTTGTTTTAAATATTCAGATTGCTGTAAGCTCTCTACCCCTTCAGCAACAACTTTAAGGCATAGCGCCTGCCCCATTGCTACAATAGCATTTACAATGGCATTGCTGTCGTTATTGTCCGGCACGTCTTTTACAAATGATTGATCTATTTTAAGTTTGTTAATTGGTAAACCTTTTAAATAAGACAATGACGAATAGCCCGTGCCAAAATCATCAAGTGATATCTCTATCCCCAATGAACTCAACTGCTCCAATGTTGCAATCGCTTTCTCTGGGTTAAACAGTAAAAATGTCTCGGTAATTTCAATATCGAGTCGCTTCGCTGGAAAACGGGTTTCCTCTAATACCGCTTCAAGCACAGGAAAAAAATCTGAGTTTTGTAGTTGTAATGCAGACACATTGACAGCGATACGGCCAAAATCCCGACCTTCATCTAGCCAGCGGTTGCCCTGAAGGCAAGACTCTCTTAGCACCCAAGCACCAATTTTTTGAATTAAACCTGTTTTCTCGGCAATCGGTATAAAGCTACTCGGCGGGATAAGACCTAAATCAGGATGTTGCCACCGGAGCAGAGCTTCCACGCCAATTAAACGATTATCCGCAAGCGAGTATTGAGGCTGATAAACCAAGTAAAACTGATTCTTTTCCAACGCCTCATGAAGTGCAGATTGAATCCGAACGTGTAGTACCGAACTTTTAGTCAGATCCGGGGAGTAGAATGCATACCCATTGCGTCCATTCTTTTTCGCAAGGTACATCGCCGTATCGGCATTTTTTAACAAGGTTTCGCTATCGTGGCCATCTTTAGGATATAAGGCGACACCGATGCTAGCAGAGACTCTAAGCGACTCATGCTGATCGAGTATAAATGATGAATTAAAGACCCCCATAATACCATCGATGGTATCAAGGAGTTCACCTTCAGAGTCGAAATCAGATAATACAATGACAAACTCATCGCCACCGATACGAGCAATGTTTGCTCGATGTTCTAGCACGGTATTTAACCTCTGCGCCACTTGCTCCAACAACTGGTCACCATACAGGTGCCCCCGGCTATCATTGATATGCTTAAAGTGATCAAGATCTAGAAACAAGGTGGCAAATGACTTGTGATGCTTACGCCCGGCTTCGATGTGCTGCTCCAATAGGCTGCTTAAATGGACCCTATTGGGTAAATTAGTCAGCGGGTCGTAAAACGCCATTCTTCGCAAGTTCTCTTCATCTGCCTTTTGAGCTGAGATATCTTCGAACACACAAATATGATGCATCAAGGTATTGTCTTCATCCTTTAATACACTGATTGTGGTCATTTGAGGGTAAATGGAACCATTTTTTTTACGGTTTATAAACTCCCCTTTCCACTGCCCATCAATGGCCAGTTTTGCCCACATATCTTGATAGAACGCGATGTCGTGATGTCCTGATTGGAGGAAGCGGGGGTTAGTTCCAATAACATCAGACAGCTCATAGCCCGTGATACGTACAAAGGCACTGTTTACATCCAAAATGTTACCGCGTGCATCGGTAATGAACATGCCTTCTTGAAAGTTATTAAAGATTTCTGACGTCACCGAGAGCCAAGTTTCAACGACCTTACGACGAGTGACATTGCGAGTCATGCCTAACACCCCGACCAATGCTCCGCCGTTATCTCGAATAGGTGACTTAATCGTTTCTAACCAGAGTTTATTTTCTTCGTCATCCATCACCAAACATTCTTCAATAGTGACTTGATGGTTAGCGTCTATCACGGTTTGATCCGCGGCAGCAAAGAGTTTTGCACGATCGGCGTCAAATAACTCGATGTCGGTTTTTCCATGGACTTGAGCACTACTGTAATTCCATGCCTTTTCTACGCTATGGTTAATCATGACATAGCGACCATCGGCACTTTTTACCCAAGTATGATCTTCAAGCGCATCAATGAATTCCTGCAAGGTTGGTACTCGGCTTGCGTCATTGACAGTTTCATTGTGGAAATCGTGATGACCGACTCCCGCTTCGCTTTGTTGCTCTTTCCTCGCATGAGCATAGATATCAAAGCTCACTCGGCCTGCAACGGACTCCATCAAATTCTGAGGATTTATATGCTCAGAAGAATGTGAAAACAGCACCAGAACAGCGAACAACTGCTCGTTCGGCCCCCAAATAGGTGCAAAATACAGGGTCGTACTTCCCTTATTCTTGGCCAAGATCTCAAGATGAGGAAACGTAAACTCTCTCAGCGTTTGTGACAGAACGTCGTCAAAGCACGCCTCTAATGCAGATACTTTATACTCACAATAACAGGACCAGTGCATCGTTCTATCTAGAATCAATAATCGACCATTTGAATGTGTCGCAAGACATAATTGTTCTAGGGAAGATTGCCAACTTATTTTGAGTTCTGGTGATAAGGTTGCACAGTACATGAGTTAATAAACCAAGAGCAGGGCTGCATATTTGCCCTTTATTCATTTAATGATCGGACTATCCTAACCAATACCACACAAAATGCCAAAGTAACCCACACCAATTAATGGACTAACCGACAGCAATACGGATTAGTTTCCCGTCAAATAATAACCCAAAATACGGTCTACATCGTACCATCACGCCATTCGTCACCCTCGTTACTCGTCAGTTGGCGTTAACGAATATTAGTTAACATTAATATTTTGATCCCGCTCATCATACATATCTGGCGTGGTATGCAAGCCACCCGTATAACCCGCTTTTTCAAGCGTCTCTCTTACCTGCCTGACCTGGTCTCGGGTAACCGGTATTTCACGTGCTCCCAAGTGTATTCGCACAAAAGAAATCAACTCAGCTAAGGCTGTATCCGATAAAACATCATTGAAACTCACCATCGGCATAAAGTTACGTTCTTCATCTAGATAGCTTGGCTGCAGTCCCCTCAACGTTACTGCAATAGTGTTGAAAGGGTCACTGTGCATGATGATGCCATTGTTTAATAACGTCGGTGCAATAGGGTCACGCCCTTTACCATCTTCACCATGACAGGCACCACAGGTTTGATTGTAGGTTGCGTAGACTTCATTGGCGTAAGCTGCGTCAGTAAACCCGGTTGGTTCTAGTACAACCGTCTCCTTGTGAATAACGTTATTCGTATCCCCAATTAGTAGATAGTAAGACATGGACTCGATGTCTTCTCGAGTCATTCGGCTCAAACTATTCTTAATAACATCCGCCATACCGGCAAAGGCCGAACCTTTGTCTGAATGTCCTGTGTGTAAAAAATCTGACAGTGACTTTTCGTCCCAACCATCCATATAGAGCTCGTTAGCACTGATATTAGGAGCATTCCAACCATCAATAAGGTTGCCTTGAAAGATCCTATCCGTGTCCAACGCTTGAGCGATATTTCTCGGTGTATGGCATTCAGAACAGTGCCCGAGCCCTGCGACCCAGTACTTACCTTTCTGCCATTTTTCGAGATCAGAAATGTTACCTTTCAGTTCACTAGGAGGTTGGTAATCAAGTACGGCGGTATCCATAAACACGAGATTCCACCCCAACAAACCAAGACGAATATTGGCAGGAAACATCATTTGATTACGATCATTCTGCCTTGAGACTGCGGCGGTAGATTGCATGTATTCCCACAACGCAAGCATGTCTTGATCAGTCATATATTGATAAGACGTGTAAGGCATTGCAGGGTATAGATAGCCATGTAACCCCTTCCCAGCAACTAGGGCGGCTTTGAAGTCTTCATAGTCATACAACCCTATCCCTTCTGACATATGAGGGGTAATGTTGGTTGAATAGATAGTGCCGAATGGCGTAACAAATGGCAGTCCACCAGCAAAAGGTTCTCCCCCTTCGGCGCTATGGCAAGCCACGCAATCTCCGGCGTAGGCCAAATACTCGCCTTGCTGCACTAACGCAGGATCCAAACTTGCCAATTTCGCATCCTCATCCAATCGAGACTTCGTCATATAGGCGCCAATCGCCAAGATTTCGTCTTGAGAAAGCTGCTGACCGAAGGCCGGCATTACGTTATTGAGACCATTTCGAATCGTATGTTGAATCTCTTCAATACTACCGCCATGCAACCAGACATGATCAGAAAGGTCTGGCACACCAAGCTGACTATTGGCTACAGAGCCATCGCCATGACAAGAGGCACAATACTGAGTGAATAGCCCCTTTCCTAACGCGACTTTCACGGCTGGCACATCGGTGTGTCGCTGATTTAATGACGCTAAATAGTAGGAAATTTTGGCAATATCATCGGGGTTAATCGCATCTACCCATCCCGGCATCGCGCCATTTCTACCCAGAGTAATAGAGTGAATAATTTCCGCATCACTCCCCCCGTAAAGCCATTCATTATCGATTAAATTAGGAAAATGCTTAGCACCTTGGGCATTATTTCGGTGACAAGCCGCGCAATGAGTTTGAAACAGTCCTCGACCCGAACTCACAACGTCAGGATTCATTGCCAAGTTCACTAAGCGTTTATCACTGATGTCCGCCATCTGATTACTCAAGCTCGTGTTCACTTGGCTTAATTTGTCGTCACTTTGCTGCCAGTTGATCAACCCTTGCCAGTTACCCAGTCCAGGGTAGAGAACTAAGTAGCCAAGTGAGAGGCTAAAAGCGATAAAATAAGAGACAAACAGTAGCTTAGGGGGAGGCGCATCGTTTTCATCGATACCGTCAAAGGAGCCAATTGTGTGATGCTCATCTGCATGGTGATTACTGCGCCAATATTTAATCACCACACCTACCATCAGTACAAAGAACACAACGGTTCCTACCACGGCCCATAGATTCCAAAAACCATTCAATTCAATTGAATCCATTACAGTGCCTCCTCTGAGGTATCAACACCTAGACTTTGAAGGTATCGAATGAGTGCTTCCCCTTTTGTTTTACCTCGGACCTGTAATCGCGCATCTGCGATGTCTTCAGCTGAGTATGGAACACCAAGATCACGAAGCGTCTCCATTTTTCCAGTGATATCATCACCCGACAGTTTTTGCTCAAACAGCCACGGGTAAGACGGCATGATGGACGTAGGGACAACTTGACGGGGGTTGATAAGGTGGATGGTATGCCATTGGTCTGAATATTTTCTGCCCATATTGGTGAGATCGGGCCCGGTACGCTTCGACCCCCACAAATTGGGAAACTCATAAATGTCATCCGATTCTTTGTTCGCGCGACCATTCCGGGCAATCTCAGGATCAAGCGGACGCACCATTTGCGTGTGGCAGACGTGACAGCCTTCGCTAATATAAATATCTCGCCCAGCGACTTCTATTGCCGTCAACGGCAGTGCCGCGCTTCCGATCGCAATCTCAGGTCCTCTGACAATATTAGGCACAACCCAAACCAGTAAAGAAAAGGAAGCCACGACCACCGTGCTTACAATCAGTATGCCTACAGATTTAGTGAAATCAGCTGTCATATCAAGCCTCCTTTGCAACAACAGTGGCCGGAGAGCGAACCGTTTTGAATAAATTGAATGCCATCAGAAGTAAGCCAAGTACAAATAATGCGCCACCGAAGAAACGTAAAAACAGCCAAGGTGCCTTATAATCCATTGCTTCAACAAAGCTATATAACAGTGACCCGTTATCGCTTTGCGCCAACCACATATACCCTTCACCGATGCCAGCGACCCAAAGGGCGATGGCATAAATCGCCACACCAGCATGGGCCAACCAGAAGTGCCATTTTATTAGCCTATTTGACCACAGCGTTTCTTTACCCCACAGCCTCGGAATGAAGTAGTAAAACACCGCAATGCCCGACATCCCCACCCAACCTAGCGCCCCGGAATGCACGTGACCAATGACCCATTCCGTATTGTGCGCCACCATATTGAACCAACGAATCGCAAGCAGAGGCCCTTCAAACGTCGCAAGACAGTAATAGAGAATGGCTGAAAAGAAGAACAGCATGATGTAGTCTGATTTCAATTTTTTCTTATTTTGCAGTAACGTCATCGCACTATTGAAAGCCCCCCCCCATGACGGTAGCCAAAGGATAAGAGACATGACTATGCCGATGTTTTGTACCCAGACCGCCACCGAAGAGTAAATAAGATGGTGCGTCCCCGCCCAAGTGTAAAATCCCACCAACCCCCAAAAGTGGATCACCGACAGTCGATAGGAATAAATGGGTCTTTCCGACACTTTAGGTATGAAGTAATAATTCATGCCTATGACACCTGCCGTTAGGAGAAAACCAACCGCATTATGACCCCACCACCACTGTACGATGGCATCTTGAGCGCCAGCAAACACCGAATAGGACTTCATAAACGAGGCTGGCATGGCTAAGTTATTCACCACAAAAATCATCGCAACAACAATGATAAATGCCGCAAAAAACCAGTTGGCCACAAAGATATGCTGCACTTTTCGTTGACCGATGGTACCGAAAAACAGTACGGCATAAAGCACCCAAACCAATACAATGAGTAAATCAATCGGCCATTCAAGTTCAGCGTACTCTTTTGATGTGGTATAGCCCATTGGCAGTGTTAACACCGCCAGTAGTAATACTAATTGCCACCCCCAAAAAACCATCCAAGCTAGGCTTTTGTTATAGAGGTTGCATTGACCAGTACGTTGCGCGATGTAGAGTGATGTCCCCATCAAAATATTCACGACAAACCCATAGATAACGCCCGACGTATGCAAAGGACGCAATCGACCGAACTGTATGTATTGTGAGTCAAAATTCAACGCTGGCCAATATAACTGCGCCGCCAAAACCACCCCAATAATCATCCCTAAAATGGCCCATATTAGCGAAGCGACAATGAAGTATTTAACGACGTTAATATTGAATTGCGCGGACGTATCTTCCATGTGACGCCCCCTAATCAGATGTGCCAGAAACAGGCAGATTTTCATCGCTATTTGAATGACTCGCCTTATCTGTACTCTCACTGATGGAACCAAGCATTGAGTAGTAGTAAGCAATGTCCGACATGTCTTTGTCTGATAATGCATCGGCCTGTTGCTGCATTAACACAGCCAGTCCAGCGGAGCGTTCTCTCGACTGATAGCTCTTAAGTGAAGTGATGAGATAAGCCATCTTCTGCCCTCTCAAATTGGGATAGGATTCAATACTGGATATACCATTCACACCATGACACGCCATACAGACTTTGGCTTTCTGCTCTCCAAGAGTAAATTTTTCATCCGCACTTGAGAGGCTCGGCGCACCAAAGAGTAATACACACAACACAATGAGCAACAGCTTGTCGCCCATTCTGTTTGCAACCCAATTTTTTCCCATCACACACTTTCTTCCCATGACACAAATCCTTGATAGGTACGTTTTTTGATAGAAACTCTGTGTTGCTGAAGCTACTACGAAGAAATCTGCTTCAATCTATTTACCGACATCCTCTGGTTTCAGCGCAAAAAGCAACCCGAAATTAGCATGAAGACGTAACCGCTTAATCCGTCTTACAAGCCTGTTGTACGCACCAAAACACGCGGATGGACAAAAAGTAACTGTGACTAAAACCATAGGAGGGGGAGTGAGGTTTAGCAAATGAACTGCGAATTTCGGCTAAGATGCTCATCATGACGCAAAAATCCCAGCTTATTTTTCAACTTAACATGCCATTTTGCCGCTAAGTAAGGTATAACGATGCGATGAAAATACCTAAACGAATACAGCCCTTGGTCGACGACGGTCTCGTCGACGAGGTGACAAGCCAACTTATGAGTGGCAAAGAAGCGTCCGTGTACATTGTACGCTGTGGCGAAACCATCCGTTGTGCGAAAGTGTACAAGGAAGCAAGTCAGCGCAGCTTTAAAAAAGCGTCTGCTTATCGTGAAGGCCGTAAGGTGCGTAATAGCCGCCGCGCGCGCGCGATGGAAAAAGGATCTGGCTTTGGTCGTGAACAGCAAGAGAAAGTTTGGCAAAATGCGGAAGTCGATGCGTTATACAAATTAGCCGAAGCTGGTGTTCGAGTCCCTTCTCCCTATGGTTGCTTTGATGGGGTTCTACTGATGGAGCTGATCACCGATGATGAAGGCTATGTTGCCCCTCGACTCAACGACGTGACCATGTCCGCCGAGCAAGCCGTTGAGGATCACGATGTAATGATGGGTTATATCGTCAAAATGCTTTGTGTTGGGCTTATTCATGGCGATTTGTCAGAATTTAACGTGTTAGTGGATGAATATGGTCCGGTTATTATCGACTTACCACAAGCAGTAGACGCTTCAGCCAATAACAATGCAGAATGGATGTTAACGCGTGATGTCAACAATATCCGCGATTATTACAGCCAATTCGCCCCAGAGTTGTCCAGTACAGAATATGCCAAAGAAATGTGGGCGCTGTACGAAAAAGGCGAACTTACGCCGGAAGTCGAACTCACGGGTAAGGTACAAGAAAATACCGTCGAAGCTGATTTAGCCGCTATCATGCAAGAAATCGACGCCGCACGTAACGAAGAACGCTTCCGTCAAGAACGATTGAAAGAAGCAAAAGACGGCGTTGATGAAAGTAAATTCAACTGGAGTGAGAATTAACATCCGCAGTATAGCGATGTTATCCGATCTAGTCTGAACTCATATAAATAATGGTAGGCGCTGCCACGTCTACCATTATTGAAATACCGCTACACTAACTCACTACACCATCTCATTACACCATCCTCACTATTTTTTCTCATCAAACGTAATAGAGTATTCCCCTAGACCTTCATATTGAATCAATGTCGGCTGGTCAAAATCCACTTCAACAACCCCGCAATACGATCCAGTAATAATCGCCTCACCTGCTGCAAACTCCATCCCGCGACGCGTCATGGTATTGATCAACCAGTAGATAGGGTTTTGCGGTAACGAGTTAGGGTGCTTGCCAGAAAAGACTTGAACCAGATCTTCTTGAGTTATCGAGATGCCCACCTTCGCCGCCAAAAATGCTTTATCTCGTTCAATTTCTGGGCCGATAAACAAACCTTGGTTGACTAAACAATCCGCTAATACTTCATAAAATTCAGCGCCACTGTCCTCTGCAAAGCGAGCTTGAATCAACTCTAAAGCCATATGGCAAGAACCAATCGCATCATTAATTTCAGCTTCAGAGTAGCCTGCTGGGTTGGCAGGTAATGACTTAGCTAAAACAAAGGCAATTTCAGGTTCAACCCGTGCCTGACTGTTATCAGCAAAAAGCTCGCAACGTTCGCCTCGCTGTATACTATTAGCAAAAATTGGCGCCACTATAAATTTGTCTTCAGACAACGGAAGTAAACACTTCCACCCGCCCACTTTATCGCTATGCAGCGCAATCATTGCTGATTGGATCTGCAGTGCTTCTTCAAGCGTGCGTGGACGCAACAATTCACTCATTCGTGGTGCTTTCATGCCAGCAACTCGGTGACTTAACAACTCACGAGCGGCTTGGTTATTATTACTGTTCATCGTGTACTACCTAAGATCAATTTTTCTGATTGTATCCAAATCTCACCACAATGAATATAAGGTAAATCATAGATATATCATTGTGTTGATAGGTAATTATCATTGGACGAGATAACTATTTTGGACAGAAAATAACTATAGTGAGCAGCAAATAACTATGGTGATCAGCAAAATCGGCGCATTTAATGACGAGAAATAAAGCAAAAAAAACCGCGCTCGAAAGCGCGGGAACTTGGGCAGTTTACGGGGGAACGGTTTTATGTATTAGCTTTTAGCTTTAAACGCATTGCATGCAGTACGGGTTCGGTATAGCCACTTGGCTGAGCACAACCTTCAAACACCAACTGACACGCTGCGGAAAACGCAATGCTCTCTTTAAAGTTTGGTGCCATATTTTGATAACTAGGATCACCTGCATTCTGTTCATCGACCACTGCGGCCATGCGCTGCATGGTTTCCATTACTTGGGCTTTTCCACAAATACCATGTCGTAACCAGTTAGCAATGTGCTGACTAGAAATACGCAATGTCGCGCGATCTTCCATCAAGCCAACATTGTTAATATCCGGCACTTTTGAACAGCCCACTCCTTGGTCAATCCAACGCACCACATAGCCAAGAATGCCCTGCGTGTTGTTATCCAGTTCATTCTGGATATCTTTCGCCGTTAGCTTTTGCTTGCCTAACAAAGGAATTGTCAAAATATCATCGACGTTTGCTCGAACACGTTCACGGAGCTCTTTCTGACGACTCGGTACACTTACTTTATGATAATGGAGGGCGTGTAACGTCGCGGCTGTTGGCGATGGCACCCATGCGGTATTTGCCCCTGCCTGAGGGTGGCCTATTTTCGCATCCATCATCTTTGCCATATTGTCTGGCTCAGGCCACATGCCTTTACCAATCTGAGCTTTGCCTTGCAACCCACACGCTAAGCCTAAATCCACATTTTGATCTTCATAGGCACCGATCCAGGTCATTGATTTTAGTTGAACCTTAGGTGCAAACGGTCCCGCCTCCATGCTGGTATGGATTTCATCACCTGTACGATCTAAAAAGCCAGTATTGATAAAGACCACACGCTCTTTTGCTGCTCGAATACACTCTTTAAGGTTGACCGAAGTACGACGCTCTTCATCCATAATACCCACTTTAATGGTATTACGTTCAAGGCCTAGCGCCTCTTCAATGCGACCAAATAATTCATTGGTAAATGCCACTTCTTCAGGGCCATGCATCTTAGGTTTTACAATATTAATGCTGTTCGCCGTCGAGTTCTGATACGCGCTATTCCCTTTAAGATCGTGCATAGCGATAAGTGACGTAATCATGCCATCCATAATACCCTCAGGCACTTCATTCCCATCGGCATCAATGATCGCAGGGTTAGTCATTAGATGGCCCACATTACGGATAAACAGCATGCTGCGACCTTTTAGCGAAATTTCTCCGCCCGTCACACTGGTATAATGTCGGTCCGCATTAAGTCGTCGCACTATGGTTTTACCATTTTTCTCCAGCGACTCTTGTAAATCACCCTTCATTAAACCGAGCCAGTTTTGATACGCCAGAGCTTTATCTTCACCATCAACAGCAGCAACAGAATCTTCACAGTCCATAATCGTGGTTAACGCCGCTTCAACGACAACGTCCTTGATACCGGCTGCGTCCACACTGCCGATAGGAGCACTTGGATCAATCTGAATTTCAATATGCAGGTTATTGTGCTTAAGAAGAATGCAGGATGGTGCGGTTGCCTCACCTTGGTATCCGATAAATTGGGTGCCGTCCATTAACGTCACTTCCTCACCGTTCCCCAGCGTCGCCGTTAAAGTATTACCAATGCTCACGTCTGAAATACTGTATTGCGTGACATCTTTATGTGAAACGCCGTTTAGTGGTGCGGCTTCATCAAGAAACTCTCGAGCATAGGCCACAACCTTCGCTCCACGAACTGGGTTAAAACTGCCGCCTTTCTCTGCGCCATTATCTTCGCTGATAACATCCGTGCCATACAGAGCATCATACAAACTCCCCCAACGAGCATTGGCAGCATTCAGAGCGAATCGAGCATTCATTATCGGCACCACCAGCTGCGGCCCCGCTTGAGTGGCAATTTCAGGCTCCACATTCGCGGTTTCGACTTGGAAGTCTTCGCCTTCCGCAACCAAATAACCAATCTGTTGCAAAAACGCTTTATATTCTGCCGCATCAAGGGCATGCCCTGCACGTTCTTGATGCCACACATCTATCTGATGCTGAAGATCATCACGCTTAATGAGTAACGCCCTATTCTTTGGGGCTAAATCACTAAGAATCGTTTCAAACGACTGCCAAAATTCATCAGCATTAATCCCTGTTCCTGGGATAGCTTGTTCATTTACTAACGCGTAGAGGGAGCTATCAATGCTCAAGCTTCCCTGTTGAATACGATTGCTCATAGGATCTCTCTCGAATTTACCGATTACGTATAAAGAAAACTCTACGTAATGGATGATAATTTAGCTAATTTATGCCACTTATAGTGAACATTCACATACTAAATACCCAATTAAGGGGACTATTCCGTCACACCACTCTCTATTTCATTCGCGACGCTTTTAATCAATCGACGCATCCATTGGTGATCAGGATTACTCTGTAACAAAGGGCTCCATGCCATCTTTACTTCAAATGGTTCAATGGCAAAAGGGGCAGGTTTAATCATCAGTTTGGGGTTATTGCGCTGTGATTGCGCAGCTTTACTCGGAATAGTAAGAATAAGATTTTTCTGTTGTGCAAACAGCACTGCCGACAGGTAGTGGCGAGTAAATACCGTGATATTACGTGTCTTACCGATACGCATTAATGCTTCATCAATCCAACCCAGTTTCTGCGCTTCACTCGGGTTTATACCCACGCCTGTACCCATTCCGGTTTTACTCACCCAAATATGCTGGGCTTTTAGATAAGAGAAAATATCGAAGTTTTCTGCAATCGGATTATCTCGACTAAATAAACAAGAGAAGCCGTCATGCCAAAGACTCATTTGATGGAAGGACTGGGGGATATCATCAAAGCGGTTAATAATTATATCGACGGTGCCCTGCTCAACATCTTGGTAGCTCACATCACTGGGCGTCATGATATCAAGGCGTATTTTAGGTGCGATTTCACTTAGCCGTTCCAATAAAGGCTGAATAAGTGTTGACTCCGCGTAATCACTAGCCATGATCCTAAAAACTCGCTCACTGTCTTCTGCATTAAATTCAGTGGTGGGTTGCAGTGCTTTCTCAACGTTGGCGAGTACATTTCTAATCACAGGCTGTAGCTTTTGCGCCCGCTCGGTTGGAATCATGCCCTCGCTCGTTCTCACCAATAAAGGGTCTTCAAATAAATCCCTTAATCGACGTAGTCCATTACTCATTGCCGGTTGAGTGATCCCCAACTGATTCGCTGCTCGGGTTACGTTTCGCTCTCTAAGCAAAGTGTCTAAATACACAAGTAAATTAAGGTCTATACGAGCAATATTCATAAAATAAATACCGAATATAATAACTATAAATTAACAAAATTATCACACAATCGCTTACGCTTTGTCCATGGTTAAGATTTAGCCCAGGCCGGTTTGGCCACATATCCAACTGAAACTAAGGAAGAGTTATGTCGCAAATCACACAAGATATCGAAATGATCGAAGTTGCTAAACGCACTGCTGGTGCTCCGTGGGATGCTATTAATCCAGAATCTGCGGCTCGTATGCGTGCTCAAAATAAATTCAAGACAGGTCTAGATGTCGCGCAATATACGGCAGATATTATGCGTGCTGATATGGCGGCTTATGACGCAGATAGCTCTCAGTACACACAATCACTAGGTTGCTGGCATGGTTTCATTGGTCAACAAAAAATGATTTCTATTAAGAAGCATTTTGGTGGCAAAACAGACCGACGTTACCTTTACCTTTCTGGTTGGATGGTTGCGGCACTTCGCTCTGACTTCGGCCCACTACCAGACCAATCTATGCATGAAAAAACCTCGGTTGCTGGTCTTGTTGAAGAGCTCTATACCTTCTTGCGCCAAGCGGATGCCCGTGAGCTAGGAGGTCTATTCCGTGCACTAGACGATGCACGTGAAGCAGGCGATGTGAGTGCACAAGATGCGATTCAAGACCAAATTGACAACCACGTCACACACGTTGTGCCAATCATCGCTGATATCGATGCTGGTTTTGGTAACGCAGAAGCGACTTACCTAATGGCAAAACAAATGATTGAAGCGGGCGCGTGCTGTCTACAAATTGAAAACCAAGTAGCTGATGAAAAGCAATGTGGTCACCAAGACGGTAAAGTAACGGTGCCTCATGCCGATTTCCACGCTAAGCTACGTGCGCTTCGTTATGCCTTCCTTGAACTGGGTATCGACAACGGCATCATTGTTGCGCGTACCGATTCACAAGGTGCTGGCCTTACTAAAGAAATCGCGGTAGTTAAAGAGCCAGGTGACCAAGGTGACGTATACAACTCTTACTTAGATGTAGAAGAAATCGATGTAGCGGACATGGCAGAAGGCGACGTATGCTTTAACCGCGACGGCAAGCTGGTTCGTCCTAAGCGTTTACCATCTGGTTTGTACCAATTCCGTCAAGGTACTGGTGAAGACCGTTGTGTATTTGACTGTATCGAAGCAATTAACGCAGGTGCCGATCTACTGTGGATTGAAACTGAAAAGCCGCACATAGGTCAAATTAAAGAAATGATGGACGGTGTTCGCGCTGTTCACCCTAATGCGAAACTGGTTTATAACAATTCACCATCGTTCAACTGGACGCTTAACTTCCGCCAACAAGCGTACGACGCAATGGTTGAAGCGGGTGAAGATGTGTCGGCCTACGACCGTTCAAACCTAATGAGCGCGGACTACGATGAAACAGAACTGTCTACTCGTGCTGATGAGCGCATCCGTACATTCCAAGCAGACTCTTCACGTGAAGCGGGTATTTTCCATCACCTAATCACGCTACCAACGTACCACACTGCAGCACTGTCTACGGATAATCTGGCTAAAGAGTACTTTGGCGACCAGGGCATGCTAGGTTACGTAGCAAACGTACAACGTAAAGAAATCCGCCAAGGCATCGCTTGTGTTAAACACCAAAACATGTCTGGTTCTGACATTGGTGACGACCACAAAGAATACTTTGCTGGCGAAAATGCGCTAAAAGCTGGTGGTGCATTGAACACTTCTAACCAATTTAACTAATCCATGAACTCACGAGCCCATAACTCACTCGTGAGCCAATGAGTAAAACTGGTTAAAGTAATAAGAGAAACTGGTTGAAGTAATGAGAGAAAAGCGGCTTTCGGGTCGCTTTTTTATCTCTAAGACTTTGTTAAAGTAGTGAATACAGCGACTACACTTAAAATTCATTGTTTGTTGAGAACGCCTATGACTGATACGCCTTTATATCTTCAAGATACAAAACAATTACTGTCTGACGATGGTTTTGCCACCAGTGACATTTGGTATCACGGCACGTCATCAGCACTGCTCGCTTCCATCCAAGGTCAAGGGCTGAAACGCTCTGGTGACAAAGCACTAAATGAAGCCGCTAGAAATACCATGGCCACGATCGGCAATAACTATACGGAATCCGTCGAACCGGTGTTTTTAACGCAGAGTAAAGAACTGGCTTATTACTGGGCTACGCAGACCGTACGAGAGCGACGTGCACGATTTGAAGGTTCTGAGCAGCCTATTGTACTTGCGGTCACCTTGTCAGAGAAACAAAATGCCAACGTCAAACCGGATGTGGGTGCCATGAGCCTCTTACTCATGGACAGTGGCGAGCAATTTATGGCGCACTTAGCGAGTCTCTATGAGAAGAACGGACTGGCTGTCCCAAATATCGATTTACGAAATGCCGATCGTATGGCTTTTCTTAAACAACTTGGCATGGCCTATATTAACCAAGATATTAGCTTAGCGTGTGTGACAGCACTGTCAGACCCAAGCGCTGCTGCCGTAAAGTAACACCTTTACCTTATCTCGCTGTATAGATCTCTATCCTACGTACAAATAACAACCCACGCTCACAGAGTCATCTCGACACCGACTCTATGGACGTGGGTTCTGTCTTACTGCATGCGCCTGTATCTCATCCGCAGACTTTGAATGCGCGCTATTGAGTTATCCCCCACACTTCAATTTCTTGGAAATTATTCCAACGAACCAAACCTGCATTAACAGAATCATTATTGCCATTACATGTCAGTCGAATAATTTTTGCTTCCTGAGTGCCCAAATCAATATCAACGAATCCAGTACTATTGCCAGGAGAAAGATAACTCAGCAGAGGCGTAAATGTAACACCATCGCCACTCACCGATATATCCATCAGATACTGCCTTACATCCCCTTTAGCCTGCGATACTCTAAGAACATTGACCATCGCTAAGTTCGTTAAAGTAATCTCAAACTGTATCCCTAACCCTTTCGCCGTCCATTTAGTCGTAGGATCGCCATCAATCGCCATTTGGGGAGTATGATCCACTCTTGTCTCTGAAGCGCTCACTTGGGCAATATCTAATCTTTGGCTTTGTGCTAAGTCACTGCCCAAAAAGCTCAAATAGCGGCTAGGAAATGGATTGTCATTATCCGGCGACAGCGTCGGGAAAATATAATCAATTCCTGCATCGGATAGCCCAAACCAACGACATAGCGTCGCCGCATACTGTTCCGATGCCGTGGTTGGAATGAATTTGTTGCCTACCGCGTCAGGACCATCTTTAACAAACGTCGGATATCGCCCGTACGCTTTGCCGCCTTTAACACTTCCGCCAATGACAAGTTGGTTACTTCCCCAGCCATGATCGGTGCCTTGATTACTGTTGTTCTCTATGGTTCTACCAAAATCGGACATCGTAAATGTTGTCACGCTGTCCTCCAAGCCATCGGCTTTCAATGAGGCATAAAAAGCGGAGAGTGCATCATCAATCGTTGCAAGTAGATCATCATGCTTACCGCGTTGATTACTATGATTATCAAAACCACCCAACGAGATAAAATACACTTGCCTAGATTGATTCAATCCTTGGCTCGCCTGAATCAGCCTCTTCACCATCTTAAACTGGCCTCCTAAGTAGCCAGCTGGAATGGTAGGATCTTCTGGGTGCTGATCTAGCATATCGCCAAGTGTGGTTTGAAAATCTAAAATGTCTTGAAAACGCTGTAAATACGCCCGACCAAACACAGAGGCATTGTTATCTGCTAGCAATTTGCCAATATTATTATTCACTGAATTAACTGATAAGGACGACATGGCACGAATGCCAGAAGCGCTAACTCGCAAATCTTGCACGCCCTGCCCATTCATCAATTCATTACCGGAAAATGACATATTGGGTGAAATGGTCTCAGCACCGGATGCCAGAATGTCCATCATCATGCCAGCCCAACCATAAGGATGATATTGTCGTGTGCCCCACCCTCTTTGCCACGCCAATTGTTGTTTATTATGTGCCCCTAGGTTGGGCGAACGTGCGACATTGCCATAATTGGCTTTGGTGGTCGGTTCTAATAACGTTCCCACATTGACAACGCTGGTCGCCACCTTCTCTTCAAATAAAGAGGCGATTTTAGGCATCGCACCATTGAGTACTAAATTATTTTGCTGATCATCTAATAGCTTACCCAGCGTAGCCTTTTCATGATCCCACAGCTGTATTGCAGGTCGAGCATTACGATAATTATCCAAATTCTCGCCAGAATCCGGAATCAACATATTAAAAGAGTCATTGCCTCCAAACAGGAACAAGCAGACCAGCGCTTTATAATCTCCCTCCGTGTTAGCCAAAGCACTTGAAGGAAGTGACAACGTCAACGGAATTGATGTTGCAGCAGAGCCATACACGGTACTTTTCAAAAAATTACGTCTTGATAATTTCATAGCCGCTTACTCCTGAATCATAAAGTTAGGTGAAATAAAGGCAAAATAGAGCATGGCGGATATCGCGTATGGCTTATTGTTACTACTTTTGGCGTTCCATAACGCTTCTAGTCTTGGAGCAATATCTAGCGGTATTTCTCCACCATAAAAACGATCAGCAAACAAACGACTCAGTGCCTCAAAATCCCCCGCGGCAGCAACAAAATCAGACACATCAGGATATATCTCGTTAGTACTGTTTGAATTCGTTTTGTAACCGTTATCCGCCACCAGCTTCCATGCAATGTTGCTCATTTTAATCGTTTGATTCCAGTCCATAATGGCCAGCTCTGGTGCAGTTAAACCCAGCCCCTCTAGCTCTCCTGCAGGCATATAGTCGGGAGAATAGAAATTAAATACCGACGGCGAACCGAGTGGGTACTGGCCAAATGTTTCTTGGTATAACATGGCATTTCGCACCGTTGTGCCTCCACCGCCGGGTTGACTGTTGAGAGCGCGATAAAGAAAGCTCATAGCCAAGATGGGCTCTCGAACCTTTGCTGTTTCTCCGTTTAGTACAGTGTCATCAAGCAGTATCGCTTTAATGACTTCAGATAAATTCCCCTGAGTCTGACGAAATACCGTGGCGACTCGCTGCACATAAGCAGGTCCTGGGTTGGAGGTGACAAAACGCTTAATCAAAAGAGTGGCAATATGAGGTGCGGTACTGGGGTGATCGACTAATAGCTGTAGGATATGCTGCAACTCTTCTTCAGCACCGACGCCCGGTGGAAACGTGACGCCTAATACCTGCTTTTCTTCCCTATCGTGGTAGGTATCATTCGCTATCATCGGCTCAGACATATTGCTATCGGACATGAACCAGCCAGTAAAAATACGCGCCATACTCTCTACGTCGGCATCGTCATAGTTAGCTTCTGGTTCACCGAACTCGTTGAGATACAAGGAACCATCATCATTAAGCCGATTCAAACCAATGGTAAAAAGTTGCATCACTTCACGAGCATAGTTCTGGTCTGGATTAACGCCCGTCTCACTCTTTGGCAAATTACCAACCATCGTCAGATATGTCCCCATCACCGGAGAACGAGTTACATGATAGAGTAGTGTTTTGTAGTCACTAAACGCATGAGTCGTAAGTAGATCATAGTAATTTGCAAGCTCCAATGGGTAAGCCGCCAATTGGGCATCGTGATCCCCTACCACCAGAATTTGACTCAAAGCAAACGACATCCGTTGCCTTAATTGCGCTTGGTCCCAAAGTGCCATATCAAACCACCCGCACACTCTCATTTCCGCGCTGACCGTACTAGAACCACGATCTTGTTGTTGAGCCTGAGTTCTTGATACATGAGAGGTGTAAGATTCCGATATTTGCTTTTCTATCCAATCACTTCGATCGTCAGTTAATAAAAACTCACTTACCTCTTCTTTCTTTACTCCCATTGTTGAACAATCTAAAAATCGAAATGCTTGCTTATATGACAAACCATCCATAGTTTATTCCCCTACTAATTTATTACTGCCGAACATCCATTTACTACCGTAGTACTTCATTAGAACAACAACAATAACCAAGCCAATAATACCTGCGAATCGGAATAATACACAAAACAACCAACACCAATAAAAAAAATGCATTACAGAACTAAAATATCAAATTAAAAACATAAAATAAATTCAATATAAAAATAGAACAATGACTTTATTAATATTACATTCAATATATCCACTTAAAATACAAAGAATATATTAATGGTCATTTTATTGACGAAACAACGCCATTATTATGTCATAAGTCCAAGTTAAATAATAAACAACATAAAAACATCATTTAATAGAAGTGCCTATTCGTTCATAAATTATCGCTATAAGATCAATGCATCAAACTAACCGCTCTCACGGCGTTAAGTGACACTCTACACTTGAATTGCTATCCATTCCGATGTACAAATTTACTAAGAAATATTACTTTGGTGCATTTCAATGGTCACATTAGAGCAACAACTGTCTCGGTTAGATCTCAACCTTTTGGTGTCACTGAGTGTCTTACTTAAAGAAAAGAACGTTACTCGCGCAGCCCAAACGTTATACCTTTCCCAGCCAGCTATGAGCCGCACTCTAAGTCGCCTACGAGACTTGTTTGACGATCCGCTTTTTTATCGGGAGTCTAATGGCTTAGTACCAACACAGAAAGCGTTAGACTTAGAAATGCCACTCGCAGAACTGTTGCGCGCGACCCAATCCCTAGTCGCAAAATCGGCCTTCGCTCCGGAAAAATGTGAGCAAACTTTTGTTATTTCTATCCCGCCACTGATGAGTAGTTTTCTTTCCGCTCCCCTTGCTACCGCGCTTATCAAGCAAGCGCCGCACGCAAGCCTGGTTGAATTCCCTATAACGACCAATCCGGTTCAGCAATTGGCATCACGCGATGTCGACTTTTCAATACATATTAACGCACCGGCCGATAGCATTGAGTTTCCCTATCAAAAAATAGGGACCACTTACCCTGTTTTTTATGTTGCCAAAAACCATCCACTTACTCGTGCAGATTCGGTCACACTGGAAGATTGTTTACGCTATCGGTTTGTCGACATGAGCTTAGACATTCGCTCGGCAATTGGCATTAGCAACCCCGTCGATGTTCACCTTGCGAAACAAGGTATTGAGCGAGATATTGTCTTTAAAAGTGCACAATTGTTTACCCTTGTCGAACTCATGCAGCACACCAACACTGTTATGGTCGCTTCCCACAGGCTCACTGATTTGAGCCACATTGGCGATCAACTTGTTCCGGTACTCTCACTGAATAACGAGCCCGATCTTGCCGTTGATCTTTACCTTATCGAACACAAAAGAACCGCAACAAGTGCGGCTCATCAATGGCTGAAACAATTGATTATTTCTACAATCCAAGAAGCTTGGCTTCCTCATGTGAGTCACTAACCACTAGCTTCAAAGACCATCTCAGGTAGCAAACACACCGCTACCTGAGATCAATTTAACGCAACATAATGTTTCTCAATCATACAATTACGCAAAACCGTTTTGTACGAAGCCTCCGCTTCCTCTTGATTAGCCTTACTCTCTTGGCGAGCCGACAATCGACCGCCAACAACGCCAATTGCCGCGCCAGTTTTCGCGGCGTCAGAGCCACTGTTACCACTGACTGAACCCACTATCGCACCAGCGGCGGCACCTTTCGCAGCACCACGAGCACCAGAGCCCCGTGTTTGTGTTTCTGGTTGCGAACTCGCTTGGGTCGCAATCGACACACATTCATTTAGCTCGGCTTGCGCCACTTCATGGCTCACATTGTCATAATCAAAAGCCAAGTTGCTACGAGGCTCTACTAAAGCTCCTCCGTTTGAGTAGGATGCGCTCGACCAAACCATCACAGTGGTCACTAAAAGGAATTTATATCGCAAATTTCATATCCTCATTTGATACATTCTGGTCACTCATATCTATATTGAGTCAAACCCTGCCGATGAGGAAAACTTACGCGAATAGAATAATTACTGCTAATCATAATAATGCATATTAGTTATACATCTAGAGCATAACTATACACTCCACCACGTAACAACTAACGTGTCACTCCACCTCAGGCCAGTGCTGTCTACCAGTCAACTTCCGTTATACATACTTACCAATCGATATGTGTAAAACACATATCTAATATCCACTGATATCATTTTAAATTATGCCAACTCACGATTATAGTGAATAACAGATGATGAGCAGAGCACTTAGCAACAGGAGTAAGTGACTAGAAATCATAACGCTACTTATCGCGTCAACGGACTTGCTGATTTCATCTACTCCATCAATTAAATCGAGCCCCCCTTTTACTTATCGTAAAGAGACTAACGGAGAGACCATATATGAACACAGCAAGCATCACCACACTAAGCCTAATTGCGAGTGCCTTTATCACCACCTCTGCTTTTGCCGAAAACGCTACGCCCGTAACCAGCGCTCAAACCATCAAGATCACCGAACAAAACTTTACCCACGCGGAAACAGCGCGTAACTACCGTAATTGGGCGAAGAAAGGGGCGACTCACCAATTTGTCAAAATGCAGGGGCTGCCTCCCCGTGGCAAAGCGGCGCCTACCGTGCAGATGAACGACGACACGTTATACGGCGTTGCCATTGTCAAAGCTGTTGATGGTTTTGTAACGTTCTCTATACCTAAAACGAATAATTATATGGCGGTTCAGGTAGTCACAGAACGAGGACATGGGCAACATTATGTCGTGGAAGATGGACACTACAGTGTGAGTGTGGAATCTGAATATGCATTCGTATTGTACCGCTCAGGAACAGAAAACGGCATTGCTGAAGCAAAAGCAGAACTCGATAAAATCGATACTTCCGATTTTAATTTTGCAACAGACTATCAAGTACAACCCTACAACTATGATGATGTCGAAGCTTGGGTCCAAAAATACACTCGGGAAGTGAATGATATGACAAACTTTACTTACACTTTCCCAAGAACCAGTGACAAAGTCACCGACCTTCATCAATGGAACTTAGAAAATGCCGCTGGCTGGGGTGGCGCAAGCCCTGAAGCGTTTATCGGTAATAAATATTCAAACAGCCCTAAAATGAAGGCCGCCACTTGTTACACAACAACATTCAACAACCCGGAAAACCGATTTTTCACATCTATCACAGCTTATGACTCAGATAAATATCTCATAGAAGGCGTCCGTCATATTAGCTCGAATTCGTGGCAGGAAAATAAAGATGGCACCGTTACGGTATCTTTTAACTGCGGCGACACTGCGAAAAACAACATCGATACAAAAGGACAAGACTTTACCTTTACCTCACGCCACTATGGCGTCAACCCGACGGTGATGAAAGCCAAGCATGATCCCATCATCTCGGCATTGATCACGCAATAAACATAAGGCCCTCTGGATACTGGGATGTTCCCAGAGGCCCCCTCTTTCTCATCAAACGAATACACTCTCTTCCAACACACTTTCTAACAAAATCAATGGCTATCGTGAAGTGTGTTTTGATGGAAAATAACCCATTATCACCTTGATACCGCTATAATAGTCTTCAACCCTAAAGCCCCTTAGGAGAGTCTATGAGATCAAAACATAATGCCAGCCAATTCGTTTCCATTATTTCTGTCATCTTAGTACTTGGTTTAGCCATTTACCTCGGCAATCTCGTCAAATCGGTTGATACCATAGAAGAAAAACTCAGCCATCAGGCACAACAGATTGAAAGAGCCGCGATTGTCCCCACTAGCCACGGTGCAAAAGGCGCCTATGTGCCCGTTTATTCACACATTTACACCGACGGTGGTAAACCCGTTCTACTTGAATCTACCCTGGTTATTCGTAATACCGACCCAACCAACGCGATTAACATCCATAGTATCGATTACTACAATACAAACGGTGAACACCTAAGGCAGTTTATTGCAGAAGGCTATGAACTCAACGCCATGTCTAGCGCAGAATACTTAGTTGAAAAACGCGAAGTCAGCGGTGGCGCGGGTGCTAACTTCTACATTCAATGGTCAAACCCAAATAGTGCCACAGCTCCTATTTTCGAAGCGGTCATGATTGGCGCAGGTGAAGGCAACAATGTTTCATTCACCAGTCGTGCTCCTCTGTGATCGACTCGTATTCCCCTGTGATCTAAAGCTGAACTAACCAATTACTTGTAGTCCTCGACTCCCTTTATTAGACAGGCAGTACCAAAGTGCGTACTGCCTCCATCACTACCTTAATAAATCTTTTGGAAAACAAGCTTACGCAATCCTAGTATGCATACAAGGTTGCGATGCCACTCGTAATGAACGAAAACTGATAAGCAAATTCAAAAGGTTAACCATGACTAAATATCTTATTTTGTTGTTTTTTTGGTTCAGTGCCGCTCTCTATGGCAATACTGTCGTGTTAAACCAACTAGGCTATGAACCAGAAGCGAATAAACACGTCTACTTACTTGGTTCAAATGTAGATAGCATTACCTTATTATCCATGCCAGAAGACTTTGAAGTCGCGACATTTAAACTGCAATACAATAGTAAATTGAGCGACGGAAAAACGGTACATGTCGCAGATTTCTCTGCCGTATCAGAGGCTGGTTGGTACTACTTCCGCACAGGTGAACAGCGGTCAGTCCCTTTTGAAATTCGCAGTAATGTTTACCGAAGTTTAAGCGATAGCCTTATCCATGCCTTATACCTACAACGCTCTGGTTCTCCCGTGCATTCCCCCGTAACAGGAATGGCTCGGCCACCTAGCCACAATCGAGATGCTGTCATTTTTCGAGGTGATGCCATCAACCCAACCGGCACCTATATCAACGCGGTTGGAGGGTGGTACGATGCGGGCGACTTTGGCAAATATATATCCACTGCAACCATTACCATCGCGCGATTATTGGAAGCCTACCGCCAAGCTCCTGATTACTTCAAAGCAGACCACCCACAAGCCCTGCCTACCATTCTTGCTGAAGCTCAATATGGCCTACAATGGATGGAAAAGATGCAACGCAGTGATGGTGCGGTATATCGTAAATTATCAGGGGCATCTTGGCCTGCAAAAATCCCACCATGGCTTGATACCCAACAGCGTTATATTTTTGGCGTCAGTACCCCTGATACCGCAAAGTACGCCGCCACGATGGCGTTCGCAGCAAGAATATACCAACCCTACGATAAAAAACTCGCCGCTCGCTGGCTAAAATCAGCGCAATCCGCTTGGAACTACCTTGCTACTCAACCAAGCCAATATATCGATTGGCAAAAAGCAGATGATAGCGGCTCTGGCCCCTACATCTATAACGAACATGATCAGGAAGCGTCTCTTCAGACTGACGTCGATGATAGATTATGGGCAGCAGCGGAGCTTTATTTAACTACCAACGATGAGTCGTTCCGAGCGTATTTTGAACAACACTACCAAGATACCATTAGGCAAAACGCATCACTGTTTGATTTTTTTGAATGGAAAAATCCCGCTATCATGGGGATCTGGCATATGATGCAAGCGTTAGACACGCCCCTCTCACAACAAATGAAAGATGATTTAAACGCCCTTGCGCAGCGCTACGCCACACTAGCGACTCAATCGCCATTCTATGTCGCTAATCAGAAGTTTATATGGGGTTCCAACAAGATGGTCGCGGAAATTGGTATTGTTCTAGCGTGGAGCGACATGATTTCCAACACAGACAAACACCGTAAGCTAGTCCAATCACAAATTGATTATCTGCTTGGCGCCAACGCCTTCAATATGAGCTTTGTCACGCACTTCGGAACACACAGTGTTCGTAACCTACACCACCTTTACAGAATCGGCACAGGGGTGAGTTTACCCGGCTTTCTTGTTGGAGGACCCAATATCAAAGCACAAGCCAATATTGCGCCAAAAGATATGGGCATGCTCAGTTATGTTGATAGTGAAAAATCCTACGCCGTCAACGAGTTTGCCATTGATTACAATGCTGCGTTGATTGGCTTACTGGCAATTCAGTCGACTTACTCTACCATTAGTGACTAGTCACTAATGGTAGAGTGGCAATTACCGCGCTTAAGCAACCAGAATTTGTTGCAGCTGCAGCAACGAGTTCACTTCATAATGTGGCTCAATACCTTGCGGCTTCTCATGCCCTTGTGTATTAAGCCAGCACGTTTCAATACCAAAATTGAGCCCACCTAGCACGTCTGAATGCGGGTTATCCCCCACCATTAGCACGCGTGTTTTGCATGGATTCCCCATCAAGGTCATCGCATGAGAGAAAATGCCTTCATCCGGCTTGGCGATGCCCACTTCTTCAGAGATCACCACATGATCGAAGTAATGCGTCATGTCGGTGCGCGCCAATCGAATTGCCTGTAGTTCGGTAAAGCCATTGGTAATGATACCGAGCTTCGCCTTACCAGATAACGCATCCATCAGCTCTCGGGCACCCGGCAGCAAGGTACAAATGTCCGCCATCGCATCTAAAAAGGCGCTATTCAAAGCGAGTGGTGTGGTATCAAGCCTCTCTGCCCAACCTTCAAAGCGAATCTGTTTTAGCTGTGCTGCGGTGATTTTTCCATCTTGATAGTCAACCCAAAGCGGCTTATTAACCAACTGATACTCTGCGTAATCATCACGAGTGAAATCAACACCGAACCTTTCAAACATCAGCCTCATGCCAGCAAATGCATCGAAGTTAAAAATGGTTTCATCGGCGTCAAACAAAATCCAATCGTATTTCATCAATCGTGTTCCTTAGGTAATGACAGGGGCAATAAGTGCAACGAATTTTGCTACAAATGAGGAATTTGTCAATCAACTATTGCCTTTCTTTTCCTGCAAATTCCGCCGCCTATTGACTCGCTAGGATTCAGCAATAACATATTAAAATCAGGGCATTATAGATTTCTAGCCTTTAGTTTTACCAAAAAGTTTTTCAGATTTATCCATCACCCTAGCATGGGGCATAAGTTCCGCTTTTCTACGTGCTGATGATGAGCATGCCGTACAACCCAATTTGGCACTTCACGGCATATCTATTGTCAATAGTATGACAATCTCCTAGCGTTACTTTGCAGCATACTCTTCGAAAATAGCCTTACCAATTTCACTAATTACTTGATTACGTTCTGGCATTGATAGGTTGGTTTGTGTCAGGTAGATACTAATGATTAGTGGCTCGCGCTCGTTAGTCCAAATAGCTGCTGTAATACCACGGGAGCCGTTAGCACCTGCGCCAGAACGGTCTGCAATAGACCACCCTTGTGGCAAAACAGAACGGAGTAAAGAATCGGAAACAGTGTTCCCTTGCATCCATTCCTTAAGTTGGTTTTTTGAATCTTGAGCCAATACATCTTCGAATAAAATATGGCGTAAGGTCTTATTCATCGCATTTGGTGTCGTTGTATCTCTTAGGTCACCAGCTTTGGCTTGGTTTAGTTCAGGCTCAAAGCGATCTAATTGAGTTACATCATCTCCGGTCAAACGTAGAAATTCAGTGACGCCCTGTGGGCCTCCGATATGCTGTAAGACTATATTTGCAGCAGTATTATCACTAGTTTTCATCGTAGCTTCACAAGCATTTTCAATGGTAATTGAACCACCAACCATTTTTTTTGTGATTGGTGACCAAGCGATTAGTTCATCCGACTTTACTAGCGCCAGTGTATTTATATCTAATATGTCTCTATCAGAGTCTTGTAGCATTTTCGCACATGCTAATGTCTTGAAGGTACTCATCATAGGGAACCTTTCATTCCCTTTATAGTGCCATTGTTGATCGTTGGAATCTAAAACTGATACACCTATGCGCCCCGAGGTACGCTGCTCTATTGAATAGATCGAATCGTTTAATGTTGAAGCTGTCGATAGAAAAGAAATGAACAAACAGCTCGAAAGTAAGATGGTTTTTTTCATAGTAATCCGATTGTTTGTGTAATAAGGCTAAATTTAGGGGGCGGGATAATACAGGCTAAAGGTTGATATATTAGACACACTGAAGCCTCTGCTAAATGAGTTCCCAAGTTCCATGAGTGTTTTTTACGGAACAGCCACAATAGTTATCCTATCTGAACAAGCTAAACTTCTTTGTCACCTCTCGAATTACATCTGTTTCACCAAATAGGCATATCCCTAAGTAATTCAGTTCTAATTCCGGTGTTTTCTTTGTCTTAGACAACTGTACTATTGAGCCACCTTCAATCATGGTATGGGTAAAAACTGTGAATTTAATTCCTCGGGCAATCGCTTCTTCTCTCACCTTCCTAATTTTATTTGAATTATCTGCTTTCAAAACGATAAATGGGTAATGAGATACACTACGGTGTAGATTGTTGTCCTGGTCCGTATAGTCAACATAGACCGCATCATCAGATGTCAGCAGGTTCGACAAGCCAACGCTAATGTGACCAAGTACATTGACTGTACGCCCTGCATCCATTTTTTTATTCAGAATCGCAACAAATCGTTTTTTCGTTTCATCTGATAGGTTATTCATTGATTAACCTTATTAGTTAAAGCATGACTCATGTGACTGTTGAACCTACTATATATACCTTTCCACGAAATGTGCTTGCGTATATTGTGAAGAATAAGAAAATTTCACAATAAAAGTGACATATGGATGGCTACAACGAAAGAATCTTGCAAGAGTTGACTGCAAATGGAAGAATCACAAATGCAGAGCTGGCACAAAAGATAGGCCTGTCGGCATCCGCATGCTTACGCCGTGTTCAAGAGTTAGAGAGTAAAGGAATCATTAAAGGCTATCGTGTAGTACTTGATTCTAAAGCTCTTGGCCGCGGTTTTGTTACATACGTTACAGTTGGTCTTTCTACACATACAAGTGAAGCACAAAAAAGTTTTGAAGATGCGATTTCTCTATCACACGAAGTCGTGGAATGTCATAACGTGACTGGGGGGTTTGAATATTTATTACGTGTAGAAACTACAGATTTAAAAAGCTACAAAGCATTTCATTCTAACACCCTTGGAATGCTCCCTCACGTTGCCATGATTACAACTCATGTGGTTATGGAGTCTACCAAGGATGACCGAGAATAATCAGATAGAGTGTGTGACTTTTTACACCCACCTGTAGCATTGATACGCAAAAGAGCGTTTAAGCACACTCGTTGCCCTGCGCTCCGTACTGCCCGAAGCCAAGCAAAGCGCTGCTTTGATAATGCGATAATATTGAGAACAAGCGATGTAATGCATGAAATAAATTTTGTGACGAAAAAGTAGAGATATTTTGCTCTGCTCTAAGGGGGGTCAGTACTAAAAGTAAGTCCTATTCCAAACAACTTAGCCGTCAAGCATAACTATAAACGGTTGTTTATTTTTAATTCTTTATTTTTGTTACAAAAAAACCACCATTTTTAGATGATTACCAGTCCACCATCGTAGAAAAAATCGCAATCGACTGAAATAAATGCATCAAAGCTCCTGCCAAACCCATCAAAACTGGTATTTAGTTCATACCAATATAGAGATTTAACACTCTGCAAAAAGGCATTTTTGATAACCCGATCAACAAAACGATCAAAAAACAATCAATTTGATTGTAAATTATACCGACTTGCCATTATTTTTAACACTACTTGGTTGTCCTCTATCAAACTAAGCCATCCAATCACAGCAAAAAAGAACAAATTGGTATTATTTAAATACCAGAAGAAAAACGTGGTTATCTAACAAGGATCGAAACACTATGCCCAATGATTTGAAGGAATCACCCAAATACAGCTCTGACGTGTCTAGGCTTACACTAAAGGCGCAAATATCGGACAAATTAAGCGCTTTGATCGCGTCGCGGATGATTGATGAAGGAGAGGCATTGCCATCAGAGCGCGAGCTGGCCAAATCGTATGACGTCAGCCGAGAAACAATACGTGGTTCGTTAAACATCCTCAGCGAGCGAGGATTGATTACAGTGTCTCGGGGCAGGAAAAGTATCGTAGCCGAAGGGGCGACCAAAATTATTCAGTCAAACCATTTGGTAGACAACATCCAAAGTTTTGATGCTTTCACTGTCGCCGAAACACGTAAGGTAATCGAGCGAGCGATATTGCGCTCTGCAGCGATTAATATCAAGGACGAGGATCTCGATAAGTTGTCATCTTTGGTCGAATACCAAGAGACCGTACTTGATGACCACGTGGCGTTTCAAGTATCGGATAAAGAGTTTCACACGATTATCTATCAATCATGCCGGAACAACTTGTTATCTAAGATTGCCATCGACGTTTACTCCTACGCATTAGAGCACCGGACAGCTGCGTTGGCAGAAGAAAAATCAACCGTTAGAAGTATTCGGGAGCATCACCAAATTCTTAGGTCACTTAAAAACCATGACCCTGATGCCGCTGAGCGTTCCATATTGGGGCACGTGGACAGCATCTTTAAATCAACACTGATCATGCAAAACAAGGATGACGAGTAACCGATTATGCCTGTAATTACGTTAAATAAGCTAACAAAACGATATGACTCTACCGAAGTTATTCACCAAATTGATTTAGTGATGGACGATAACGAATTTACGGTGTTTGTAGGTCCGTCTGGGTGTGGCAAGTCGACGACGCTAAGAATGATCGCAGGGCTAGAAACGGTGAGTAATGGCGAGATTAGAATGGACGACCGTCCGATTTCTAACCTCGAACCTATCGACCGTGATATCGCGATGGTGTTCCAAGATTATGCACTCTATCCACACATGGATGTATACAAAAATATGTCCTTTGCGTTGCGTCTTGCGAAGCACCCTAAACGTGACATCGAAAAGCGTGTGGCTGAAGCCGCGGAAATGCTCGGTCTTACTGAATACTTGCACAGAAAACCCGCGGAGTTATCCGGTGGTCAAAGGCAGAGAGTTGCAATGGGTCGTGCTTTGGTCAGAAACTCTTCGACCTTGCTGATGGACGAGCCTCTATCAAACCTTGATGCTAAATTGCGTGGACAAATGCGTGCTGAACTCGCGATGATGAGTAAAAACATCAAGAAAAACATTATCTACGTGACTCACGACCAGATCGAGGCGATGACACTTGCAGACCGAATCGTTGTAATGAAAGATGGTTACATCCAACAACACGGGACGCCAAGAGAGTTGTTTGAGAAACCGAGCAATAAGTTCGTCGCGGGCTTCATGGGGATGCCGCCAATGAATTTCCTAGACATGCACCTCGAACATATGGGCGATAAGATTTATGCCGTTGGTGCTGGCTGTAAGCTCGAATTGCCAGAGCCAGAGGACAATTCTAATCTACCAGTTTCGGGGGAAATCACGGTAGGAATCCGTCCATCCGCATTGACATCACTTACATCTTACCAGTCCAAAAATATCGTTACATTCACTATTAACGTGATGGAATATATAGGAAATCAAACCGTCTTAATTTCGGAAATTCAAGGAAAAAGATTTATGGTTGAAGTCGATTCACTCGATGAATATAACGATGGTGATACCGTCAAATTTCAAGTAAAGCCGGACGATATTTATCTTTTTAACAAACATACGGAAGAAGCTATTTACTAATTATAAAAATAATTTCGAAAATTAAGCCGTAAATAAAAAAACGACAAGGACATATAATTCATTCTCTTGCTCTTAGGAGGCAAAATGATTACGAACATTAAAAAGGTATTTACCCAGTCAACGATCACAGTGCTAGCACTGAGCACGGTGGCATCTTTGTCGCATGCAAGTCCATACGACAAATATAAAAACACAACTTTGGTAGTTAATTTCCCTGCACACCCTCATTATAATTCGGTCATGAAGGTTCTGCCTGAGTTTACTAAAGAAACAGGTATTAAAGTTGAGGTCGACCAACTTCAATACCTAAGAATGCGTGAGAAGCAAACCCTAGAATTAACGAAACGTAAAGGTGACTATGACCTAATCGCGTATGTCGTCTTCTCAAAGGCGGACTATGTATACGCCGATCAACTAGAAAACCTTGCCAAATACTTTATGAATCCAAAGTTGGCTGATCCGAATTTTGACGCGGAAGACCTCATCGATGGTTATGTCGAGAATGTTGGTGTTGTTGGTGGTAAAAAAGGCTACCTAAAAGGGCCTACGAGCTCCTTATTTGGGCTACCTTATGGCTCTGAAACTTCAATTTTAGGGTACAGAAAAGACATTTTTGAAAAGCACAATTTAGAAGTTCCGACCAACTACAAAGAGCTGTTGTCCCTCGCCTGTGAAATTCCTAAATTAGAACCTGGTATGGGCGGTTTAGCATCTCGTGCGGCTTCAGGCCACCACGCTTCACACGCGTTTCTGCTTCACCTAGCACCTTTAGGGGGACGTATTTTTGATGACCAATGGAAACCAATCGTCAACAACGCTCAAGGTATTGAAGCAGCTAACGCATTGAAAACTATTGTAGACTGTGGCGCTGAAGGCGCGCAAACATTCGGTTTCGCAGAGGCTGGTACGTCCTTCTTACAAGGCCAGTCTGCAATGTTCCTCGATTCTACGGTTTTCGCAGGTCAAGTGAATGATCCAAGCAAGTCTAAAGTGGTCGGTAAAATCGGTTGGGCGCCACACCCAATGGGCGTCCGTAGAGGGTCGCAAACTGGTGGCTTTGGTATCGGTATTCCGAAAAATGCGCAACACAAAGAAGCGGCATTTTTGCTGATGCAGTGGCTTACGTCTAAGAAAGCAGACAAGCTCGTTGCTTTGGCCGGAGGAAACCCTTCTCGTTACTCTACGCATTTTGATAAAGACGTAAACACAAAATTCCCTCACATGGCAGTATTTGGTGAAGCATTGAAAGACGCTGACCCAGATTGGCGTCCAATTATCCCAGTTTGGGGGAAAATTAATGCTGATTTAGGGACTACCTTATCGAAAGTACTAACTGAAGATCTGGATATCCAAGACGCACTTGATGGCGTTGCTGAGCGTGCAGAAAAAATAATGGCTGATGCTGGCTATTATTCTTGGGACGAAAAGTAATTAACCTCTAATAATAAATATTAGTTAAATAGGAAACAATCTCGCGCTGATGTATTTGGGCGAGATAATCTAACTATAAATCGGTATTCCAAATGAAAGCTATTAATATTAATCGCATAACTCCTTATGTATTCTTGGCTCCTGCCTGCATTTTCTTAATATTTGGTCTTCTATACCCAATTTTATATATGATGTATGCAAGTTTCCTAGCTTGGAACCCAAGCCAGTTAATTAGTGAAGCAGATTGGGTCGGTCTCAAGAATTATTTTGACTTATTTCAAGATGCATCATTCCGTGAGTCTCTAGGAGTCACTTTAAAATTTGCTAGCGTTATCGTTTTTTTAGAAGTTGTACTTGGTGTAGGTCTGGCGTTATTACTTGATCGAAACATTCGCGGGATGTCTATATTGAGAACAATATTTATTTTACCAATGATGATTGCTCCGATAGTTGTTGGATTGATGTGGCGCTACATGTACCACCCAACGATCGGTATTTTTAATCGCACGTTAAACGCGTTAGGCTTTGAATCCATACCTTGGCTTTCGGATTCCGATTGGGCATTGTCGTCGATCATCATTGCGGATATTTGGCAGTGGACACCCTTTATTTTCATCCTTTCGCTTGCTGCCTTGCAGTCTCTGCCTAAATCGACCCTAGAAGCCGCCAGAATTGATGGCGCGACACAATGGCAACAAGTTGTCTACATCAAGATTCCTCTGATGATGCCCGTACTTATCGTAACTTTGTTACTTCGATTGATCGATGCATTTAAGGTACTTGAGGTCATTTTGGTCATGACCAATGGTGGTCCTGGTTTATCAACTGAAATTCTTTCACTCAGGATTTCCCGCACAGCCTCTGAGTTTAGAGAGCTTGGAGAAGCAGCGGCTATGTCCAATATGCTTCTTGTGGTGCTGTTGGTGTTAACGCTCACTATGTTCATTTACAACCGGATAAATGAAAAACGAATCGAGAAGCTAGCGATTACTAAAAAGGATGAAGAAGAATGAGCAACTCTAATGAAAATAAACAAAACCCAGCGTTCTACGCTTTAATTGTAGCGCTAATTGTGATGTCACTCGGCCCAATTATGTTGATGGTGATAACGTCACTAAAATTGAACGTTGACATCATGAGTGACACTAGCAGCCTGTTCTTCACACCCACGCTTAAAAACTATGAGACCGTCTTGTGTGATGTGTTGTGGTATACACCGGAACACGTCGATTTTTGTAGTCCAACGTTCACTCGTTCTCTGGGGAATTCCATTTTTATTGCAATAGTGTCAACTATCATCACCTTGACTATTGGCTGTATGGCGGCCTACGCGTTGGTTCGTTTCAAGTTCATGGGTAGAAGCACTGTGTCCCTAACGACTTTGATGATGCGTATGGTACCGCCAGCGGTGTTGTTAGTGCCTGTATTCGGTATTTGGACGTTCGACTACGGTTTGGACGGGACATTCAGTGGCATCATTTTACTGTATGTAGCTATGAACCTGCCGTTCGTAATATGGATTTTACAGAGTTTTATTGTCCAAGTGCCATTGCCCTTGGAAGAAGCGGCTAAGGTCGATGGTGCTAGACCTATGCAAATCTTTTTTTTGGTGGTGTTACCCATCATTAAACCGGGATTAGCTGCTGCCGCGATCTTCACATTCAGAATCGCTTGGAACGAGTTCTTATTAGCGAACGCGTTGTTACAACGTGATACTCGGACAGTACCCGTAACCATCGTTAACTCTTTGACAGAGTATGATATTGATTGGGGCGTCATTATGGCAACAGGTATGTTGTTGGCGGTTCCTCCCATCATATTCACGTTCATAGCATCAAAACAAATTATCACTGGGATGACTGCTGGTGCGGTCAAAGGTTAACAGATTCATTTTATCAACAGCTATTTAGGTGTACACATGAATTTAGAGAAAGATTATCAACTAGTGATTGGAACATACAGTGATATCGATGCGTTGGCTCACCAGCCGTATTCCCCGAAACCGGGGGCGGGTATGTACTGCGCCACATTAACAAAGAGTGGCCAGCTTATCGTCAACAGCTCCGTGGTGTCCCTTAACCCTGCCGTGCTGATTCCGGGCTCAGATAAGAAATACTTATACGCGATTTTGGAAACGATCAGAGAGAACGGCTCTATTGTTCAATATGAAGTCCAAGCTGATGGAAGCTTGACTGAGTTATCCTCTTTTCAGGCGAACGGAAAATCAACCTGTTACTTATCTTTTTCCCCAAATAATGACGCCGCGATCGTCATTAACTATTGGGATGCCATCATCGACGTCGTCGATGTAGACGAACGCGGTCGTCTCGGAGAAGTCTTGCAAAGCTTCAAGCAGTATTATCGACATGAATCAGAGTGGCGACAAGTACAAGACCGTGAAGATCATTGGGGTCATCGACAAGTTGGCCCGCACGCACACTGTGCACACTTTTGGCATGAGTGGGTGTTCATACCTGATCTCGGGGAGAATGCAGTGTTCCAATATCGCTGGAATCCAGAAACACGTCAGCTGACGCGTGACACTTGGATTGAGTTTGAACCCAGTTCAGGGCCCAGGCACATGGTAATGCATCCAGATTTAGATATTTGTTATGTCTCTAATGAGCTATTCAATACAGTTTGTGTCGCTCAGTTAGACAGTACTGCCCCGTCAGAGGTCAAATCACGCCTAATCCCAATTCAATATGAATCGACTTTGGATAACCACGATCAAATCAGTTATGTCTCAGAGATTAAATTGTCTCCAGATGCGAAATTCCTTTATGTCTCTAATCGTGGAGATAACTCAATTGCAGTGTTCAAAGTGCTGCAAGATGGAAAGTTAAAGCGTATTGATATCACCTCAACGCAAGGAAAATTCCCTCGTCACTTCGCGATTTCTCCTTGTGGGAAAGCGGCTATCATTTCTAACCAAGATACTGGGAACGTGATCGTATTTTCTAGAAACGTAGAGACAGGTTTGATTAAGATGACAGATGAAATCATCGAAGTCCCTGCGCCTAACTATATCCGCTTTTTGGAATTGTGAGGTTTTCGTTTAACTGTATAAGCGGCGATGCATAACGGGTTTGTATCGCTCCACACGGATGTCGCATCGGCAATGAGATATGTGACATTGTGACACCAGGGGAAGAGCTAAATACGATGCTGATTCTCTTGCGATGTGACGATTGTAAATAAAGTATATGGATGTGGATCATGAACTATTGGATAGGCATTGATTGTGGAGGTACGTATTTAAAAGCGGGTATCTACAATCAAAAAGGGCAAGAAATTGGTGTGTCTCGCTGCTCTCTTGAACTTATTTCTGAGCATTCAGGTTGGGTTGAGAGAGACACTGCGCAGCTGTGGGCGTCTACCTGCGCAGTGATTAAGCAAGCTATCGAGGATACTCAAATTAACCCGGCACAAATTAACGGTGTTGGAATTTCGGCTCAAGGTAAAGGGGCATTCTTGCTAGATAAGCAAGACAAACCCATGGAACGCGCGGTGCTTTCTGCGGATCAACGTGCAATTGATGTAGTGAAAAGATGGCAGCAGGAGGGCATACCGCAAACGATTCATCCGAAAACGAGACAAACCCTGTGGACGGGACACCCCGTGTCGATTCTACGATGGTTTAAAGAATCGTTGCCTGAACAATACTACCAAATAGGAACGATATTCATGAGTCATGATTATCTTAGGTGGTGTTTAACAGGGGTGAAGCACTGCGAAATTACAAATATATCCGAATCTAATCTCTATAATTTCGAAACGGGTCAGTACGATCATGATCTCGCAGAGCTGCTGGGTATCCCTGAAATATTTGATGCACTCCCCCCTATAATTGGTGCAACAGACGTTGCAGGTGTAGTGAATGAAGTCGCCTCCCAATTAACGGGTCTTCAGGTCGGCACGCCCGTCGTTGGTGGTGTTTTTGATGTGGTATCGACCACCATTTGCTCTGGTGTTCGAGATTCGCGGGCATTGAACTTAACGATGGGTACTTGGTCGGTAACCACAGGTGTCACGGATCGCTTGATTGAGATCAGTGACCCATATGTTAAGCCACATGTGTTTGGACACCATGCGCAAAAGGGGCAATACATTACCCACGATGCGAGCCCTACTTCTTCTGGTAATTTAGAATGGTTCACCGAGTTGTTTGTTGATCAAGACTTCATAGAAATAAATCGCTCAATCAGTGTATTGCCAAAGGTCAGTTCATCAGTCTTATTCGCCCCATTTTTGTATGGTTCAAATGCTGGGTTGGGTGTCAAAAGCGGCCTATATGGTGTCCAGTCACTTCATACTAAGCCACAAATATATCAGGCTATTTATGAGGGAGTTGTCTTTAGCCACCTGTATCACCTTGATCATGTTCGTCGCCTGTACTCAAACCTAGAGTATCTAGTTGTGTGTGGTGGGCCTACCCGTTCGAAAGAATGGATGCAGATTCTAGCAGACGCTAGCGGACTTCCTGTTGTACTACCCAAAATTGAAGAGACGGGCTGCTTTGGCGCTGCGATTGTCGCAATGGTTGGCAGCGGTGTTTATGACTCTGTTGATCAGGCCTTGGAGGGAATGAGTATCGACCACGATAAGATTCTACCTGACCATGATGCGTTTATTCTTTATCAAGTTAAAAAGGAAAAGTATCGTGTGTACGTTGAATCTCTAAGCCAACTTGAAACTGCATTAAGCACAGTAACTTCTGGTGAATCACGGTTGGAGAAAGAATTATGATACCTAAGCTGCAGGTCGCTTTGGATGTTACTACTGAAGCAGAGGCTCTCCGAGCGGCACAGACGTTAGCACCGTTCGTTGATGTGTTGGAAGCAGGAACCTTGATTTGTTTTGCGGAAGGTATATCTGTCGTGCGTGCATTGCACTCCCAGCATCCTACTAAGCCACTCGTTGTAGATATGAAGTTAGCCGATGCCGGAAACGATCTTGGTGAAATAGCGTTTAGTGCAGGCGGCTCGTTACTCACTGTCATATGTGCCGCGCCAATTGCAACGATGGAAAGTGCTTTGCAAGTTGCCAATAAATACAAGGGCGACATTCAAATAGAATTATTCGGTGACTGGACATTCGATCAAGCGAAAGAGTGGCGCAAGGTTGGGATATCTCAAGCGATCTATCACCTAGGAAGAGACGCTCAAGCGAAAGGCCAATCTTGGTCGCAAGAAGACCTTGATTGGTTGGAACGCATGTGTAATTTAGGATTCAAAATGTCGGTGACCGGGGGGCTCACTAAAGATATGTTACCAATGTTTGCCCATTTACCTATCGACACTTTTATTGCTGGCAGAACGTTGCTTGATGCTCCTGATCCACAACAAGCTGCTATTTCATTTAAAGAAACATTGACTTCACTCTGGGGAGTAAAGAATGACATACGTTAACGCCTCACGCACTCATCCTATTGGTATTTATGAGAAAGCATTACCAAAACATCTGAATTGGCCCGAGAGGCTTGCGCTTGCCAAGTCCTGTGGCTTCGACTTTGTTGAGATGTCCATTGATGAAAGCGATGATAGGTTAGCTCGGTTGGATTGGGCTAAGGAAGAACGTAAAGCCCTAGTCAACGCTATCATTGAAACTGGTATTCATGTGCCATCGATGTGTTTGTCGGGCCATCGCCGGTTTCCTTTTGGTAGTCACGATACTGCGACGCGTCAGCGTGCCTACTCAATTATGGAGAAAGCCATCACACTCGCTCAGGATCTTGGTATTAGAACGATCCAGTTAGCAGGCTATGACGTTTATTACGAGACACCGGATGACGAGACACTTACACGCTTCGAGCATGGCTTAAAGTGGGCGGTTGATTTAGCAGCTAAATCTCAGGTGATGCTAGCGGTTGAAATCATGGATACGCCATTTATAAACTCAATTACTAAATGGAAAACATGGCAAGAAAAGATCGATTCGCCTTGGTTTACCGTGTACCCAGATGTTGGGAATTTATCCGCATGGGGCAACGACGTCACCGCTGAATTGACATTGGGTATTAATCAAATTGTAGCCCTTCATCTCAAAGATACTTGTGCGGTTACAGATACGTGTGAGGGCCAATTCAGAGACGTTCCGTTTGGTGAGGGTTGTGTTAATTTTGTCCAAGTTTTCAAAACGCTCAAGTCGTTGAATTACCGCGGTAGCTTTTTAATTGAAATGTGGACGGAGAAGGCAGACGAGCCGGTGGCTGAGCTGATTAATGCCCGTCGTTGGATTGAAAACAAAATGGAACAAGGAGGCTGGAATGTATAAGCGACTCAAAGAGGAAGTTCTTAAAGCTAATCTTGCTCTTCCAAAACATGGGCTAGTAACGTTCACTTGGGGGAATGTCAGTGCCGTGGATCGCGAACGAGGTGTGATGGCTATCAAACCCTCTGGAGTTGAATATGAAGTGATGCGGGCAAATGACATTGTTGTAGTCGATCTTGAAACTGGTATGGTGGTAGAAGGACACAAAAAACCCTCATCTGATACGCCAACTCATCTTTGCTTGTATCGTGCTTTCAATGAGATAGGCGGTATTGTTCATACGCATTCTCGACATGCCACCATTTGGTCGCAAGCGGGACTTGATATTCCGGCTTGGGGTACCACCCATGCAGATTACTTTTACGGTTCTATCCCTTGCACACGTCCTATATCGACAGAAGAAATACAAAGTGAATATGAATGGGAAACTGGTGAAGTGATCGTTGAGACGTTTACCGATCGTCGAATTGACCCCAACAAAATGCCAGCTGTATTAGTTAATGCTCACGCGCCGTTTGTGTGGGGAAAGGATGCTTCAACTGCAGTCCACAATGCCGTGGTGCTTGAAGAGGTGGCGTACATGGGACTATTTTCACGACAGTTGTCACCTAACCTTGGTTCAATGCCACAATCGCTGTTAGATAAACATTACCTACGTAAGCATGGGTCGGGGGCCTATTATGGTCAATCCTGATAAGGAGTTGATCAAATAGGGGGGCAACACATTTATGAGTGAACCGATCTCGCCATTATTACTGTGCACTTGCCAGTCAGTGTTTTTGAGTATAAATGCCGATGTATATCCAAAGATCGTCAAGTACCGTTGATCCGAA
Source organism: Vibrio nomapromontoriensis (assembly GCF_050337205.1). Lineage (NCBI taxonomy): Bacteria > Pseudomonadati > Pseudomonadota > Gammaproteobacteria > Vibrionales > Vibrionaceae > Vibrio > Vibrio nomapromontoriensis. Next base: position 559,666 of record NZ_JAKJSS010000008.1, read on the forward strand.
TCCCACATGTGTTTTTTGGTCAATGCTCAAGATGACTGTCAATTTATCGAAGCCAAAAAGGAAATTTGACTCCAGAAAGGACAAATTCGACAAGCAGAAGAAGAAAAGGATATTCTAAAAAAGGCTGCAAGTTTGGACTTGGGTACTTTCGATAAGTATCCCGTAATAGTATGATTTTTCACTCGCCCTAACTCTACTTTGGATAAAACGACGTGATTTACCTCTTAGCCACAAAACGGCTCTAAATAAAGGCCTCAAAGGTAACCTCACAACTTAGGGCAATATAGATAGACTACTGCCGAGCAAAAAATAAGTCACTTACCGTCTTGTGTGGAGTAATCCAACGGCATTAAGAATGGCGTCTTTCGTGCATACATCCACAACCTTAATGTTCTTAAATCGCTCAGGCTCTTGAATGGCGACATCATGCGCCAATATCACCATTCTTGCGTGCTCTACATCTTTCGCTGTTAGCCAATTATTCACCCCATCCGCGCCTTGCGTCTCGACTTTAATTTTGACGCCCATTGAGTAAGCCGCTTTTTCTAATGACTTAGCGGCCAAAAAGGTATGAGCGACACCCGACGGACACGCCGTCACAGCCAACACTTCCGCCTGTCCTTCCCCTTTCACAGAGCGATAAGAACGAACCAATTCACTTTCATTATCATCTTGTTCAGAGATGGTTTTCTTTAATGCAATAACGATACAGGCGGTAGTGAGCGCGCCTAACAATGTTCCTATGATGTAGCCAAGCTTTCCATCCACAACAGGTAAAACAATCCACCCTCCCCAAGGCGCATGATTAACAACGTGAAACATAAAGCCCGTCACGTTGCCCACAATGCCACCAGCAACAATGGCTGGTAACACGCGAGCAGGATCAGACGCGGCAAAAGGTATCGCGCCTTCACTAATCCCTATCATTCCCATAATACCTGCGGCTTTTCCCGCTTCACGCTCATCTCGCTTAAATTTATTGGGCGATAAAAACGTTGCGAGAGCTAAGCCAAGCGGGGGCGTACAAATGGCGATGCCTACCCCACCCATCAACCAAGGCTGGGTATTGACTTGGGTTTGAGCAAACAAGGTTGCCACTTTATTTATCGGGCCTCCCATATCAAACGACGTCATGGCGCCTAAGATGGCACCTAGCGCAATCTTCCCCGATCCTGCCATGCTGGTTAGCCAATCATTCATCACGAACATGGCAGTGGCAATAGGTGAGCCAATCACCCACATAACCATCCCACAAGTGACAAAGGTGCCAACGAGTGGATAAATAAAGATTGAATTGAGTGAACTCATGCTATCCGGTAGCTTTATTTTTTTGAGTAATTGCACCACAAAGCCAGCAAAGAACCCCACCACAATCGCGCCGAGAAAACCCGTACTGTATTGGTTGACCGCCACCCATGAACCAATCATGCCGGGAGCAAGGCCTGGTTTATCGGCAATGGAGTAAGCAATGTAACCGCCCAGTATCGCGGTAAATAAGGTCAGCCCTGCAATCCCCATCTGTGCGATGTCTGCCAATACCCCACTTTCAGGTACACCGCCATGACCGGACATCATCACAGACAACGACAACAATACCCCTCCCGCAACAATAAAAGGGATCATATGTGACGTGCCAAACAGCAAGTGTTCTTTAATGTGGGCAACGCGAAGTTTCCACGGACTTAACGGGGTATGATTGGATTCAGATAAATCATTTTGATAGGCGTATACAGGCGGTTGTTGGATGTCGGTCAGTAACTTTCTGGCTTGCTCGGTATTTTCTGCGGCTTTAAGCTTATCAACAAACCCCTCTTCGATGAGTTTACTAGAAAGCTGCGCTAAAACTTCAATATGATGGTGATCACCGCCATCAGGCGAGGCCAGCATAAAGAAAACATCGGAAAGTTCACCATCTTCAGCACCATAGTCAATCCCGGTACGGCTAATACCCACCGCAACCGCAGGCTGAGCAACCGCATCACTTTTTGCATGAGGGATGGCGACACCATCTTCAAAGCCAGTATTGCCTATCGCTTCACGCTTCCACAAATCCGTAAGAAACTGATCTTTGTCTGCCAATTTTCCCGCAGCGGAGAGTAACTCCACTAGTTCTTTAAGCGCGTCTTCTTTGGTTTTTGCCTTAAGATCTAAGCAGATCGTGTCTAGCCCAATAAGATGAGTAATATCCATTGTTTCTTCCTTGCCTATTCCTACCCTGAAATGATCACGCTTGAACATAGATTAATCAGCCTCCATACCCTTAGATATAGGACGGAAAAGTCATTAACTGGATTATTGTAACAGTCCAACCAAACTGTGACGCTTGTCTTTCAATTGTGGCTGCTAAATTAATTAATCCCCGTCACACTGTGCTAATATCCGCAAAAATCACCCGCGGAGATAAACCGTGAAAATTGTCGCTGTCACCGCCTGCCCGACAGGCATTGCACACACTTATATGGCCGCTGATGCATTGGTCAAAGCGGCGCCTAAGCATAACGTGCAGATCAAAGTCGAAACGCAAGGCGCAATGGGGATCGAAAACTTGCTCTCCGCTCACGATATCGCACAGGCCGATAAAGTCCTCATCGTATCTGACATTGATGTCGACCAACAGTCTCGTTTTGAAGGGGCAAACACGGTTCGAATTTCCATTGAAGACGTGTTACTTAATGTCGACAAAGTCTTTCTTGTTCACTGCCGCCGGTAAACCATTAAGATGAACGAATATCAGATCACTTTTCTTGTCGACAGCACAGAAGCCAATGTGCTCGCAGCCCAGCCTTTACGTACTCTGGCCAGAAAATTCAAATCGACTATTCACATCATTAATATTACTCAAAACCGCTCAGCGGATCTGACTCGCTCTCTCGCCATGCTTCAAGCTGGCTTAAATCAAGGCGACTTATGTCAGATTACCGCGATTGGTATTGATGCTGAACTCACCTGTTTTGTGCTCAAAGACATCATCGCCGAACATTACACTCTCATTGGCTCTTGCATCAATTATGAATTCTCTAGCCAACTCGCAGAGCGCCTGCCACAACTTTGTCCACCGAGCGATACTCAATGGCATTATGCCAAAGCGCATACGGTGCTCACTAAGTTCGAATGCCTAAAAGGGCTGGCACACCTGATCTACCCAGATGATCCCGATGAGCTCATTCTTGCCTTTATCAAACGTGAAGAGCGTTCATCCACCTGTGTCACACCAGGTATCGCCCTGCCCCATGTGATGTTTGAGGATATTGATCACATCGCCATCGCTGTCATTGCCAGTGATACTCCTATTGATTGGACATCAAAGATGGGACATGTCAACCTAGCAATAGCACTGGTGATGCCAAAAACGCCTAACCGAGAACAGATTATCGCCGCCACAAACCTGACACGAAACTTATTGTGCGATCAAATTTCAGAGCGCCTTTTAACAACTCGAAGTCGTGTCGATTTACAGGCGCTATTAATGTACTTCATGTCTCGGCTACTACCTTAAGATCCTAAATTGAACCTCGATATTCCGTTGGCGTTTTGCCTGTTCTGTTTTTAAAAACACGGCAAAAGTAATTCACATCTTTAAAGCCACAACGTACCGACACTTCATTGAGCTTGAAATTGTACTTCTTGAGCATGAACTTGGCTCGGTCAATACGGACCCAAGTGATGTAGTCTGCCAACGTCATATGCCCTTGCTGACGAAACATACGCGATAAATGATTAGCAGAGAGACTAAAACGGGCGGCGATGCTATCACGGGTGATTTGTCTGTGGAAATTCTCTTGAATATAGATACAAATGCCCTGATACAAATCTTGAACACGGCTATGTGATTTCTCCTCTGGCGCATCCAACATGCTCTTACTGTACTGAAGTAACGCTTGCAGCAATAACTCATCCATTGGCTGTTTGTGGCTTTCACGCGCTAAAGAACTCAGCGCCTCTAATATGTTATCGATCGCGAATCCAGAGCGGGTTTGTAGGCTGTGTTTTTGAATATCATAAAAATTTGCCTCCCCTTTACGCTTACTGACCAAACTAAGTCCCAGCTGTCTGCGGCCAAATAGCATACTCAGTACCGAGCAATTCGTATCCCAATCCGGCTTATTCCAGCAGTTTGGCGGAATAAAAATCGCATCCCCTGCTTTAGCAACGATATTCGTCACCTTGCGTTCGTAGCTTTCCATTTCGTTGATATATTCACCGTCTAACACCAACTCTAAACGAGGGAAGTTCACCTGATAGCTAAACGCTGGTGGCGTATGAAAGTCGCCTGCAAACCAGATGTGATGAAACGGTTCTCGCTCACTTAATACCGATGAGATTAAATCATGAAATATCATTGTTCGAACTCTTTGCACGTAGCATTAGTGCTATAAGCATAGATATACCCTTAAGTGAAATATTGTGCTATTGAGCAAAATCACAATTATCAAACTAGGTTACAATAATCCAGTTAAAGCGATAAATTTACAGTCCACTATCAGTATATACCGAACCAAAAAATATTCTCACAATCAATATAAATACCTAATAAGTATATTGATTTCTCCACTTCTCTTTGTCATACCAGTGGTTTTTTAAATACCACAGCCGATCAAAATCACACTCCAACCACAACGCAACAATCTTCCAGTGAATGCATTTTTTCTTCACTACAGAAAACGACTTACACGTTTCAAAATACCCCTAACAAAACAATAAATAGATTAGGGGTTCATTATGATCACGAAACTGATCAATCAAGATTTGATTAAGCTGTCGCTTGAAGCTGATTCAAAAGAAGCCGTGTTTAAAGAGTTGATAGAGGTACTTCATGCACAAGGACGTATCTCAGACAAAGCACAATTTCTTGCCGACATTAAAGCGCGAGAAGCACTAGGTAACACCGGCTTTGAAGACGGGATCGCGCTGCCACACGCAAAAAGCGCCGCAGTTATCGAGCCTGCGGTTGTCATTGGCGTTCATAAGACGGGAATTGAATACGGTGCCGACGACGGTCAACCATCAAAGCTATTCTTCATGATCGCCTCCCCTGATGGTGGTGATAACCACCATATTGAAGTGCTCGCCGAGCTCTCTTCCAAATTGATTGAAGAGGGGTTTATTGAAAACTTCCTCAATGCCGATTCACCACAATCTGCACTGAATTTATTATTAGAAAAACCTCAGGCGTCCATCCCAGAAACCAACACCGAGAAGCAAGGCTTCATCATTGGCGTGACTGGCTGCCCTGCAGGCGTGGCCCATACCTACCTCGCAGCAGAAGCCCTTGAAAAAGGCGCGCTAGCATTGGGTTACGACATCAAAGTCGAGACCAACGGCTCAATTGGCGTGAAGAACAGCCCAAGCCAAGCTGAGATTGAACGCGCAGATGCAATTGTTGTCGCATGTGATAAGCAAGTGGACATGGCACGATTTGCCGGTAAGCGCGTCATCGAAACTAACGTAAAAGCCCCGATTCGCGACGCACAAGGTTTGATAGAGAAAGCCTTGAACGCCCCTATTTATCAAACACAGCAGTCCACATCCCATCAATCTGTTGCCGGCAAAGCTTCTCAGGCGCGGTCGGATCTTTACCGATACTTGATGAATGGCGTCTCTCATATGATCCCATTTGTGGTCACGGGTGGGTTGTTAATTGCGCTTGCACTTGCTATTGGCGGAGAGCCAACAGAAGCGGGCATGGCTATCCCTGCTGGCAGCATGTGGAACCAAATTCTTGAAGTCGGCGTGGTTGCCTTCACCTTAATGATCCCAATTCTTGCCGGCTACATCGCTTATGCCATTGCTGACCGCCCTGCGCTCACCCCTGGCTTAATTGGCGGTTGGATTGCGAACAATGGTTCTTTCTACGGCGCTGACGCTGGCACAGGATTCATCGGTGCCATCATTGCAGGCCTATTAGTGGGCTACTTCGTCAAGTGGATCGTTTCGTTTAACTACCACAAATTTGTTCAACCACTTGTCCCTATCATGATTGCTCCTATCACGGGTTCGCTTTTCATCGCAGGTCTTTTTATCTTCGTGATCGGCGCGCCTATTGCAGGGTTAATGGACGGATTGACTGCGCTATTAACCAGCATGAGCACAGGTAACGTGGTTCTGCTCGGTATCGTTCTTGGTGGAATGGCGGGCTTTGATATGGGTGGCCCATTCAACAAAGTGGCGTTCCTATTCTCTGTTGGCATGATTGCCAGCGGTCAAACCCAGTTCATGGGTGCAATGGCGTGTGCCATTCCTGTTGCCCCGCTCGGTATGGCCATAGCCACCACGCTTGGACGTAAATTTGACCTGTTTGAATCCTCTGAAATTGAAGCAGGTAAAGCGGCAGGTGCAATGGGACTGGTTGGTATCTCTGAAGGCGCAATTCCGTTTGCCGCTCAAGATCCAATGTCCGTGATTCCAGCCAATGTGCTTGGTTCCATGGTTGCGGCTGTCATGGCCTTCTCTTTTGGCATCACCAACAGCGTGGCGCATGGCGGCCCAGTTGTGGCTTTACTCGGGGCAATGAACTTCCCATTGCTTGCGTTGCTATGCATGGCAACAGGTGCAGGTGTGACAGCAGTAACGTGTATCGCACTTAAAAACCTACGCAAAGCAAAACTAACGGCAGCGACCGCGTAAGCCTCCCCTTCCTACCAATACCATGGCATGAGCGGATTATTCGTTCATGCCATGTTTCAATTCATGGTGATTTTGATGTCTGATTTTTCTATCGCTGATCATGTCGTAATACAACGTATTTTCTATCCAATGACCAACGTCATTCAAAACTATGCGTGGGGTAGCCCATCGTCATTTGGGCTCCTATTTGGCACACCGAATCCATCCGGTGAACCACAAGCCGAAATATGGATGGGTGCACACCCAAATGGCTGCTCGACGGTTATGTCTAACAATCAAGAGACGAAACTATCGAGTCTAATTTCTCAGGATTCAAGCCTATTTTTGAGCGAAAGCATTGCTAACCGTTTCGGTGAACTGCCTTATCTATTCAAAGTACTCGCCGCGGAAAAAGCACTATCCGTTCAGGTTCACCCTAATAAGCAGCAGGCTGAGCAAGGTTACGCACTTGAAGAGCAACGAGGGGTGCCGCTAACCGCAGGGAACAGAAACTACAAAGACGCCAATCACAAACCAGAACTGGTTTATGCACTTACTGACTACACCGCAATGAATGGATTTAGACCCATCTCCGATATTCTTAAACATTTCATGTCCCTCGACATTGCTGAGCTCAATTCATTGGTTAACGATTTATCAGGTGATCCAACACCAAACGGACTGTCTGCCTTTTTCTCTGGCCTTCTTTCGCTGCAAGGCGAACAGAAAGAAGCTGCGCTGATGAAGCTGTTAATGAAAACTCAGCGGGAAAATGGTCCCGTTTTCGCTTTAATCGCCGAACTAGAACAGCAATACCCCGGTGATGTTGGGCTATTCACACCACTATTACTCAATGTCGTTACCTTACAGCCAGGGCAAGCGATGTATCTAGATGCCGAAACCCCACACGCATACATTAAGGGGACGGGGCTAGAAATTATGGCGAATTCCGATAATGTACTGCGCGCTGGCTTAACGCCAAAGTTCATGGATGTGAATGAACTCGTCTCCTGCACCCGTTTTGATGAAAAGCCCGCTGACCACTTGTTACTGGCTCCAACAGCGATAAACGGCGTACTGGAGTACCCTATTCCCGTGGAGGATTTCAATTTCGCCATTGTGCAACACTCTCAGCAACGTCAAATCAAAACGAAAGGGGCCGAAATTCTTCTGCCACTCGATGAAGCCATGACATTAAGCCATCAAAGCGGTGAAACCTGTGTAATAAACAAAGGGCATTCGGTATTTATCCCTGCCTATGCCGATAATTACACCATTCATTGTTCCGGTCGGGTTGCCCGCGCTTACAGCTAACCATCAGATCAAAATGGGCCCTGCTTTTACAGGACCCATTTTTTTAGTTATCTTTTGCTTTAAAGCGCTTCATAGAAGTCAGTTTACTCACCAATATGAACGCTATTGGAACGTAGATCAGGATAAGAACGGTACCACTAATCATTCCTCCCAGTACCCCCGTACCGAGTGAATTTTGTATCTCTGAACTCGGCCCGGACGCCAACACAAGCGGAATAATTCCGCATGTGAATGCAAGCGAGGTCATGATGATTGGGCGCAACCTAAGCTTCGCGGCAAGGCTGATTGCTTCAATAACGTTTAAGCCCTTCACAACCTGCTGTTGAGCGAACTCTATCATAAGAATCGCGTTCTTAGCCGTTAAGCCGATAATGGACACCAGCCCTACTTTAAAGAACACATCATTAGGCAACCCCGTTGCCAACATTGCTGCCACGGCGCCAAGAATACCTAATGGCGTTGCAACGATTACCGCCAATGGGATAGACCAGCTCTCATATAGCGCCGCCAAAACGAGAAAGATAACCAGCATTGAGAACACCAACAATACATTGGTTTGTGCTTCAGCTTGTCGCTCCTGTCTTGATAGCCCTGTCCACTCTATTTGTGTGGGTGACGAAAGACCTTTAACAATGCTCTCGAGCTCTTTCATAACCTCACCACTTGAATAGCCTTGTTTTGGCATCACTGAAACCGCGACTGCGGGCGAACCATTAAAGCGTTTCAATTGAAGCGGGGTATCCTTCCATACCGTACTCACAAACTCAGACAAATACGCAGTACCACCTTTGTTATTTTTGACTGACATCTTGAGGATGTCTTTCATGTCCATACGGTTCTCAGCTTGAGACTGAACAATCACTTTTTGCATTCTTCCTTTGTTTGGGAAGTCATTTACATACGTGGATCCTAATGCCGTAGTGAGCGTTTGGCTGATGTCGGTAAAAGACACCCCTTGCGCGCGCGCTTTCTCTCTATCAATCAAGAGCTCAATACCCGTGGTATCGGGGATAGCTTCAAAATAGGCACTATCAATTTTCTTATTTGCATTAGCGTTACGTAAGAACTCCGCTTTTACTTTCTGGAATGTCTCACGATCGGCATTACTTTTATCAAGTAACTGTAGCGAAATGTTTGATGAGTTACCTAATCCATCAATGGCTGGGGGTAGCATACTGAACGCTTCCCCTTCCTTAACGTTGTCCATCATGTAAATGTTGAATTTTTCTAGTGTGTCTCGTATATCCACGCCTTCTCTATGTTGCCAATCTTTGAGTGTCGTTACCATAAAGGCAGAGGCCGAACCCGAACCGCTAAAGCTGAAGCCTAGAATGGTCATTACATCCCGAACTTCTTCTTGCTCTTGTAGATAGTTTTCAGCTAGCGTAATGACCTGCTTTGTACGCTCCTGTGTTGCATTAGACGGCAGCTGTATCGAGGTAAAGAAGTACCCTTGATCTTCATTTGGTAAGAAGGTGCTTGGGATTTTATTAAATCCCCAAAAGCAAGCCGCGATAAGCAAAACATAAGTGAGCGCTATACGCCCTACTCGACCAGAAAGCTTGGTTGTCCATGTTTGGTATCGATCGCCAACAAACTCAAACGAACGGTTGAACCATCCAAAGAACCCCGTTTTCGCGTGATGGTCGGGACCAATCGGTTTCAGCAACGTGGCACACAAAGCCGGTGTCAGACACAAAGCCAAGAATGCAGAAAACAAGATGGCAGTCGCCATCGTAATAGAGAATTGCTGGTAGATGGTACCAACAGAGCCCGCAGCAAACGCGATAGGCAGATACACCGCAGACAGTACACCTGTAACGCCTATAACTGCGCCCGTGATCTCTTTCATGGCCTTAATCGTCGCTTCTCGAGGTGGTAACCCCTCTTTCGCCATGATTCGTTCTACGTTCTCCACCACGATGATCGCGTCATCCACGATTATCCCTATAACCAACACCATGCCGAACATCGTAAAGACGTTCACTGAGAATCCTATGGCATACATCACAGCCAACGTACCCAATAACGCAATTGGTGCCACGATAGCCGGTATTAAGGTATAAATAACCCGTTGTAAGAACAGATACATAACAAGAAATACTAGCAGCATCGCTTCAGCAAGCGTCACGACTACTTTCTTGATAGAAATCTTAGCGAATGGCGCTGAATCCGAAGTGATTTTGTAATCCATTCCGGCAGGCATTACCTGTTTGGCGCTCTCCATATATGCCCGGATGGCGTCAGACGTCAACACCGCGTTGGCGTTAGGGAACAGCTTGATCGCGAGTGACGTTGACTCCTGTCCATCGTTACGGTTAGCGTACTTGTAACTCTCTCGGCCTAGCTCAACTCTCGCCACGTCTTTCAACAACAGTTGGCTACCATTAATGCCAGATCTAAGCACGATGCTCTCGAACTCTTCTGGAGTTTCAAGCTGACCTTTAGCAAAGAGTGATGCCACCGTCATCTTACCCGCCACGGTCGGAGAGTCGCCCACTTTACCAGTGGCTATCTGAACGTTTTGATCAGCGATTGCTGTGGTGACATCAGACATTGTAAGGTTGTAACCAGTGAGCTTGTTGGTGTCTACCCAGATACGCATAGCGTACTCAGAACCGTAGACCTCGACACGCCCCACACCGTCAACACGCTTTAGGTTTTCAACCATATTGCGAATCATATAGTCGTTTAACGCCGCTTCGTCATATCGGCCATTAGGCGAAATCAAGTTGATGTACATCAGTGTATTGGAAGCCGAACTCTCAACAATCACCCCATTATTACGCACAGCTTGAGGAAGACGCGGCTCTATGGCCTTCATCTTGTTCTGTATCTCAACCTGTGCCAATTGTGGATCGGTACCACGCTTGAATGTCACGGTGATAGACGCGCTTCCATTCGAATCTGACGCTGACTCGTAGTAAAGCAAATCCTTAACACCAGAGATCTCCCTCTCAATGAGAGATATCACGTTGTCGTTCATTGTCTTCGGTGTCGCGCCCTCATAAGTCAAATACAAGGCGACTTTAGGTGGTGCCACGGTAGGAAAACGTTCAACACCAAGGTTAGGGATCGCAATCAATCCTGCAATAGAGATGAGTATGGCTATCACCCATGCAAAGATGGGCCTGTATATAAAGAATTTTGACATTAGGATTTACTCTATTTAGCGGTCCATGGGATTGGATTGAGCTCTACACCAACTTGGATCTTATCTTGTCCCTGAACCACGATTTTCTCACCGTCTTGCAGCGAACCGGTGATGATGTATGAACCCTTGTCGCTTTCTTTGATGGTCACATTAACTTTACGTGTCTTTCCATTTTCAAGCACCACAACGTAAGCTTTGCCATCAGGTGAATGCAATACAGCCTGTTGCGGTACTGAAAATGCGACAATGGAGGCATAGGCAAGCTTAACTCGTGTATACATACCCGCTAACAACAGCCGCTTATCGTTCTTCGCCTTCGCTCTCACAATCACATCACCCGTTCCCTCATCCACATTCACACCCGAAAACAGAATACGGCCCTTAATTGGATGCGTTGGGTCAAACGATGAGTAGATGTTGACATAAGAAACCCCCTCTTCTTTTGTGGTGTTTTCCTGTGATTGCTTCATAGCAAGTAGAGACGCTAATCGAGAGGAGGGCAAACGGATATCTACATATACCTCGTTTAATTGAGTGATCAGTGCCAGCTCACTCTCACCTTGTGGCCCAACTAAGGCGCCTTCGGTAATTTTTACCTCACCAATCACTCCGCTGATCGGGGCGTTAATCGTGGTGTACTCTAAATTAAGATTACTCAATCCAAGTAATGCGTTGGCCTTATGTGCTTCAGCTTGAGCGGCGCGTTTATTAAATAACACGTCGTCATACTTGTCTTGACTGATAGAGCTTGACTGTACCAACGTTTTATAACGTTTGGCTTTCTTCTCAAGCCTTTGAAGCTGTACTGTCGCCTTTTCTAAGTCCGCTTTCTTATTTTGCACCTCGAGCTTATATGAACGATCGTCTATCTTAAAAAGCGGTGCACCTTTCTCGACAAACTGACCTTGCGTAAATAGACGCTCAGTGATGATACCACTCACTTGTGGTCTAATTTCTGCAGAACGAATTGCCCTAACACGACCTTGAAATTCATCACTCAAAATGACCGCGCTCGACTTAGCCGAAATCACAGAAATGTTAGCTGGTGGAAAGACAAGCTTTGCAGGCTCGTTAGCTTGAGCGTCTTTTTGACAACCCGTGATCAACAGACACGAAGAGATAACAGCAACCACAATTGCTGGTTTGAAAGTGGACATAAATTTATTCCTAACGTTGGAACCACTAAGTTCAGTGAGTTGTTATTGCTCTCATAGCTTTATCATTGGCTGAGTAACGGAGGTCCAGATCAGCTCTATCACCTCTTTCTCAGTCTTATTTTGTTCTTGTTGAAGCTCGCACGCTTGCATGATGAGTGTATTGATACTTAGCGCTATCCACTTAGAACTGAATATTGCCGGTATTTCGTGCTCTTCTCTCAACTCATCAATGACTTCGCACCACAAGTTCGTATCGTTATCGAGCGCTTCAATAACTTTCGGATTATTGGTGTTAAGCACTTCATAATTAAAGAAATCGAAAGCTAATCCCAAAGAGACAGAACTACTGATCATCATGGCAAGTTTGTCTTTGGGAGGCATGATTAAGTTAACGATGGTTTGGACCGCTGCCATTTTTTTCTCGATGAAATCAATGTCGATCATATCGATGATATCTTGTCTCGTTTTGAAGTGACGAAACAAGGTTGCACGACCAACACCCGCGGCTTCAGCAATGTCAGCCATGCTAGCCTGACGATTCTGTTTAAGAATTTCTATTGTGCTTTGAATGATGTGGTCTTTTTTTGACATGGTGATACCCTAAAACTCATTTGTGAGACTTAGAGTATCACCAAAAAAGAAAATGAACAAATAATATTCAAATAAAATAAGAAAGCCCCCCACTGCAATAATGCTTGTCAGCTAAACATCGATACCTTATTCACAAGCACATCATCATGTTTTAGTCGATTGCTTAACCACTGGCTTTTCAACGTATACGCACAAGTTATAACAGAGGCTCACCGCTCGATCGCCTAGTGCTACTTCCTCATTGAAAACGGCATAGCACTACGGTTTCTTTATCCTATAAAACACAACGCATCGCACACCGGTGCTATAAACCTATATTCTTTTCGTTTGATTTCCTTACTACCTAAATAAACTTCATTATCTTAGGAAATTCACTGAGCTTATTTTGTGCTTAAGGCGTTATCTTAATATTGACTAAATAACCACTAGTTTGATAGCGATATCAAAAACCTGATAAAGGTGAGTCAAATGATCTAGGAGAACTTTCTACCCATTGGCTTTACTGTGTTGGTTGTGCTTTCTATTTCCACAATAACGACTCAACCTTTTGAATTAGATAACAATCATGACATTCGTCACACGGCGACAATGATGCTTGTCACACTTAATTTTGCTGGATACAAATGTACAGTGAAAGGATTTTTTTTACTATTTAGAACCATCAAACAATCCATTACTTTGAATGTATGACTTGAGGGAAACGAATTAATCAATACCAACTTCACCGCTATAAATAGAACTCGGCATTTGGTTAACTAGCGAAATACCGTCAAGAACAAAAAAGAATAGCAGTACCTCATTAATATTTTCATATCATTCCATAAGGCGTATAAACATGAGTACCCTAACCGCTCAAACCAACAATAATAGTGATATTAAAAAACTCCTCAGCACCATGAAAGGACACCTTTTATTTGGCACCTCCCACATGCTCCCATTCATCGTTGCAGGTGGGGTATTGCTTGCTTTGGCCGTCATGGCTTCTGGTAAAGGCGCGGTTCCGGCAACCGGGATTCTTGCTGATATTTCCAATATTGGTATTAAAGGTTTGGTTCTCTTCCCAATCATCCTTGGCGGGTTTATCGGCTACTCTATCGCCGATAAACCCGCTCTTGCTCCTGCTATGATCGCATCTGGCATCATGGCCGATATGGGTGGCGGTTTCCTTGGTTGTATTGTGGCTGGCTTTATTGCTGGGGGCGTCGTATTCCAGCTTAAGAAAATCCCGCTTTCAGCCAACATGACCGCTTTAGGTGCTTACTTCATCTACCCTCTGATCGGCACGCTCATTTCAGCAGGTATCGTTCTTTGGGGGATTGGCGAACCTATTAAGTTCTTCATGGCATCTATGAATGAATTCCTCGCTTCAATGGCTGGCGCGTCTAAAGTCGTGCTCGGTACCATCCTTGGTGGTATGACGGCGTTTGATATGGGCGGTCCAATCAACAAAGTGGCAACTTTGTTTGCACAAACACAAGTGGATACGCAACCGTGGCTAATGGGCGGTGTTGGTATCGCAATTTGTACGCCTCCTCTTGGCATGGCACTGGCAACGTTCCTATTTAAGAAGAAATTTTCAAAACAAGAACAAGAAGCAGGTAAAGCAGCGGCGATCATGGGCTCAATTGGTATCTCTGAAGGTGCAATCCCATTTGCGGCAAACGACCCTATGCGCGTGCTTCCTTCCATCGTTGCGGGTGGTATCGTTGGTTGTGTATTTGGTTTCTTGACTGACGTACTGCTTCACGCCCCTTGGGGTGGCCTTATCACCGCTCCCGTTTCTAGCAACATCCCAATGTATGTGGTGGGTATCGCTCTTGGTTCTTTAACCACGGCTCTTATCGTTGGATTCTGGAAGCCTGTTGCGGAAGAGTCTGAAGAAGAACAAGCAGCCCCGGTTCAAGTCACCGCTCCAGAGGCAGGGGAAGGCGAGTACGATGTTGTTGCCGTGACCTGTTGTCCATCAGGGGTTGCGCACACATTCATGGCAGCAAAAGCGCTAGAAAAGGCAGGGGCAATGGCTGGCATAAAAATAAAAGTGGAAACTCAAGGCCAAAACGGAGTGAAAAACCGAATTACGGACTTAGACGTACGCAATGCGAAATTGGTTATCTTAGCCCATGATATTCAAGTAAAAGACGCGCACCGCTTTGCCAATGCAAACGTGATTGAATGCTCAACTAAAGAGGCGATGAAAAAAGCGACTGAGCTCATACAAGGGTAGTGACATTTACAATTAGCAATTAGCGATTTAACTACTCGCCACTCAACAAAGCCCTAATGAAACGTTAGGGCTTTGAGTCACCACACGAATAGATAAATACCTATCACCTTCGCAATATGGATCCTAATTTCCCATAAGTGGTTATTGGCATACGCCAACAACCACCAATATAGTGTCCCTACCAGCCAGATAACTGCCTGTTTTCTCGCCATGTTTACGCAATGACAGCGCAATTGGATGTCCGCTTTATCAAACCTATCCCGCTCAATACAGCCATTCAGGTTCAGGCTCATTGCCTAAAAAGCAAGCGAAGGGTGCATTTTCTACAAAGCAGCATTTATGTAAATGGTCAGTGCTATTCAAAGGCTGAGGCGAAATTTATGTCACATCATGGGATACTGGGTGGTAACACTTTTGGTTAAACGTAGATAGCTAATTTCTTCCTTAAATAAACACGCGTACTCTCACACCAAACACCCATGCACTACTTTGATTTGAGAATGCTGGATCTTTGATGTATTGGATATCAGGCGTTATTTGTACGTGTTCACCAAACTGCATGTTGTAGTAAAGCTCAGTAGCCAGTTGGTCTTTTCCTGCATTCAAGAAAGTTTGCAATGTATCACTGTTTGTTTCTGACCAATTGATCGCAAAGCCGAGATTGTTCGCCGATTTACCAAGGCCAAAGTAGCCAACACCGACCGATAGCGATTTGTCATACAGCGCAACATCACCTTCCGAGACTCCGCCACGAACAAACGGCATGACTTGAGGTGTAACAAATTGGCTCCAAGAGAAGTTAACACCTTGACCTGATTCGCCACCTACGACTGTACCATCAGCCAATACCGTTGAAGATAAACTGTGTCTTGAGCCCGCATCCATATGCCAGAACGTCACGTGGAAATTGTCAGTGTAGATTCGCTCTTGTGATGCGGTCCAGCCAAGCTCTAATGTGGTAAATAAGGTCGTATCATTGAACAGCGTATCAAAGCCTTCCCAAATATCATCCGATTTACCTTTAGCATCGGCAATTCCGCCTACAACGTAGAAATTATCCCCCAGCATGTGACCAGCAGATAGCGCTAAAACACCATCATCGGGTAACCCCATCGCACCTGCCCCCGTTGAAAATGCAAGATTAGTAAAACCCGACCACGGACTCGCCAGAGCATAGACATCAACGTAGTTAGTGATATCTTGCCAACCGACAATGATCGTCCCCTTGCCGTCGCTGATTTTTTGCTTCCAGTTTAGGTCAGTCACGCGGAAACCTTGGTCACTATACGCCGGGCCAATCATACCTGCGTAGCCAATTTGATCTTGCCCAAACCAAGCAAACTGCTTCGGTGACGTACCTGCGTATGAGTGTCTGTGCTCAACCTTCCAAACAATACTGCCGCTATTTTCTGTTCCTTTGCCCGCTAGGTGCCAAGAACCATAAACACGCGCTACACCTGAAGATGCATCAGCCGGATCACCATTTGTTCCATCTGGTGACTGCAACGCCAAAGAGAAATAATCCGCACCAAAAGTAAAGCCATCAGCCGCTAACGACTCTCTCCAATCAAGTTGCTCAGACGGCTGCTGGTCTATGGTGTTTTCAACTGAATCTGGGCTATCGAAATTGGCAGCAAAAATAGGCGCAGAGCCCATAGTTGCCACAATCGCTAAGCTTATTGAGGACAATTTCATATTCATTAAAGCTACTCTCATTATTTCGACTTCCTTTCGATGAGTGTAGAGCTCATATTGGGTAAATATAGGCATTTCACGACATTGAGGAGTTCTTCCTATCGATAAACTTCGGGTCAACCACTAAGCCCCTCTCAATGACTCTGCAAAGTTCGCAGACATCATATTCAACTTAGGTACAACGGAATTGCTATTTGATGACATAAAGAGCAGCGCTCTCTTTCCAACGCCTCTAGTGACGAACCTCAAACATTACGATTTAATCCTTCTCGCAACTCAAGCTATAACTCACATGTCACTTTATATATTTAATGGTGTCCTACACTTGGTTTAAATCATTAACTATTTCAATACAATTAAATTGAATAATTATTAAACATTACACATATTGGATAAGGGACTACCATGCGTAAATTACTAGTTGCAACGACGATTGCCTCACTCTCTACAGCTGCAACAGCATCTGTTGAAACCAAAGATTGGCATGAGCTTGCATCTAAAGACGCTCAAAAATATGTCGCCGATAACATCGTGCTCGACTTCTACGCTTCTCCAAGTGGTACCGGCTTTACCAAAGATTCTGAAGTGGCTCACTATATCGATTTAGCCCATGAACGTGGCATTACTGGCGCATCAGTTACTCTTGGCGCACCACACACACCGAACCTACTTGCCTTTAAATCTGAACACGGAAAATGGACCAAAGCGTCTTCTTCGGCGAAAACGCCGATTCGTTACGTTAAGACTGTCGAGGATTTTCAAAAAGCACATGACAATGGTGAATATGCCATTATGTGGGCAAGCCAAACCACCATGCCATTAGATGGTGACGCTGTAAATGTAGCGGTTATGGCTGAGTATGGTGTCAAAACCATGCAGCTCACTTACAACGAAACCGAGCTGACGGGTTCTGGTGTTATCTCGATGATCAATGGCGATACCAGTGGTTTGACTGACTTTGGTAAAAAGGTACTTGATGAAATGGTTAAACACGGTATTACCGTCGACCTCTCACACACCTCTCACTACACAACGCAAGGCATTACTGACTACATGCAAAAACACCACAAAGGTGTGCCTGTCATCTACTCTCACTCTCCTATCGCCTCGACTTATGGCTGTGAACCACACGAAACCCTGACTGAAACAGAAAAGCGCATGATGAAGAAGAACCTGAAAAAAGGTGACCCAGACTTTCGCCTAGCCGCTTGTTACCGCCTACTTTCTGATGAACAAGCAAAAACGGTTGCCGATATGGGCGGAGTTATCGCAGTGACCGCAACTGAGTGGATGATGGATGGCATTTGGCCTGAAGATATTACACCTAAGCAGTTTGCCGAAATGATTGATGGGGCAGTAAAAATTGTCGGTATTGACTATGTAGGTATCGCAACCGATGATATGATGACAACAGCGAAAGTTGTTCCTTTCACTATTGCTAACCCAGACAAGTATGCGGATAACGGCTACATGGTAAGTGCTTTTAACAAAGGGGCGACAGGCTGTGCAGAGCTGTCAAAACACATCGCAGGCGTTGTTGATAGCTTATGGGAAATGGGTTATTCAAACGATGATCTCGCCAAGCTATTCGGTGGTAACCTATTGCGAGTATATGAGCAAACTTGGAAATAGAGTCTAACTCCTCTTTTTCATAGCATATGACCTAATGCTCGCAATCTAACATTGTGAGCGTTAGGTCACAATAAGCCACGACATTTGAGACAGGAGAGTGTCAGTTGATCCCTTTGATCCATAAATACGCAGTCATCACTTTTATTGAGTCGCTCAAGAATGAAATTAAAGATGTCTGGCCATTAGTGGAAAGTGCCAACTTGCCTATTTATTTGGAAACCAGTTCAGCTCAATTTACGCCATTCTCTGCCTTCTCAAAGTTACTTGAAAAAGCTCATAATGAGTTACCCTCTTCAAAATTCATCGCACTTATGCAGCAGTCTGCGGAAAGGTTCGTTGAGCAAACACTGCCTGAGAATAACCAAAAAGCACAGTTATTACCGCATCTTGCAGAGCTTATACCTGTCAATTCGATTACCTTGAATAAAAGCGTCGACTCGTACTCTGTAGACCTTGATGCATCGCACCAAAACCAGCTGCTATTTTTGGCTGAGCTCTACTTGTTAGCCACCACACACTGTTACTGCAAAAGAATAAATGCCCATTTAGACACACCAATTAAGTATCATTTGATGCACCCATACGCCTCTGACCTTGAGCAACTTAATATAGATAGCCGAACGCCTCAGTTCTTAGGCCAACAGTACACGGCTCTTTTCTACAAGCAGACCGTTACACTTGAACCAAACCTCAGTGGTACTTATCCAGTGACATTTCATAGCAAATTGCGCAATTACTCAGATCAGGTCTCCGCTGTGCTTGAAGGCTATATAGGACGAAAAGACCTCTCTATAGAGCAACTAAGCCAGATCATAGGAGTGAATGAACGCACGATTCAAAGACGCTTAAAGAGCGAAGGGCGTACCTTTAGAAAAATCAAAGAAACCTTAAATATCACTTTTGCAAAACGAGTTTTGGTTGGGCGCAATGCATCCATATCTGATGTGGCAGAACATCTTGGCTTTGCTGACACTTCTCAATTTATCCGAGCCTTCAAAAAATCAGAGAACACAACGCCGCTGCAATGGCTTAAACAGACGCAGCAGTCTTAACGATTCATCACACTGTTATACATTGTCGTAAACTGCACATTTTGAATCTTTCAAATCGATATATTTGCACTCGTAGACTAATTCGAGGGTAAACAGGTGAAAAAACTTCTAATCGCAACGTTAATCTCCGCAGCAACCTTTAACGCACATGCATCAGTTGAGACCAAAGATTGGCACGAGTTTGCCTCTAATGAAGCCAAGCAATACGTCGCTGACAACATTGTACTCGACTTCTACGCCTCCCCAAGCGGTACAGGGTTTAGCAAAGATTCTGAAGTAGCAAACTATATTGATTTGGCGCATGAACGCGGTATTACTGGCGCATCGGTGACACTTGGTGCACCCCACACGCCTAACCTACTTGCCTTTAAATCAGAGCACGGAAAATGGACTAAAGCGTCTTCTTCGGCCAAAACGCCGATTCGTTACGTTAAGACCGTCGATGATTTTCAAAAAGCGCATGACAATGGTGAATACGCCATTATGTGGGCAAGCCAAACGACTATGCCGTTAGAAGGCGACGCTGCAAACGTGGCAGTCATGGCTGAGTATGGCGTCAAAACCATGCAGCTCACTTACAACGAAACCGAGCTGACGGGTTCTGGCGTCATCTCAATGATCAACGGCGATACTAGTGGTCTAACTGACTTTGGTAAAGAGGTACTTGATGAGATGGTTAAACACGGCATTACCGTTGACCTTTCTCATACTTCTCACTACACAACCAAAGGTATTACGGACTACATGCAAGAGCATCACAAAGGTGTGCCTGTCATCTATTCTCACTCACCTATCGCTTCTACTTATGGTTGTGACCCACATGAAACGCTGACGGAAACAGAAAAACGTATGGCGAAGAAGAACCTGAAAAAAAGTGACCCAGAATTTCGTCTAGCTGCCTGTTACCGCCTGATTTCTGATGAACAAGCAAAAACCGTCGCAAATATGGGTGGGGTGATCGCTGTCACTGCAACCGAGTGGATGATGGATGGTGTTTGGCCTGAAGATATTACACCTAAGCAGTTTGCAGAGATGATTGATGGAGCCGTACAAGTGGCAGGAATTGAGCACGTGGGTATCGCTACAGATGATATGATGACAACAGAAAAAGTCGTGCCTTTCACCATAGCCAACCCAGATAAGTATGCGGATAACGGCTACATGGTTAATGCCTTTAACAAAGGTTCTACAGGCTGTGCTGAGCTGTCAAAACACATGGCAGGTGTGGTAGATAGCTTATGGGATATGGGCTATTCAAATAATGATTTAGCCAAGCTATTCGGCGGTAATCTAATGCGAGTTTATGAGCAAACATGGAGATAAAACAGGCCTAATTCCAAACCATAACTGTTACGCTCACAGCTATAATGATGTGAGCGTTTTTATTGTTCAATCATCACAAGTAGGACAAATTAGTTAATCGCTCTAATCCCAAAATATGCGCTATTACCTTTTACAAAGGACACACACTTTAAAAGAAATCAAAAGCACTCCCGTATTCAAAGAAGCAATTAACTGCATACTTTAGCTTTCTTCAATCTATTTTTGGGAAGCTGCCTAATTTCTTAAGATACGTTACTTGCGTTTAGGAGTTAGGCGAATAACAGTATCCAACATTATCACTGGCCTATGGGGTAGGAGTGGCGGTGAAAGTGGGGCTTATTCTAGTTGGTAGATGTGCATCTTGCTCTTTTTTAAGGCGACCTTAGCTTGAACTGTATTAATGTGACACCCAACCGCAGTCGAACGTGTTTTCTCTAATTCAGTGCATACCGTTAACCAACTCTTCTGATTGAAATTCAAACGCGTCAAAATAGCGGGTTGATTATCAACCATACTGGCTTTGTCTTCGCGAAATCGACGTGCAGTCCAGTCGACTAACTCAATGTAGTCGATGAGCCGAAACGGAATACCATCACGCATTCTATTCGTCGGATTACCGATAAAAGGGTGTAAACATGGGGCTGTCGCTAAGTTTTTATCCAGCGCATCGATTCTGGCTTTTATCGAAGTAAACTCCGACGTTTCAGGTGTTTTAGCAATGCCTGCTCGAATAGGGTTCAAGTCGACATACACCATTGCGGCTACAAGTGCTTTTTCATCAAGCAACGCTTGGCTCTTGAAACGGCTTTCCCAAAAGTGCTCGGTACAGTTATCTTCTCGATTCGCCCTACATGCGATTTCGTAATTGAGCTCTTTCATGAACCAACTTAAGTTCCACAGCCTTTCTCGCCATATTTCAATAAGCTCAATACACTTGTCTTCCTCTGCTTGGTGAGTCGGCGAATTGGACAAACTCAAACTAATTTCATACTTTTGGTGTGTGTCCTTTTAATCTATTACTTAAATGCTATGTTAGCAGACAACCTACACCGCGAGTTTAAACCCTTCATGTGTCGCTTTGAATCCAAGTTTCTCATAAAACCTGATTGCATCAGGACGCTGCTTGTCACTTGTTAACTGAACGATTGTACAGCCTTTGTTTTTTGCCAGTTCAATAGCATATTCGAACATTTGCTCACCGAAACCTTGTCCACGATAGTCACTATGGATTCGAACACCTTCGATAAGGCAACGCCAACTACCAATATGCGTCAGGTAAGGAATAAATGTAATTTGAAGCATCCCAACTAGAGAGTTTTCCAGTTCAACAACCAGTAATTCGTTGTTTGGGTCTCGCGCAATTGCTTCGAACGCTTCGAGATACGCACTATTCAACGGAACAGATGCATCTTCTCTTTTACTACCAAGCGGGTCATTTGAAAGCAAAGCAACAAGACTTTCCAAATCTTCAAAATCAGCTGAACGATACTTTAATTCCATTTATAGATCCTTATTACTTCTGACTGCTAACACTAATTAGACGACTAACAGCCGCCTTTAACTCTCACATAATGCCGTCTTTCACTTACTGACTCAATTACATATCGATACCTTATCAACAATGCAAGGAAGTTAACTTGCTAAGAGGTCCATAATTCCTAAATTAGCGCTATTCGCATAACTTGCTGTAGTGAAAATTCACATTAACAAGATATGAATAAGTACTTACTCTGAATGATTTTGGGGCAAAAGTGAGTTAAACCGTAACCTTGTGATCACACAGTTATTCTGTAAACGCTGTAGAGTAGAATCCTGCCGTGTAGGCACACAGCTAGTAGAATGACGGTATTTGGTCTTGGGTTCTTTTTGTCAGTAGCACCGAAGGGGCGGCTCGGTGTCAGAGCAAGCTTGCTCTGACATTACGGGGGTATTCTTAAAGTGTGTGTTCCTTTAAGTGCTTAATTATAACTCACGCACCTATTCTTAAGGTGGGCATATACACCTAAAAGTGTTCATCTATTTATGATTTCATCACTATTTAAAAGGTTCACGATATTGGACACCTCAGCAAGTGCTGTTAGATGTACCTGTTGAGCAGGAATCATCTGTTCAAAAATAGATAATGAGCATGTCGTACATGCATCATGAGCGATTGTGGCATTCAGGCCGTACTCTACTGTTGCGCGAGCGGTGCTACTGATACACATGTGCGTCATCATCCCTGCTAGAACTACATCTGTAACTCCTAGTTCGCTTAAAACATTGTTTAGGTTAGTGCCCGCAAATGAATTGGGGTAACGCTTGATAATCAAGGTCTCGCCTTCCAGTGGTTTTACACTCGAATGAATTTGCTGTCCTTTTGTTCCCTCTAACATAAACCCAAGTTCTGGTTTAGCGGCTAAATGTTGAATATGAATTATATTTTTTTGGATTTGCGAAAGTGATTCAATAATTTTTCGGCATTTTCCGCCGCCTTTTTTGGATAACTCAAAGGCATAGCGCCGCCTTCGAAGTAATCATTTTGGATATCGATAATAATCAGTGCTTGGCTCATGGTCGTTCTCCTTGATTTGACACTGACTACTTTACACTCAACCTACTGGTTGTATAATGTCCAAAACAGACTAAACCAAGTCATATATGGACAATCACACAATCAAGGTAACCGTCCTCGCTACCGAGCATGCGATGGCTTCCGCTGTCACTGGTATTGGTGACATTTTATCCATTGCAAATCATGTAACAGACACCCTCCTTTTTGACGTACAAACCGTATCGCCGTCCCAAGTGGATGCTAGCCATATCCCAGATTTAGTTTTTATTCCCCCAGGAAAGCTCGGTTCGTTCAATCAGTATGATGACGAGATACTAGAGATGCTCAAGCGTTGGCACATGCAGGGCTGCACTTTAGCCGCCAATTGCGCCAGCGTATTCTGGTTAGGTCATGCAGGGTTACTTAATCAGCGCGCCGCAACGACACATTGGAAGCTATGCGAGCAGCTCTCCGATGAGTGTCCTTTAATAGTAGAGGTAAAACACCATGAGATGATCGTTGATGAAGGCAGTATTATTACCGGTTCTGGACTATTCGCTTTTCAAGATTTAACACTACATATAATTGCACGCTATGCTGGATTTGAATTAGCCAAAGAAGTCGCTGATATTTGCCTGTTAGATTTCTCTGGGCGACTACAGGCCCATTACGAACGGTTTATACCTGACTACAGTCATGGTAATTCAATAGTTTTGAAAGCACAAAAGTACTGTGAGCAAACCCCATGGAATGAGCAAAATAACCAAGTTATGGCCAATCTTTGTTGCGTAAGTGAACGGACATTAACTCGTGCATTTAAGAAGGTGTTGCGCTTAACCCCACAGCAATATCGATTGCGTTACAAAATGGATGTCGCTAAACGGGAGATTAATGTCAATAAACGTACAATCGAACAAGTCGCTTTTATGCTTGGATATAATGATGTAAGTAACTTTACACGCGTTTTCAAAAAAGTTGTTGGAATAACCCCTACTCATTACCGTTCACGTTTTTCAGCTGAGTGAACAGTTTAGGTGAAAAAGTTCTACGGAATATTGGGGGGGGCTATTGGTTGAACAGGGATAGTTCGTATTGAGAGCATGAGGCCAACTTCCTCCGATATTCTACTTCTGATGCATAGATGATACCGCCAGTGATACAATGTTTCGGTTAGAAACCTACACATAATGAGTTGAGAAACAATATGACCGAATTCGAGAAAATGCTTTCAGGTGAGGAGTTTGACGGGGGCGCAGAGAGTGTTATCAATATTCGGCAAAATGCTTCGAATTTGTTGCATGCTATTAACCAGAATACAGATGACGACCAACGTGGTGAACTGTTTCAACAGTTAATGAGCAATATTTCCGCTTCTAGCATCATCCGCTCTCCATTTTACTGTGAATTCGGCAAGACGATCTCTATTGGAGAAAAGACCTTCATCAATATGAACGTGACCATGCTAGATGGCGCTAAAATCACAATTGGCAATAATGTGTTGATTGGCCCAAATACTCAACTTTACTGTGCTAGCCACGAACTAAACTATCTCAAACGTCGTAACTGGGAAACAATCTGCGCTCCAATTACCATTGAGGATGATGTGTGGATAGGTGGCAATGTTGTGATCAACCAAGGTGTGACTATTGGTGCTAGATCTGTGATTGCCGCTAACTCGGTCGTCAATTCTGATGTACCACCTGATTCTCTGTATGGTGGGACTCCAGCCAAGTTAATTCGGGTGATTTATGAGAATGTTCAGGGACATGAAAAACGATAAGCGGATCGAATAACGAGGTAACCCATGTCATATTCAAAACTAAAACAAGGCGAGTCAGTACCATTTAGTGAAACGCTGTCTATTCAGTTAATTCAACAGAAAGATCTCGTTGATATCTTCAAGATGCTCGCAGACGAAAACGTTAACCAGTACCTGTTCTTTGCACCGGCAGACGAAAGCGTATACCAAGGCTTTTTTGGTCCTATCGTTGAGAACACTGAAGCAGCACTTAAAGAACAACAGTGGCCAGACAATCCAACATTTGTCATTAGAAATCATCAGGGCCAGTACATGGGAATGACCGCGATTACTCAAGTGATGTTCTTAGACGGCAATCGTGAAGTAGGCTATCAACTTCCAGTACATGCGTGGGGTCAAGGCATCGCTACCCGCGCGTGCCAGCTCATGACTGAATTAGCATTTAAAGAGCTAGGCTGTCATAAGGTGTGTGCGGACTGCTATGGCTCAAACATAGGCTCGTTCACAACACTTGAAAAGTGTGGCTTTGTTCAAGAAGGTGAACATACTGAATATTACAAAACTGCACAAGGGTTTGACTCTAAGCGGTTCTATGGCCTCACTAAGCAGCAGTACTTAAACAACGGTACTTAAACAACGGTTGATACCCTTGCCTACCAACTTAATGAACGTGAAGTGGTTAACATAGTCAAACAAGCTGTTTGCTCTTTAACCACTTCAACCCTTCTCTTTTGGCAAGCCCTTCGATTTTCTCTGTTTCTATAAACCGAACGACAGATTCTGCATCGGTTTTTGAGTACTCTCTTAACACCCATCCAATGGCTTTTTGAATGAAAAACTCTTTGTCTGAGCGATTCTCTCGAATAAGTTCAAATAGTAGATCTTTGTCGGTCTCTTGTTTGAATTTAAGCTGATAAAGCAATGTAGCGCGGCGTAACCAAATATTATCCGAAAGGCGCCAACGCCCAATTACCTCAGCCGTTTCTTCAGGAAAGCGAACAAAGAAGCTCGCAACGATGTGAGTCGCTAACATGTCCACCGTATCCCACCAGGACTTCGTCGTGATCCAACGCTCTAAGCCCTCTAACATAGCTAACGGCAATTGGTTCTTTAGTTTGATAAGCAGGTCTACCGCGACCATTTGAAACTCTCGTTCGGGCTGTGCCCATAACTCATCAATCACGTCAAGAAGCTCATCGAAAGAAGGGCGTTGGCTTTTAGCAAATAACGGCTTCAATGCCGTTCTTCGTGGCATCGACTGAATACCAAAGAACTGATATTGGTCGCGCATGTATGCTTTCATAAAACAGGCATTTTCAACGTTCGCCAGAGGTACTAGCGCCAGTTTTACAGATTGGTTCCATGAATGCATCGCTTAACTCGACCCTTCGATAATACTCTTTAGGTTAGCATGTTAGTCTCGCCATTCTAGGATTTCAAACCCAAGCGTTGATTTAGGTGCACACCTAGCGCATTAAGAAACTCGGCCGTAGCAACGACTGAGTCCGAGTAATTGACTTATACGATGCAAGAAAACCCTATTTGTTGACGTGTCGTAAAATGGCAATTATCCCCCATTGGACAAGGTTATGATCTCTTCATCAGCTAATCGCAGTCCACTGGGGAATCTAATATGAACAAGCTAATTACCAACGCTAATGTCTTTAACGGTACAGATAACAAACTGATTGAAAACGTCTCTATTTTAATTGAAGACAACCTGATTACTAAAATTGGTCACATTGACCCAACGCTCGCAGATGAAATCATTGATGCTCAAGGTGGCACTGTGATGCCGGGTCTTATTGATGCGCATGTACACATTACGCTATCGGGTGGCTTCACCATGATGGATTCGATGACTCGCGATGAAATAGCGATTCGATCTGCAAAAATTTCACAAGAAATGCTCATGCGTGGTTTCACCACTTGTCGCGATGTCGGTGGTAATACGCTAGGTCTTAAAAATGCGATTGATAGTGGCTACGCTACTGGCCCACGCATTCTTCCTTCACAAGCGGCCATTTCTCAAACCTGTGGGCATTCGGACTATCGCCAGAATCAAGCTCAAGAGCGTTTAACCAATGGGCATGAAGATTCACCACTCATGAAAACAGGCACCTTTAAAGTGGCAGACGGTCGCTCTGAAGTGCTTAAAGCGGTGCGTGAACAGCTCTTCATGGGCGCGTCTCAAATCAAGATCATGGCAGGTGGAGGGGCATCATCCACATTCGATCCATTAGATACGCTGCAATACACGCTTGATGAAATGAAAGCAGCAGTAGAAGCCGCCTCAGACTACGGCACGTATGTCGCGGCGCATATCCATACGACGCCCGCGATGCACCGCGCAGCAGAAGCTGGCGTGATGTGTTTTGAGCACGCGACCATCATGGATGACGACATTGCCAAGGTCATTAAAGATAAAGGTATTTGGGTTGTCCCGTCTTACTTTACCTCTTCATTGATTGCTGAGCGTAAGATTCCCCTACCCAATGAGGAGACTTACAAAAAAACCGAACGCGTTGGTAAAGCGATGTTCAAATCAGCGGACTTGATTAAGAAATATGGTATTGAGAATCTTGCATACGGCACAGACTGTGTGGGTACCGCGAATGTTCATGAAACCCAAATGCAAGAGCTCGGTGCGATTGAAAAAACATTCGATACGATTACCGCGCTTCGTATGGCGACGTCGAACTGTGGTCGCTTATTTGAAATGTCGACATACCAACACCCCTACCAAGAAGGCAAGTTAGGTCAAATTGTTGAAGGCGCTTACGCAGACCTTTTAATCATTGATGGTAACCCGTTAGAAGGCGTTGACTGTGTGATGAGTGACGATGCGAAGAAAGTGATCATGAAAGACGGCGAGATCTACAAAAACACTCTCTAATCCTGAATATAAGGGCGTTCATAATCTGAAATCGAAAAGAGCCTAGTGATAGGCTCTTTTTGTACGCGATAACAATAGACTATTCATGGTAGTTAACGACCGATGAAGCACTGAGTTGGTAACCCATCGTCACATCGGTATCCCCATCAACAAGATAGACATTATCTGTCTTTAAGTGAGAGGAAATCACCCCTTCAACCCAAACAGGATACTGCACAGTTTCTACTTCATACCCTTGCGGGTAAGAGACCCTAACAATTTGATTCGCTGGAGGGGGTGGCATATGAATGCACGCCCCAGCGGTAGGAACCAGCAAAAACTCCGTTGCAACTAAAGGCGCGCTAAATTCTATTGGAACGAGAAATCCCGGAATTCTAACATTTTTCCCATCAAAATCAGACGTTACCGCTTCCGCGGCGCGTTGTTGCTTTTCGATATACTCAGCGCGAAGTGTTAATAATCCATCGGCATCTAGCCCGTCAGCTCTTAAGGTTGCTTTTAGTTCAACTAAATCTTTATTGGTCTTAGGATCATCATACTGGCTAAGCGTGAATATTTGCTGAAGAATCATTTTTTGCTGATAGCTTAACTCTGGCAACACCATCTGATTTTGCGCTTGGGCTGGTTTTAGATCCTGCCAATCTAATTGGGTTGGTTCACCAGAAAAACTACAAAATGAAACTGTCGATAATGAAACAATCGATGCAAAGAGGACAAATAATCTATTCAATGCTTGGGTTCACTTATTGGTTGGTGGGAGGTCATTTCGAGGACTTCATCGGCTTAATAACAAGCCGATGAAGCATACCATGCGACTTAAAGAGCATTTTTATATATAACGCCATCTTTCATAATCAATGCGATTGATTCTGGGGACTCCGGTCGTTTGTCTGCGCCAAACCATTGATCACCCGTTCCCACAACAGAGAAATCTTCAAACGGGTTACCATCAAGAAGCAAAATATCGGCGTACGCCCCTTTTTCAATCACACCTAACTTACCGTCTGGGTACGGGTTCATGAAATCACCCGATAGCGTGGCAATTTCCCCCCCTACGGAAGTGAGTGTTTTCAAAGACTCATAGGCACCAAAAAAATCATTATTTAGCTTTTTCTCATAAGCAATTTGAATATTACAGGCATCAACTGAGCCTACACAGTCCGTTTGGAAGCCACGAGGCGCTGGACATTTTTTCATGTTTGGAATGTAGTCTTTAAACGCGGCAGAGGCCGATTTTGCTTTAGCCAAACTAGACGGAACGCTTTTCACCGCTGGAATTTCTAAAAGATTAGGGTCAAACGCCGTTAGGTTAGTCGTGATATACGCGCCTTTTTCCTTCATTAAATCTGAAATCTCACAGTCAAACATAAAGCCATGTTCGATTGATTTCACCCCGGCTTCTAGCGCCGCTAAGATGGCTTCTCTTCTGTAAGAGTGAGCCATAACATAGCTTCCATAAGTATTCGCCACCTCTACAGCCGCGCCTACTTCTTCCGGCGAACCCGCTAACAACTGCCAAGGGTCAAAGGCAGAAACGACCCCACCCGACTGCATGTACTTCAGCTGGGTTGCTCCCATGCGAAAGTTATTACGAGCATACTTCTTCACGTCGGCAACACTGTCAACTTCTTGAGCCATGTTTAAACGACTGAAGTTCGTTTCTTGCCCCACAGGCGCTGTGTAGTTTGCAAAATCTGCATGGCCACCACGAGTACCTAAAAATGCACCCGATGGGTAATAACGAGGACCGACAATTTCCCCCGCATCAATCGCTCTTCTTAAACCACCATTCGCACCACCAGCGTCACGAACAGTGGTGAAACCTTGCATCAAGTACATTTCAGCCATGCGTGTGCCATGTATTGCAAAGTCTTCCCACGTCGTATTCGACTCCATGGCGGGTAGCGTCGGCCCCATCAACATTAAATGGGCATGATTTTCTATAAAGCCAGGCGTCAATGTTTTACCGGATCCATCTATGATAACGGCATCATCACGCACTTCGATCGTTTTGGCTGAGATCGATGCGATCTTATTGCCTTCAACTAACACAAAATGATCTTCGTATAACTTGTCTTCAGTACCGTTAAATATGTCCACATTTTGGAATAATGTTTGTGGAAGTTGCGTCTCTTGCGCAGCGCTGCCTTCTTCCGTAGCAAAGCTAAATGACGTCATCAACGCTAAAGATGAGGCGAGTAAAGTCTTCTTCATGATATATCCTTATAGTGAAGTCGTTCGTTATGTTCAGATGATTCCTAACCGCTTCAGGGAATGACTTAAGCTAAAATAACTTAGCTAAATAAACACCCTTGCCCTTATACCCATAACCCACGCTGAACTCTCGCTGGAGAAAGAAGGGTCTTTGATGTATTGAATATCAGGCGTAACTTGCAAGTAATCACCAAACTGCATGTTGTAGTACAGTTCAGCGGTCCACTGTTGTTCTGAGTTGGCGATTGGTTGCAATATTTCTTCATTTATCTGCGACCAATTCATGGCAAAGCCTAGATTATTGGTTGGCGCACCCAGACCAAAATAGCCAAGCCCCGCGCTCAAAGATTTGTCGTAAAGGGCTACTTGTCCATCAGAGATACCGCCACGAACGAACGGCATTATTTGCGGTGTTATAAACTGACTCCAAGAAACATTGACGCCCTTACCTCCATCGGTAAAACCAGGTGTTGGATAATTCAAATTGTGTCTTGTACCCTCACCAAAATTCCATAACGTCACATGAAAGTTGTCGGTATAGATCTGCTCTTGTGAAGCCGTCCACCCCAACTCCAGTGTAGAGAAGTAAGCCGCATCATTACCAAAAGCGCTATTAAAGCCGTCAAAAATATCCTCGGACTTACCATTAGCATCGGCGATACCACCGACGACATAAAAGTTCTCTCCTAGCATATGACCCACCGATAGTGCCAATATGCCGTCATCAGGCAATCCCATGACACCCGAACCCGTGGAAAATGCGAGGTTAGTAAAGCCAGACCATGGACTCGCTAAGGCATACACGTCGACATAATTGGTGACATCTTGCCAACCCACTATGATGGTGCCTTTACCATCGTTGACTTTTTGCTTCCAATTTAAATCTGTGACTCGAAAGCCTTGGTCGCTAAACGCAGGCGCGATCAAGCCTGCATATCCAAGGCCATCTTGTCCTGAGAAATTGTCGATAAACGCAAAGTTCTTGGGCGAACTGTCGCCATAGGCATGACGATGCTCGACCTTCCAAACCAAACTACCACTTTCATTACTGCCTTTATTCAATAAATGCCAAGAACCATAAACCCGCGCGACGCCAGAAGACGCACTTACCGAGTTACCCTCAGAGCCGTTAGGTGAGGTTAACCCTAATGCAAAATAATCAGCCCCAAAGGTAAAACCATTCTCCGTGAGTTGTTCACGCCAATTGAGCTGCTGTGTTTTTTGTTGTGCGATGGTATTTTCTACCGAATTTGGACCTTCAAAATTGGCACTATTCGCAGAGGTGAGCATAAAAGAGGTAGAAGCCGCTATGCATAGACACGCTATTCTTGTGTGATTAAAGATCGTTGCCATTCAGCCGAGTTCCTTTCGATGAAATAAACGTAACTCTATAAAACTAGCACATTTTCTCCTATGTGCTCCGGCTAACACATAATACTCCCCCCTCCCCGTTTAAACACAACTTTGGTCGCGTAAGCGATGAATGATGACTAAAGGAAGGCGTCCTCTTCAAAAATAGCAGAACCTCGAACACGCAAAGTTCTGCCATGTGACAAATTAACGCTCTAGACTCGACGTTTTTTAAACGCATGCCAGCCCGCGCTTAACATCGTTTTCACCACTACGCCAAGCGCACTTAAATGAGGATCGGCATTTTTCCCCGCGGCAATCCGCCACATTTGATGCTCGTACCAAACCAACCCGACCATCGCCATTTTATCCAAGGCGGGTTTACCGGTCGTCGGGGCAATGAGTGGCATACCGTAGTCTGGGTTGTCGATGAGCTTATTGGGGAAATCGGGATCCACCGCCATGGTGCGTGCTAGACCAATAAAATCCGTCACGGAAGTGGATAACGCTTCATTCATTGCGGGCGCCGTGCGAAAACCGCCCGTGACCACTAGCGGTGTGTCTACCAGCTTTCTCACTTTTTCCATGTAATCCAAAAAATACGCTTCGCGTTTTACTGTGCTGGCCTTAACGGGTTTATCTTTATCTTTAGAGCCCATCATGGACGGGCTTTCATAAGTCCCACCTGATATTTCGATGAGATCGATGCCATTTGCACTGAGCGCTTGCACTACCTGCATAGACTCTTCTTCAGTAAAGCCCCCCTTCATAAAGTCGGCGCTATTGAGTTTAATACCCACCGGAAAGTCATCACCCACCTCGCGACGGATCGCCTGATACACGTCAACGACAAAACGAAGTCTATTCTCTAGTGTTCCTCCCCATTTATCCTGACGCTGGTTGTGCCTGGCAGATAAAAACTGACTAACCAAATAACCATGCGCACCGTGAATTTGCACCCCTGTAAATCCGGCTTGCTTCGAAAGTTTGGCACTTAATGCAAATTTATTGATAATGTCATAAATTTCAGTTTCACTCAGCTCACGTGGTGTATTGAAGCCTTTTTCTAATCCACGTCCGAGTGAAATAGCAGAAGGAGCAACCGGCTCATCACATAAAAATTTCGGGATCTGCTTGCCTGGGTGGTTAAGTTGCATCCATATTTGAGTGCCACTTTGTTTTCCAGCTTCTGCCCACGCCCTAAAGCGTGCTAAATCACTTTTCTCATCTAACACCACGTTTTTAGGTTCGCCCAACGCACGTCGACCCACCATAACATTACCGGTAATCGCTAAGCCGATACCGCCTTTAGCCCAACGTTGATAAAGGGTTACTAAGCCGGCGGTAGGGTTATGTTGCTTGTCAGCGAGCTGTTCACTCATCGCCGATTTAAACAACCTGTTTTTAATCGATTGACCATTAGGTAGGGAGAAAGGTTCGCTGAGATTAATTGAATTCATATGTGCTCTTATCTGCTATCTGGCTTGATTTGGTTGATTGATTGATTGATTGGTTGGTTGGCCGAGTGCGATAGTGTAGAACCGAGGGTATCGCAAATATCAGTATTGAGAAACATCATGGGCGGTGTCGCCCACTTCAGAACATCGACAATCGATACGCTACACTCTTTAACAAAACTCGGTCAACTCATGATGCGTTAATTGAGACACGATCCGCCTCTCTTCATCGCCGACATGAGACCCAGAATATTCAAATAAGGACACCTTTAACTCTCGTAATGTGGTTGAACAAGAGCAAAGCACGGACCCGATAAAACGCCATGGCCTAAGATATGTCACTGACCTTCGATCAGTGACATCCCCTACTCTCTATGTATGTCCTATGCATGCTTCATTTTGGTAGCAAGCGCAAATCGGTTCCAAGTATTGATCATTATGACTTGCATCATGGCTTGAGCGACGAACTCTTCACCTAAAAGTTCAAGGCACTGCTGATAAGTGGATTCCGATACGCCAGAGTTGGCGATCAGTGTCATTTCATCAGTAAGCGTTAGTAGCGCCTTTTCTGTTTTGCTAAACAATGGTGACTCTTGCCACGCTGCAAGCGCAAATAATTTCTGTTGTTCAATGCCTATCTTGATCGCTTCCGTCGTGTGCAT
Source organism: Vibrio nomapromontoriensis (assembly GCF_050337205.1). Classification (NCBI taxonomy): domain Bacteria; kingdom Pseudomonadati; phylum Pseudomonadota; class Gammaproteobacteria; order Vibrionales; family Vibrionaceae; genus Vibrio; species Vibrio nomapromontoriensis. Next base: position 593,282 of record NZ_JAKJSS010000008.1, read on the forward strand.
CTGAATACAGTACGCACACTGATTTATTAAGGAAGCTCGTATCTTAATCAGCTCTTTTAGCTGACTGTCTAACTCGGTTTCCGTTAGATAACTTTCTATCGATAGCATTGCGACTAGTGCTTTTGGTTGAACTTCTGCAAGATTTATACGTTTAGCCATTGTTACACCCTCATAGGATTATTTAGCATCGCCTTAATACGATGTTGGTATTGTGCATCATTCGATTTAGTCGCAGAATATGTGATAAAACTGAATCAGTTTTGCATAAAACGCAAAGGTAGGGTCATGTTAGAGTTAATCAAAGTATTTGATCAGGTGGTGGAGTCAGGAAGTTTCTCTCAAGCAAGTAAAGCGCTCAATATGGCGCCCTCCTCTGTTGCACGAAATATTGATAGCCTTGAAGCTAGAATTAAGACCACGCTTTTTAAGCGCAGCACTCGCCAACTCATACTGACTGAGGAGGGGCAATATTTTCACCAACAAGCGTCGCAACTATTACACGATAGCGATAAGCTACTGGCAGAAATGCGCGGGAACCATGGTGTACCAGAAGGCATGCTACGCATTTCGGTTTTTGAGAGCTTTGGGAATTTGTGCCTCACCCCATTGATTCCAGAATTTCTTGAACGCTACCCGAAAATACACATTGAATTAGAGCTAGATAACAACGTCGTAGATTTACACAGTGACAATATCGACATTGCCATCCGCATCGGAACGCCACAAGATAGCCGCCTCAAAGCCCGTCATTTGCTGACCAATTATACGTCCTTGGTCGCGTCACCCTCGTACATAAAGCAGCATGCGCCCATAGAAAAGCCTGATGACCTTCAAGATCATAACTGCTTACTCATAAGCCATGAGCGGCAACGACACTACTGGCACTTCAGTAAAAAATCCGTGAATAAAAAGGTGTCAGTCAAAGGAAACTTAATTTCTAAAGGTGGCTCACCGTTGCTGTATGCGGCATTACAGGGAAGCGGTGTTCTACTACTGTCGGACTGGATGCTAAAACCGTACTTAGAAAATAATCAACTAGTAAAACTGCTACCTGTTTGGACAGCAACCCATGGTGAGCAAAGCAGCGGAGAAATTTTTGCTATCTATAAAAGCACCCAATATCCCAAGCCTCATATTCGCGCCTTCATTGACTTCTTGGTGGAGAAACTGCAATCCATGACACCGGTTATTTAACCTATAGCTAATGACAAGTCGCAAACGGTCATCTACGACAGGAACGCAGCGCAACTGAACGACTCATTGATAGATTACACGGTGCTGTCCAAAGTGATTTAGGTCGATCTTGGATAGATCGATCTTCTGTTATCGAAAGTATTCAGCAGACACTCTCCACCTCTTTACGTTTAATGTCGATAACATTAGGTCTCACCTTTGTACTGTGCTTATTCAGTTCACCTCATACATTTCATCACTGGAAGCGAGGCAAACTTGCCCGAAGTCGTGTCAACGCTTAGACCCAAACTAGTCTATGCATTTTATGCATAGACTAGTTCACATAATATCATTTGAGTCACCTCTTTCATCTCATTACACTGCGCGCTCTTTTTTATCACCATAACATCACGATTGAGCGCCATGTTTTCACAATCAATTTTGGCTCAACTGTTACGGATGCTTGCACTCCTCACCGTTACGTTAGTTGCTGTGCATCATTCCCCGACATTGCTTGAACTGTTTGCTGGACAAGCCATTAATTCTGGCTGCCACCAACAAAACCCAACGGGTGAATCTCATCATTCACACCAATCAACACACCACCATCATTAGAGCCAGATTTTTATGAGTATTTTCCGTTTTCCAATTTTAGTTTGGCTCGGTATTGGCATTTTAATTACCAGCCTAGGTATCCGTCAGTCATTTGGCATTTTTATGATGCCTATTTCTGAGCATTTTCAAACTGGACGTGAATTTTTTAGCTTCGCTATAGCACTGCAGAACCTAATGTTTGGCGTGTTCCAGCCCTTTGTTGGCATGGCTGCTGATAAGTGGGGTTCGAAGCGCATTATTTTAATGGGTGCGGTCGCGTACGCTGCTGGTTTATATCTAACATCAGTTGCTACCATCCCTTCACAACTGTACTTTTCACTAGGCGCGTTAGTCGGGCTTGGGTTAAGTGCCACCAGCTACGTTATTGTGCTCGGTGCGGTTGCTAAAGTGGTGCCAGCCCAGCACGCTGCCAAAGCGTTTGGATTGACCACGGCAGCAGGATCATTTGGTATGTTTGCCATGATCCCCGGCGCACAAATGATGCTAGAAACCATTGGCTGGCAAGCTGCCCTACAAGCGTTTGCCATGCTTTGTACGATGATGATTGCGTTTGCTTTGTTTATGAAATCCAACAAAGCAAATGCTACTCCACAAGCAAACCAAGCTACAGAGACTGAGCAAACGCTCGGACAAGCCCTTAAAGAAGCCTTTAACAATAAAAGCTATTGGCTTATTCATGCGGGCTTCTTTGTTTGTGGTTTCCACGTCATGTTTATTGCCACCCACCTACCAAGCTATCTTGCGGACAAACACTTGCCTGCCAGCAGCGCCGCTTTAGCACTCGCCTACGTAGGTATTTTTAATATTTTTGGTTCGTATTTTTGGGGCGTGATGGGGGATCGATTCAGTAAACGTCACGTGATGTCAGCGCTATATTTGGTTCGCACTGTGGTTATCGCTTGCTTTGTCACTCTGCCTGTCACGGAAAGTACCGCGGCTATTTTTGGCGGTGCCATTGGTTTTTGTTGGTTAGGGACAGTGCCACTCACATCGGGCCTTGTTCGTCAGATTTTTGGGGCTCGTTACCTTTCTACGCTTTATGGTTTGGTCTTCTTCACTCACCAAATCGGTAGCTTTTTAGGTGCGTGGGCGGGTGGTCGTATCTATGATTACTATGGCTCATATGAGCCTATTTGGTGGTCAACGGTCGTATTGGCCTTCCTAGCAGCGCTGATTCACTTACCTATCAATGACAAACCGCTGCGCACTTTCAAGCCCTTGGCTGCGGCTTAACCAAGTACCATCCCTTTCTCATAGCCTCTCTTAGGAGAGGCTACCTTACGAACCTATTCAACCTCTTCTAGCTGACTGTGTAACCAATCAGAAAAAACGCGATACTTCGAACGATGTTGCATGCCTTGCGGGCAAACCAAATCATAGCCTTTTCCAGAATCGACTCTTGCAAAAGGCGCAATAAGCACCCCTTGTTCTATCAATGGTTTGACAAATTCATATCGACCTAATGCGACGCCCATAGAGCAACACGCCGCCTCAATGGCTAACCGATTATCACTGTATCGGTCATAACTACGTTGACAATCCATCGTCAACTCGCTTTTCTGCAACCAGTGCTGCCACGAGCTACTATCACCGCTGTGGATAAAATTGGCATCAACAAGGTGCCCAACGCCGTCAAGTAACCCTTGTTTTTTTGCGTATTCAGGTGAACAAACGGGGGTTCTGATGCCGTTAAATAATCGAGTGCTATGGTGATTAGGGTAGTGACCATCACTATAAAATATCGCCACATCATAGGGATCAAACTGAAATTCAATTTGATTCTGTTTCGTCTGCAGCTTAATACTTAAATGCGGGTATAAACGCCGAAACGAGTTAAGTCTTGGCATTAACCACGCCGACGCAAAATAAGGCGAGGTAGCAATATAGATCTCCCCTGTTAATTCACCATTTTGGATATCACTGAGCTCATTAAAGATGAGTTCAAATGAGGTGTTTAACATTGTCAGAACTCTCTCCCCTTCAGGAGTCAGTGCCAGCTTACGTGTTTGGCGGACAAACAGGCGAAAATTAAGCTGTTTCTCCAACTTTTTTATCCGATGACTCACCCCTCCTTGAGTTAGAAATAATTCTTCCGCAGCCAAAGTAAAGCTCAAGTGCTTAGCCGCAATACTGAACGTGTGCAATAACGCAAGAAGCTGTTGACGATTTGAGAATGGCACTATGCATTACCTCCAGTAATCCATTAGAGCAAATAGCGAGTTTGTAGGGTATACCCAATCCGATTTAAATTAAACCACGTAATCCAACAACATTAATTAAGAGGTCGTTCTATGAAACCTAAGCAAACTCTCAAAGTCGTTGTCATCGGTAGTGGCTCAAGCTATACCCCTGAACTCGTTGAAGGCTTACTCACTCGCCATCATGAACTGCCGATTGCCGATCTATGGTTAGTCGATATCGACGCCGGAATGGAAAAAGCGCAAATCATCGCCGACCTGACAAAAAGAATGATTGCAAAAGCAGGCTGTAATATCCGAGTTCACCTCACGACCAATCGAAAACAAGCACTAGAAAATGCCGATTTTGTTTGCTCTCAGTTCCGAGCTGGTCGTATAGAAGCACGCCTGCGAGATGAACGCATTGCGCTTAAATACCGCATGATTGGACAAGAAACCAATGGTCTCGGCGGATTTTCAAACGCTTGCCGTACCATTCCCATTGCGTTAGACATTGCGAGAGAAATGGAAGTCTTATGCCCGGACGCATGGCTACTTAATTTTACTAACCCGTCTGGTATGGTGACTGAAGCACTGTTGAAATACTCCAGCATTAAAACTGTCGGTCTTTGTAACGTTCCCGTTAATATGGAGCGCGGCGCGGCAAAAATGTTAGGTGTCGATCGAAACGAACTGACGATGCAAATTGCCGGGCTGAACCATTTAGTTTGGGCTCGACAAATCCTGCACGGTGGTCAAGATAAAATGGCACAAGTCACTCAAGCCTTGCTCGATGGCAATGACCAAATGACACCCAAAAACATTCCGCCATTTCGCTGGGATCCAGAATTAATTACCAATATGGGTATGGTGCCATGTGCCTACTTACGTTATTACTACCAGTCTCGAGACATCATTCACAAAGAGTTTGCGGCATCCGAATCAAAATCGAATCGAGCTGAACTTGTCGCAAAAGTAGAAGCGCAGCTCTTAGAAATCTATCGAGACCCCAAACTGGATACGAAACCTAAGATACTAGAAGAACGTGGCGGCGCACACTATTCTGAAGCGGCGTGTGAACTGATGAGCAGCATCTTTAACAATAAGCGAACCATTATGCACGTCAATACCCGCAACAACGGCGCTATCCAAGGTTTACCTAATGACTGTGCTGTCGAAGTTAGTGCCGTCATTACAAGTAGCGCTATTTTACCGCTTAATGTCGCACCATTTGACCAAGATACACTGAGATTGATACAGCTAATGAAGGAGTTTGAAACGCTCACCGTAGAAGCTGCTATAAATGGCGATACTAACGCAGCTAAACGCGCGCTGATTCTCAACCCTATTGTTGATAGTGGTAGCCATATCGACGAAGCGATCAAAGAAACGGTGCAAGAGAATATTGAATTCATGCCTGCATTCTCTCATGTATTAACTCGATAGGACAAAGTATGAAGCTAATTCTTAACGCCGATGACTTCGGCTTAACTGAAAGCGTCAATAACGCTATCGTCGACTGCTTTAAAGTAGGCATCGTTAAATCGACCACTATCATGATGAACCAACCGGGTACACAGCATGCCATAGATTTATACCACCAAGGGTTAATTCACGAACTAGGTCTGCATTTCACCGTCACTGCGGGGAAGCCGATTCTAGACGCGAAAGAGGTGTCAACACTGGTTGATGAGCAAGGTTTTTTCCTAACACGACGCGAATTATACGACAAAGCCGATGTCTGCTCAGAGCAAGTCTATCAGGAGCTGAAAGCGCAGTACTACGCTGCACTCAAGGCGGGCTTAGCTATCAACCACCTCGACACACATCACTTTGGTGGCATCTTTCCTCGTTTAAAAACCGCATTTACTCAGTTTGCTAACGACGTTAATTTGCCAGTAAGACGCACTGACAGCATTATCGTGGGGCAAGATGTGTTGAAAGTCGCGACACCCGATGCGTTTGATCTTGGTTTTTATGATGAAGGAGTAAGCCTTGAGCACCTAAAAGCGATGCTTATCAGCTATCAAAATAAAATGCCGAGCGGAGTGGTTGAACTAATGTGTCATCCGGCCCAAACGGTCACTCCGGAGCTAGTCGAATTATCCGGGTATACTCAAAAACGCGTTGATGAATGGAAACTCTTAACCTCAATGGAGTTAAAGACGTGGCTAAAAAACCAAGGTATAGACTGTGTCGGATTTAATCATCTCCATCACGGCTAAGCGCTAATCAAAGGAACAATAGATCGTCGCCTGATGGCTTTAACGCCCCCTGAAAACGCCCCTATTTATGAGGGGCGACCAATTTAATAGTGTTTAACTTGGTCATTCGAAGTAAGGGGGCCATCGACCTTGGCATTACTAGTACTAGTACTATAGGTATTAATACGTTGCAGAACTTCCACACCAGTTCGCTTTCTATCCTTGGCATATTTGTAATCAAAGGTGGGGATACGTGACAGGTTCACGTTGTGCTCGAAAGCCCGCCAGTGTGGTTTACCCAAGTTAACTCGCGATTCAAACCTAAAACCACACGAAGAACAATGACTTCGCCAGAATCACATCAAATAGAAAATTATCACTCATTATTTATGGTTTGTAGATTTTATTTCCCCACACAATGCCAATTAGAGACAAAAAGGCAATTTTTTTCTCCGGCGACTTACCTATACTGTGGCACATCAGAAAGGCGTCACAAGCCTATGATTTAAAACAATTATTAATGAGAAGTTTTCATGAATTCGAAGTCGCTAACTATTTTACTATTTGTCTCAGTTTGCTTAATTTGGGGGACCACTTGGTTCGCCATGGAAGTAGCACTACACTCTATCCCACCTATTTTTGCTACTGCACTGCGTTTTATCCTAGCAGCCCCTTTACTAGCAGTATTGGCGAAAGCCTTTAACCAGCCTCTGCTTTTTCCAAAAGGTAAACGTCGCTGGTTACTGATAGTTGCGCTGATGTACTTTGCTATTCCGTTTACTTTGATGATCTATGGCGAGCAATATATCTCTTCAGGATTAGCGTCGATCATCTTCGCAAACATGCCCGTCGCAGTCATGTTGATGTCTGGCTTATTCTTAGGTCTACGACTAGCAAAGCACCAAATATTCGGTTTAATTTCAGCAGTAATTAGCTTGTGTCTAATCCTCGGCAATGAAATGCAGATGGGTGGCGAAGACTACCTAATTGGTACCGTTTGCTTAGGCCTTGCTGTCGCTATTCACGCGGTTATGTATGTGTTGGTTCAAAAGCACTGCAAAGGCATTGAAGTACTGACCTACAATGCGGTACCGAGTTTAATTGCCGCTCTGTTCTTGTTCGCCGTTTCGGCTATGAGTGAAAACGTCAATGTCGAATCCTTCACATGGGACTCAATTTCAGCGGTAGTTTACCTAGGCTTTATAGCAAGTGTTGGCGGCATTGTTGCCTACTTTAAATTGGGGCAAGTATCGACACCATTTCAGGCGTCTATCTGCTTTCTAATCTTCCCAGTGGTCGCTCTGCTAATTTCGTGTTACATCAACGGTGAAGTGCTATCTGAGCAATCACTGGTTATGATGATACCTCTTCTGTTTGGCATCTTACTCACTAAGGTACCAAAAGGAGTTTTCAAACTACGTTCCACACTAAAAGCCGCGAGCAATAACTAGTTTCTTTCTTTAGAGGCTCGCGATGAGCCTCTAAATGCCTATCGCTTAGTTAATCGCGTACAACGTTGAATGCGTTTTGCGCTCGCACTAACGATTAAGGGGTGAGGGGGAAGTACTAGATAACCAAAATAAATGTGTTTCAGTTCAACAATGACATAAGCCCCTCTTAAAGAGGGGCTTATGTATGCGAGTAGTTCACTTGAAAACTAATAGTTCACTTGAATATTAATAGTTCACTTGATAGTTCAGAGCAAAAGTACGACCTCGTCCTTTGTAGTTATAACGCTCACCACCACGATACAGGATTTGAGCTTTTTGTCCCCATACTGTGGTGTAATCCTCATTAAATAAGTTATTAACCGAGAATGCTACGCTGCCAACGGGTAATTGAACCGTTGTTAAGAAGTCAACCGTGGTATAGCCATTGAGCTTACCGCCTTGATCGTCTTCTCTATCCAACATCGTTTGGCTTTGTAAACGAGCAGAGTAACTGTCTTGTGCATACCCAAGCCAAGAGCCGACTTTAGAGGCACTGGAGTACCCTACACCCACTTTCTTCCATTCGCCGGTGGTCTGGTCTTTATCTTCCGTTTCGACAAGATGGCCGTTGGCACCAATACTCCAATTATCATTGATGTAGTAACCCACCGATGCCTCTAGGCCATAGGTTCTCTTATCTTTGTTTTCAACGATAACGTCGTAGTTTTTCGTCTTAATTGATTTATCCGATAACGCATAGTACGCCGCCGTTTGAATACTCAAGCTATTCATATCTATGCGGTAGCCTATTTCATAGCTATTCGTTTTAACGCCTTCTAAACGAGCGGAGTCAATATCATAGGCTTGAACCAGCTTTCTATGACTCGGATTCGCCGCGTCATCTTCGTACTTACCTTTGCCGTAATATTTAGCGGCATCGGGTAAATCAAAGCCTTGCGAGAAATTCGCCCAAATCTGACTATCATCCGTGAGCTTATATAGAGTGCCTGCGTTAAACAGCCCGATGTTATAGTCGGTCGAGCCGCCTTTAACTGCGTCTGCAGACGTGGCCGATCCCATCGCGATATTGACTTGCTCGTTCGCAGCAATGAAGTCATCCACTTTATTGTGCATATATTGGAAGCGATAGCCCCCTTCCACACTCCATTTATCCGTGATCTGGTAGCCCAATTGAGCAAAAGCCGCTACCGATGAGGTTTCCACACCAGGGTAACGCCCTATCGTATGAGCGGTGTTATTCACCATGCCACCTGAAGCTGCGCTCGTCGCCTGATCAAAAATAACCTGATTCGACTCTAACGTGTCCATATAGCCATCTAAGCCATAGTTTAGGCTCAGTTTATCAAAGTCTTTTACTAGTGCTGTTTTAAAGCTAATTACTTGAGTTTTCTGCTGGGAAGCTCTGAGGTGGTCGCCATTTCTTGAATCTGAATAAAGGTAAGGAGCGAAAGTGTAATCTTCATTTCTAAACGACAATTGAGCTAAGAGTTGCTGTTGCCCAATGAAATCCGTATCGGAGTATTCGGCGTTAAGTAGCACCCTTTTCGTGCCTTGCTGACGATCAGAAGAAAAGCCATCAGAAACCGTTGGATTAGTCTTGTTGGCAAAATTAGGGCCGTAGTTTAAGCCATAAGGGCTGGACTGCTGGTTACTGTAATACTGAGCCAATAAATTAACGGACTTTGAATCAGCAAGGTCAAACGTTAATGAGCCCATGGTATCTAGTACTTCATTGAACTGCGACGAACCTTGCGTGGTATCCGGCACCACCATTTTGCCATTAGCATCATAAAAGGCTTGGGTTTTACCATAAACGACCGATGCACGTCCTCGTACTTTGTCATTGCCGCCACTCACCGACTGAGCAATTTTAAAGTCTCCATCCTCGCTGGAATTAAATCCAGATTGACCACTCACAAACGACTCAAATTGTAGCGCTTCAGAATCTGCTTTCTTAGTTATGATATTGACCACACCACCTGTCGCGCCCGCCCCGTAAATGGCCGTCGCACCAGATAACACCTCAATTCTTTCAATATTAAACGGATCAATCGAATCTAACTGGCGACTCACCGCTCTTGATGAGTTCATAGAGACACCATCAATCATGACAAGCATTGGGCGACCACGAAGGTTTTGTCCGTAGTTGGTTCGGCCTTCCGTTGAAATATCCAGTGAAGGGACTTCCTGAGCTAAAATTTGACCGAGACTTTTACCACTGCGGTTACCACGTTCTATCGCCTCATTGTCTACGTACCAAACTGTCGCTGGGATTTCACTAATACTTTTAGGGGCACGACTCGCCACCACCACTAATTTTTCATCTGTTTTGCGTTCAACACCCGATGTATCCGATTCAGCATGTGCTGACATGGATACACTAAAACCTGAAGCAACCATCGTTGCCAGAATGCCGTTGAGCGCAAATTTCCTTGAACTGATTTTCATTGTTTTCTCTTATTATTTAAACCACTAACACTAATGACTACCGGATGTAGCACGCCACAATCCAACTCTCGCAGGATCATAAATGATAAGCATTACTATTTCCATTTATATTTGTACTTTTATTTTCCTTGATTATATAAATGCGAGAGTTGAGTGGATGATTTTTGCTATTCAATTAAGCAAACTGATGATTTTCGTCATGATTCATTGATAAGCTTGTATTACTAGGCGTATTCCAATCGATAAAGTCACCTCGGCTGCTAATATCAAATATCATCGAATTTGCCACCGAATTAATGATCTTAGCCGCTCGCCACGCCGCCAAACTTAGCTGGGGTTCAGCGATACCATGACTATGGATTCCTGCATTAACAACAAAGACCTCGCCGTAATTTTGTTGATCGAATTGAGCAATATTAAATCCTTGACCAAGGCAAATATTCTGGTTGTGATCGCGTTGAAAATACGTTTCTAGCGGTTTTGCGCAGCTAGGTACACTCCCCTGATAGCCGGTCGCCAGAATAACAATATCCGTGTCTTCCTGTTCAGCGCCGCTAGTTAGACCATTTTGATAATGCAATCTAAAAGCGTCCCCTACTTGGTTCATCTCAACCATCGTCCTATGTGGCAGCAAATGCACCCAACGTTCTTCACCAGCGACATCAAACCTTTGATACAGCGCTTGGTAAATCTCCAGTAAGCACTTCTGGGTCACCCCATCTGAAGTTAACTTCTGGCTGGCCACTTCTTTTTCCTTAATGGCATGATTTAGCTTGTAAAAATTTTCAACATAGTCTGGCGTAAAGTACTCATTAGTGAAGGAAGCTTCATCCAACGGTTGATAATTGGCTCGTCTCGAGATCCAGTTAAGTCTCGCTGGTTTACCCCATTTCTCATTAAGAATATTAAGGAAAATGTCCGCACCAGATTGCCCACCGCCAACAATCGTCACTTTACGCCCCGAAAAGTCTCGGTCACGCAAGGCAATCTCTGCGGCATGAAACACGTTAGCTCCCAAAAACGGCTTAGCTGATTCGGGGAAAAATGGCGTTTTCCCTGTTCCCAAACAAAGGTGTCTTGCTTTAAATATTTGTCCATTAGAGTGAACATGATAAAGACCGTCACGCTTTTCAATCTGCTCGACCGGGTGATTAAACTGTACGTTAGGCATTTCATTACTGGCCCAGTGCAGATAATCGGAAAACTCTTGCCTGCTGATACAGTTTTGCTCTGTACTTAAAAAACGATAATATTTTTTCTTGGTCACTAGATAATTGAGAAATGAATATGGACTCGTAGGACACACCGCACTCACGAGATCTTTCAGAAAGTGAGTTTGCATGTGTGCATTATCTAACAACAGGCCAGGATGCCAAGAGAACTGGCTTCGGGCCTCTAGAAAAAGACTTTTTACCGTGGATGTTTCATTAACCAACGCGGCAACACTTAAATTAAATGGGCCAGCTCCTACGCCGATCAAATCGTATATCTCTTGATGAACTGTGGTGTGTTTCATTTAATGTTCCTTATTGTTCGGCAATATAAAGTGGGTTGTCCATATATCGATCCATATCCGGTAGCATGCGATCGCTGCTCTTATCGGTGTTGTGTCGGAATTTAGACAAATTCAGCCCCAGTCTTAGAATTTTTGGTTTGAATAGATCAAGGCTTTCAAACCGTTCAGCAAGATCAGGGTGTCGATGTTGGTACTGTCTAATAACTCGAGAAAGGCAGCGGTAAAATTCCAGCTCTGACACATCTAAATGATGAAGAAGTGGTGAAATAAACCGCAAAACCGTAACAAAGTGCCCCGTCTGCAAGTCATGAATAATCAATTCTTCAGGAAGGCGAGTTGTCACTTGCCTAACAATATCGGGAAGCCCGTCAAGTTCAGGGATATCGGATTTAACTAATCGCATATCACCTTGAAAGTCTTTCAATAGAATGCGCTGAGGTATATTGTCCCGGCAGATAAGCGTCACATTCTGACCATGAGCAATTAAGGAAATACCGTGCTTCGCTAACAAGTGGTAATAAGGGATCACCACGACTTCAAATAGCTTATTTAGCCATTGTTTTGGCGCAAGCCCTGATCGCTTGATCAACTCAACAATAACCGAGTTACCATGACTGTCCTGCTCAAACAGCATCGCCATGACATACGCATGCTCGCCTTGTTTTATTTGGCTTTCTGCCGACTCCCGCCAAATGACTCCCAGTAATTCATGATAGCGATACGGGGCGTTCGTTAACGGCGAATAACACTGAGCGTCAATGTAGGCACTGGCTGGCTCCTCCAATGCCTGTGTCCCAAGGCGTTGCAATTCACTATCGTTGCTGCACAGTGTCTTAATCCAACTTGACGCATAAGGTCCAGCCTTGATATATCGCCCTGGTATGCCACGATAACAAGAGGTATTCATTATCGTCAGCGGCAACTTAATATCATATTGTGGCGCAGCCGTATTCGCCCCAGATGGGTGAACCGATAATGTTCGAATCGATAACTGAGATGAAACGAAAGCCCCCGCTTCACCTAAATAAATCAGTGTGTGGTCACTCAGTTCCTTGATGAAAGCTAACGATACTTTGCTGCGCCATTGCCACGGGTGCACAGGTAGAATCACATAGCTGGCGATATCAACACCCAAGGCGTGGATTTGTTGATGAAACTGCGACCATTCTTCGGCAGAAAGCACGCTCGAATTCAAATGTTCATTCCACTCAAGGTGGCTGGCAATACCTTGCTGCAATGTGTCGCGACATACTGCGACCCACATCAGTTGAAACTGGGCTTGATACTCAGGAGCGTAAGCTTGTAAGTCATCAATTCCCCATCCTCGTCGGCCTTTATTGAAAGCAAATTTGGGGTGACCATTAACGATGGCTTGCTGCTGTAACAAGGAAATATCACATAAACGCTCTACCGAGTAATCGGCTCTGTTTGCCATCATTCGACAGTCCGAATAGAGCGTAGCGTTCATGTCTTCTACATGTTCCGCAACTTGCTCATCGGTCATTGGTAAATGATGTTTTAGATCTTCAAGCAGATGAAGCGCTTCGATAGTGTCGCTTTCCTTGCCATTATCTATCCGGCGGATCGATGCAGGATCAATCTGGATATTATCCCAAATATACCATTGGCCCATAAAAAGATACTTAGACTCACCGACCCACGCGTAATACTCTTGCGTGTTGACAAATGCTTCACTTTTACCAATATCAAATGCGCCTTCATAATAAAATTCACTTAATATTTTCGCGACCATTTGCCGATTCGCGGCCGCCCAATAACAAGAGATAGCGGTCATATCATCCATTGCGAGCCTCCGTAAAAAAGCGATCTCTTAGCATCATCATGAGTGCCGATCTTTTATGAGGAAAATTAAACTCAAAGCACTTTTCAAAACAGGTGGTCGTTAAGCGATGAAATAACTTTGCATTGTCAACTCTAGGCTCCATAACGATTCGCGTGGTGCGAACATCATCTAGAAAAATATAGTGGCATAGCGCCCATAGCCACGAGTCAAAATGCGCTTTTCCCCGAAAGCTGTTTTCACCCACTAAAAGGTGTATGCCCCGATCAAAGGCTTGGCAGTCGTAGTAAGGCGCGAGTCGATCCTCTTGAACCCAATAGACTTCAAAATACCCAAAAGGCTGCCCATTAAACTCTCCGATTAACGGCAATGTGAAAGAATCAGAGAGTCGCTCAAGAATGAACGCTTCGAGTTTATCTTTGGTCCATGCTTGCTCCCAGAACTCGGCGACTCTGGCATCATTCATCCACTTTTCAAACCTATCCATATCGCGATTTGGATCGAAGGTACGAAACGAAATAACCTTGTCTAGCGAGACGTCAAAACGGCTGTAGACCTCCCCTGTTGGCTTAGTAGGGCGAAGCGGGTTATAGCCCTTTCGTGGATCTCGCTGTTCCAGTATTAAAGGAAAGCGATCAGATGGTTGATGTTTGTGTCCAGTAGCCGTCAATTGATAAAAGGCGGCTTTAGACAGCTCGTTATTCTCAAGCCAAGATGGGCATAGATTTAGGCGACGGCATTCATCGTCAGAAAGTGCGACGCCCTCATTGTTTGTTGAGTAAGTTAACTGCGCTTCTATTTTTTTAACTAATGCATCAGAGTTCATCGACTAACTCCTGTGTTGCTACAAGGGGGTTATTCAAATCAAAGTAAATAATGGACGGATCAGGAATCGAGTTCTCATTAAGTCCATGTAAATAGCAGAAAAAGTTACCTTTACAGCACAAATTCGGCGAGGTCAGTACGTACTTCAAGCAATCATGATCGGCTGGGTTACTTTCATACAGCGCGAGTAACCGCAATCTTAATATCATGAATAGTTGATCTTCATCCACCAAGCTCGATAGGCTGGCAATGACACCATAAGCGGAGTTAATAATGAGGTAGTAGGGAAAGTAACGATTCACTTTATCGTCATTCCAATAATTATCGGTCTCAGTCGGATTGCCTAAATTAGGGAATAGGCTAAACGCCAATTTCGTCAGCCCAACGCCTTGACAGTCTCTAAAGTAGCTTTGAGTTGGCAAGCCCTCTTCCATTTCGACAACAATATTTTGCTGGTGGGCTAATAGCACGATGCCCAGTTGGCTCTGAAGCGTAAAAATAGGCAACACAACCTTGTCACAAAACTGCTCGAACCACTCCAGAGCAACAGACTCAGCGGAAGCTTTTTTCCTCTTACTTTGGGTATGAATCATAGATGACAACACAGAGCTATCACTGGAGTAAGGCGTTTGCTGGCATAGTGTGGCTAACACGGCTTGGGAGCGATGAGAGCTCTCAAGTGATGCCCTAAAAGGGTTCTCGCGAATGGTAAGCAGCGATTCGTCAATGATTAGCCCATCGCCATCAACTAACCCCATATAGGCGGGTTCTTGTAAAATCCTAAGCTCATGGCTGATGAGTTCATATTGCGATGGAGTGAGATGTTCACAAATAGAAGCCAAAGCAACGCCGCGTTTTACTTCTTTTTCAGAGAGTAAACGAATCGAATTCGTCAGTTTGACACTCAAAGAGTATTTGAGCATGAAAGGAGAGTCTGGATTAAACAGTGCACGTGTTGAGGATGTAGCAGACCAAGATTGTCCAGCAAAACCTAAATCAACTAACTGACCCGATTTCACATGCGGCTGTATGCTGCTAAGCGCCAACATTTGCTCCGCCTGCCACGGGTGCATTGGAAAGACATTCCATCCCTGATGGTGGTCATACTCATGTATCTCATCTGGCAAACTACTGTCACTTTGTCGCAATTTAAGCAAATAATCTTGCCAACTTTCAGTCCCAGCTGAATCGCCGACCATAATGTCATCAGAAGCTGCAAACCACCTTAGACAAAATGAAGCTTTCAGTTCTGGTGAAAGTTGCTGGCTTAGCTCGATACTCAGATTAGAGCGACTCTTTGGCGCTGGGTGCATGGAGTGACCAGTGAACAAACTTTGTTCAGCTTCAAGAAACTGCCACATTTTATCGTCCTGATGATGGCCATATCGATCCAAGGCAACCCAAGTATTTCTGTGACTTTCCATCACCGCATCCAAAAATGCAGATTTTTGCGAAGCGGACATATCGCCCACAAGCTCCGCGTTTGAAAGAATACACTCAACCGCACGCTCGAATGTAATGAACTCCCACCACTTACCATCGCTACCACCTCGAACAATCGTCGATGAATAACAATTCATGCCCGTTTTAGACATTCGTAACACTTTGACTCGTATGTCGCTATTGCTGCCTATCGGTATCGTTAAAAACCGGTCTTCGCCTACCGCAACAATACTCGCTAAGCGAGACTCTCGATAAAGCCCATTAAAGAAACAATTTGCCGCTACATCCGTAGTACGTGCTTGACTAGGATTCATCTGTCATTACCTCTATAAGTTGAACCACAAACAACAATGCGAATGCTAATTATTATCATAATCAATTACAATAACTTTGTTGTGCGGGTAATTTGAGGAATAAGCAGTATTTTCGAGATTGGGACGAACTGATGACGAGATATGGTCAAAATGTAAACGCAACGTCGGGGAAATAGCGTGTAACAGGTTGATAGAACCATCAAAAAGACCAATAAAAAAGGCACGTCCCCGTGCCTTTTTTTGTGACTTTACTCACATGAGTATTATTGATAATTTGAGTTCATAGTACTATTCACTCGTCGAGTTACTCTCAAACTCATAGCGAAAAGTACTCACTCCAACAATAGTATTAATTCTTACGCAGCAGCAAAAGAAAGTATCCGCCGCCCACGACTGACGCCATCAACCCTGCCGGAAACTGCCAAGGGAACCATACTGTACGGCCAAGCCAGTCAGCTGTAACCATTAAGCTGGCGCCCACTAAGCAACTAACCACCAATTGATGGCGAGCTCGATATTGACCAAGCCCCCTAGCAATGTGTGGAGCAAGTAAACCAACGAAGCTCAGTGGACCTATCACTAATGTGGCTAATGCCGTCAGCAGTGATGCCATAATCAGCAATACTAAACGCGTTCGTTTCGTGTTTATACCAACGGAAACGGCAGAAGTTTGCCCTAAATTGAGTATGTCTAACCATCGGCAGGACAAATGCGCCCCTCCTCCCAGAACCAACACCCCCAACGCTAACGCCAGCACGTCTTGATAACTCGCTAAATAAGTAGACCCCGAAAGCCAAGTAAGTAACGCCTGCACATTATCTTGTCCCGATGACAAAGCGACCCTCAAAATGGCGTCAAGCGCTGCGCTAACAGCGATGCCCGTCAATAACAATTGTGTGGGTGCATAATTGGATCGCTTGCTAAATTGAAGAATTGCCATCATCACCAACGCCGCACCAATGCCACCATAAAGAATTTGTTCCGCTCTGGTTGGTGTTAATCCCAACCATGCACATAGGACCAAAGCAAGTGCCGCACCTGAGCTAATACCCATCACTTCCGGGCTTGCCATTGGGTTAACGGTAATCCTCTGCACAATCGTTCCAGCCAGTGCCAGTCCACAACCTGCAAATATCGCCCCCAGTACCCTAGGTAGCCTTAGGTCAATAATGCTCCAATCATAAGAGAGCTGCCATCCTGTTTGAGTTCGCCCTAAAAACACAGCAATACAAAAGAGTGCAACTAATAACAAATAAAGGAGGCTCGATATTCGTGGAAAGGATCGAGGATGATAGCGCTTCGTCGCGACATCTTCGGCTTTAAAGCTCGCTGAAAACTTGTTGGTTGCGAGCAGCCATAAAAGACAAGGTGCGCCTAGTAACGCGGTTATTGCCCCAGTGGGAAGTAACTCACTAGAGACGCCAGAGAATGGTTGAATCAGTAAATCAGCAAAAAGCAGCAACAACGCGCCAACAAGAGCACTGATGAAAACACGATGGATAAATCGGCGAGCACCCAACATTTTAGCGACCGTTGGTGCAACTAAGCCAATAAAACCAATCACGCCTACCGTTGCAACAACGATAGAGGTGATGAGTACCGATAAGGTCAGCCCAAATAATCTGATTCGAGCGACATTCACCCCTGAAGACTCGGCCACCTCACTACCTAGTCCAAGCGCTGCAAGTGGTCGCTGAATCACAACAATCACCACAATAGTAAGCGTAAGAATTGCCAAAACGAGTTGCGTATTTTCCCAACCTTGCTGAGTGAGTGCGCCCGCACCCCAAACAAACAAACTGGTTAGCTGTTGCTCATTTAGCATCACCAACATCATGTTCGTCGCGCCCAGAAACAGAGTCACAACCATTCCTGCTAATACCATTTGTAGCGGTGCGAAGCCTTTTTTAGCGGTTAGCAAAAACACTAAGCCCGCCGCAAGCAGTCCTCCGGAGAAAGCAAACATATATTGAGTGAGCCCACCAGCGACGGAGCCCACGAGTAAGCTTGCGGTCATACCCAGCTCAGAGCCTGCCGCAACACCCAATGTCGTTGGAGAGGCCATGGGGTTTTGCAACAAGTGCTGCATTAAACACCCGGCAACGGCTAATGATGCACCGCAAACCAAGGCCATGGATAAACGTGGGAAGAAGGTAAAATGCAGAATGAGTTGTCTAAAGTCGCTATCGTCACGATGGAACAGAAAGGTCTGCCATTCAGATAGCGTTAACTGATAGGGAAGCGCGTGAACCAACAGCCAGCCTAGTACTAACAGCGTCATAAACGCCAATAGGTGAAACCTGCTCTGTGGTGTTTTCAATGGGGAAATGGCTAATTGCATCATCAACCCTATTGCGCATTCAGCGCTGCAACGCGAGTGACCACTTCATCACTCAACCTTTGCATTGCGATTAAACTACCAAACGTCCACACCTTGGGAACAATGGCAACACGCTGCTCTCGGGTAAATGCCATCGCACCCCATAATGGCGATCCATTGAGCGTCGCTTGTTCCTGCTCACTCAAAGGACCAAAGATCAACACGTTACTGTTTTGGTGCTTCGCTAACTGTTCAACGCTAGCAGAAGAGAAACCCCAGCTGTTAGTGGGACCTTGCCAGCCATTGTTCATCGACATCGCCGCTATGGTGTCGTTCATTAGTGAGCCATCACTATGGATCCGAACGTGTTTGTCACCAATGAAACGTATCATGATAAATGAACGACTATCTTGCCACTGCGCCACTTTCTCTCCATTCGTTGCCAATTTAGTGGCTGTGTCATCAATCAACGTCTGCGCGGCTTGTTGGCGTTCAAAAACATCACCTAATGTCTGGATGATACGCTTGGCATTTTGATACGGCTGTTTGCTATCGTTATAGATAGTGAGGGCCAGCGTGGGCGCGATCGAGTTAAGTTTTTCATAAGCAGGCGCAAGGTGGGCACTCATAATAATCAGATCAGGTTTTAAGCTGGCAATCAGCTCCAAATTTGGTTCTCGACGAGAGCCCACATCCACCGTGTCTGAAGGTAATGTCGGCACCCCTACCCAATCTTGGTAGCCTGGAACATCAGCTACTGCTAGAGGCTGAATGCCTAATGCCAGCACAGATTCCGCCAAAGCCCAATCCAGCACGACAATTCGCTTTGGGATGCCTTTAAGCGCTTGCTCACCTAAATCATGCTGAATCATGCGGGCAAACGTCGACGTTGAAAGCAAAAGACATAGCGTCATAAAAAATGTAGAGATAATTCGAGTTAACACGTTGGCATTCCTATTTCATTTAACGAACGTAACTGATGAGGTTGCAAGATTCAGGGTCTTTAAAAATACTTAATGGCATGCCGTAAATTTCACTCAGCGAAGCTTCTGTCATCACATCATTCGGGGCACCATCAACAACGATTTTGCCTCGCTTGAGTGCCACTAGCCTGTCGCTAAACCGGGCGGCCATATTTACGTCGTGTATCACCATGATCACGGTGAGTCCTAAACTTTGATTAAGATCGCGGATCAGCTTTAGTAATTCATATTGATGGGTCACATCCAATGCTGACGTAGGTTCATCTAGCAAGATGCACGACGTTTGCTGAGCCAATAGCATGGCAACCCATGCCCGTTGGCGCTCTCCTCCAGAAAGCGTGCTGACAAATCGCTTGGCGAATGCCATTAAGCCCACTCGGTCAATCGCTTCTTCAACAATACGATGGTCATCGTGGGTATACCGCCCTAACACCCCTTTCCAAGGGTAGCGGCCAAACATCACTAACTCACGAACGGTCACACCATCAGTGACAGGAGGGTGCTGAGGAAGGTATGCCACTTTTTTTGCAAACTCTTTTGCTGTAAGACCCTCAATATCTTGATCTTCTAGCATGACTTCGCCTGCAGACACTTGGTTTTGACGGCTTAACAATTTAATAAGGCTGGATTTGCCACTGCCATTGTGACCAAGCAGAGAGGTCACTTCACCTGCGTTAAAGCTCAAATCAAACGGTGCTAATATTTCATGCGACCCTATGTGGTAACTGGCTTGTCTTAATGAAAACATAATCTAAGAGACATCTCGTGCTAGGCGCAATTTTAACTAACTGTAAACTTAAATTAATTGCGAATGAGAAAAGTTTGTATCCGCATTATAATTACTTTAGAGTCTACTGTCATTACCCTATGAAAACTCATTGATATGTTTAACGATACGTCCATCACTGGTAATACACGACCTTCTAATACATCGCTCTACACCATTTGTTTATTTGCGTCACTTATTGGGTTTGGGCAAAACGCTCTTCTTGTTTCATTGCCAATACTGGTGACAACCACAGACATCACTCTCGCAAGCTGGTCAATGTTAATTGCCGTTGGTACCGTGTTGTTCATCCCTACCGCACCTTACTGGGGAAAACGCAGTGATCGACGTGGTCCTAAATCTATTGTCTTAACCGCGCTATTGGGGCTTTCTCTATGCTTTTCAGGTATGTCCGTAACCTTATTTGCCCTAGATAAAGCGTTACTGACAACCACCGCAGCGTTAGTGCTGCTCGCAATGCTAAGAATCGTTTATGGTGTTACTGTCTCTGGGTTGGTCCCAGCATGCCAGCATTGGGCGATATTGACCGTTGGGGAACAACATCGATTATCCGCTATCACTTCCGTCAGCGCATCGCTAAGTATGGGCCGAGTTCTTAGCCCTGTATTGGCCGTTGCCCTTATAAAACTCGACCCTTTGTTCGCCATCACAGTGGTCGGATTCGCCGCTTTAGGGTTGTTCGTTGTGTGTCTCATGACACCCGCATTGACGCCAAAACCCATGACACACACAGCGTTAGATAAGCCAATAACCATGACGATTCCACGCTATCTCATCATTGCACTGTTACTTTGCTCGGCACTGGGTGTACTGCATTACTCTCTAACTCCTTTACTAAGCGCAGTCTCTTCCCTTTCGGCTGAGTCTCTCTCTGATTGGGTCGGATACTTGTTAACCCTCAGTGCGGTCGTCACACTCGCAACCCAGATCGGGGTTGTCAAAAAGAAAAAACTGTCTCTGGAGCAAATGCTATTTTGGGGTGGTCTGCTACTAATCATGGGTTATTCTCTGTTTCTCCTTGCCAATATCATCGCCTATCTAGTGGGCATCAGTCTGTTGTCGGTAGGCAATGCCATCTTGACCCCGGCCTACACGACCAAAGCCATGAGTAAACAAAGTGGTCATCAGGGACAGATCAGTGGTTTGCTGGCTACCAGCCACACCTTAGGCTTTGCTCTCTCGGCACTCTTTGTCACAGCAAGCACTGCACTATTCATTAACCCCCTATGGTTTAGCGTATTATTTGCTTTCACGTTATTTACCATCATCACTTACCCGCGCCTACAGCGAACGTAATAAGCCGTTAGCAACTAGCAACTAGCAACTAGCAACTATAGTTACCACCCAAATAGGATGCCGATTAGCAAGACAAAAAAAGCCCCTCATATAGAGGGGCAAAAGTTCCATCGCTTATAGTTATAGTGATTATTTAGCTCAAGTTACCTTAGTTGATTACGCTCATGCGACACCCTAAGGTAACAACAAAAACGTTAAAGTTAACCAAAGTCACCGTTCACGTAACCTTGAGTACGATCATCACTAGGGTTAGAGAAGATCACTTGAGTATCGTTATGCTCGACCAACTCACCCATTAAGAAGAAAGCCGTGCGATCTGAAATACGACGAGCTTGCTGCATCGAGTGAGTCACAATAACAATGGTGTAGTCTTTTTTAAGCTCTTCCATCAACTCTTCGATCTTGTGCGTTGCAATAGGATCGAGTGCCGACGTTGGCTCATCCATTAAGATGACATCCGGCTCCATTGCAATAGTACGCGCGATACACAAACGTTGCTGCTGACCGCCAGACAGACCAAATGCGTGCGACTTAAGACGGTCTTTTACCTCATCCCAAAGCGCCGCGCCGCGCAATGAACGCTCAACGACCATGTCAATGTGCTTCTTGTCTTTAATGCCTTGAGCACGCAGACCAAACGCGACGTTCTCGTAAATACTCATTGGAAATGGGTTTGGCTTTTGGAATACCATGCCCACTCGGATGCGCAAATCTGATACATCGATATTGCCGTAGATGTCTGTGCCATCCATTTCAAGTAAACCGTTAATTTTAACGCCTTCAATCAAATCATTCATACGGTTCAAGCAACGCAGTAATGTTGACTTGCCACAACCAGAAGGACCAATCAGCGCCGTCACTTGACGGGTTGGGATAGGCAAGTTGATCGATTTAAGCGCTTGGTTCTCACCATAAAATAGGTTTAGGTTTTCAATATTAAATTTGTTCATAATCTATAATCTCTTCATTCTTAATGTCGTTGTTTTGCAACGTGCACTCTTTGTGTTCTGGTGACGTTGCAGACGTTCTGCTATTCGAACTGGCGTACCTGTTAGTAGGTTGCCGTGTTAAAGCGGCTTGCAATCAACTTGGTTACCATGTTGATTAGCAGCACTAATACGATAAGCACTGTGGCTGTCCCGTAGGCTTGGTTCCACTCTTCAATGGTGAACAGCTCAGTCGTTAATTTGTATAAGTGAACCGTTAGGGTACGGCCTGAATCCAATAGCGAATCTGGAATTCGGGCTACCATGCCTGCTGTTAAAAACACAGGCGCTGACTCACCAATGACACGACCAATACTAAGAATGACCGACGTTAAGATACCTGGCATTGCACTTGGCAAGATTAAGCGCCAGATAGTATAGATTTTTGAGGCACCCAAACCGTAAGACCCTTCACGGTAAGTTTGTGGTACCGACATTAAGGCTTCTTCAGTAGTACGAATAATAACCGGAAGAATCAAAATACTTAGTGTCAGTGCACCTGACAGAATCGAGAACCCAAGACCTAGAATGGCAACGAAGAACGTCATACCAAACAAACCAAAGATAATCGATGGAATACCCGCCAATGACTCGGTACAGAAACGAATCACTTTAACCAATTTACTGCCAACTTTGGCATATTCGGTCAAGTAAATTGCCGTCATAATGCCAAGAGGAGCAGCCACTGCAATAGACGCAATCACCATGTAAATCGTTGAGATGATCATCGGGAAAATGCCGTGCTCATCGCCCGTACGAGTGTAATCGTCGGTGATAAAGCTCCAGCTCACGTGCTGAAGACCATTGGATAAAATGTACCAAATGATCCAAAACAAAAATCCAACGGTAAGGGCTGCAGACGCCCAAACAAATACACTCAGCAGCGTATCTTTATTTTTACGTGCTTGTTTTAGTTTTACAGTATCCATAATCGTTACTTCGCTTTTTCACGGTTCAAGTACAATAGTGCGGCATTGAGCATCATAATGAAGACCAATAACACAACGCCCGTCGCGTACAACGCATTGGCGTGGATGCCACTTGCATAGGACATTTCAATGGCAATGTTCGCTGTCAGGGTACGAGCAGAATCTAAAATCCCTTCTGGCATCGCAGGGGCATTACCCATCACCATGATAATCGCCATGGTTTCACCCAATGCACGACCAATACCCAGAATGACGCCAGTCATAATGCCTGAACGCGCCGCCGGTACGAGTAGCTTAAAGATAGTGAATATCTTTGAAGCCCCTAACGCTAAAGACCCTTCTTTATACGCATGAGGGACCGCACGAATCGAGGTTTCAGAAACCGTAATAACGGTTGGGAGAATCATAATCCCCAACACGATAATACCGGCTAGGATCGTGTTACCTGCTGGTACTTGAAACACTTGCTGAATTAACGGAACGATAATAACCAGACCGAAGAAGCCGTACACCACTGATGGGATACCCGCTAACAGTTCCACGGCTGGGCGAATGATATCCGCCACTCGTTTCGGGGCAATTTCAGCAATAAAGATGGCCGTTAATACGCCAATTGGCACACCAACCACAACGGCACCAAGCGTGGATACAACAGAGGCAACAATCATCGTTGCAACACCGTATAGCGCAGGTGGTAACCAGTTTTGACCTAGGACGATTCCAGAAACACCCGCAGCTTGGAACGCTGGAATACTTTCTCGAACAATGAAGTAGGCGATAACGGCAAGGGAAACAATGCCAATCACTGCGCTGGATAAAAACAGTCCGTGGAAAATACGTTCTTTCCAATCGACTTTTTTCTTGGCCTTCAGGCTACGTGCTGCAGCTTGAGTCGCTTGTTCGCTCATAAGCTTCTCACTATTTGTTGCGATGGTCATAATTAAACTTCTATTTGTCGATAATTCGAAAGATAGAGAAAAGGCCCAGCCCCAAAATGTGGGCTGAGCAATATTGATTCTTTACTTACAGACTAGTTTACTGAGATGTAACCTTTCTGTTCTACTAGCGCTTGAGCGTCATCTTCAAGCATCCAGTCTAGGAATTTTTGAGTTTCTGCTGAAGGCTTACCTTCTTTGTATAGGACAAGGAATGGACGAGCTACTTTGTAAGAGCCGTTTTTCACGTTGTCTACTGTTGCTGGCGTACCATCAATTTCTAGTGCGTGAACGGATTGGTCAACGGTACCTAGAGAGATGTAACCGATAGCGTATGGGTTGCTTGCTACCATTGTTTTTAGTGCGCCGTTACCGTTAGCAACTTGAGCGCGCTGAGAAATAGCGGTTACTTTCATGCCGCTGATTTTTTGCTTAAGGCTCATGATGTCTTCAAATGCACCACGAGTACCTGACGCTGTATCACGAGTGATAGCTACGATAGGCTTGTCAGCACCACCAACATCTTTCCAGTTAGTCACATCACCTTTATAGATAGCCGTTACTTGCTCAGCTGTCAGACCCTTTAGGTCGTTCGCTGGGTTAACAACAACCGCGATGCCGTCACGAGCAACAACTTCTTCTACTAGAGTAGACTCTTTTTCTTCCGCTTTAAGGTTACGAGAAGACATGCCTAAATCAGCAGAACCGTTTTTCGCTGCTTTAACGCCTGCAGAAGAACCCGGTCCTTGGACTTCAATGTAAACGTTTGAGTGTTGCTTCATATATGTTTCTGAGAAAACTTCCATCAGTGGCGTTACGCTGCTAGAACCTACCGCAGAGATAGTTTCTTTAGCTGAAGCTGGAGTCACTGCGAGTGCGCCTAGTAGTGCGATAGCACCGATAACTGTCTTTTTCATCACAATTTCCTTTATTGGCTTGATTGCCTGTTTCATTTCAACGAGGTCAAGATTAGAGGCTAAATATGACAGTTGTGTTTCACTAAATTGAAAGGTGTATGACAGTGCCATTTTTTTTACGCGGAGCAAAAAACAATCATTAACCATAAATTCAGCAAGTTACAGACAGTACTGATGCTTTTATCGCCAAAAAGATGACTTTCAACTGAGTTTAGCTGTCACATTTCTCGACAATTTAACCTGTTGGCTGTCATAAACCAGAGTCGTTGCGTCTCTTTACTACTGAGGCAACGCAGTCATCACTCAATTGATTTAAATCAATAATAGCTCCGATTTGTTTTTATGGTCGCTTGATAACAAGGATGCATAGAATTTCGGACAAATTGGTTCGCTGCTTTATAATTAAGTAATGATAGTTACGTTAGTTGTTAATCGATGAATATTGATGCGAGATATCATCAATCTTATCCAGCTTATTTAAGTCTACGATTCCTCCTTCTATTCTAAACTCATTTTTTTGTGAACAACCACATAGTTACTTTCATCCATTAATCATAAACTAACCGCACTAACACTTCTTAATACAAGAAGTTTGCTTTCTATATTTATATTATTAGTTTCAACGTGGTGCTTGATATAATTTAATATATTCTACTGGCGTTCTATTTAGTGGTCACTGAATAGAATAAGGAGAAAGCTATGACTACACAAACGATACCCCAAAAAACCAATAAACGGGGGTTCTTTGCTAATTTCAAGTTCCCATCCGCTTATACCATTCTATTTATCTTAATTGCACTCGTGGCAATGTTGACTTGGATAATTCCTGCTGGGCAATATGACCGAGTAATGAACGATGACCTAGGTCGTGAAGTGCCTGTCACCGGAACGTATCAATCTGTTGAAAGTAATCCACAAGGTGTCATTGATGTCTTACTGGCACCCATTGATGGTTTCTACGACCACAATACCTATGAAGCCGCCGCTATTGATGTCTCTTTATTTATCTTAGTTATTGGTGGTTTTCTAGGGTTGGTGACGAAAACTGGCGCCATTGATGCAGGTATTGAACGTGTCACCGCTCGGCTGCATGGCCGAGAAGAGCTCATGATCCCAATCCTGATGGCGTTATTCGCGGCAGGTGGCACAGTGTATGGCATGGCGGAAGAGTCTCTCCCCTTTTATACCTTGTTAGTCCCGGTCATGATGGCGGCTCGCTTCGATCCATTGGTCGCTGCGGCAACTGTACTACTTGGTGCTGGTATAGGCGTACTCGGGTCAACCATTAACCCATTTGCGACGGTTATTGCTGCCAATGCTTCGGGAATACCCTTTACCGACGGCATAATGCTGCGCGTATTCATGCTGGTTGCCGGCTGGGGGATTTGTGTCGCCTATGTCATGCGCTACGCTAGAATGGTACAAAAAGACCAAACTAAGTCGATCGTATACGACAAATATGAAGAGAACAAAGCACATTTCCTTGGCAATCAAAACGGAGAAAAGCTTGAATTTACCATGACACGCAAAGTCATCTTAACTATCTTCGCGGGTTCTTTTGCTGTCATGATTTATGGTGTATCTGTCGCCGGTTGGTGGATGGCCGAAATATCTGCGATGTTCCTTGCCGCGACTATTCTGGTTGGGCTCGTCGCAAGAATGAGCGAAGAAGACTTTACCAATAGTTTTATTGATGGCGCACGAGACCTTCTTGGCGTTGCACTCATTATTGGTATCGCACGCGGCATCGTCGTGATTATGGACCGTGGAATGATTACGGATACCATTCTGAATTCAGCTGAACATATGATTACTGGCCTGTCTTCAGTCGTATTTATTAATGTGATGTTCTTTTTAGAAATACTGCTGTCATTCCTAGTACCATCAACGTCGGGGCTTGCTGTTCTTACCATGCCGATCATGGCGCCATTAGCCGATTTTGCCGGCGTTGGACGTGAGCTCGTGATCACGGCCTATCAATCAGCATCGGGACTGGTCAACCTCATCACCCCGACATCCGCCGTGGTTATGGGTGGTCTTGCGATTGCTAAAGTGCCCTATGTTCGATGGGTTAAGTGGGTCGCACCATTACTCGGAATTTTGACAGTATTTTGTGTCATCGTGCTCAGTATCGGTGCGCTAATCGCGTAATGAAACGCAGCTAATACAAATACACCTAAATACAAGGCTCCTCTATATTGCAATTTTAGTTAACCACTACAAATATATAGCGGACACGACCTAACGCAACACATCGCTCTATCAGGATGTGTTGCGTTTTTATATCGCCAACCTCAGTCCTTCATTACATCTCTCTGCTCACATCTAAACGCGGAGACACCGTGCTAAACGCTAAATCCTACTAAGGTACAAAAAAACCTTAAATCGACCGCGTGCGGCTCACCAGTCGCCTAGGCCACGCGCTTTTATACGCTCTCTTTCATCGCACCAATTAAGCTCACTGGCAAATATATTCGCTTCAACGTTGTCATTTTACTATCGAACTTAATTCGATACTCTATCAATAAAAAATCCTGTTAATATTCTTTTACCTTGGAATTAATATAGGTAAGTCATATTAATTAGAATTTTTAATGACACATCTTAAAAACTGAAACCCCACCAGCATAAAACTGTGATACAAGTAGCAAATTACCACACTAAGTTTGTTGAAAAATTATTAATTCACATTGAAAAATAATATATCTAGCGGTTATGAGTGCATAAATACTCTCACAGCTCGCACTTTAGTGATTTTGCAATTGCATGAAATTCTGCCTGCAAACCAAAACAACACTCAGATTGAATGAAATATGAATATTATTCCATTCAACTAGCTATTAAATTTTAGCATGCGTAAATCCACGCTGAATACATATTGTTATTTAACAGGTCATTTCAGGTTTTGAGCAATAAAATACATTTGTGATTGAACTCAAATAATCACTTCGAATATTGAGTAATATAAATAACACCACGACAAAGCTAATAAATAAAACGTACCCTAACTATGATGGTTTATTAACAATCAATAACCGTCATATAATAAGAGAGATAAGATCATGAATAAACTTTATGTCGGTTCAGAAGTTGGTCAACTACGTCGCGTACTCATTCATCGCCCAAGACGCGCTCTTACTCACTTAACGCCTTCTAACTGCCACGACTTGCTGTTCGACGACGTATTGTCCGTAGAGCGCGCTGGCGATGAGCATGATGTATTTGCACAAACGTTAAGAGACCAAGGCGTTGAAGTCTTACTACTCACTAACTTACTTGCAGAAACACTTGCCGTACCAGAAGCAAAAGAATGGTTATTGAATACACAGATCTCTAATTATCGTTTTGGCCCTACCTTTGCCAATGACGTTCGTTGCTACCTTGGCGACATTCCTAACCTAGAGTTAGCGAAGATACTGACTGGCGGCTTATCCTTTGGTGAAATGCCAATGAGATCTTCCTCTATATTGCAGTCTATGCATAAACCAACCGATTTCATTATCGACCCACTGCCTAATCACTTATTCACTCGTGATACGTCTTGCTGGGTTTATGGCGGTGTTTCAATCAACCCAATGGCTAAAGTCGCTCGTCAAAGAGAGACCAACCATGTCAGGGCTATCTATCGCTGGCACCCAACCTTTGCTGGCCAAGATTTTGTCAAGTATTTCGGAGACGAAGAAAAATCCTATGACCGCTCTACCATTGAAGGTGGCGACGTACTTGTCATCGGCAAGGGCTCAGTATTAATCGGTATGTCTGAAAGAACCACTCCTCAAGGGGTAGAACAACTGGCATCCGGGTTGTTCAAACACGGCCAAGCGAAACAAATTATCGCCCTTGAACTCCCGAAAGATCGTTCATGTATGCATTTAGATACCGTTATGACACACATGCGTGAAGATACCTTCTCCGTTTACCCAAATGTCATTCCTGACGATGTGAAATGCTGGAGTCTAACGGGTGATGAATCCGGTTTTGTTAAAGCCAAACAGCAAGACTCCTACATTCATACGATTGAGAAGGCCCTGCAAGTCGACAAACTCAACCTCATCACAACAGGTGGCGATAACTTCGAAGCAGAGCGTGAACAGTGGAATGACGCGAATAACGTGCTGACGGTGAAGCCAGGTGTGGTTATCGGTTACGAACGTAATACCTATACCAATGAGAAATACGACAAGGCTGGTATCACAGTACTACCAATTCCTGGCGATGAGTTAGGACGTGGACGTGGTGGTGCTCGCTGCATGAGCTGCCCGATTGAACGAGATGGTATCTAAAAAACACGAATAGACAAGACTACGTCACTCTCACGTATCTCTATGGGCAAAGCGAACCACTTTGCCCTAGTAATAGGAAGTTAATCATGACTAAACAAACCATTGTTGTTGCCCTTGGTGGAAACGCATTATTGCGCCGAGGCGAGCCACTAGAAGCTGACGTGCAACGTCATAATATAGAAATTGCTGTCAACACCATTTCTAAGATTGCTGAAGAATATAACGTTGTCCTCGTTCACGGCAACGGTCCACAAGTAGGATTGTTAGCGCTACAAGGGCTGGAGTACAAAAAAGTCAATCCATATCCACTTGATGTGCTGGGCAGTGAAACTCAAGGCATGATTGGCTACATGCTAATGCAAGAGTTCAAGAATCAAATGCCTGCTGTTAATGTTACATGCATGCTGACACAAATGACGGTTGATCCAAACGATCCCGCTTTTGCTGACCCGACCAAACCGATTGGCCCGGTTTATAGCAAAGAAGAAGCGTGCGAGTTAGCGGAGAAATTCAACTGGACCGTAAAACCCGATGGCGAATTCTTCCGCCGCGTCGTCCCTAGCCCTCAGCCTACTGGCATCGTTGAACATGAGGCGATCACTACGCTCATTGACCAAGGACACTTGGTCATTTGTACTGGCGGTGGTGGTATTCCAGTCAAAAGAGAAAATGGCAAGCTTGTTGGTGTTGAAGCCGTCATCGACAAAGACATGTCTGCGGCGTACCTCGCAAGACAACTCAACGCCGATGCGCTATTGATCCTAACCGACGCCGACGCCGTCTACCTTGATTGGGGTAAACCAACCCAACACGCTCTGCGCTCAACTACACCAAACGAGCTCGCGAAACACCAGTTCGATGCAGGTTCAATGGGACCCAAAATTGAAGCCTCATGTGAGTTCATTAATCGAGGCGGAAAAGTGGTCGGCATCGGTTCACTAGAGCAAGGCATTAAGATCCTAGAAGGGACTGCTGGCACCAATATTGTCAAAGGCTAACCGCCTATTTACAAACAAATCACTAGATAGAGTTCAACATACTCAATACCTAACTGAACTCTATCATCACATAGATAATATCGGTCGCATGCATCGCGACTAATCAAAAAGGAAATCATCATGGCTTTTAATCTTCGTAACCGTAACTTCCTTAAACTACTTGATTTTACTCCACGTGAAATTCAGCACTTTTTAGACTTGTCAGCTGAGCTTAAAAAAGCCAAATACAATGGCTACGAGCAGCCGCGCCTAAAAGGCAAAAATATCGCTCTCATCTTTGAAAAAACATCCACACGTACGCGCTGTGCATTCGAAGTCGCGGCGTTTGACCAAGGCGCTCAAGTTTCTTACCTTGGCCCAACAGGCTCACAAATCGGCCACAAAGAATCCATGAAAGACACAGCTCGCGTTCTAGGCAGAATGTACGATGGCATTGAGTATCGTGGCTTTGGACAAGAAATCGTCGAAGAGTTAGGTGCTTACGCTGGCGTTCCAGTCTGGAATGGTTTGACGGATGAATTCCACCCAACTCAAATCCTCGCTGACTTCTTAACGATGATGGAGCATGGTCGTGGCAAGCAATTGCATGAAATCAAGTTTGCTTACTTGGGTGATGCTCGTAACAACATGGGTAATTCATTGATGGTGGGCGCGGCGAAAATGGGTATGGATATTCGCCTTGTCGCACCAAAGCAGTTCTGGCCTGAAGCTTCTTTAGTGGCTCAATGCCAAGAAATTGCGACGCAGACTGGTGCGAAAATCACGCTGACAGACGACGTAAGCGAAGGCGTTCAAGGCTGTGATTTCCTTTATACTGACGTTTGGGTATCAATGGGAGAAGCAAAAGAAGCGTGGGCTGAGCGCATTAACTTAATGCTTCCGTATCAAGTGAACATGGACATGCTAAAGGCTACGGGTAACCCACACGTGAAGTTTATGCATTGCTTACCGGCGTTCCATGGCGAAGATACCGTTGTTGGTAAATCTCTTGCTAAAGACTACCCTATCTTGGCGCAAGGGTGTGAAGTCACTGATGAAGTAGTGGAATCTGAGCACTCGATTGTTTTTGATGAGGCAGAAAACAGAATGCACACCATCAAAGCGGTGATGGTTGCAACGCTAGGCGACTAATTATTATCTCGTTTACAAGCCGAGCCTTATTTACAAATATACCATTAAGGTAACTATGAATAAGGCTCGCATAATTTTTCACTTTCCCTTACTGACATCCCCTTTATTCTATTCATCAATATAGATAAACAAGGCCTCTGGCAGGGACTAAAAAGGATGGCAGTTTGGATAATTATCCAATTTATGGATACTTTACCAAGCATATTGAACGATAGTAATTTCACCGTATAATCTATATAAATTGACGAGAGATTATTCATGAAAAATAAGAGCCACCCACTTATCGACTCTAAAAATAAAAACTCAACAAATAATTTCTTTCATTGTTGTTGTACTAAATAGCCTCCTCTTCATAGGAGGCTTTTTTATATCTAATTGGCTATAATTAAGGAGAAATGTGTCATGCCACATTCACTATTTAATAAACACATCATTTCTATACCGGAGCTTAGTCGTAAAGAGTTGGAGCTGATTGTAGAAACCGCTACACGCCTCAAGGCGGAGCCCAATCCGGAGCTGCTTAAGAACAAAGTCATCGCCAGTTGCTTCTTCGAGCCATCAACTCGAACCCGCCTCTCTTTTGAAACTGCTGTCCAGCGCTTAGGAGGAACGGTCATTGGCTTCGATAATGGCGGCAACACCTCCCTAGCTAAAAAAGGCGAAACTCTTGCAGATTCAGTTCAAGTCATCGCTTCTTACGTCGATGCTTTTGTCATGCGTCATCCTCAAGAAGGTGCTGCAAGACTCGCCTCTGAGTTTTCCAATCACGTTCCTATCATTAATGGCGGTGATGGGGCTAACCAGCACCCAACCCAAACCTTGCTCGACCTGTTTTCTATCTATGAAACACAAGGGACGCTTGATAACTTGAACGTAGCTTTTGTCGGGGATCTAAAATACGGACGCACCGTGCACTCACTCACCCAAGCACTGGCTAAATTTAATAACATTCGCTTTTTCTTTATCGCACCTGATGCTTTAGCGATGCCAGATTACATCTGTGAGGATCTTGACCAAGCCGATATCCGTTACAGCCTGCACTCCAACATAGAAGACGTCGCACCTGAGCTGGATGTACTGTATATGACCCGAGTGCAAAAAGAACGATTTGACGAATCTGAATACGCTCATATTAAGTCTGCCTTTATACTCACAACGGAGACGTTAAAAGGAGCACGGCCTAACTTAAGAGTGCTTCATCCGCTACCTCGTGTCGATGAAATCACAACCGATGTTGATAAAACACCACACGCCTATTACTTCCAACAAGCAGAAAATGGGGTTTACGCCCGAGAGGCTCTGCTTGCCCTTGTTCTATCTGAATCTCTACACGTGTAAAAGGAGCCGAACTATGACTAAGCAAACCAAACTTCAGGTAGAAGCCATTCGCAATGGTTCAGTTATCGACCATATCCCGGCTAATGTAGGCATAAAAATACTAAAACTGTTCAAGATGCACAAAAGTGAACAGCGGGTCACCATTGGCCTCAATCTTCCGTCATCGGCACTAGGTGCCAAAGATATCATTAAAATAGAGAATATTTATCTGACCGAAGATCAGGCGAATCAGCTTGCACTATATGCTCCTCAAGCTACCGTTAATCAAATAGAAGAGTACAATGTCGTCAATAAGCTCACGCTTGAATTACCCCACCAAATTGAAAGTATATTTCAATGCCCGAACAGTAATTGTATTTCACATGGCGAACCAGTTGAAAGCCGCTTTTATGTCGTAAATAAGAACCGTGATATTCAATTAAAATGTCATTATTGTGAGAAAGTATTCTCTCGAAGCATCGTAAAAGAGAAAAAATAATCCAGATGGCTTAATGTTGATTATGGATATTTATCCTAAAAGCTGAATAAATATCCATTTCAACACAAAAACAGAGAATATCAATAATGTTAACTCACCGTCACTTATTAATAACCATTAAGTGTTAGAATACCAGAAGATCTACAAAGTCTAGGAAGCTAAGATCAGATGATACGGTTGCAAAGCACTTTAATTAAAACAGACTATTTGGCTAGATCTGCATCCGGACTTCTTGGCTTCATATAAAAGATTTTCTCACTCCAAGGGCTTGGAGTGTATCACGACAAGGAAAGGTTCGTTCATTCCATATAAGAAGGAGTTACTATGAACGAGACTCTTGAATTAACCGAAGCCGATGACAAAACACTCACGGCTGCGTGCAAGAAACTATTACAGCAACAGAGCTTTACGACCCAGAATAAGTTACGAGAAGCCTTAGTCAGTATCGGCTTTGTTGGAATAAGCCAATCCACCGTATCGCGATTGCTTTCCCAACTAGGGGTCATAAAAGTCCAAAATGCATGTGGTAAAAAAGCATACTGCTTAACCGTCGAAAATGCGCCAGTACGCGTTGAATCTTCTATCTCATCGCAGATTGAATTTATTACCCACAATCAAGCTGTCGTGGTCGTCAAAACTCACCCAGGTAGCGCTCAACTTATCGCTAGACTGGTCGATATCGACCCCCACAACGAGATTTTGGGTACTGTCGGTGGTAATGATACCGTACTTGTCATCCCCAAAAGCGTCTCGGAGATTGATAAGTGTGAACAGATCGTACGAATTCGGTTAGGGGTACAGTAAGATCATCTATAGAAACAAGCTATAGATACCACTCATAAAAAAAGCCTCTAACGAGGCTTTTTTTATTTATTCAGATTCCGGTGTTGGTTTCGGCTTTTTCTTTGGAATAAAGACCGAATCACCCACTGCTACGTTTTGGTAGAACGCTTTATCACGCTTAACAGGCTTCTTAGTGCCCGTTTGTTTCTTCTTCTTCTGAGCTGGTTTTGCTGCAGTGTTCTTAGCAAAGGCAGGCTTACGCGGACGTAACCCTTTAAATTTACCTTTTAAACCTTCTAGTTCAGAGAAGGTAATGTCTTGCTGTAAGAAAGCTTCGACACGCTTCAAGCTGTCCCAGTCTTTTGGACCAACCAATGAAATGGCGTCACCCTTGTTACCCGCTCGACCAGTACGCCCAACACGGTGAACATATTCCTCGGTATGCTTTGGCATATCAAAGTTGATCACGTGCGTAACGGTATTAATATCGATACCACGTGAAGCCACATCCGTGGTCACTAGGATCTTAAAGACATGACGCTCAAACTGACTCATGATGTTGTTTCGTTGAGTTTGGTTTAAACCACCACTTAGCGCCACAACTTTCAGTTTTTTCTCATTTAGCCAAGTTGCCAATCGCTCGGTATCCGCGCGAGTCGCGGTGAAGATCATGACTTGTGTGTAGTCTGCTTCTTGTAAAACACGCTCCAAAATAGCTTCTTTATGATCTAAATGATCACACAAGTAGAATTTTTGCGTAATGTCTTTGTGCTCTTCATTAGAAACACCGACTGAAATACGCTTAGGAGCATTAAGCATTTCATTCGCGATCTCATTCATTTCCGCATGATCAAGCGTGGCAGAAAACATCAATGTCTGACGACGACGATGCTTCGCCGCGCGATGAATACGCATAAGTTCAGGTGCAAAGCCTAAATCCAACATGCGGTCTGCTTCATCCAGAATTAGTGTTTCTAAACCATCAAGAAACAATGAACGATGTTCTAAATGGTCAGCAAGTCGTCCTGGCGTCGCAACAATAAATTTAGGATAGCGACGTAGAGCTTTCACTTGATCGTTAAAGTTTTCGCCACCTAAGATCAGGGTCGCGTCGTAAGTTAATCCGCCCAACATCGCTCTTAACTCGCTGTATACCTGCTTTGCCAATTCACGAGTTGGCGCTAAGATAACTGCACGTGGGTCCTTTGCTGAAAAAGACTTACTCTTCAAAGATTTGTGAAGCATAGGCAATACAAATGCCAAAGTCTTACCTGAGCCCGTTTTCGAAGACGCAATCAGATCCTTACCCGCAATTGCGACTGGAATCGCCTGCTTCTGGATATCTGTCGCTTTTTTGAAGTCATAGTGCTTCAGATTCTTCAATAAACGGTTATCAAGACCAAGATCTTTAAATTGCAAAGGTTATACTCCTAACGAGGTGGGACGAACTAAAAAATTAGGGGCGCATAATACATGATATTTACCCTTGCCACCAGCATATAGCCAAATGACATCAAGATGCAGGATTAAGCGTACCCAGATGAGTCTACAACAAGAATCTTTTCTTCACTTTGATGTGACTTGTATATAATGCATATCCACGCAAAACCCTGAATGGTTCCCAATCATGTAGGCCCATTCTGATATACATTACCGTTCCAAGGTTTTATCCTTACAATCGCCTTGTAAACAATGTGTTAACGTCAAGAAGCACCGAGGGCGTGATATGCATCACATTTCGATGATATCTCAGTTTCTCATAAATAAGACAAACCAACTTTAACGTTAAAATCGCGTAATTTTTTGGTTTTTCTGACTTTTAAATAGTTTGCGTTCTTAAAATAAGGCACTAAACTCAAAAATAGCCTTATTGCCTAGATGTAGCAGGGCTGTTTGAAATAATAATCCTCAAGGAGCTTATAATGAATAAAGTGTTAATTGCAGCAGCAGCATCGTCGGTTCTACTACTAGCTGGTTGTGCATCAGGTCCAGACGAAGCAACAACAGCAAAAATGGACGATCTAAACAATCAAGTAAGCCAACTAAGTGCAGACGTACAAGCACTTAAAGATGAAGTTCAAATGGGCAACAAAAACGCTATGGCTGCGCAAGAAGAAGCTTCTCGTGCAAACGAGCGTATCGATAACATCGCTCAGTCTTACACTAAGTAAGCAACACAGATAAATAAAAAACACCCGCTATATGCGGGTGTTTTTTTTCTTTCAATCTGGAGCTAATACTAAACACTGGCCTACTAGCGCTTCATACTAACAATACGATGACTATTCAAGCGCTTCCATCGGTGGTACCACTTCAACGGGAACACCATTTTGCGCCAACACAACGGCTTTAGCGATTCGGTCAGAAATCCCATACTCTTCTAACCACCATTCTAGTTCTTGTGGAACTAACATGGCTTTTTTCGTGCCATCACTTCTCGTCAATGGCTCATGTGCTTCAATAAATACACTTCTGTCTGGCTCAAGGGCGACTTTAATTGGCTCATCGATAACGCGAACTTGCAGTCCAACTTTCGCTTCATTAAACAGCCAATCAATATCTTTGGGATCCATACGGATACACCCCGCGCTGACACGCAAGCCGATGCCAAAGTCTTTATTGGTGCCGTGAATCAAATATGATCCCGTCCCATACGCTAAGCGCATAGCGTAGTCCCCTAGCGGATTTTCTGGACCTGCAGGTACAACGTCAGGGAGTTCAATCCCTTTCGCTAAGTAATCCTTACGTATTGACGCAGGAGGTGTCCACGTCGGGTTCTTCCGTAGTTGGCTGATTTTAGTCGTCATTTCTGGCGTATCTTGCCCGATTCGACCTATACCGACGGGGAAAATGTGGACGATATCTTTTTCTGGCTCAAAATAATAAAGTCTTAGTTCCGCAAGGTTGATGACAATTCCTTTGTATTCCACCTCTGGCAATATCGTCTGACTTGGGATCGTCAAGACATAGTCTTCGGGAGGTAAAAACGGGTCAACCCCCTTATTTGCTGCCATTAAAGACAAAAAACCAACGTCGTATTGCTTCGCAATATCAGACATCGTTTGCCCAGCGACAATACTGTGATACCGAATTGTCCCAACCAAGTTACTGCCATCTTCTGGAAGCGCATAGGTGGCAGCACTTATCCATTGTGAGAAGCTCAGACAAGCCGCTAAAATCGTCCTACGATACATCAATGTTGATCCCTTGCTTCTTTATATACGCTTAAGGTTATCTCTCTTTGTGTCTTGTGATCAACTATCGGTTCAGGATATTCCAACTTTTGAAACGCTTCCCACCTCCAAGGTTGATGAATATGACGATTTGGCACCTGGGCGAGCTCCGGAATCCACTGACGAATAAACTCCCCCTGTGCGTCAAAACGCTCGCCCTGGCGAATAGGGTTAAAAATACGAAAGTAAGGCTGTCCATCACACCCTGTAGATGCACACCACTGCCAACCCCCGTTATTTGCAGCGAAATCCCCATCCACCAGCTTGGACATAAAGTAGGCTTCACCCCATCGCCAATCTACGTGAAGATCCTTGATTAAAAAGCTTGCCACAATCATACGCAACCGGTTATGCATCCAGCCTGTAGCATTAAGTTGACGCATTGCCGCATCAACAATGGGATAACCTGTCACACCATTAGTCCATTGTTTAAAGACGTCTTCACGCCCTTGCCAAATCAGTTTTTTTTCCCAGCTAAGGTAGCCATGACGACGACTTAATTTAGGTTCAAAGTTCACTAGGTGCTGATAAAACTCTCGCCAAATTAACTCACTTAGCCATACCTCGGCACCTTCTGATAATGACGGTTCTTGACCATCGGACATTGTCGCATCAAGATAAAGACGAGCCACACATTGTCTGGCTGAAAGCGCCCCTATCGCTAAATAGGCACTAAGTTGGCTCGTCCCATCCATCGCAGGATAATCTCGATCCTGATGGTAATACATAACCCTATCGTGACTAAATGTCCGCAACCTATCTATGATGCTGTCGGTATCCACCGGCAGAGGTAAACTCGACACCAGTGGATAGCTAAACGGTACATTCGACGCATACCGATAATGAAACGGAGCATCGGTAGGGACGGAGACTATCGGCTTGCGAACTCTGGCTAGTGTAAACTGCGCTTTCCAAGCATTTTTGAATGGCGTAAAAACTTTGAAGTTTTGGCCTTGTTTATTTAATACACTGCCCGGCCGAAGTATGCATTTGTCATCAAATGAACAAACCGTTTTACCATGCTGTTTAAACTGTTCTGACAGCGCAGAAATTCTATTTCTTTCATTAACTTCATAATCAAGATTCAAGAATAGCTCGGTCACACCTAGCTCAATTGACAATGCCAGCAACCACTCATTAGCCCGTTCAAAATTGTCACACTGATGATAGAGCAACGGTATGTTCAATAGCTCAAGCTCTGTATTTAGCGCCTCCAAGCGCCTGCGAATGAGATCAGCCTGAATCGGCGCCAAGTCATGCTGCGCCCACTGCTGTGGTGTCGCTATAAATACGGCTATTACTGGTGTCTCGCCATCAACAGCTTGAATTAAAGCGGTATTATCGATAGTTCTTAGATCACGATTGAATAACACTAATCGTTTCATTGAGCTCTCCTAAAGCGTTGAGTTACTAGGCTTAGCGGTCACATTAAACATCAAATTAAATGTTCTATAACAGGTGAAACATAAACCGGAACACTATGGTTGGCTCGCTGCTCTCTTATCACAGAAAGATGCTTTTCCGATAAAGACTTTTCCGCAAATAAGTGCACCCCATGATACGCAGCGATCACCTCTTCATTGAATAAGGCTCCAATATCATCAACACCATCTAAAAATATCACTCGCCCCTCTTTTTCAACGAGTCGGGCGTAAAAAAGCCAAGCAAAAAGGTTGCCTACCGTGTCCAAATTAACGAGAAGGTATTGATGTTTACCGCCCTTTTTTGACTCAGCTTGGATCATCAGTAACAACTGATGAATGAGTAAGGTGCGAAATAACGCATATTGCAGCGACCGTTGACCCATTTTGACAAAATCTATCGCCATCAACACCGGGATAACACATTGCGTTTCTACGATATCCAGAGGGTACTCTTTCAAGACAAAACGGAGAATTTTTCCTACCTCGTCACCATCTAATAAGCTTAGAGCTTGAAGTAGTTGCTCCACTTCATCAAGGCGCTGAGACGGTTCGTGCTCCGTAGGTAAAGTATTTGACGCCAACAAAGCTTTGACTTTGCCAATGGATACCCCTTTTGCAAGCCAACCCTGGACACGTTTAATCGTCTCCACATCTTTTTCTGTATATAAACGATGCCCTTTCTCTGTGCGCTCTGGTTGGACAAGATTATAACGCCTCTGCCATGCTCTTAGAGTGACGGGTTTTACCCCAGTCATCTGTGCAACGTCTCGAATGGCGTAACGAGCATGATTAAAGCCCATAACGCAGACGCATTTCTTCTGGGTGAGGCTGCAAGAACCGTTGCGAAGCAAGATAATCATCAGGGTATGCACGGAGATAGTGCTTTAACAAAGTGAGCGGCGAAAGCAAAGGCAGTAAGCCTGTACGATAATCGTCTATCACTTGTGCCAGTTCACGCTTTTCATCTGCATCTAACGCTCGCTTAAAATACCCTTGAATGTGCATGAGGACATTAGTGGCATTTTTACGAGACACTCGGTGCTTCAGTCCTTCCATCAACCCCAACCGATAGGCTTGGTAAAATTCATCAGGAGCGTACTCGTTTTGATGAGCAACCAATCTACCTAGCGTTTTATATGATGTCGGGTTATGAGCCATCAACGTCAGTTTGTAACGGGAGTGAAAATCAACAATTTTCCCCGGAGTAGGCTGACCTTGCATAGACTGGTAAAAATCATTTAGCCCAAACACGCGAGATATAAAGTTCTCTTTAAGCACAGGATCATTCAGCCTGCCGTCCTCTTCTACGGGCAACCATGGCATTTTCTTCATCAAATGTTCGGTATACAAACCAACCCCATTCGCTTTGGCATGACCAACGGTATAGACCTTCACTCTCTCCATCCCACAGCTTGGAGACTTAGCACATACGATATACCCACACATCTGGGTATTTTCCAACTCAGCGACTTTGCTGTGAGTGAAGGCCAACATACCGTCCGTATGATCCTGAGTTACATCCTTCGTTTCTACTAACCTAATTCGCTCTTCATTTGACATTAAACGAATGGTTGGACGGGGCACAGGGAGCCCCATCCCTACCTCAGGACAGACAGACACAAACGAAAAATACTCCCTCAGCTCTTTGTTTACATAACTGCTTTGCTTGTGACCTGAATCGAAACGTACGTTTTCACCCAATAGGCAAGAACTGATTCCAATAGTGATGACTGGCTCATTCATGAAGTTCTCCTTGTGTTTAAAGTGCGCTCGCATACAAGCAAAGACACAATGAAATAAGTGATACAAAAAATTGTTCTGTACAATCTTACGTAGCGCTTGTGTAACAGTTCACTCATGCAGCACTTTTTTTCTTCAGCACCTAGGATTACTCAGTCAATCGATTGCCCTTTCACTTTCAACAGATTTAGTTATCATGCCAACTTAGCTAGTAACATTAAAAGAAAAATGTGATTAAAATCTCATAGAAGCCTTATTATTAGAGCTAATATTCATTTCAACAAAGAATGATTACATTCAACAGAATTCGTTAAAATATTAGGAGCAATACCATGGCTACCCCTCATATCAATGCAAACCCGGGTGATTTTGCTGAAACAGTCCTGATGCCAGGCGATCCGCTTCGCGCTCAATATATCGCTGATACGTTTTTAGAAGACGTAGAAAAAGTATGTGATGTGCGCAATATGTTTGGCTATACCGGTACTTATAAAGGTCAACGTGTTTCAGTTATGGGCCATGGCATGGGTATCCCATCTTGCTGTATCTACGTTCACGAGCTCATCAAAGATTTCGGCGTTAAGAACGTGATTCGAGTAGGCAGCTGTGGGGCGGTACGTGACGATGTTAACCTAATGGATGTCGTTATTGGCATGGGCGCATCAACCGACTCAAAAGTTAACCGCATCCGCTTCAATGACCATGACTTTGCTGCTATTGCTGATTTTGGTCTCTTAGAAGAAGCCGTAAAGCAGGCCCGTAGCCAAAACGTTCCCGTTAAAGTGGGTAATATTTTCTCTGCTGACCTGTTCTATACACCAGAAGCAGACATCTTCGACAAAATGAAACATCTAGGTATTTTAGGTGTGGATATGGAAGCGGCCGGTATCTATGGCGTTGCCGCAGACTTGGGCGCAAAAGCACTGACTATTCTTACGGTTTCCGACCATATTATCCGTGGCGAGAAATTAAGTTCTGAAGACCGTCAAAAGTCATTTAACGAAATGATGACTGTCGCGCTAGAAACTGCCATCAACCTATAAATGTTAAAAGCCAGTTCAACGCCTGAAGTTGCACTGGCTTTTTTTAAAACTGTTTTTATGAACCTTTTTCACAAACCTTAGGGGGTGAACGTGTCAGAAGGCAAATTGCCGCTGGCCGCGAATGGATTACAGCTCAATTTTTGTAAAACATTGGCGTGTGACAATTTTGGAAAAAGTGATGCAAATCTTTATATTTTGCAACACAGTAATCCTAAGCGACCTGCGATGGTATGCCGAGAATGTGGTGCGTTTCCCCCCCTACTTAACAACCAAGAAGTCCTCTGCGAGCTAAACCGCTTGCGGCTGACTCACGACGATGGACTGCCAGCGTGTAAAGATAGCCAATGCGCTAACTTTGGTCTTTCGGTCGATACCCACAAAGAGCGTTATCACGCTTTTGGGTTTAGCGGTGATCGGCAGCGCTACCGATGTAAACTGTGCCAAGGGACATTTGTCGATAAATGGTCTGGATCCAACAAAAAAATTGAGTTTCAAGAAGCTTTGCTAGCGTTCTTATTTACCGGTTACTCCGTCAGAGAAATCTGCCGTAAACTCAGCATCAACCCTAAAACGTTTTATGACAATATCGACCAAATCGCGAGTCGTTGTCGTAGAAAGCTCGCCCATATTGATGCGCGCTGGTTGAATCATGCGAGTCATTATACCCTTGCTTCAAGTTACCAAAGTCTGCAACCCGCTAGCCATAACGGTGTTTTTTGGTTCGCAACCTGTGACGTAAATTCTGGCTATGTACTGTGCCAGCACACCAATTACACATTAAAAAGCACACCCAGTACCCAACTTGATCACGATGCCTATCAAAAAAATGCCCAGTTTCTGCCTCATCAATATGTCGCGGAAAATTATGGCAACACAAATGAGCGCACCGAAAGCGAGCGAAGCCCTAAAAGTCGTGTTAACAACACTCCAGTAGAAAAAACACCCACTAGCATCAAAGAGCGTATAGATATTAACTATCAGAATATTCTAGCAAGAAGCAACGTTGAAGACCCTTTGGGCAATTTTTCTAAGTTCCACTACCCTAATACAGGCACGATTATAAGGGCTCCCTACACTTCCTATGCGCATTACCTGCATATTTCACAAATGATAGGTAACGAAAAACCATTAGCTATCTTTATGCCTCAAGACCCAGTGCTTCGCTCAGCTGCATTAACGGTGTACCTTGAACGTATCAAGAACGACAACGTCGATCTGCTATACGTGATGCAAGATCCCAACTGGGATAATAGCGGGCTGTCAAAAACAACCGATATTGCTCTTATGGGCTGGTGGCGTGATCGTTGGGCTATTGCGCACCAGGCTAGTGGAGCCAGCAAGGGGTTATGCTATCTATCATCCGCGAGTGATTCTCTGTCAGGCACAAACTCTTCGTCAGATAACGTGGACGATACCAATTATTGGCTACAGGTGGCCTCAACTGAGAGTGTTGAATTTTACCAAGCTCGTTTCCAATTGCTATTTGAAAGCTTTATTAATGAGCCAAGACGAAAATTAAGACCGGGCGGTATTATGCCGCTGCTCGACATCTTTCGGGCTTGGCATAACCTCTGCTATCAAGATAAACAAGGGCTCACAGCCGCTCAAAGACTGAATGTCTGTGAGGCCCCTATGACGTTAAAGCAGCTACTAGAATAAGTGGGGTATCTTTTTAAAACACAACGTTTAAAGAAAGAATAACGATACCCCAAACACCGCGAATAAAGTACCAACAACACTACGACGGCTGATCTTTTCGCCACGGATTGTGTAGATAATTAAAATAAACAGTGGGCTGGTGGCAATCAATGTTTGTGCGATTGCGGGGTTAGCGTGTTTCAACGCCACTTGCTGTAACCATAACGCCAAGAATGTGCCGACAAAAATAGCGGCAAGTAACCACAACCAGTTGTTACGGTTCATCCTCGTACACTGTTTTTTGATGGCAGAAAACGGTTTCTTTTCGACAAACCCTACCACCATAGCAACAGCCGCAACGCCTATCGTTAAACGAATTAATGCCCCGAGTAAGGGTGGCAAATCACCTTGTACCAAGGCAAAATGAGAAATCACCACCCCAGATGCCTGACAAATACTTGCCAATAATCCAAAACCAATCCCTTTTAAATCATAGCCCTTTTCTGCACTATCATTAGGTTGAAATACCACCGACGTCACAGCAATCGTTGTGATAAGAACACCGAGCCAACTTTGAAGTTGTAAGGCACTGCCCAAAAAGACCAATGCCAAAACCCCTGATAAAGGCGGCGCTAACGATTCCAGTAATAGTGTCTTATTTGCGCCGATTCGCTTAAGGGCTGAAAAATAAGCGCTGTCTCCAATGGCAATGCCTATCACCCCAGAAATACCCAATATCCATAAATAGCTAGGATCAATCTCCACGGCCGGCATCTCGGTAAAAGGCAGCACCATAAGCATCATCAACGAAGCAATCGAGCCTTTGATAATATTTAGCTGCATAGAGCTAAAATGATGACTAAACTGGCTGTAAATCCAAGTCGCGACCGCCCAAACTATGGCAGCACCAATCGCTGCACTTTCTCCAATAAAAGTCATCAAATTCCTCTTAAATCATCATTTATCTGTTGCACAATACATAAATATAACAAATACTTAACTAGTTGAATTATTTCAATTCGCTATTTTAACTCTCGCAAGGATGAACTATGTTTCTTGATTACTTTGCTCTTGGACTGCTCGTTTTCGTCGCCCTAGTCATATTTTACGGCATTATTGTTATTCACGATATTCCTTTTGAAATCGCAAAAGAACGCGACCACCCGCATCAAGACGCCATCCATGTCGCTGGTTGGGTCAGCTTATTTACCCTCCACGCGATTTGGCCGTTTCTATGGATTTGGGCCACGCTTTGGCGAAAAGAACGCGGTTGGGGATTTCATAAACTCGAAGAAGAACAGCACGATCTGCATCATCGCCTTGAGAAATTAGTCGACCAAGTCGCTACGATGGAACAAGAAATCCATTACTTAAAAAGTAGACAAGATGTACCGCAAACTCAATCTGCGGAAGAGGAGAAGTAATTCATGGATTTATTACTCATATTAACTTACACCGCGCTGTGTATCGCCATTTTTAAAATTTTCAAAATCCCGCTGAATAAATGGACCGTCCCAACCGCGGTACTTGGTGGTGTCGTGCTCATTGGTACACTTATCTTATTAATGAACTATAACCATCCGTTTACGCAAATTGGTGGACAGTTTTACAGCACAACCCCTATCGTTTCCAGTGTTCGAGGCAAAGTCGTTGAAGTCAACGTTGAAGCCAACCAACAACTGAAAAAGGGCGAT
This sequence comes from Vibrio nomapromontoriensis, assembly GCF_050337205.1. Taxonomy (NCBI): domain Bacteria; kingdom Pseudomonadati; phylum Pseudomonadota; class Gammaproteobacteria; order Vibrionales; family Vibrionaceae; genus Vibrio; species Vibrio nomapromontoriensis. Next base: position 638,185 of record NZ_JAKJSS010000008.1, read on the forward strand.
GTCATGCTAAAAATTGACCCTATCCCTTACCAAGCAGAAGTCATTAAAGCCAAAGCGGCCCTTGCTGATGCCAATCAAGATGTTTTACAACTAGAGAGTGATTATAAGGCTGCTCAATCCGATACGATTAAGGCCGCCGCTGAGCGCGACAAAGCAGAGCGCGAGTTCGCCCGTTATCAAAAAGGCTTTAAAAAGGGCGCATTTACCGAACAGCAAGTGGATACTCGCCGTCAGAAATTCAAAGCTAACCAAGCAGCGCTTGAAGCCGCGCAAGCAAAAGAAGAAAGCGCTCGACTTGCGTTTGAGTCTCAGATCTTTGGTGAAAATACCACCGTTGCCCAACTCAAAGCACAATTAATACAAGCGGAGTTTAATCTTCGCGAAACCGTCGTGTTAGCCCCTACCGACGGCTATGTCACTCAACTTGCTCTTAGACCCGGCATGATGGCAGTACCGCTACCCTTAGTTCCTCTAATGACGTTCGTCCACACAGAGGATAACTTCTTTGTGGGTGCGTTTAGACAAAACTCTTTGCAACGCTTGCAGCCAGGTTTTGAAGCGGAGTTTTTATTTAGAGCACTGCCAGGTAAAGTCTTTAAAGGTAAAGTGGTTGAAGTCTTGCCTACTATCGCAGAAGGTCAGATTAGTGCAAGCGGTACATTAAGAGGCACGCAAACCTTTAATACATCGGGACGAGCGATGGTTAAACTCGTGCTAGATGACGACATGAGTGAATACGTACTACCTACCGGCTCTAACGCGGAAATTGCGATTTATTCAGACAGCTTCGAACACGTTTCGATCATGCGTAAGGTCTTAATTCGCATGAAAAGCTGGCAAAACTACCTCTATCTGGATCATTAAAAGAACATGAACCATAGCGGTCTTAACGCGTGTTAGTACGACTGCCACAACAATGTTGATTGACCCAGATAAAAAATGGCAACCCTAGGGTTGCCATTTTTCTATCTGTAATTTTGAGTGGACAAATTCTTAGTCCAGCAGAGAACGAACGTATTGCTCGATTTCTGGCACTTGGCAATGTTCGAAGAAGCATTGCTGGAAGCGTTCACCTGTCACTGCCGTTCTTACCAATTCAACATCAATGGCTTTTAGCGTGTCTAAGTAGTTTTCTTTAACCACTGCCGCTTTAACATCATTTAAGATACCAGCGTTACGTTGTTGTGGCTCAGCACGCTCAAGTGGGTAGCCTTGACCACGTTCACCTGTAGTAAATGCTTTTTCAAAAATGTAGCGTACATTCAGTTCCGCACCCCAGCCATAACCTTTTGCAAACGCTAAAGACAAAGCATTGCCATTGTTAATCTGGTTAAACAAGAATGCGTCCGACGGCTCTAAACAGTAGCCACAAACAATGCCTGGGTGGATGTTAAGTGACATCATTGCACCTTGGCCTGTGCCACAACCAGTCACAACAAAATCAACCGCTTTCGAGTTTACAAGAATGCTTGCCATGATACCTAGATGGATATAAGTAAGATGATGATCGTTTTCATCACTCATACCAACGTTAAAGACTGAATAGTCTAATGGTGCAACCACGTTAGTCAGCTCGTTGTAAACCACCGCGTTTTTGCCCGCTTGGCTATTTTCCATCATCAATGCAATTTTCATTTGTTTCTCCCGCTATATTGCGAATCAAAAGTTATAACTAAAATCTTTCTTTACTACCTGGTATGAAACTGTCGACTATCATACCCGCTTCAATACATGTCACTGTGTGTGGAGTATGCGCCTCATGAATGATGGCCTCACCTGCACGAAGTCGTTGGGTCTCTTCTCTAGATACAAATTCAAAGCAACCCGTTAGCACGAGTGTGAGCTCCTCATGTGAATGGCAGTGCTTCTCTACCGTCCCTTGCTCAACTCCGACACCAATAGTGACAGTGTCACATTTGTTGATATCTAAACATGACTCCTTGCTATATCGTCTTTCAGACGGTTCACGCACCATGATATTGATAAACTAACCTTGAGAGACTATATCTGCGCTGCGTTTATCGCGATATAAACGAGCAATCGTCAGCACATTCATCATGATGACAGACGCTTCAAGCAAACTTCCGCCAATTGACCCAATCGAAATATTATTGATAAGCCAACACGTAGCGCCAAGTAAGAACCCCAAGCGTAAAGGAATACCCTTTAATACAAATATCGAAATGGTTCCGATAACCGTGCCAGCAATTGGCCATAATTGCCATGCATCCTGAGCTAGGGTTACCCCCACTGCCACACTGATTATCACAAACAATGTCGCAACCCATAATGAACGAGTATAAATCGCCATTCCTGTCCTAAAAGTGGACAGTAACGCGCTTGCCGCCGACACCATCGAGCCCATTAAGATAAAGTGAACCAGATGGTTAAGGTTAAGTAACAGCATCAAAATTTTGAGTTTCTTGTCGTCTTTTTGATAAAACGTCGACATACCCAGCGCAAAACTGATTAAGCCAAAAACTTGTGCCGTTACTTCCCCTCCCATCTCACTTATTCTCTTTGCGTATTAGCGCGCTAACCAACCACCATCAACAGCAATAGTGTAGCCATTGATGTAATCAGAAGCTGAAGATGCTAGGAACACACATGGTCCAGCAACATCTAACGGTGTACCCCAACGGTTCGCAGGAATACGCTCTAGGATCGCTTTGTTACGGTCAGCATCTTCACGCAATGCTTGTGTGTTATTCGTTGCCATGTACCCAGGTGCAATAGCATTCACATTAATGTTGTGACTTGCCCATTCATTCGCCATCGCACGTGTGATACCCATAACGGCACTTTTTGAAGCCGTGTAAGATGGCACACGGATACCGCCTTGGTAAGATAACATTGATGCGATGTTGATGATCTTACCGCCGTTGCCTTGTGCCATGAACTGCTTAGAGACCGCTTGAGACATAAAGAAAACAGTCTTAGAGTTAATGTTCATCACATCATCCCAATCCTGCTCAGAGAAATTGATCGCATCTTCACGGCGGATAATACCCGCGTTGTTCACTAGCACATCGATTCGACCAAACTCAGTCACTGCTTTATCAATAACAGTTGGAATATCTTCTTGCTTAAGTAGGTTTGCACGTACATCTAAGAAAGTATGGCCCGCAGCCTGCATTTTCTCGATGGTTTCTGTTGGTTCAACGTAGTTAACACCTACTACTTTACAGCCAGCTTCTGCTAAACCAAGCGCCATACCTTGACCTAAGCCTGTATCACAACCAGTAACAATCGCGACCTTACCGCTTAAATTAAATGAATCTAACATCATGTTCCTTTTCCTCAACTTATGATTGTCATCGTAGCGATGTGCATCGCTGACTGAATATGTGATTACAATAAAGCAATAAAACACCATTAGCAATATTTTTAAAACATCATTTCAAAAATATTCATTGAAGACGAAAATAAATGTGAGACAGATCGTGATTGAATCATTTTTTATAAAAAGGCTTTTTAAAAATTGTGAACAGTGTTAGCTTTCGCATGTAGGACATAATGAGAAAGGAATGACCATGGAGAAATCCACGCAGCCTGAAGCGGTATCTTCGGTATTAAAAGTATTCAATATTCTAGAGTCATTAGGTGACCAAAAAGAGATTGGCGTGTCCGATCTGTCACAACGTCTAATGATGTCTAAAGCCACAACTTATCGATTTTTACAAACGATGAAAGGGCTTGGCTATGTCTCCCAACAAGGTGAAGCTGACAAATATTCGTTAACATTGAAGATGTTTGAACTGGGTTCAAAATCGCTAGAGTGGGTCGATCTCGTTGAGCTAGCGGAAAAAGAAATGCGTGTGATCTCAGAAGAAACCAATGAAACGATCCACCTTGGTGCGTTGGATCATGGCTCTATCATCTATGTTCATAAAATAGACTCTAGCCATGCATTAAGAATGCACTCTAGAGTGGGACGCCGAAACCCATTGCACACGACCGCAATCGGTAAAGTATTACTGGCTGAGCGCGATGAAGCCTCAATTCGTCACGCATTAGTCGATGCTGAGTTTGTCAAAAGCACGCCGAATACACTAGAAAGTATCGAGCAACTTTTACAGGAGTTGGCGGTCGTCAAACAACAACATTTTGGTGAAGACAACGAAGAGCAAGAACCTGGACTTCGTTGCATTGCAGCTCCAGTTTATGATCGTTTTGGTACGGTCATCGCAGGCGTATCGATCTCTTTCCCGACGATTCGCTTTGACGAAGACAGAAAAGATCATTACGTACATCTACTGCATCAAGCTGGTAAGAATATCTCGGAACACTTAGGGTTCAAGAACTACCCTGTGTAACTAGCTCTCATCATATCATTTCCGTTATGGGCAACGATTTTTCACATCGTTGGCTCATAGCCATACGCTAGAGTTCATAACACAAAACACAATTTCCGCCAACATCACTAACAAACAAAAAAAGCAGCCTGCATCGATATGACGCGGCTGCTTTTCTTTTTCTATTATCTGTAACGCTATCAAAAACCGCCCCGTCGAGCGCAGCGGATTTGAATTAGTTTACATGAGCTACCGCATCTTTAACCAATGCGCCTAACTCGTCCCATCGGCCTTCATCAATTAGCGTCGTCGGTACCATCCAAGTACCACCACATGCCAATACTGAAGGAATAGAGAGATAATCATCCACATTGTTAAGGCTAACACCACCTGTCGGCATGAATTTAACTGGATACACAGCGGTTAGCGCTTTAAGCATGCCCACACCCCCTGACGGCTCTGCAGGGAAGAATTTCAATGTGCGTAACCCCATCTCCATCGCTTGCTCGACCAAGCTTGGGTTGTTAACACCCGGAACAATTGGGATATTCTTATCGATACAGTATTGAACCGTTCTTGGGTTAAAGCCTGGGCTGACAATAAAGTCAACGCCAGCATCGATAGCCTGATCAACTTGCTCATTGGTTAGCACTGTTCCCGCACCAATTAGCATATCTGGGAACGCTTTACGCATAGCGGCAATCGCGTCCACGGCACAAGCGGTGCGGAAGGTAATTTCAGCACAAGGCATGCCATTTTCAACCAGCGCCTTACCTAGTGGAACGGCATCTTCAACCTTGTTGATCGCGATAACTGGGATGACTTTTAAGTCCGCTAGTTTTTCATTCAATGTTGTCATTTAATTGTCCTACTAATCGAGTTCTGGTGTTTCATTCTTTGGAATCACGGCGCCTTGATGCTGGATGACTGCGCCCGCGACTTTGTGACCCATCGCGGCAGAGGCAACAGCGCTGCCTCCGGTAAGTCGCTTAGCAAGATAGCCTGCGCTAAACGAATCACCTGCTGCCGTTGTGTCCACAACATGGCTAATCGGTTTTGGTGCCACACTTGTCGTTTCACTACCGCTATATATTAAGCAATCTTCCGCACCACGTTTGATAGCAATTTCAGTCACGCCCGCTTGATAAGTTCGCTCTATACACTGCTCAACAACCTTGTCACCAAATAGGGCTTGATCATCGTCAAACGTTAATAAAGCCGTGTCAGTGTAACTTAGCATTGTTTTATAAGTGTCGGCAGCAAGCGCTTGATCACGCCACAGTTTCGGGCGGTAATTATTATCGAAAAATACTTTGCCACCGCGCGCTTTGAATGCACTCAAGAATTCAAACAACTTACCACGGCCATGATCAGTTAAAATGGCCAACGTGATTCCGCTTAGATACACAGCATCATAACTCAGCAAGGTTTCTAACAGACTGGCTGACTCAGGTTGGTCAAAAACGTATTTCGCTGCGGCGTCACTACGCCAATAAAAGAAAGTCCGCTCACCGGTATGATCCGTTTCAATATGATAAAGACCAGGCATTTTATCCTTCAGCTTTAAGATTAAATGTGTATCCACCCCTTCTTGCTGCCATGCATTCATCATTTCAGTAGAAAAAGGGTCATCACCCAAAGCCGTCACATAACTAACGGTGAGATCATGTTGCTGAGTAAGACGCGAAAGATAGAGTGCCGTATTCAAAGTATCGCCACCAAAACTCTGTTTTAGTAGCTCACCTTTACGTTGCAGTTCCACCATGCATTCGCCAATGATGGCAATTTTGTATTGGGTCATAGTTGACTGTCCAGTTGCGTTCCATTCAATATTAATTTGTTGTTTGTGTGGATGAGCAAGAACCTTTACCTGTCCTTGTGTTCTTCTCCACTCCCTACCAGTCATTACAAATTCGAAAAAAGAAATCTATTTTTATGAAATGGCGGTTCATTTTTAATAATCATACCAGTATTCAGAGTGCGGTTGTAGCGTTTATTTCCCTATTGCTTGTGATAGAGATCATTAAAAAAGGCAGCCCAAAGGCTGCCTATGCATAAGAATTAACGAACCCTATCTCAACTCAATCACACATCGAGTATGATTCAATCCAACGATTCAATCCAACATCAGACAAATGGAAACCAAAACGCATTAGTTCCACTTAAGGACTCGAACTTCATTTCCTTCTTCTGGGTTTCTTGGAATATTCAGAGACAACACAAGCGATATCATTGCCATCGCCGCACCGATATAAAACACACTCGCAGGCGAGACAAGCCAGATAACGCCAAATGTTACCGGGATCACCACGGCTGCGATATGATTAATGGTAAATGACACACCTGCGGTCGATGCCATATCTGCAGGATCAGCAATCTTTTGGAAATAGGTTTTTATTGCCAATGCCAGCGCAAAAAACAAGTGATCAACCACATACAGAGCAGCAGCCCACTCAGCGGTTTGTACTAGGCCATAACCGACAAAAACAAAGATCAAACCTATATATTCGAAAATAAGGGCTTTACGCTCTCCAACAATACCAATGAAACGACCGATTTTTTTCGCAAATAAAAAGTTAAATAAGTAATTAATCAAAAAAAGTAACGTGATATCAGCCACGCTGTAACCAAACTTCTCTACCATTAAAAAGCCGGCAAAAACGGTGAATATTTGTCGTCTCGCGCCACTCATAAAGGTCAATGCGTAATACAACCAATAGCGCTTTCTCAATACCAACTTCTTGTTTTGTGGGGTTTCGGTCTTAAACTGAGGGAACGCAAAAGCAATCACCAAAACCAACACAAAGCCAATACCACCAGAAATGCCATAAACCCAAATGTAATCCAACTCAAAAATTTCGAGCATGACCCATAGTGCACCATAAGTCAGTAACGACGCCAAAGCGCCAATGGAGATTAGTTTTCCTAGCACCTCTGGGGCTTCTTCTTTATTCAACCATTGCAGAGATAACGACTGCTTTAACGTTTCAAAATAGTGAAACCCGGTAGACATAATAAATGTCGTAATCAATAAGCCCGCCACGGAGGGGAAGAGCCCTGTAATAGCCGTTCCTAACGTTAGCATCAGTAGTGAAAGCACCATAAACTTTTGCTCTCTTATGAACAGCAGCACAAACACCACCGTAAATGCCAAGAACCCCGGAATTTCTCGAACACTTTGCAACAAACCAATATCAGCACCATCGAAATTGGCCTTTTCAATAACAAAGTTATTCAACAACGCCATCCAACTAGAAAACGCGATAGGAACAATAATAGAAATGATAATGAGAAAGTTTTGTGGCGTACGCCAGTCTTGTGATTTATGACTAGATAACATGATTATTTTCCTGAAGTACTGATACTATTGATCTGATAGATGCTCGTTCTATTATTCGAGTGATGTTACGAGCCAATGTGGAGTCTAAACCGTTGCAAAATATAAATACAATAAAACTCGCGACTTTTAACTTATGTAACTTCGCTGCGCCACCATTTGCCTTCTATGAAATGGACAATATCTACACCAGCCAACAATGGACTCAAAAGACCAATTGGTTAGAAAAAACGCTGCGCTTGCTAGATGCCGACATTATCGCGTTTCAAGAAGTCTTTTCCGCAGAGGCACTCCGCATGCATTTAGACAGGCTTGGCTATCGCTACTTTTATCTAAACCAAGAGTGTCATGTTGAAGCGGAATACATTTACTCAGAGCCTTCACTTGCCTTTGCATCTCGCTTGCCATTAACACAACAAGCGAATCTACCATTCCTAACCAGCACATACGGTGAGTTTAGCCGTCCTCCATTGCATGTCACCCTCAACCTTGGTGGCGAAAGAAATATCGACTTATACAATGTCCATCTGAAATCTCAGCGGCCAGCTTCCGATATCCTTGATCCCACTCTTGAGTCAACCGTCGAGCAATGGCTAAATGAGCTGCATGCCTCTAATGCTTCGACACAACTCAGACAAGTGGAAGTGCTATCACTGCACAACGCCATTGTAACGCGCAAAAAAGCCACACATAACCCAGTGGTCCTTTTAGGAGACTTCAACAATAATCTTGAAGCGATTGAGTTTAGCCCTCTGCGATCCAATCACTTAAGAAGACAACCTTCATCGGCGAGTTCTCTTTTACCCTTTACCTTATTAGATAGCTGGGCACTATTTCAGCAACGACAAGTGTCACCTAACACGGCTTCCCCCGTGACCCATTACTATGGTGCGCAAGGAAACCGGCTCGACCACATTCTCCTCTCCCCTGAGTTTGATATTAGCTACGCTCACCCACTATTCGAGCTACAGAACTATCAACTGATCGACAAACACATCATCGACCCAAGGTTTGGCATTGATGACGTCAGTAGTGATCACGCTATTGTCAGTATAACGGTCAAACTCAGGGCTGACTGAGAATAATGAGCAGAAGCTATTGCATAATCTCTTAGAATCAATTAGTTATATCATACCATCCAATTTTAGGACGCGAGCATGAACATCCTTATCCGACCAACAGAACTTAAAGATGCTGAAGGACTAACACACCTCTATTCTCAGCCAAAAGCGCAGCGCGAAACGCTTCAGCTCCCCTTCCCATCTATCACAATGTGGCAAGAGCGACTAAAAAACATGCCCGTTGGTGTCTACAGTTTTGTAGCCGAACTGGATGGGAAAATTGTTGGTAACATTGGTCTTGAGCATTCACAACGACCAAGAACCGCGCACTGCGCCACTTTTGGCCTAGGTGTTCATGATGACTTTCACGGTATGGGCATCGGCAGCCGATTAATAGAAACCGTCTTAGAGCTGACGGACAACTGGCTAAATGTGCAGCGCGTTCAAATTGAAGTCAATGCCGACAACAAAGCGGCAATTGCACTGTATACGAAGTACGGCTTTGAAATTGAAGGTGAAGCACTTTGCTCCGCATTACGTGATGGTGAATTTATTTCCACCTACTACATGGCACGCCTAAAGGACCAACTTTAATCACCGCACGGCGTCTAAAAATAGCCACCAACCTCGTCCCCTCCCTTGGTGGGGACTTATCCCCGCAAATATTCTTATCTTGCCACTGTGACAAATTTGGCCTTAGCCCAGCAAAGCAACCCGTTGTATAAACTTGGACTAGCCTCACAAACCCATACTCACTCGATAGCATATATCTATAAATCCCTTAGTCTTTGTCACTTTAAAAAAGGGCGACATGTCGTGAAGTCATAATTACGCTTGTTCATCCAAAAGAACTGGGCTTACTGGCTCATCACTTCAGCAAAGATAAGGAGACCGTATGAAAACACGAGCAGCGCATTATCGAACAGGCTTATTGGCACTCATCAGTTGTGGGGCATTACTATCGCCTTCAATCACAATCGCATCAGAGTGGGGCTATCAAGGCAAGCATGGGGTTGATAGTTGGGGAGCCATTAGCGCTACCTGCTCTGACGGCAAAAATCAGAGCCCTATCGACATCAATAGCAACGTCACCATTGACGCCTCGCTAGCCAACCTAGCTATGAACTATTCAGGCCAAGTGTCTGACATAGTAAATAACGGACATACCGTGCAAGTAAATGTCACTGGAGAAAATACGCTCAGTATCGATGGGGATACCTTTGCGCTCAAACAGTTCCACTTCCATACCCCTTCGGAAAATACGCTGAACGGTAAACATTCGCCACTAGAGGCGCATTTTGTCCACGCCAATAGCGATAATGCCTTAGCTGTCGTCAGCGTTTTTTATCAAGCAGGATTAAGAGAAGACAGCGCACTAAAGCAAGTACTGTCGAACATCCCAAACAATAACCAAACTATACAGCCTTCTGCATCTATTACCCTCGACTCACTCCTTCCTAGAGTTCGTAGTTATTATCGCTTTAGTGGCTCCCTGACCACACCACCGTGCAGTGAAGGCGTTCGTTGGTTTGTACTTAAAGATAAACAAACCGCAGATCAACAAGAAATCGACCAGCTAAAAGCCATCATGGGCAATAATGCTAGACCCACTCAGCCAATCCACGCCAGAAAAGTACTGCAGTAATCCGTCTCGTATGGTTTACCAATTTTGGTAAATCATACCTTCTCTCACTTTTCAGTCACGACACGATCCCTTTCTTCTAACAATCACCTGCTGTTCAATAGTCACCTCCAGTAACAAAAATCCATCAAGGCTTGTGACCCTAATATCGCTTGAAGGAGCCTGTTATTTTAGATAATTAGAATGATCGGTGTAAATCAATACTGAGATTTGTAAATTCAAAGTTGACTTTAGAAAACCCAAGAAAAAGCGTCAGTTAGGCGTGGTTTTTTAAGAGGTCTATTCCAAATTTACTAATTTTACCAGACGGGGTTGAGGCATTTAGAAGTAATTCAAAGTTTACCGTATGGATTACGCGTAACCTGAACGTTAACAAATATGAGAACATGTTGCAGTGTTGAGAGACAGACGACGAATACAGTAAACCGCATTCTTCTATTACTTGTTTTGGTTTAACGTTAGTGAGTTCACTAAACAAAGTGCGTCCACTAAATAAAAAGGTGACCTATGAGGCAATGTGAAATTAACGTCTATGACGTAAGAGATGAGCAAGACGCCATTGTGCTAAATATCCAATTTTCCGATACCACAAAGGCCGATTTTTTGTGGAGTAATATGCCGTCATCACCTAGGCATGACTACATTTCACACTTAGTTGTGTCCGGCAACGTAGTCGCGAAAAAATACATCACAGAAGATGATTTAAGTGAGATGAACAGAACGGAAAAACAAAGACTATTAATGACGTCTTAAACAGCGATATCCTTGATATCGCTGTTTAAATTAATCAAACCGACTTATAACTCGACAGTAACCAGTGACTCTTTCAAGCCTTCTACTACCCCTTTTGCAATGAGCAGCTGACCCTTTTCGTCCTTACCCGCAGCAGACGTCACCATCAGATCACACATCGCTTCACCACCAAAACCCACCATGGTTGGATTCTCTGATTCTACGCTGACAACTTGTATAACGTCGCCTTGTGGTGAAATCTGTACTACCGATTGTCCGGCATACATTGCAACCCAATAATTACCATTTACGTCCACGCTTGCGCCATCTGGTCGACCCGCATAACCTTCAAGATCACAAAGTAGCTCCTGCTCGCCATATTCACCCGTTTGTGGATTATAGCTATGTTTATAGACTTTACTTGACCCTGTATCTGCCCAATATAGCCACTGACCATCAGGAGAAAACGCTAAGCCGTTACAAGTCCAAGCAAACATAGGTAATGCTTCAATGCTGCCATCAAGATTCAATTGGTGAAACTGACCTTGGTCGCCAACTTTCGCACCATTACGAGTCCCGGCAACAAAGCGTCCACCCGGGGCACCGCGCCCATCGTTGTAACGCATTCTCGGGTACTCAGAAACCAGCGGTGCTAGCGAGGTTTTCTCACTATTCCAGCCATCAACAAGGTACATTCCTGATTTTAACGCCACAATGAAGCCCTGCTCACCATACAAAGCAAAACAGCCAATCGGCTCACCGAATTCGAGCTTTTCATTTTCACCGTTTTTATTGCGCCATAACTCACCATCGCAGATGTTTACCCACATCCAAGAGTCATTACGCCAATCCCATCGAGGGCATTCGGCAAGGTCAAAATCTAGGTCTACAAATTTTTCGAACTGAATATTGGGTTGCACGCCTATGTCCTTTTACTATTTTTCAATTGGGAGTTATTGAGTACACGCCAGCTATGCAGATTAGTACGCTCACTATGCGGATTAGCACACAAACAATACTATGAAGATAACTTGCCGCTGCACTCTCATTTTATCTGCTCTTTTTAACAAAAAGTCAGGATTGGAGCTAGCGGCATTTTCGGTTTTGCTTCAGAAAGCGAGTAATTAACAGGTACAACGCACGCTGTTATATCGTCTTACTTCGTATATCACTGGCTCATATCATTTACGACCTTGCGTGGCGTTGTCATTTGAGCCAAATTGTCCGGGTTTAAATAAGTAGTATTCGAAGGTAAGGCGAATTTGGCATTGTGCTCGACAATCACGGCATTAATCTTCACTAACAACCCCTGTTGAATAGTTAGGAATGTTTCCCTGTCGGATGTGTCAATGTGTGCGAAAACATCTATATCCATACTGTAATCACTAAAAGCAGAGAAATGGACCCGCAGTGGCGTTTCTAGTACCGACTCATGATCAGACAAAACCTGCTGAATACCTCGAGTTATCTGCACCATCGTTTCCATCGGTGTCTCGTAACGCAGCCCCAATTTAACCAAAAATGGATACCTGTCACGTCGGCTAAAATTGGTAATCTGCATTTTAGCCAAATCCCCATTTGCAATCGTCACCTGGGTGCGATCTTTTGCCCTAATTCGAGTGGAGCGCACGCCTATTTGCTCAACCACACCAGATATTGACCCTACTGCACAAAAATCACCGACCGAAAGCGAGCGATCCATAAACAAAATCACTCCCCCTATCAAATTTTCCATTGTTGGACGAATCGCAAGTGCAATCGCCATTCCGCCCAAGCTTAAGCCAGTGACAATGCCATAAACAGGCACACCTAAGCGATGTAAACCAAAACCCAGCACGCCAACAGCGCACAAGCTGCCTATAATTGTGCCGGAAATTTGTCTCAGACTTCTGCGTAATCCATTGTCCTGCTGCCCGCCCCCGAGTAACCAGTTGCACGTTGACGCACCCCACATATAAGCGACTTGTGCAACCAGCGGCCAAAGTAATAGTTCACCAACAATATTAATGAAGTTCATTACGCTGCCGGTTAGATTAAGTTGGTAGTCCGAAACCCAAATATAACCAAACACCCCAATTGCCATCAGCAAAGGCTTTACAATGGCGCGCTTGACATATCGATACACTATAAAAGAATAACTCGCGAGAAAAACGCTCACTACCACAATGGCTAGCCATTGCCACACCGCTTGGTCAGCAAACTCCAACATAAACTCCTCAGGTAATGCTTCAATGTACTCAAACCAACTGGGAGGGATTAGGCGACCTGCACTTAGTGAATAATACTGGTAGTAGTCTACCCCTGCGGTGTCACGACTCGGTAAATGCTGCACCAGCGAATAATACTCAAACAAATTATTTACAGTATGCTGAGAGAACAAAAACTGCCCTTGCGGATCGGCAACAATCTCAATATTCGAATTGGGTACACGCCATCTAGTACTTGCCGGATCGGCTGGGATCGTATCAAGATCAAACGGCGGTAACCGGTCAAGTACCTCTTTTAATAACATCACTGACTCTGTGCCAATTCTTTGGTGATTCGAGGCCGGCACTCCCGACAAGTCAAAGGTTTGCGTGGCTTTATCAAAAAGGCTATAGATATGTTGCTTTTCAGCATCCGTCATCGGTTTTGACGACTCAACGACCTGTTTTAATGCTTGATTGGCTTCCTCTACAAGATCTAAATAACTATTATATGTGGCACTTGGTGAACTGGTATCTGGAGGGGCCAGTGGAAATGAACTCTGAGCTATGTTTTGAAACGACACCATGCTTAGGCTCAACAGCCACATCATCATCCATGGTTTCATACGTATTCCTCCAACCCACTCGGCTTAATTGCAAACTAGTAGAAATCCCTATACTTTCCGCCTATTTGTCACGGCATCTTCATTAACTGTGACATCGTACTGATTCAATACAATGCTTATGCGGTACAAACAACATACTGACAAACGTTCTATGTGATAACTAGGCGTTTTAGATGATAACGAAAAGGAGCCAACGCAGTGTCCATCAAAACCCTAAGTTCAAAAGTCGTCTATCAAAACTCGTGGATGACGGTCAGAGAAGATCAGATTGAAAGAGAAAGTGGCACAGAAGGGATTTACGGTGTGGTAGAAAAGCCAGACTGCGCGGTGATCATCGCCATTGATAATGGGTATATTCACCTAGTACAGCAGTATCGCTACTCCGTTGGTGCCCGATACTGGGAGCTTCCCCAAGGAGCTTGGGAGTCTAATCCTGACGTTGATCCGCTGACTCTGGCAAAAGGTGAGCTTCAAGAGGAAACCGGATTAATCGCTGGCAACATGGTGGCTGTAGGGCAACAGCTCATCGCCTACGGTTTTCTAAAACAGACTTGTCATATCTATCTCGCGACAGAATTAACCCAAGCACAACGTAAACTTGATATCGAAGAAGAAGATTTAATCACACAATCATTTTCCATCGAAGAATTTGAGGCCATGATTATCGCCGGTGACATTCAAGATATCGTCACGACTGGCGCTTGGGGGCTGGCAAAGCTAAAAGGGCTCATCGTCGAATAAACTCAATGACTTTTTCACTCCACAGGTTGCGCGCTATCGATCCATTAACTCCAGCGCATAATATGAAACAAATGACATTTAATGAGATATAGATCGCGTTACTTAATTGTTTCCTGCATGTGAACATTTTATGGGCGACACTGGTGTTTAACATAGAAGTTATACACCTTTCGTTTCCAATAGGATAAGTAAAAACATGGATCAGTTGACGCTACAAGAACACCTTGTCATCACATTAAAATTACTAGAGAAATACCAACAACAAATTTGCCGCACTGAAGACGCTTATGATTTAGAAGTGACAGTAAGAAAACTCGCCGACCAATTAATGAGTTTGCAATTATTAGACTCTATAAAAGGGTCCAATGACGACGTATCGTTTTGCATTCAATTATTGAACAAGGTCGATGAACGCACAAAAGAATCCTTAGAATTAGGGTTTGAACTCGAAGGCGCTGCGCAAATTGTTCACTACTCGAACATGGCTTACAACGCGTTATCAAAAGTCACATTAGGTGATCTGAGTCTCAATTAACCATCCGCTTTCCTTATACTTGAGAAGGTGAACTACCCGACTAGCATAACATAACAACCATACCGCCAGGTAAGCATTTGATTTTATTAAATTAAATGAAAATGCTCACTAAATGTGCTGTATTACTCTCATTGACACAAGTCATAAAATTCAAAAAAACTCCGTGTTAGCTTACGCCTTATATTCATCATGACGAATAGCAAGGAGCATTCAAATGAGCAGTACTATTATCCTCCCATCTACAAACTTGTTAGGTAACGGGTGTTTAACACAAGCCATCGATATTATTGAGCAACAAGGATTTAAGAAAGCATTGATCGTCACTGACGCAGTGCTCAACAAAATCGGCGTTGTAGCTCAAATTACCGACCTATTAGCAGAGCGTGATATCTCATTTGCTATCTATGATGGTACTCAACCAAACCCGACTATTGACAATGTTGAGCAAGGTCTAAGCCATTTAGTCGATAACGACTGCGACCTAATCATCTCTGTCGGCGGCGGCTCACCTCATGATTGCGCGAAAGGCGTGGCACTGGTAGCCACAAATGGCGGTAAGATCCAGGATTACGAAGGTATAAACCAAGCAACTCAAGCACCTTTCCCACTGATTTCAATCAATACTACCGCTGGTACTGCCTCTGAAATGACAATGTTCAGCGTGATCACTGACGAAGCACGCCAAATCAAGATGGCGATTGTTGATCAAAAAGTCACACCGCTTATCTCAGTCAATGATCCGCAATTGATGCTTGCGATGCCTAAATCTCTGACTGCGGCCACTGGTATGGACGCACTGACTCACGCCATTGAAGCGTATGTTTCGACTGCTGCCAATCCCATCACTAACACCGTCGCCCTAAAAGCGATAGAGATGATCCACACCAACTTACCACTGTGCATCGAAAACGGTGAAAACCTAGAAGCTCGTGAACAAATGGCTTACGCACAATTTATGGCTGGTATGGCCTTCAATAATGCGTTGTTAGGTTATGTCCATGCTATGGCACACCAACTTGGCGCGACCTACCACCTACCTCACGGCGTTTGTAATGCCGTACTACTGCCACACGTGCAGCGCTTTAACTATACGGCTTGCCCTGAAAAATTCCGTGATATTGCTGTCGCGATGGGAAGAAACGTATCAGGAATGGCTGTGGAAGAAGCCGCTCTTTGCGCTATCGATGCAATGGCTGATTTAGCGACTACCGTCGGTATCCCTGCCAATTTAACGGAAATTGGCGTTAAAGCATCCGATATTTCCGCGTTAGCAGAAAGCACACTGACAGACGTTTGCTGCATGACCAACCCAAAACAGGCGTCAAAAGAAGAAATCATGGCGATATTCGAAACTGCAATGTAACACTTATTGCGAACCCAGAGATGCATTCTCTAATGCGGAATCATCTTTGGGTTAATAAAATTTACAATGTAAAATCCAGATATAGCGAACACTGAGAGCATTCTCACATACGAAGAATATAAGGGGCAGAACTGTGTTACCTCCCTTATTTTCTTACTTTATTCGCACTTACCACAACCTTTCTTCCTTGGCTGAAAGTCCATCAAATTATCATTAACATCAAAAGATAACTGACAGCATTGCTCCAGAGTATGGCGTAAATCGCTGCGTCCTTTTTGAATGCGCGACTTCAACGTTGAATAGCTAATTCCCATTTCTTGTGCCAACTGTTTCTGGGATTGTCCATTTAAATCCACGGCGGTAAGCAATGCAGCAGAGGCCGCTGGTAAAGAGTCAATCAACGGCTGCATACACTGAGCCAGTTGCGTTTTAGCATCTTCTTCATCTTGTTCAAACCATAGCGAATCACCCTCTAGGGCTGCACTTCGACCATTGCGACGATATAAGTCAATCACCGCTCGATTCGCAATCTGAAATAGCCATGCCTTAACGCTGTCCGGACTTTCAAGTTTTTCCAAATTTTGATGAGTTTTAATCAACACTTCCTGCAACACGTCTTCCACATCCTCAGGATCTGATAACTTAGTCCACAGAAAACGTTTCAGGCTAGCTTGATACTCGGCCCATATTTCTTCAATCATAGTTTCGCTTCAGTCATTGTTTCTTTCCAATCATGGTTTCTTTCCAATAATAGTTTCTTTCCAAGAATCGTGCAGTTCAGTCTCTGACTTGCAAAAATGACAGAGGGTTTAACCATGGTATCATGGTTAAACCCTCTTCATTAAAACGTCTAAACATCACGCTATTGCCCGATGTTATCTCACTCACGAAACCCGCTATCGCTTGGCTTTCACCATGCCGTGAGAACGCGCCCGACGCATTCCATCTATAGCCAATATCATTAATGCTGCCATCACCAGTAAGTAGGTAGGCAAGTCTGCCGTTGCCACTCGCTCACCCAATAACAACCCGACGACAAAAACTAATACCGGTTCAACATAGCCCAGCAGACCAAATAGTGACATAGATAATGACTGCGAGGCGAAGAGGAACAGCAGCATTGGCACAGAGCCTGTAATCGCCAAACCAATGTAATAGCCCATCACAGATAGGTCTAAGTTACGAATGACATCCAACGGCTGCAAATAGAACACCGCGCTGAGTGCAAATGGCAACAAAAATACATTATCTAAAGTAAAACCCACATCACTTTGAATGTTGAGTGAACGACGGTGAACAAAATAGACTGGGTACCCTAAAGCGATCAACAGGACAATCCAGGATAAACCATCAGCCATCATATAGGCGTACGCCACACCAACCGCTGCAACAATACATGCTACGGTTTGCAGAGGAGACAGTTGATCTCCATAAACAAACCGCCCAACTAATACCAATACCAGCGGAAGAGAAAAGTAACCCAGCGCAACAGAAAGTGTCTCACCGTACAAAGGCGCCCATACAAATATCCAATATTGAGGACCTACCAGCAAGGCTGAGAACAGATATCGATGCCAACGGTGAGTTTGACGAAACGCGCGCCAAAAAAGGAGAAAGCGCCCACTAATACTGAGCACGATCATCATGAAGAGTGCACTCCATATCACCCTCTGACTGGCAATCCAATGCCCTTCTCCACCCTCCACAGACCAGTGACTAAACTCCGGTTGAAACTGAACATAGATTGGCATTAGTGCAAACAAGCACGAGGCAATGATAGAAGCAACAACGCCCTTTGTTGATTCGGATGAGCTTAAAAAACGGGTTAACATGGCGATTCTTACTATAAGATGTCAATAATCTCGGACATTATCGTATTTCATACTGCTTGGACATGCCTTTGTCGACATTTTTATATTTTTTTTGAATTAATTTCTCTGGATGAAAACGCGATAACTTTAGCCTTGGTGCTTTCGCCACGAGATAGACCGAAGTAGAGGCTAGAGCAAAGCCTAACATACCAAATTGGTCAAAAGATTCACCAAATAATAGCCATGCTTGCACAGCGGCAACCGGAGGAACTAAATAGAATACTGAGGCAACTTTAGAAGACTCGCCATGCTTTACCATATAAAGCAGCAATAACACCGCGACACCAGATAACACGACCACCAGCCACAACATGGTCAATGAAAACGCCCACGTCCAATTCACTTCTCGAGTCTCTGTCATCACCGCCACGGGAATAAATAACATCGCAGCAGCAACATATTGCGTCATCGCGCCTCCAATCATATCGGCTCCCTGACAAAATCGCTTTTGATAAAGCGTGCCAAAAGTAATGCCCAACAACGCAGCAAAGACAAAAATGAACGCGGCAAGCTTTTCACTTCCCTCTTGCCAATGGATATTACCCACTAAAACACAGCCAATACCGATAAACCCGATAACTAAACCAAGCCACTGGGAAGGCTTTAAAACCTGCTTAGCAAAACTAGTGACAACTATTGCCGTCAAAAGTGGCTGAATGCCAACTAATAGCGCACTTAACCCTGCAGGCATACCATATTTAATGGCTTCATAAGTACCACCTAGATAGAAACCATGAATAAGCATACCTACAACACAAGAATGCAGCAGCGCTTTTCCTTTTGGTATCGAGCGCCTAAGCAAAATGATAAGCACTGAAAATAGCACAACGTTACCCAACATACGGATAGTTAGTAACGTTGCTGGTTCGGCATACACCAACCCAATTTTGGCGCCCACAAAACCCGATGCCCAAAGCACAACAAAAATAAAAGGGATAGTCTGTTTCAACATGATTTTACCTAGTCATTCGCTCCATGATGGTGCTAAATTAACAGGGTACAAAATTAACAGTAAGATACAGTTTTCTTTTATTTTATGGGTACAGATTGTTGTCGCACGGCTCAGGAAGCCCGCGGCTATGTTTCCGTCGCTATGTTTCCGCCGCTATGTTAAGGAATGATGATGCCTACAACTCAAACCAAAGTCGTCTCTCGATATAAAGCGGTCGAAGAATATATCGAAAGACTAATACAAAGCGGAGGTTTAAATGTGGGCGATAAGCTTCCGTCAATTCGTGCCACCAGCAGTAAATTAGGAGTTGCAAAGAACACCGTCATTCGGGCATATCAAGAGTTAGAAGCCGTAGGTAAGATTACTGCCCGTGACCGTTCAGGATTTGTTGTGCATCGCTCATTTTTAAACAGCTTGGCACCGTTTTCTATTTCAGCACAGATTGATACCGTCCCCACGACGGTCGACTTACTGTCAATGACCAAACAAATCCTTGGTCAATCTCCAGGCACATTGTTAATGCCCGCAGGCTCAGCTCACCCAAACACCGAAGGCCCTGCAATTAGTAGCCTGTACGCAGAAATTGGTCGCCACAGCCGCGCGCAATCGCACATCCCTAGCCACTATCAGCTCCCCCCGGGAAACGAAAAACTCCTCAAACAAATCGCAAAAATTTCCATTGACCAAGGTATTGAACTTCAAGGAGAGTCAGTATTTGTCACCAATGGTTCACAACAGGCCATCAGCCAAGCTTTACGAGCGGTAACCAAGCCTGGAGATACTATCGCAGTTGAGTCTCCTTGCTATTTCGGTATCTTATTAATGCTTGAATCATTAGGTTTAAAAGCGTTGGAGATCCCAAGCTCATCGGAGTTTGGTCTGCATGTCCCTTCGTTACAATCTGCCCTCACGCAATGGCCTGTTGCGGCTATCGTAGTAACGCCAAACTATACCAATCCAACGGGAGCTTTAATGCCGTTAGATGCTCGGAGACAATTACTAAAAAGCAGCGGAAATATTCCTATTATTGAAGACGATGTCTTTGGTGCATTAGGCAACAATGCTGCCATTCCATCGCTCAAGCAACTCGATACACAAAAGCGAGTGATCTACTGTACATCACTTTCAAAAACGCTGGACTCACGCCTTAGAATCGGCTGGCTTATCGCGGGGCAATATCGTCATCATATCGAGCGCTCGCTCATCAGTGACAATATGGGCAGTCAAAACCTGATCCAATCGGCTGTTGGGGAGTTTCTCGCCACTGGAAAATATAAGCAACATGTTCGCCGTATGACACGCTACTATCAAAACAATCTGACCCACTTTATCGCCCTGCTTCGTCAGCGCTTGGACAGCCACTTTCACGATCAATATTCACTCACAAGTCCTACAGGTTCTTTTTTATGTTGGTTGACACTGCCCACCCACTACGACAGTCAACGAATTTATGATCAATGCTTAATACAAGGTGTTTCAGTATTACCCGGGACATTGTTTGGCAGTAAAGGACAATACGCGCACTGCTTACGTTTTAATGTCGCCAATTTTCACGACAATCGAGCATGGAGAACTGGTATTGATCGCTTTGTTACCATTCTGGAACAACAGCGTGAACACTTCAAAACTCGCAGTGACAATGAGCACTGACAACACGATTGCACTACGGAAAAAAGACAACAAAATGCAAACAGGGAATGTCAAGTCAGAAATCATTCGTTATGCCAATAGTCGATACTTGTCGTTCACTATTAAATAGTAATAATAGACACCCAGCTGACTTCAGGACCCAAAGTTACTGTTTATAATACCATTAGTTGCAAGGAGCACCTTCTAGCCTCAATATTAAGAACACACAATCCATGAAAAAAATCTATACATCTTCGTTCACCTCTCTGCTCGCTACTACACTTTTTTCCGCTCCTTATGTACACGCCAGTCTAATGGATTCATTCATTGACCCCGACGATGGGCGCCTAGATGGTAGTCAGTTTATCCTAGATAATGCCGTAGGATTCTTACCAATCCCTCTCACTGTCACCGACCCAGCCGTCGGATTTGGCGGCGGTGCAGCATTGCTCTTTTTTCATGAATCAGAAGAGCGTAAAGCGAAGCGTCTCGCCGGTGAACATGTGGGTGATATTCCTGCCAGTGTATCGGGTGTTATGGCCTTAGGAACCAGCAATGGTAGTAACATGGTTGGGGGCTTTCATTCTGGAAACTGGCTTAATGATCGCGTGAGGTACTTAGGCGGAATATTTAGTGCAACTTTCAACCTAAAGTTCTATCCCATTCCAGAACTAGGAGCAACGGACCTAAGCCTCAAAGGCAGCTACTTTTTTCAAGATTTAGATGTGCGTTTAGGAGATAGCAACTTTTTTGTAGGTGGTTCATACAGTTACATGTCTTCGGAGTCGACCATTGCGGGGCAAAAGGACCTCAATACCGATTCTCAAGATGGGCGTTTAGGGTGGCGAGTCTCCTACGATAGCCGAAACAATCAATTTGCACCTCGTATTGGAACCAAAGCGCAATTTCAAGTCGATCACCATCGAAAAGCGTTTGGTGGGCAATTCAATTATCAGAAATATCATGCCTACGTTCATAATTATCGACGTTTATCAGAAGATTGGGGACTGGGTTTACGTGCTGATGCCAAATCCATCTCAGATAATGTCGACTTTCCTGCGTCTATCTACGCCAAGCCGTTTGTCGAAATGCGCGGCATCGCAGCCATGCGCTACCAAGCAGACAACACCGCGCTCGGAGAAGTGGAACTAAGCTATGATATTGATGACCGTTGGACGGTGTTGGCATTTGCCGGAGCAGGTACGGCATTCGATCATGACCAAAGCATCGGACAGGCCAAATTACACTACACTCGCGGCGGTGGTTTTCGCTATTTATTGGCAAAACAACTCGGGTTGAGAATGGGTGTGGATGTCGCGAAGGGTCCAGAAGAATGGACGACTTATATTCAATTCGGCGGGGCATGGTAGCCAACAGAATTAACTAAGCCTATGTTATAGGCTTAGTTAATTCTATCACTGGGCTGGTGCGCTGCACATCATTCGGTTTTAGGTCTTGTCATCCAGTACACCGAAGTAATCACTAGTACCATCCCAAAAGCATGAAAAGCCGTAAACTCTTCACCCAGTACGGTCACTGCCGCGATAGCGGTAATGACCGGCCCCACATTAGCCGTCAAACTGAACTCCGTTGCCGTTAACCTTGCCATCGCCCCTGCCATCAAGTAAGACGGTATAACCGTACAAAACACACCCAAAGTGATGCCCAGTGACACAAGCTCCACACTCCATTGCATAACTTCCGTTTCTGACCATTGTAAATGCACCAGAATCGCAAGGCCGGCACTCCCCATACCTATACTGGTAAACGCAGTACTCCCTAACTGCGTAATAACGGGTTTGCTTAACACTAAGTAACAGGCAAAGATCAACGCCGAACTCACCGCCAATGCACTCCCTCGCCAAACATCACTACCCAATGAAGACACATCATGTGCCACAATAAGTGTAATGCCGGTATACCCAATCACCACGGCTTTTAACACGTTAGCACTTGGTTTCTTCTTTAAGAAAACCCATGAAATAAGCACCACAAAACTTGGAAATAGAAACAACAATAAGCGCTCCAATTGAGCTGAAATATAACTTAGTGCCTCAATATCCAAATAGCTGGCACAGTAATATCCGAGAATACCCAATGCTGCGGCCATCAAACCGTGATTTTTGACTTTTGTTCGTTGCTGTTTGTCACGGCATAGCATCACCAACACGACCAAATAGAAAGGCAACGAACTAAATGCACGAAGCGACATTATCGCCGTTGTGTCACCGCCATACTGATAAGCAATTTTTATCAAAATAGGTTTGATTGAAAATAATGCTGCTCCGAGCAACGCTAGCAGTATTCCCGTTAGCAGCTTTTTTGAGGGCAACGCATCATGAGTCGCGTCGGTCGCGCGCACTCCGGCGTCTTGCTTAGATGCTTCGTTATTTTCCGTATTGCTAACGTTTGCTTGGCGATTGTCTGAGTTACTATCATTCGCTATGTCGCGGTTGGTCATTCTCATCTCCCTATATTTTTGGGCTACGAGAAGTTGAGAAGGGCTAACCTAACTACGTCACTCGTAGCCAGGCACAATGTTACCTACCGGACTACAGGTATAAGCAGCAGAAGCCAGAGGTAAGTCATTGCGTGTATCATTTGATTCTCCATAAATGAACATTGATTACACTACGGACAAATCAACCGTTGTGCAACCTATGTCAATAGCATCCCGACTATTCCATCACTCCGGTAAGTGAACAGAAGTAATATCAATTAGCCCTCTAAGATAATTACATAACCATTGAATTGAGTGATCGTTAATACTCGCTTTGTTCCAAACTAGACTATAACCCAATCGACCGTAATCAAAAGGCGCTGGTTTTGCTACCAACCCTTTTGCTTGCATTGCAACGTCAGCCCACTTTTTAGAGCAAGTAAACAGTAAATTGGACTGATGACACAAAATCGCTGCCGAACCAAAATCTGGCAGCATCACTTTTACATCACGAGCACGATGAGTTTGCCGTAACGTCTGTTCGAAATAAGGACGATTCAACTCGGAATCAGTAATCCCGACATGTTGACTGTCTAAGTAGGCTTCAATAGTGAGCTCTTGATTGGCTAGCGGGTGGCTTGGTGACATCAAACAGACAAACTCATCTTCTAAAATAGGCTCCCATATCAAATCCTTCATGTTAGTGGGTGACTGGCTCACATCATGAGGCAAAATAATAAAGTCGACCTGTCCGCTCATTAGCGCATCAAAGCCATACTTTGCCTTAGTCAGAATATTAAGCTTGCCGTTAGGGATACATTCATTTGTCAAATGAGCCAATGGTTTCGCGAACAGTTCAAACGTACTTTCACGCATCGACAAAGAAAATCGCCCTTCGAATCGATGAGGGATAAAGTTTGTTTGGTTCAATAACCCGTTCATGCTCGCTAGCATCGAGTGCACTAATGGTGCAATCTTTAACGCATAGCGGGTGGGGGTAAGTTGTGTACCATCGCGGTAAAACAGTTCATCTCGTAAAATTTCCCGTAGCTGAGCGATCGTCTTACTCACGCTTGATGGCGTCACGGATAAGATCTCTGCTGATTTCGTCACACTATTGGTATTCAGCATAACGTGTAAAGCGGTCAAATGTTTAAAGCTAACACGAGACAGTCCGTCAAAGTCCATTATCTATTCCATTAGATTTATCGTTAGTTGGTCACAAAGGCGCTTAAGTTCAATGGCATCCTTTGCGGAAAGTTTTGCTTTGCACGCAATCGCCGAAGGTACTGCCTCTGCTTTCTCTTTTAACGCCCAACCGGCATCGGTTAAAGAGATCAGTCTTGCACGTTCATCTATTTCACAACGCCGACGCAGCACCAGGCCTTTTTGCTCTAATCGTTTCAACAATGGGGTCAAGGTGCCAGAATCAATATTCAAATCCTGACTAATATTTTTGACATTCATTGGCGACTTTTTCCACAGCACTAACATCGACATATATTGTAAATACGTCAAGTCTAACGCATCCAAAATAGGACGGTATGCGCGTATTAACGTGTTGCTTGCCCTGTATAAAGCAAAGCAAACCTGCTTATCCAGATCTAAGTTATCGGGGCTATTTACATCCATCATTATGAATCCAAAAATTAAGTTGTGCACAATATACTTGCAAATAGCATAAATGATCAATATAGTTTGCGCACAACCTAGTTGACATCAAATCAATATTTATAACCCAATAACGACAGGAATTAACGATGAGCGCTCTATATACTACTTCTGCAACTGCACTGGCTGGCCGCAACGGGCAAGTTAAAACCGATGATGGCATGCTCGACCTTGCCCTATCCTACCCAAAACAACTCGGTGGAACGGGAGACGCGACCAACCCAGAACAACTTTTTGCTGCAGGCTATTCTGCTTGCTTTTCTAACGCCATATTGCATGTTGCACAACAACAAAAAATTCAATTACAGCAAGCTCCAACAACAGCAGTCGTGGCTTTAAAAGCGAATGAAAATGGTGGATTTGTTTTAGATGTGTCGCTAAACGTTACTCTGGAATTAGAGACATCAGAAGCCGTTGAACTTGTACGAGTTGCCCACCAAGTTTGTCCATACTCGAATGCGTTGCGAGGCAATGTAGACGTCAAAGTGACTGCGAATGGCCAACCTCTTTAACTATCGCCCAACTTAATATGTTATCTCAAACAAAAAAAGCGCATCCAAGCTGGGCTGGAGCGCTTTTTTCATGCTCACTAACACAAGAAAAATATCGTACGGCTTCGCGATGACAGCATCATTTCGTCACATCACATGGTGCTCTTTTACCTATCAGCAATAGCGAATATCATGACTCCGTCGACGATGGTCACCACGACGTTGACACCACTCGCCACAAGGCAACTAGTTGCATTCTTTCATTCACAATCTGAGTGATTGCATCACTAATGAGCGGTGCAACAAAACCGCCACTTTATTCACTCGCAAAAATTAGCGTGCTAACCAGCTGCACATTAATGCCACGCAGCGAGAATTTCGCCACATTAGCGATCTCGATCAAGAAAAAACATAAAATTCAAAGAAAAGTAATAGCCGACTCGAAAAACTTATTTTATAATGCGAATTAATGTTTCAGCACACACAAAATTTTCTATCAGGGGAAGAACATGAGACTTATTCCATTACAAAAAGCAGAACAAGTAGGTAAATGGGCAGCGCGTCATATTGTTGAACGTATCAATGCTTTCCAACCAACTGCAGACAAGCCATTTGTACTTGGCCTGCCTACTGGGGGTACGCCTTTATCTACTTATAAAGCGCTGATTGCGCTTCATAATGCTGGAGAAGTGAGTTTCAAACACGTTGTGACTTTCAACATGGATGAGTATGTCGGCATCGACCCTAACCACCCAGAGTCATACCGTTCTTTCATGTACAACAACTTCTTCAATCACATTGATATCCAAGAAGCAAACATTAACCTTCTTGATGGTCAAGCAGAAGACGTTAACGCTCACTGCGCAGCATACGAAGAAAAGATTCGTTCATACGGCAAGATCAACCTATTCATGGGTGGTATTGGCATCGACGGTCACATCGCATTCAATGAGCCAGGTTCTTCTCTAACGTCTCGTACTCGTATCAAAACACTGACTGAAGATACTCGTATTGCTAACTCTCGTTTCTTCGATGGCGACATTAACCAAGTACCTAAATACGCACTAACTATTGGTGTTGCAACGCTACTTGATGCAGAAGAAGTGATGATCCTAACGCACGGTCACAACAAAGCACTTGCACTGCAAATGGCGGTTGAAGGCTCTGTAAACCACATGTGGACAGTGACAGCCCTTCAAATGCACCCTAAAGCTATCATCGTTGCTGATGAAGCCGCGCAGCAAGAGCTAAAAGTGAAGACTGTTAAATACTTCAACGAGCTTGAAGTAGAAAACATCAAAGATCTATAACAAGACTTTTTAACAAAGGGAAACGGAACTTTTCTGTTACCTTTTGTTCTAAAAAGGCATCACTTGATACAAAAAGTGATTAGCAATGGAGTGCTAACGTATTCCAAAGCTCCGTAAATGTCGGGCTTACATGCCAAGCTAGGCCCGACATCCCTTTCTTTCTTTCTTTCTTTCTTTCTTTCTAGAAATAGTCTTCCTCAGCTACGACTTTGCCAACATTAAGTCATCAAATTATCGCGAGCAATCTCTAACAAGACCGAACAAGGCTTGAAAAGAGTGTGCTAGGTTGCGAAACTACCCTCATTACTCTCTTCTCTATGACAATAATGACACCAAAGCAGCTGCTCAAATCTCTTTTCGGTTACGATGATTTTCGTCACCAGCAAGCCACTATCATTGACACCTTAATCTCGGGTCAGGACGCGCTAACACTGATGCCTACTGGTGGCGGTAAGTCAATTTGCTACCAAATTCCGGCAATCCTTCGTGAAGGCGTAGGCATCGTCGTTTCACCGCTGATCGCCCTGATGCAAGACCAAGTGGATGCTCTGCATCAAATTGGTGTGAAAGCCGCTTACCTCAATTCCTCTCTCAGTCCATATGATCAGCAGGCCGTCGAACAGCAGCTATTAATGGGTGAAATTCAAATTCTGTATGTGGCGCCAGAAAGGCTGTTAATGGAGAGAACATTATCGCTATTAGAGCAAACACGCCTGTCGCTATTTGCTATCGATGAAGCGCACTGTGTAAGCCAATGGGGACATGATTTTAGACCAGAGTATCAAAAACTCAGCATCCTAAAAACACGTTTTCCTTCTGTGCCAAGAATTGCACTCACCGCGACTGCAGACAGTCGAACAAAAGATGAGATCATTGAGCAACTTGGGCTGCAAAATGCCCAAATCTTTGTACATAGTTTTGATAGACCGAATATCCACTATCATGTCTCCGATCTCAGTAACGCTAAGCAAGAGCTGTGGTCTTTTATTGAAACGAACCATGCCTCGGATGCCGGTATCGTCTATTGTTTATCGCGTAAAAAAGTAGAAGAGACCACAAAGTGGCTATGTGACCAAGGAAAACAAGCGCTCGCCTATCATGCGGGTATGTCCAACGAGCAACGCGCCCAAAATCAACAGCGCTTTTTACGTGAAGATGGCATCATCATTGTGGCCACAATCGCATTTGGAATGGGCATCGATAAACCAGATGTTCGTTTTGTTGCCCACCTAAGCTTGCCGAAAAGTATTGAAGCGTACTATCAAGAAACCGGACGTGCGGGTCGTGATGGCGAACCAGCTAACGCTTGGATGGCGTATGGCATGCAAGACATGGTACTGCAAAGGCAGATGGTGCAAAATTCTGATGCAAATGAACAATTTAAGTTCACCTCTTTGCAAAAACTCAATGCTTTATTAGGCTACTGCGACCTTGCTAGCTGCCGCAGACAATCTTTACTTGCCTACTTTGGTGAGACCTTAGAGACACCATGTGGAAATTGTGACAACTGTGTCTCACCACCAGAAACGTGGGACGGTCTTGAAGCGACGCAAAAAGCCCTCTCGACGGTATTCAGAACCGAGCAGAGATTTGGCGCAAGTTACCTCATCAATATCTTACTTGGCAAATCTGATCAAAGAATAGAACAAAACCAGCACCACACGTTATCTACCTTTGGTATTGGCACCGATCTGTCGGCGAAACAATGGCAAGGTGTCTTTAGGCAGCTGCTGGCGATGAATCTGCTCGAGGTGCATGGCAGTCATGGCAGCCTAAGACTCACTGAGCTTTGTCGTCCCTTCTTAAAAGGTCAACGCCCTATACAGCTAAGAACATTACGAAATAGCTCGACGAGTAAGAAAACAACAAAGAAACAGAAGCATCTTGGTTTAACATCAGCTGACAGTAAGCAATTCGAGACATTAAGGGAAGTTCGCGCCGCTTTAGCGTCAGAGCAGCAGGTCCCGGCGTATATGATTTGTCACGACGCAACCCTTCAAGCTTTAGCAACCGAACGCCCGCAATCTAAAGAAGCACTCAACCAAATCTCCGGATTCGGTGACACCAAGATTGAAAAATATGGTGAACGCTTTTTGACCGCCATTTTGCCTAAAACAAAAGAAGAAAATACCCTCTCTGATACCGAGCTAGAATCTTTGTCGATGTTAAAACAAGGATTGAGTGTGGATGACATTGCCGAGCAGCGCCAAATTAAGCATTCGACAGTACTCGCGCACTTGGCCATCGCCATTGAAAACGGTGCATGCGCCCTAGAGCAAGTGATTGATTTACCTTCACCAGAGGTTGAGACAATAATCTCACAAGCCAATAGGCTGAATACTTTACAAGAAGGTAAGTTAAAGCCTCTCTATGAACACTTCGAACAAAGCTATGACTATGGAATGTTGAAATGTATATTAGCCAAAATGGTTGCAACCCAGAATAAAACAACAATATCGTCGTAACTATCATGCCCGCGAAACCGCCATATTAACTAGGGGAGCAGTATGCTCCTCCTAAAAATTCTTTCACGGCAGACTCTATACCTTATTATTTACATAGCGTATTAAGTTTGAAATTAACTAAACCGTCTAAAATGAATACAAGTTATGTCATGTGTTCATTTTCTAGAATAACTTGTATCACCTTTGCTCCATTTTCTAATTATTGAATAATTGGGTTCGTTCTCCTCACGCCTTTAGAAAATCGCCTTCCACTTGACTCTCTTCTAAACGGCTCGCATCTCACTCAAACCTAAAATCGGAACAGATTCTTTGACTGTTCCGATTTTATTTTTCTCCTGCCATTTAATCTACCCCGACATTAGTTTCTAAAGGTATCCGTGATGAACACCCATGACTACATTGCAAATTTCATTCAATTAACTTATAAATATGATAAGACCGAAGGGTTTCTAGCTCGGTTCTTTTATTTAACACCAGCCCAAAGAATTCAAAGGCTTAACAGTATATTTGATACGGACGATTTTTGGGAAAGCACACCGCATGACGAACCTGTTCATATAAAACTTGGAGAGGAAAACGAATTTAGCCACCATGCAGAACAACCAAATGAACAAGCGTAAGTTAGAATTATACGAGGACCTATTTAAAAAAATGGGTCCCGGTATTAATAAAGTAACCATCGAACATATCGCAAGCGCTTTTCAGTGTAGTAATCGGCATGCCCGGACACTACTAAAGCAAATGTCCGATGGTGGCTTACTTACTTGGCGTCCAACGAGGGGGCGTGGTCATAAAGGTACGCTCAACTGTCATATAGAGCCAATACAGGCCTGCTATACACTGGTAGGTCAAGCCATAGAAGACGAAAAATACAATTTGGCTCATCAGCTTATTAGTTTTAATGACCGCGATATAGCGATAGGTTTAAAGCAATACTTGGGAAGGTCGGCTAACCAAAATGAGAACACTGTGTACGCTCGATTTCACCGAAAAATCGAACAATTACACCCTCATTACTCAATGAACCGGACCGAAAGACACCTAATTCATGAGGTGTTCCAAACTCTCGTGAGTTACGATGGTTCCACACTGAGAGGGGAACTTGCCCATTACTGGGAAAGCAATGAACAGCATACCCAATGGCGCTTTCACCTTAGTTCGGCGGCAAAATTTCATGACCAATCGGCGGTTACATCAAACGATGTCGTGGAAAGTCTAAAAGCGTTGACTCGCTCGAAGTATTGGCAAAATTTATACGACCATATCACTCAAATAAAGGCTATTTCACTGCACTGTATCGTCGTCATATTGAAAGATCCTGACCCTAACCTTCCCCACTTGCTAAGCAGAGCTGAAACCGCAATTTTGCCTTCAAAAAATATCTATCAGCCTGATACAAGCTACAAGCCAATTGGCTCTGGACCATTCTTCGTTGATATCTATTCAGATAGAGTGTTGAGGCTGGTAAGAAACCATCAATATAGCGGCCATAACGCTTTGATTGAAAAAATAGAGATTTGGATTCACGAAGAGTGGGCTCCGGATAAAAAATGCGCCGAAAACTTTTTTTTTATTGATGATGATGAAGATACTTACCAAGTATCAACAGCCGATATCGGGTACTTTTTCATTCTCCTAAACCATAAAGAATTGCAGATAAAGTCAACAAAAGACTCATTACTTGAACTATTACAAAACGATGAGCCTGCCTCATTTGAATTGCCATTCCCAATCTCATTTAGCTATGAGAACAACAATGACAATTTTGAGTTCGCCTCAAAATTAAATGGAATTCACTCCACTCTAGAGACCAACAGCATCGGCCGACAGGTAACATACGGAGAGGCTCTGCCAAATCAGGATTTGGCTATTGGAGGTATTCGTCTCGAAGGTGGTCGAGCCACCAGCCTATTTGCCTTCTTTAAGCTCTATCCCTATTGGCAGCATAACCTAAGCTGGGAGCAATATGACCACTTAGTAGACACATTAAAGTCTGTACGCAGCTGTCACTCTCCTATCCAACAGGAGAGGTTACTTGATAAATTGATCGAGTTTTTATACGAAAATAATGTACTGGTGATATTTAAATCAGAAGACTTAACTTTGACGGTTCCGACTAGAGTTAAAAATGTCAAAATAAACTCTATTGGTTGGTGCAACTTCGCCAATATATGGGTAGTTCCGCGTACTAAAGATCTTAGTTAGAACCTTGTCTTTTATATCAAATTAGACAAAACATCTATGCCATGTTGTTGCCTATTTTAATTGGTCACTTGAGAGTACACTAAGTTCATGAGTTCTCTATACAGCGTCGATTGATTTGGGCTGCAATTTCTGTAGTTCTCGATAAACTTATGCCAGCCAAACTCACCCTACCGCCATCCAAAAGATAAATCCCATCAACTTTACGAAGTAAGCCGATAACTCGCTTATCCAAATTCAACTGAAAAAATAGCCCATTGGTTTGAAAAGTCGGCTTAATTTTTTCTTTGGAAATCTCACCTAGAAACCTGTTTTTTCGTTTATCCAATGCACAACGAACATCACCCAAATCACTGCACCATTCTGTAAACAGCTTAGTGTCACCTAAAATCAGCGAGACAATCGATGCGCCAAGTTGTGGCGCTGATGAATAACTAGTCCTTTGAATTGAACAAAGTGCTCGTTCAACAAGCTCAACTTGACTGCTGGCTTCTAACTTAATTGAAAGTGCTCCAACTTGTTCATTATACAAAGTGAAATTCTTAGAAAAAGACGTCACGACTAAAAGATTCGGGCAGTACGTTGATAGAATACGTATCCCTTCACTATCTTCCCACACTCCCTTCCCTACTCCTTGGCAGGCGTTATCCAAAATGGGAATTAATCGCTTCTGGAGGCATAATGTTGCTATAGCGCGCCACTGTTCACTAGAAAACATCGTCCCTGTTGGGTTATATGCTCCTGACTGTATCAAAATTGCATCATTAGGCTGGGCGTTTTTGAGGTGTTGTGACCAATGATCTATCGAACCCTGATAGTGAAAATAACGTACATCCAGTCCTGCTGCCGTTGCAGTAAAATGGTAATTGTCCCAACAAGGAAACCCTACCCAAATATTTTTTCCGCACAGCTTTTTCGAGTAAAAATCTAGCGCTAAACGCAACGCTCCTGTACCACCAAGGGTACGGACAGTCACAAGTTTGGCTGCGTTTTCCTGAGCAAATGCATGCCCAAACACCAAGCTTGTGACTAAGGACGCAAATCGACGGCAATGGTATAATGACTCAGTACGATCCACGTCCCAAGAGCGAACATGCTTGTTAATACATTTAAGAACTGTAGGTAGAGTGAAAGGCATCCCTTCATCATCGAGTAATGTTCCGCTGACAAGATTATGTATATCTAGTCGTTTATCCAACCTTATCATGTTAGAAAGCTGAGCCACTTCATCTATCTCAGAGTTCGCTAAATCTTCAAATATGCTCATAGTGATCACTTAATTTGTTGAGCTACCAACCTCAGTTCTTATCGGTAATTAAATATATTCAGTGGGTAAAACGTGTCTAATTAACGTTTCACACTGTTGCTGACTCATATAACACGGCACAGGATAAGTACCATGCGCTTCTATTAAGGCACGCTTTGCAATCTCAGGAATATCTTCAGGTTTCAATTCTTCAAAAAAGCTCGGGATATTAAGTTGTCTATTCAGATTTTCGACTGCAGAAATAAATGCTTCTCCATCCGTGACACTAATCATTTGCGCCATCTGCTTAAATCGGCTTTCACAATCGGCAAGATTAAAGCGTAAAACGTGAGGCAGAAGAATGGCATTCGCCAATCCATGAGGAATGTGATAAATCGCACCCAATTGATGAGCAATGGCATGCACATACCCTACAAACGCACGAGTAAAAGCACACCCTGCTTTGTAAGATGCTATCGCCATTGCTTCACGAGCAACCAAATTCCCCCCATTTTCATATGCTTCAGGTAACGCTTTGAAGATTTTTGTTATGGCATCTTCAGAAAATTCGTCTGTTAACGGATTACTGAATTCACCAATATACGCTTCAATCGCATGCGTCAATGCGTCCATACCTGTCGCCGCGGTGATTGCTGGCGGTAACCCAACCATTAACTCGGGGTCAAGTATGGCCGTTTGAGGTACAAGCACCGGGTCGAGTATCGCAAACTTTCTGTTTGCATTGTGGTCTGAAATGACCGCCGCTATTGTCGCTTCAGAGCCGGTACCTGCGGTTGTCGGTATAGCAATAATATGTGGGAGCTTTTTACGAACCTTGAGCTGCCCAGCCATCGCTTCAATATCAATGTCCCTAACAACTTTAGCTCCTATGACTTTCGCACAATCTAACGATGAGCCACCACCTAACGCTATAATTCCATCACAACCATTGCTCTTGTAACGGCTTAGGCCTCGTAACACGCTCTCAACCGACGGATCAGGATTAACCTCATCAAATACCTCAAAATCAATGCCCTTTTTAACTAAAGAACAAGTAACTTTGTCTACCATCCCCAACAAATTTAGCGCTTTGTCTGTAACGATCAGCGGTTTAATTATTCGATTCGACACAAGTAACTCGCCAATCGTACTCACACTTCCATTTCCCTGATGCACATCGGGAAATGGAATTTTGACTAATTTGTTAATTTGTTTCCTTAAAGCAATAACGACTTTATATCTCAACATTCACTCTCGTCCTATAAAGCGAGCGGGTCTAATGACCCGCTATCTACATTAATGGGTCAATCACGCAATTTTGTCTTTAATCTGGAACATATTTAGCACTGCACCTTCAAAATGCTTAGCAAATACATCACAGTCTTCTTTCGTGGTTTGTGGAGATACCAACCACATATTCAGGCCGAAAGGAATAATCATTACACCTCTGTTGAACAGGTATAAGAAAACGTAATCGATAAAGTGACCAACAATACCAATACCCTTAATACAATCTTTAATCTCTACTGGTGTCTCTGGGCAGAAATGCATCCAAGTACGCGCACCAACTTGTTCCGTGCTTAGAGGCACGCCGTATTTATGGATAATCTCATTTAATTTTTTTGTTAAGTAAGTATTGGTTTCAATCATTCCCGCAAATGTCGACTCTGTAACATTATGCTCAAGATTCAAACGTAGCGCTCTCAAGGATAAAGCATTGCCGGTCATCGTTGTTTGTTGCCCAAGAAGACCTGCCATATGCCATGGCCCTTTGCCTATCGTAGCCTGAAATAAGTTGGCAACGTCCTCTGAAAAACCGTAAACACCGCACGGAATACCGCCTGCGATACATTTACCCGCAACCCAAATATCTGGCTTAAGTCCCCACTCACCCGTCGCTCCATGGTGAGCCGTTGTCTGCATATGAGTCTCATCGATCAACAGAAGAGTGCCGTATTTGGTACATAGTTCGCGGAGCCCA
The DNA here is from genome assembly GCF_050337205.1 of Vibrio nomapromontoriensis. Lineage (NCBI taxonomy): Bacteria > Pseudomonadati > Pseudomonadota > Gammaproteobacteria > Vibrionales > Vibrionaceae > Vibrio > Vibrio nomapromontoriensis. The sequence continues at coordinate 672,961 of NZ_JAKJSS010000008.1, forward strand.
TCATGAAAACCAGGCTTCGGCAAAGTTAAACCCGAGTTAGATAGCGCAGGCTCTGTAAGTACAACAGCAACATCACCGTGTTTCAGTTGCTCTTCAACTGATTCTAAATCGTTGAACGTTGCAACACGCGTAAACTGAGAAGGATCTTGCCCCGGATAGATCTCCGGTACTCGATACTCAATGACCCCGTCTTCGGGCATCCAGGCATTCGTCTCATCAAGCGTACCGTGATAAGCCATATTAAATTGCATAACCTTACTTCGGCCTGTGGCTAATTTTGCCAATTTCACGGCAAATCGGTTTGCGTCAGATGCCGACAAAGCAGTAAACCAATATGGCATACCAAAACGCTCACGTAGAAGCTCTGACGCAACTACAGCATCTTCATTCGTCGCAAGGGTATTAATTCCGCTATTCTGTAATAATTCAATAATACCTTCCGTCACCGCATTTTTTGGAGAGTGACCATAAAAGTCCGGTGTATCACCTAAATTAAAATCTACGTATTTATTTCCATCCACGTCCACAACAATATTGTCTTTACTACGTTCTATATAAAAGGGGTGCGGCACATGCCAAACACTTTGCCAAGAATTGGTTACCCCGTTAGGCATAGATAATGACGCACGTTCATGCATCTCTTTACTCTTCGTCATACGAGATATATACAATTCTGTTTCTTGTTGATACAACTGCTCCAGATTATCTACATCGACATGAGTTCCTGCTATTTCAGGTAACCAAAGTTCAGGGTTGCGATAAAAATTATCAGACATTTTATGTTCCTTTTATTGTGATATTTAAATACTTATAAAATTAATCTTGGTTAGCGTTCAACAAGCTAGATAATTCGATTGGCTCCTTGCGCCATCGCGAAACGTCTCACGCGAGTAAAATCTCGTGCGTTTGTTATCCCTTCTCCCGTCGGGCCAGCAATTGTGAAGGATGTTGAACCCGCACCACCATAGCCAAGGCCAGCTAGGGTTGGCCCGTTTTGAGTAAACACCGTCGTGTCGATTCGTTTTGCAAAAGCAGTGACGTTGTTTACATTATTGGAATAAATGCATGCAGAGTGGCGGTTACCATGCTCTGCTTCAACCGCCCAATCCATAGCTTGCTCAAAACTCTCACAACGAACTATCGGTAATACGGGCATCATCTGCTCTAACTGGACAAATGGATTATTAAATTCAGCTTCAAAAATAAGGAGCTCTATTGGTTCTGTAACATGCACACCTATTGCAGACAGTATTTTGCTAGCATCTTGACCGACCCATTCTTTGCGAAGGTGATATTCACGCTCCATTCCATAGGAACATCGGTTTGTAGTCGTAGCATGTTCCTCCACGACCAGTACAAGCTCGGTAACTTGCGCAATCTGCTCCGTGGTAAGTAAATAAGCGCCTGATTGAGTCATGCTCTCTATCAAAGCATCAGTCTGTGACTCCACTACAAATACTTCTTTCTCGCCGATACACAACAGATTGTTGTCAAACGAGGCTCCTGCAACAATGAATGGACCCGCAATGGCAACATCTGCCGTTTCATCAACGATGACGGGGGGATTACCAGCTCCAGCACCAATCGCTTTCTTACCCGACTGCAATAAGGTTTTTACTAATCCGGGACCACCAGTCCCTACTAACATTCTTATTTCTTTAGCATTCGCTATCTGCTGTAACGTCTCTAAGGTTGGCTCTTTAATCATGGTAACCAGATCCTGAGGACCACCTACTTCCATAATGGCTCGATTGATACGGTCAACTGCGAATGCCGAAGTATTCTTTGCGGAAGGATGCACATTAAAAATGACGGCATTTCCGCCAGCGAGCATGGAGATTGCATTATTAACAATGGTTGGGATTTCATTTGTGACTGGCGTAACCGCACCAATTAAACCAACTGGGGCTCGCTCTTCTATTGTCAGACCTTCATCACTTGAAACGGCATGGGTTAATAGACATTCGGTACCCGGTGAAGCCGTCGCAGCCAATTGGTTTTTCGCTATTTTATGAGCTACCCTACCAAGCTTTGTTTCCTCGACAGCCATTTCAGCAAGCACGCTTGATAGCTCCATAACCGTGTTTCTAATAGCCGTGATAAATTTGTTCCGGTTTCCCACACCATGTGTTTTTTGATATTGCTTTTGTGCGCTACTCGCTTTAGAAACCGCCTCTTCTACAGTGTCATAGACACCAAATAATGTGGTTTGATTACTTTTGTTTTTTTCTGGAGTTATTGGATTCATTGGGTTTTCCTAATTTTTATTGTCTTGTTAATCGCACACTTCAACATGTTCGCCATAACGTTTAACGGGTTGGTTTAGTTTGCAAACTCGTAGAACGCCAGCCGCCAAAGCTTCTAGCTCCATCTCACCAGGAAATAACGCTATATCAGCGAGATAGCCAACACGCGCTTTGATGCCTTCAACAACATATTGACTAAAAGCAATACCACCTGTTAGGAGGACGCCATCGATCTTACCTTTGACCACAGGTGCCATAGCGCCGATTTCTTTAGCTACCTGATAAATCAGCACATCCAAGATTTTTTGCGCTTCCTGATCACCGGCTTGTGCTGCACGCTCGACTTCAACCATGTCTGCAGTTCCGAGGTAGCTGACTATCCCTCCTTTTCCTTGCAGCTGTTTTTTCATTTCGGCATGGGTGTATTTGCCCGAGTAACACAAATCAACCAGCTCACGTGAAGGGAGTTTGCCACTACGCTCTGGCGTCATTGGTCCCTCAGAAATAGCGTCAGTAGCATCAACTGCTTGCCCTTGTTCATGAACACTAACCGTAATACCTCCGCCCATATGACACACAATCACATTGATATCGGAATAACTACGCTGGTTTTCCTCTGCGAAAGTCTGGGCGACGGCTTTTGCGTTTAAGGCATGAAAACGGCCCTGTCGCTTAATGTCTCTATGTCCGCTGTATGACGCCAGGTCACTCAACTCATAAGTAACAGGAGAGTCGGTAAAATAAGCTTTGATGCCCAATTCATTTGCTAAGTCAAAACCGATGAGTGATGCCAAACTAGAGGGGTGCTGTATCAGGCTATTAGCCTGCTCCTGACAAACTTGTTCATCAACAAGATAAGTTCCACCAGGAATTGGCTTTAGCGCTCCTCCTCGGCAACCAATGGCATCAATATCGGTGAGTGAAATATCATTCTCGTTCAGTACATTGACAATAAGTTGCTTACGAAACTCATATTGGTCGGTTACATTTTCGAAGACTGACAGCTCTTCACTTGTATGACGAATAACATACTCTGAGCATTTATTTTTATTTTCAAAGAGCCCTATTTTTGTCGAAGTCGAACCTGGGTTAATGACTAAAATATTCACAACGCCCCCTCCAATTCACTTTCTGCTTTAGTATTTTGATTCGCACTGCCAAAATCACCGGCACACGCCATTGCAATTGAAAGCAGCTTTTCTTGTTCGCTATCGGATCGTGATACAACAACAACCGGAATCTTGGCGCCTAGCACTACCCCCGCATAGGCATAACCTCCCATGTACTTGAGTGCTTTACCAAAAACATTCCCTACTTCAATCGTTGGAGCAACAAAGATGTCAACGTTGCCAGCCACAGGATCATCGCACTCTTTCATGCTTGCTGACTCACGTGAGATAGCGAGGTCTAACTGCAAAGGGCCACTTACAATGCAACCTTCAATCTCTCCTTCTGCACAGAGTTTTTTTAGCGCCTCCGCATCCAATGTCGCCGGCATTTTTTCATACACTTTTTCTTTCGCACAAAGCATTGCAACGTTAGGCTTTGGATTACCTAATGCATGCGCCATTTGCACAGAGTTCTCGATTATTTTTTTCTTTTCTAATAACGAAGGCGAGATATTCATTCCCGCATCGGTGAGCAGATAATAGTGGTCTTCATTAGGAGGCAATAAAAGTGCAGTGTGGCTCAACAAACTGCCCGTTCTTAGCCCATACTCTTTCTTAAGTACTTGTTTCAATAGGACTGAGGTATCAATAATCCCTTTCATTAATACATGCCCTTTCCCTTCAGAGATCAGTCTGACGGAAGACTCAGCAATTGGCAGGTCGCCGACTACCGATAAAACTTCGTAATGTTCTAAATTCACTCCAGACATTTCTGCTGCGACCAAAATTCTCTTTCTGTCGCCAACAAGAATCGCTTCAATGTTTAGCTCTTGTCGGGCTAGGTCAATTGCCAAGAGCGTCGCTACGTCATGGGGCGCGGCAACAACGACGTGCTTTAATCCGATGTTGCGTTTACTGATTTGCGCTAAAAATCGTGCAATATTCGCCATTCTAATGACTTCCTTTCGTGCTTACTGATTGGAGCTATGACACTCGCAACCATGTGATTGAATAAGCCAAAGTCTATTGCATTGCATCGTACGAACTAAATTAGAGTCGAGCGGAAAAACTTATAAGCGAACGACAAAGAATAAAATTGTCGTACTAATAATGTGGATTTGAGAGGTCGGTCGACAAAGAAAATAAACAATTGAGGTCAAGCTTAGTTAAAAAAACTAATAAGAGGCTGAAGTAAACATGAAATTATTGACCTATATCTTCATATATTTGGTGGTAACGTTGATGTGTTAGCGAGCCGTCCACCATATTAGGACAAGGTTTGTACAATTTTAAAAGGAAGAAAATATAGCGATAAGAATGACCATCTCTTCATGGTCACTGCTTATCATGCCTAGCGGTTAAAAGGGATACCCGTTACTGATAACCCAGGTTTTGGGCAGTTCATACGTTCAATAAACCAAAGTGCAGTACTATCCAATGGACGATGCTTGCGCCAAATAAGCTGTAACGGCCACCATAGAGAGCTGGCACCCTTTGGCCTTAGCTGTACTAATTTTCCCGACTCAATGTATGGCCTAACCCAATGATAGGGAAGTTCAGCCCATCCAACGCCTTCAATTAATAACGATATCAACATTTCAAAGCTGTCCATCAGCCAATAGTTTTCACTGTACTTTGATACCCTATCAATCCCAAAGCCCAAATAACTTTTAGGTAGTAGGTGTAAATGGCCGACTCGGTCATCTGTACTAAATTCATTGGGATACTGAGCAAGGGGATGCTGCTTTGCAACAACAGTGACTATCTCAGTATAACCAATTATATGTTCTGTTATTCCTGAGTAGACATTGCCATGAAAAAATATCACACCAAAATCCACATCGCCATTCTCTACACCCGCTAAAATATTTTTGGTATGGAGATGCTCGACTTGAATCCCAAGATCAGGTTTAAATTTTTGTAGTTGCCATAACGTATCACTAAATGGATAAACAGGAAGGGCATCTAGCAACGCTATATTAAGCTGTGTGGGATCAGAAGCACTGTGTTCAAGTATTTTTTTATCAATACTTTCAAACTCAGACAAGACATCTTTTGCATGACGGGCAATAACCTCGCCTTCGGGCGTCAAGTTAGCACGATAACCTTCGCGATCAATTAAATTGACGCCTAAGTCCGCCTCTAAACTACTAAGCCATACACTCACTTGAGATGGACTCTTACCCAGCATTTTGGCGCCAATGCTAATCGACCCAGCCTGTTTAATCGCAAGTAGCGATTTTAGCGCATCAATCTGCATGATCGTGTCCTTTATTCTGAATCGCCAATATTTGTTTTGCCAACCAAGTCACTCCAGGCCCACTATCGATCCGGCTTGCAAGGCTGTATCTCTTGAAAATAGGCGAGACCCCTTCCATGATGATGTAATCAACTCCACAGTGGTAACCCTCTAGCAAATACTCTGGAATCCAACACCACCCCATATTATTCACGACCATTTGAATAGCGACATTCGGGCACGACGTCATCAAATGGTGGCTAGTCACGCTTTGAGGCCCCCAAGGCACCTGAATATAGCACTCATATTTATAGCCTTCCGGAGCAGTGACAGGGATAAATGTGTCTTCTACAAACAGCCTGAATAATTTATCGCGTTTGTCAGACTCTTCGATTAACTCATCCGCCACTAGCGCCAAATCCGAACATTTCCAGTCTTCTTGCATAACGATTTGTGTATGGGGAAACTGTTGATGGAACTCTTTTAAGGCTGCGATGGTGGACGCAGGGTTAATTTCACGGTCAATAAATATCCTGATTTCACTTTCAACTTGTTGTTGCAAAGCGTTAGCAATAGAAGATAGTCGACCAATGGCTAGCGCCCGTTGTTGGCATAATCGGTAAAGCTTTTGGCCACGAGAATTGATTTCTATTTTTTTCCCAATACGATCGAACACCTGATAACCTAGCTCAGTTTCAAGTTTAGCCACCAATAATGAGACCGCAGATTGCGTTCGCCCTATTTCGGATGCAACCTTACTAAAGGAGCCACTCTCAGCAACCTTAGAGAAGACTCTCAGCTGTTCGTCACTATACATATACGCCCATCGACATGATTTTGTAAATAACCATCACCCTACCACGCCATTTGCCACATATCACATCACACCAATCAATATGATACGAAGTATTGATAAATATCACTAAAACTCAAACCAATAGATCGATCATCAATGTCAATGGATCATCATTTCTAATAGAGAGTGACGTTGTCCTCTATGCAAAAGTCCCCGACATTCATCCAAAACAACACACATGCGAATCAATCCAATTAGAGGTATGCTTTATCTAAATATCAGGGTACAATCCCGCCACATTCAAATGTAAGAGGATATTAATCACAGTGTTAATTACGCCGCCTTAAACGCTCCATCCCCCCCTCTATAGCACTCATTGCTAACTTAAGCACTGTACTACCTTTAGTACCATGCTCACCTTTGCGCTTACTCATAATCAGCCAATTTAGGCTAATTTGTCGCGCCAAAAATTCAGATCAGCAGCACTTACCCCAGATATTATCTGGTGCGTTTTGCCGTGCAAAAATTGAGAACTCAATGTATACAAACTTCAAACTTGACTGGATGTCTAACATCCGTGGCGACCTGCTCGCAGGTATCGTCGTCGCCCTCGCTCTCATCCCTGAAGCAATCGCTTTTTCAATTATTGCGGGAGTCGACCCAAAAGTAGGGTTATATGCCTCCTTCAGTATTTCCGTCGTAATCGCGTTCACCGGTGCACGATCTGGCATGATCTCCGCCGCCACAGGAGCAATGGCACTCTTAATGGTGACCCTCGTTAAAGAGCATGGCCTAGAGTACCTACTCGCGGTGACCATTCTAACGGGCCTGCTACAAATTTTAGCTGGCTATCTAAAGCTCGGTAATCTGATGCGTTTTGTCTCTCGTTCAGTCGTTACTGGCTTTGTTAACGCGTTAGCCATTCTCATTTTTATGGCTCAACTTCCTGAACTCACTAACGTCACTTGGCATGTCTACGCTATGACTGGTGCTGGGTTAGCGATTATCTACCTCTTTCCCTACCTTCCTGTTGTCGGAAAATTGGTTCCCTCCCCTTTAGTCTGCATTGTCACCCTCACCATATTCACCATGATGTTTAATATTGATATTCGAACGGTCGGTGACATGGGCGATTTACCTGATACTTTACCCATTTTCCTTTGGCCAGATGTTCCACTCAACTTGGAGACCCTGCAGATCATCTTCCCCTACGCCGTTGGACTTGCGGTTGTAGGCCTCTTAGAGTCAATGATGACGGCCACTATTGTGGATGACTTGACCGATACCAACAGTGACAAAAACCAAGAATGCAAAGGCCAAGGAATCGCCAATGTTTTTACCGGATTCTTAGGAGGAATGGCGGGATGCGCCATGATTGGTCAATCGATGATCAATATAAAATCGGGCGGACGAGGACGTCTATCCACCCTATCATCCGGAGTATTCCTACTTATCATGGTGGTCTTTCTTGGGCCTTGGCTAAAACAAATACCCATGGCGGCGTTGGTCGCAGTCATGATCATGGTATCAATCGGCACCTTCTCTTGGCGCTCGATTGCCGACCTTAAAAAACACCCTATTTCCACTAATATCGTTATGCTTGCGACCGTCAGCATTGTCGTCGCTACCCATAACTTAGCCATTGGTGTATTGGTTGGTGTCTTGCTCGCATCCTTGTTCTTTGCTAATAAGATTAGTCGCATGATGATCATAAAAAATCAGCCGGCAGAGGATCATGTTCGCAAATATACGGTGGTAGGACAGATATTCTTTGCATCTTCAGATAAATTCATTGAATCGTTTGATTTTAAAGAAGTCATTGAGACCATCAGTATAGATTTATCCTCAGCGCACTTTTGGGATGTCACGTCCGTCTCTGCGTTAGATAAAGTCGTCGTCAAGTTTCGCCGCGAAGGCACCCAAGTCAACTTAATCGGCATGAACCAAGCAACACGTACCATCGTGGACAAATTTGGCGTACATGATAAGCCAGAAGAAGTAGAAAAATTATTGGCCGGACATTAAGGAAGAAAAAATGAAAAACATAATTGCTTGTATCGATGGTTCTCAGTCCACTATTTCAACTTGTGAAGGCAGTGCTTGGGTCGCAAAAAAACTCGCTGCCCCACTCATTCTTTTCCATGCATTGGATAAAACAACGCGTCCTGTTGCTAGTGAGTTTTCTGGTCAAATTGGGCTTGGAAGCCAAGAAGAGTTGCTAGAAGAATTGGCGGAGCTTGACGAAACACGAAGCAAAATAATGCTTAAACACAGTCATAAAATGCTCGAGTCTGCCTATGAATGGGCATGTCGAGACGGGGTCAATGACGTCAGTAAATTGCAACGGCATGGCAGCCTAGTCGAAAGCCTGTCCGATCTCACCAGCGAATTACGAGTGTTAGTCATTGGCAAGTCGGGAGAACATCACAACACTGAGAATACCATCGGGTCCCAACTAGAGAGCGTGATTCGAGCGGTCCACGAGCACATTTTCGTGGTCACTGACCACTTCACCGCCCCTACCTCTTATATGATTGCTTTTGACGGTAGCCCAATTAGCCAAAAGCTAATTGAAAAAGCCACCCGAACAGCTTTACTTAAAGATTTGCCCTGCCATCTCACCACCATTGATGAGTCAGGAAACAAAAGTGTCGCGTTTGAGCAAGCGAAACAACAACTGCAAAACGCAGGCGTAGAGGTTACAGCAGCAAAACTTAACGGCCCCGTTGATGAGGCATTACTTCACTATCAACAACAACATCAGATCGGATTGATCGTCATGGGAGCCTACGGCCACTCAAAATTAAGGCAATATTTTGTTGGCAGTAATACAACGCAAGTGTTAGCCAATAGCACGGTTCCCTTATTACTCATTCGCTAATCAGTACTGACGCTGCAGCGTTTTGTAGAATGATCAAAACTAGTATCATAAGCTACTGATCATTCTACAATTTTCATTTAGTGCAAAGCGAATGGCAATACTTAATCATAATGCTTTGTTCAACGCATAATTAGTCTATCAAAATGGCTTCTTTAATATAAATCCTGTAATAGCCAATAACACTACTAACAACAAATAAAATGTCGATTAGAACTGCAACAGGTGAACCAACAATAACATCGTGTATCCCCCAAACTATCGTTCCTATTACCATGAGAATGCGCATTAACTTATCGTTACGGCTAAACGATGCTTTGGTATGAAGCAGCGAAGCAAGGCAACTTAACGAACTCGTTAGCCCACTGAACGTATAAATAGCCCCCAATACAGTTACAAAATAAAATAACCATTTCATTCTAGGATCAGAGATAAAAATGCCAGTAAAATAACGACAAGCGCCAATCACAAGCAAACAAGCCGCAGTCCACTCTTGCAACAAAGCAAAATGCGAAGCAATCAATAGCGCTGAAATACTTAAGGACGACAACAAAAACGTACGATTTTTAAACTGAAATGACGCGATATCGAATAAAGCCGCCAAACCAACCAATATTTGGGACGCAAAAAAAAGGGACATGAACCCTCCACTTACCAGTCAAAAAGAACACAAAATTAAAGAAATTTGGGTCATTTACTCAAACTGCATAAAAGTTACTGTTCATAAAGGCTAATCGCGTTCAGCCTCTCGACTCATAATTCTCTTATACTTTGAGCGAGCGAAATATTAGTGACAGGGGAGGTAAATGGCGACAGCATCGCATTGGGAAGGGAGATTCGAGGATGGAAAGTTCGCTAATATGGTCACTCTTCAACTCCTCTACTTGGTTAATATTACTTGGCTAATATTAATGCTTTAGACGATTCTACCTTATCTACACAGATAGAAAAAACAAAGCAATGTTACGTGTGATTGCAATTTAGTTATCAAGAGATCAGAGAGAGCAATCAAATACTCTCTCCTAATCTTAAAGCTCTGCAATTAACTATTTGAGCCCATCACACATGCATAAGCCACAAGGAAGGCTTGCTCTTGATATTGCTTAAGGCCAATTTCTTTAAACGGAACCGCAAGTGGGTTTCGTTTCAAGTGCTCTTTGATTTCTGTTGCAGGTACAACATCAACGGAAATCCCTTCAATAAGTTGAATCGCCGCTTCCAGTTTAAAGCCAACAGCACCACCAGCAAACTTGCCTTTAGTCTGACGTTGGCGAATGACCACCTTTTCAATCTGATAGTCTTGCATTAATTTAGCGAACGAAAACTGAAAATCTTTCATTTTTTGAGTGTCGTTTGCATCGCCTATCGATACTTTTGCCACTCGGCAATCAAGAATGGTAAACACCCCATCAGAAAGTGACAACAGACTTACAATCGCGTCATTACCACTAATTTCAACACCACAAATTTTCATTTCATTACCTTGTTTTTGATGAACCTGCGATTATACGGTGGGTTGCCGTTCTGTACCAGCACGAGATTTGACTATGGCTATTTGGAGATTAAGCCTACCAATCCCGACAAGGATCACTCAGTTGTCATTTCCCTCCCCACTCTGTTGATCGTGAATTCGTTCTAATGCTTCAATTCGACGCAATTGATTACTATCAAATAGAGGCTTTCTCAATGCTTGAATTTCTAATTGTCGCTCGTTTTCATCAAACGATTCATTGTTCAATATATCCGCTCTAGCAACCAAATAAGATTGAACCTGTCGATCAAATGCCGCTCGCTTTTCATCAAGTATCACTAATCTCTGTGTCGCCTCGCCGCCGACAAGCGCCTCTCTAGCGATAAATTGGCTTTGTTCTTCCATCGAGTTGGTGTCATTTAACGCTGTCAGCACGCTCGCATTATAAAAGCTCTTTTGCAGTTCTGGAGATAACTGATCAAGTTCACTTTGCCACCGCAGTTGAAACTCCTCAGCACTTTGCGCCGACGCTTGTATTACTTTTTTGGTCAGCGCAAGTTGCCGCAGTAAGTTTTCTTCGCCAAACAAACGCTCTTGCTCTGTATCCGTGAAGAACTGCGCCTGAATCAATAGCATTTGCTCATGCAACGCATGTAAGTCCGTGGTCGATTCCCCAGATCGTTCAAGATTGGCCAATGCAGCTTTGTAGCGCATATATTTTTCAAACAGCTCAAACTCTAACTGCTCAGAATTTGGCAACTGCTGGTTATAGCGTTCAAACCTTTGCGTAATGGTCGTCTTATTTTCTTGATCTAACGCTGAAATAAAATACTCAAACGTATCTCGTTCTGATGCTTGGTCAATAACGGTACCGCGCTGTGATGGTGCCTGTAGCAAACTTGCTGGCGCATCCGTCAACGTAGACCATGCTGCTATAGCCATGGTCACAACGCTTATAACGGCAATCAACACCTTAACTTTTAACAGCCGTCTCATCACTTACAATCCTTGTCTCTGGAGGCGATTGGCATGTTGTCGATAAACGGTTTTTGGATCAGTTTCAAACAGGTGATGGATACCAAGCAACCCGTTGATTTCATCTAAATGATTCATCTTATAGTCATCACGAATGACTCGACCTAAATGACTACTGCACTGTCCAACCAATCCGTCATTTGGCTCATCAAAAGTTAAACCCAGAATCAACAGCGCAGGATCGATGGGATCAAGAAGATTGGTATACGTTGAGATACCCGTCCACGAATAATAAAATACGCCATTATCCGCCTGCCATTCACCATCGCCACATGTAGAAGTGGGCACCCCCTCTGGATAATGCGCATTAAATGCCAACGAACCTTCCGTCGTTAACGCTTGCAATGAACTTAGCCCATCCTGTGGCAAATCGCTTCCTCCTGACAACACACCAATTAACGTTGTTAATGCATTGGCCAGTTGCACTGCTATTGCTTCGGGGGGTGACCCTTCCGGTATCGTTTTACGAACAAGATCCGCCACCTGAGATCCTTTATTTACCCCACCAACACTGGTCACTGACGCCACCATTTCTGGTGCAACCGCCGCCACATATCGCGCAGTTGGGGCACCATGGCTATGCCCAATGAGGTTCACTTTTTTTGCACCGGTCAGTGCCAGCACGTTCTCGACTTGTGCCAGTAATTGTTCACCTCTTACTTCTGAGCTATTCGTCGCCGATATTTGTGCAACGTAAACGTCGGCACCACTTTTCCCTAGCGATTGCGGAATGCCATAAAAATAATCAAAACCGGCCAATGTATCAAAACCAAATAAACCGTGAACAAGCACAATAGGGTACTTCGTTTCCGTGTAACCTTTGCTCGCCCCAAAACTGATGGCTTGAACATTAAATGCCACCACACTGCATAAAATAAGTGAATATAACGCTTTCATTTAACACCTCCTTGTCAGACCTCTGATGAGTAAGTGAGCGTAGTTTGCTCGCTTTTCAATCGCCAAAGAATGTTAAATAAATGTGATATTGAGCCAGAATATCGTCTTCCCAATCCCTCCCATACATAGTGGTGGGTCGCAGAACGAGCCCTCACACTCGGTTTTGTGGCTTATTTAATTATTAGACATATCAATACCAATGAATAATTTGAACTCAGATCACATCTATTCAACAAAATTCACTATTTAAGTTTGCGTAATTAAAATTTAACGCTTGAGTAACATTTGTAAATCAGACTTATTGCTCTAATACTAACTATGGATAACAAGATGAAATTTTCGCAGTGGTGTCTTTTATTAAGTGGTTTCGTTGCCTTGCCAACTTTGGCAGACACCGATGTTTACCTAACGAACAATTCAGATCAGCCTTTAACAATACAAGTCACACATGAAGGCAGTGACTTACTTCAGTACGGTGATGAGTGGCAACAGCACGTGCAAGAGCTTGGGCCTTGGCAAACCAAATCAGTACTAAGTTTTAATCGCTGGGAAGGCGTGAAATCCAATCAAACGTACCGATTTGAAACCGTCGTTTCCAACCCTCAAGGAGAGAGCGTTTCGTTAAATCAACTGATGGAGGGCCACTGGTACAACTCAACCATTGAGTACGGTATGTCAGCCGTCGATGTTGCCTTAGATTTAAAAGATGACCGAAATATTCACCGTGCTAGTACCGACTCATTTGGTTCGCGAAGCGCAGAGTTGGCGTTTAAATCTACGAGCACAGCACGCTACGACGATCTGCATTACACCATCACACCAACGAAAATCATTGAAAAGGTCGACGACAACGAACAAAATCTTAAGTTGATGACCTACAATATCTGGGCACTGCCAGCCATTGCCTCGCATATTGGTGATCGTTACCAACTGATTCCGGAATACGTCAAAGGTTATGACGTATTAGCACTGCAAGAAGTGTTTGCAAGCGGCCGTGAAGCGTTTTTGCGAGAACTAGCTAAGGAGTATCCATACCAAACAAAAATGCTCGATAAAGACGGCTTCAATATCTATGACGGAGGCGTGATCATCGTCAGTCGCTACCCTATCGTAAACGAAGCACAATACGTCTTCCCAGACTGCACAGGCACCGACTGTTTCGCAGACAAAGGCGTGAATTACGCTGAGGTAATCAAAGGAGGTCAGGCTTACCACGTGTTTGCAACTCACACTGCATCCTTTGATACTGACACGGCGCGTGAGTACCGTCAGCGCCAATTCCAGCAAATAAGAGCACTGGCAACATCACTCAAGATTCCAACCAATGAAGCCGTTATCTACAGTGGTGATTTTAACGTCAATAAACTCAAATTCCCCGGTGATTACCAACAGATGGTCGCGAATCTGAGCGCCGTAGAACCTAGCTATTCCGGTTACACCGCTTCCACCTTCGACCCACGTGTTAATAATTTTGCTGGTGAAGCCTTATCCGGAGGTGAGAACGTCGAATACTTGGATTACGTCATGGTCAGCAACGAATATGGTAAAAAGTCGTTTAATGATAACCGCGTTGATGTACCGCGTTCGACCGCTGATAGTTTGTGGACACACTACAACCTATCCGATCACTTCCCTGTCACTTCCTTGATTAAACCATGAAACGATTTTCTCTAATCATTGTGTCCGTCGTATTGGCGGGCACAGCTTTGCTGTCGATTAATTTGTTCTCGATTAAAAAGCAACAAAGTGAAAACCAAGTCGTCACTCCCATCATAGAGGATGACCCGCCCCGTCCAGACTATGACTCCCCAGTTTTTTCTACGATAGGGGGAACGAAGGGGATGAAACTGCCAGTGCACAAGACATCGGCTACGATGCCAACCCTCGCTGAGCAATTGAATACGCTCAAAGGGCGAGCATTAGTCAGAGAAATCGACGTTTTTTGGCGTACCTGCATGTCTGAGCAAAACTGCGACAACCTGTTATCCGAATTGGAAACATATTTGTCCCACGATCGCTATGAACTGGTTAAGAACTTCCAGCAATTAAACAACCAATGGCAACAGAGCATTGGTAACCTCTTGTTCGATAAACAGCAGACTTTAGCGTCTAGAATTGCACAATTTAAGGCCGACGCTCACAGGATTTGGGGTCCATTGGCCAACGTGATTTTAGAAGATGAATTTGCACTCTATGATTTTAGTTTACAAGCCGAACAGCTTAACAATGAACCTATCCAAAATTACCTAGCATCATTTGAAGAACTATTGCAAACATGGCAGGGTAAAGAAGAGACGCTTGGACTAGACAGCAATCAAGCTAAGTTTGAGCGTGCTGTTGCTTTGATTCCAGGCGCCATAGACGAAGCAGAACGACAAGCAATAATAAACGAGCTCAAGCAGACTTATCTAACCCCAGCTGAAAGTGATGCTATCGACACTCGGCAACAGCAAGTCAAACAACAACAGTCGCTTGTTCGGGATTATCAGAGCGAATTACAGCAACTCGAATCAGAATTATCGCAACAACGAGCGACTATCTACGCGAATTTGTCGGCATTGCAATGGCAGCACCACCACCAACAGCAGATAGCCAACTTTCGACGAGAGTTCTTTACCAACTAACTAAACACAATAAAGCGCTGCCCGACTATGCGGACAGCGCTTTGTTTACCAATGATTAGAGTTACGCGATTTCAGCTTGCTTCACTGGTGCAGGGTTACGAATCAAGAAATCAAACGCCCCTAAACTTGCTTTCGCACCCTCGCCCATCGCAATAATAATTTGTTTGTATGGCACTGTGGTCACATCACCCGCCGCAAATACACCTTTCATACTCGTCGCGCCATGCGCATCAATTTCGATTTCGCCACGCGGCGACAATGCAACGTTAGTACCTTTCAGCCATTCACTGTTTGGTACTAGACCAATTTGAACGAAGATACCTGACAGCTCAACACGCTTAATTTCATCCGTATTACGGTCTTTATATTCAAGACCAGTAACTCGCGTGCCATCACCCAGTACTTCCGTGGTTTGAGCCATCGTAATGATCTCAATGTTAGCTGTGCTGTTTGCTTTGTCGATCAATACTTGGTCAGCGCGAAGCGTGTCGGCGAATTCAAGCACGGTAACATGCTCAACGATGCCAGCTAGGTCAATAGCGGCTTCAATACCTGAGTTACCACCACCGATAACCGCAGTACGCTTGCCTTTGAATAACGGGCCATCACAGTGAGGACAGTAAGCCACACCTTTATTACGATACTCTTGCTCACCCGGAACGTTCATTTCACGCCAGCGTGCACCAGTACTGGTAATAACAGATCGAGCTTTGAGTACTGCGCCACTTTCCAATACCACATGCGTGTAGCCGTCTTCGGTATCTTCTGCGTCAATGATGGTTGCCGCGCGCTGCTCTGTAATCACTTCAACCCCGTACTCTTTTACATGCTCTTCTAAGCTCGCTACTAAACTCGGGCCGGTAGTGGATTTCATTGAGATAAAGTTTTCAATTGCCATGGTATCCATGACTTGACCACCAAAGCGATCGGCAACCACACCAGTACGAATGCCTTTACGCGCCGCATAGATAGCTGCAGATGAACCCGCAGGACCACCACCAACAACCAGAACATCAAAAGGTGCAGTTTCATTAAGTTGGTTCGCTTTCTTTTCAGCGGCACCAGTGTCCACTTTATTCAAGATTTCGTTTAGCGACATGCGGCCCTGACCGAATAACTCACCATTAATGAATACACTTGGCACCGCCATAATATCGCGCTGCTTCACTTCATCTTGGAATGCTGCACCGTCAATCATAGTGACATTAATCAGTGGGTTAATGGCTGCCATCATATTGAAAGATTGCACCACTTCTGGGCAGTTCTGGCATGATAGCGAGATAAAAATCTCTACATCAAGTGGCGAGTTGAGCTGCGCTATTTGCTCAATCGTTTCTGCTTCTAGTTTGATTGGGTGACCACCTGTATGCAGCAGCGCGAGCACAAGTGAGGTAAATTCATGACCCATTGGCAGGCCAGCAAAGCCAATTGCCGTGCCTTTTTCTGGGTTAACAACGCGCATCACAGGCTTTCTCGGACTTGCAGCGTCGTCACGAACGACGTCAATTTTGCTGCTTAGTGATGCGATATCATCGGCAAGAGACTGGATCTTGCTTGCTGTATCACTGTCATCAAGGCTGAGAACCAATTGAACTTGGGTTTTTACGTTTTCTAAATACGCTTTTAGCTGCTGCTTCATTGCTTGATCTAACATAACGATACCTACTCTATAAGACTGCTTAACATCAGAAGGAATTAAAAAGGGATGAATAAAAAAGAGACCCTTTTGATGTTTGGTTAATAACTATATTTACTGTTTAAGGGCTGCACGCCCCCACTTTTATGTGCCAATGGTAGAGACAATAAAAGCGACAGCGGGACGTGCAACACGGACTCGAATTTCTGCTAACGCTAATTGGTTGTTAGCGAGTTCTCGGTGGGCTTAAGACGCCAGCTTAAATTTTGCCAACTAGGTCTAAAGACGGAGCAAGTGTCGCTTCACCTTCTTTCCATTTTGCTGGGCAAACTTCACCTGGATTAGCCGCTACGTATTGCGATGCTTTGACTTTACGCATTAGGTCTTCTGCATCACGGCCAATACCTTCTGCTGTGATTTCCATTGCTTGAATCACACCTTCTGGGTCAACTAGGAACGTTGCGCGGTCTGCAAGGCCTTGGCCTTCACGCATCACACCGAAGTTATTGGTGATGTTGCCCGTTTGGTCGCCAACCATGTAGTAGTTGATTTTGCCGATTGTGTCTGAGCTGTCGTGCCATGCTTTGTGAGTAAAGTGAGTATCTGTTGATACTGAGTACACTTCTACGCCACGTGCTTGAAGCTCTGCGTAATGGTCTGCAAGGTCACCAAGCTCTGTTGGACATACAAATGTGAAGTCTGCTGGGTAGAAGAAGAACACTGCCCACTTACCTTTCACGTCTTGCTCGGTGATTTCTACGAAGTCGCCTTGTTTAAATGCCGTTGCTGAAAATGGCTTGATAGTCGTGTTAATCATAATATCGCTCTCTCTTAACTTGTTCTTTATTAGAAGGTTAAGCGCTGTTTTGCGCCGATGGAGGTATATTGCAACATCGGAGAGTTTTAGGAAATTCGTCTGTTCCTATCTATTTGATAGGAGTTTCCTATTAAAGGAGTGCAGTTCGAGAAAAATCTTTATGAAACGGAAACGGTGTAATGCCAGATGAACTGGCACTGATCATTCAACGAAGCGCCGCTTGACAGATAATGCCATCGGTATCACTGTTCAAAGCGGCTAAGAATGTTGATGTTTGGCTACTTCCAATATTGGAATAGACACAGTGTTACATATTAATAAACGCCCAAAAATCTGGGAAAAACATAATCTTGGATGAGATTAATGCCGTATTTAATGTTCACTTTATAGCAGCGAATGAAAGGTTAGACTAATTTAAGCACAGGTGTGAATTTAAACATGTCTTGGAAAGTACAGAACTCAACGGGTCCATGAGTCAATCTTCCAAAAGACTGACTCATACGTTCACTTATATTTTGTGTGACTTGTTCAATTTCGCTCTTATCCTGCTCTTCCAGCTCGATAACACGGTAGCTTAATGTAATATGAAAATGATAATCGTCGAAATCCGGCACACTGATGCCTGTCGTTAACTTTAAAACTTCACGGCATTGTTTAAGTGCTTGGGTCGATTGCTCATTCGCCGGTTTAATGCGGATTGCAGTGCCACCAATCGGGCAGTTATAAACGTAGTCAAACATCATTTCGAAACCACCTTGCGCACCCACTTGGCTTGCTCTAGTCGCAAATAAGTCGGTTGTTGCTGAAAGTTCAGCATCTAGGTCTAATTTCGATGTCCACTTATGTGCTTCACGAACCTGATCACATACGCCTTCAAAAACCGTCATATGCATACTTTCAATCGGCAGAAAAGCAAATTTATTCCCGCAGTTCATAGACTTAAGCTGATTTTGTGCCCAACGCAATTCGTCAATTAAAGGTAACGATTGATTAAGATGACAAATAAAGGTGTTTCCTGGGAATGTTCTTACACTTCCATTTTCATGGAACTTAACACCCACACTTGGTGCATATTTCATAACAATTATCCGATGTTTTTATTAAATACCTAGCGTGCGAAATACAGGGAACATACATGCCCCATAGGTATTTAGCGACGATCCAACTTTTGAAGGGGAAAACTGAGCCATTGGGTACGAACGTTCAAACTCGATCCAATTTTTTTCAAGCGCCATTTCATCAATAAGGGCTTGGCTGATATGTTGCGGGCAAGAACCACCAATGATCACACAGTCTGGGTCAAACCAGCCTAGCGTCAGGACCAGCATTGGCTTTAATTGAATAGCAGCAAATCGAACCCATTCAGCCACTACCGCATTTTCCAAACCGGGAATATCTTCAGGCCCATCTAGCTCTAAACCTGACGCGACTAATTGATCCAACAAGCCACGGATCGTTGGCTTATTTTCTTCACCAAGCAGGTTAAAGTACGTTCCGATTTCACCGGCATTATGGCGGCTACCACGGTAAAGTTTACGATTGATGATCACACCACCACCCACACCATGGCCTAATTCGAACAACACCATATTTCTTACTTCTGGCCACTGACCAGAATAAAACTCACCAACGGCTGCAACGTTACAGTCATTATCAATCCACACTGGCCACTCGAACACGTCACCAAAAACCGTGGCTAAATCGACATCGCGCCAATGTTCCATCTGAACAATCGTACGAATCGATTTTCCGTCGCCCTCTGAAGGCCCCGGCATAGATACACCAATACCAAGAATGCGAGCATGTTGGATTTTGTGCTTATCCACTAGTATGTCGATTTGGGTTTTAATATTCTGCAGTACATCGACAATGGGTGCCTCTTCAGCGTAATCGATGATTTCAGTATCAATCACTTCACCACAGAAATTTGCCAAACCTACTTCAATCCTATGAATATGGAAGGCGATACCAAATGAAAAAGCTGCATATGGGTTCAACTGCAACGGGATGATTGGCTGGCCACGACCAATTTTCTCTCTTGGTCCTTCTTTGATCATGTTCATTGCCAGTAACTCTTTAGAAATGCTAGTCACAGAACCACTACGCAAACCTGTTTTTTCAACAATTTTTGCACGCGGTACTGAGCTATGCTGTCGACAAACCGCCAGTAACTTCTTCTGTCCTGGTGTCAATTCTAGTTGTAATGGTTTTATCGGAGTTAACATGTTCAGCTATTCTCTATTTATGGTTCAGTCGTGCATTATTAGTTATGTAGATAGTGCATAATCAGTCAAAAAGTGCGGCGTTAAATCGCCTCCATACCCGCTTCTTGTACTAGCTCTTTCAGCATATCAATATCGTCATGGCTAATCATATCAATGAGACCTTCGCGCAACCATTGAATAATGTCACTATGTACGTCGTAGCCATAATATTGATTAAACCATTGAGTTGGTTTCATATTTTTATCTTTGTTTGGTAAATACAAACGTGTGACTAAGCCCGAGTTTTTATAATCTTCGAGCACACTTCGCGTTGTATAAGGGTATTCCACGCACACAGCAGAAGCATTTGATTCCAATACGGCATTTAACTGATTTTGATAGCGAGCTAACGTCACGGCTTGCAATTGAATGTCCGGCAAACGAGTTTTCACCAGATTAATTACAGTATGGTCAAACCCCAGTAGTTGGATATACGCTGATGAATTCGGAGTGTGTTCGATCAATTCTGCAAACTTTTCAGCAAAACGGTGATGGTTTCGCCTTTGTTTCACCTCAACAATTAACCCAACGTCATGTTCAATCGCCCATTCAAGCACTGCGTTAAATTTAGGAATAGGCGTACTTTCGAATGACGAGTGGAACCAACTACCGAAATCCAAAGCTTCTAGTTCTGCTAACGTCATTTGTTCTACATAGCCACACCCATTAGAAGTGCGGTTAACACTTGGGTCATGGATCACCACCAGCTCTTCATCTAATGTCATTGCGATATCGATCTCGATACAGCTGGTATTTCGCTCAACGGCACTAATGAATGCTGGCATGGTATTTTCGGGGCAGCGTATACAGTCACCTCTATGGCTATTTACTAGCACTTTTCCCGTTTTCGCCACATTAAAAGTAAACATCGAGCACCGCACATTAAGCTATATAGAAAAGGTTAATCTAGAATACAGAGATATAACACTTACTGTCAACAAACAAAATGCAACAAAAACCCAAAAACAAAACACACTTTAAAACAATTACTTATTAAACTTTCTGTGATCGACAAGTGATTTTAGCGTAAAAAAATCCGCTCAATAACAAAACTGAAATAAACTACAAATAATCTAACTACAAATTTAAACTTTCAAAAAAAGGTTAATCATGGCAATTTTGGAACTTCGTTCTGTTACTAAAACTTATGGTGACTTTTACGCGTCTAAAGCGATCACTTTCTCTGTAGAACAAGGCGAATTTGTCACTCTGCTTGGCCCAAGTGGTTGTGGCAAAACAACATTGCTAAAAATGATCGGCGGATTCCAAACGCCAACATCAGGTGAAATCTTGATGAACGAGCGTGTAGTAAACCGAATTCCACCAGAAAAGCGCGAGACGGCAATGTGCTTTCAATCCTATGCTTTATTCCCACATCTAAGTGTTTCACACAATATTTGTTTCGGTATGGTTCAACAGAAAATCGACAAAAATGAGCAAAAACGTCGTTTAGCGGAAATCTTATCTCAGGTTGGTCTCGTTGAGCACAAGGATAAGCTGCCAGCACAACTATCAGGTGGTCAACAACAGCGTGTAGCACTGGCTCGTGCGATGGTGACTCGTCCTGACATCATCCTATTTGATGAGCCATTATCTAATCTTGATGCGAAAATGCGTGAAGGTGTACGTTTCGAAATAAAAGAGCTGCAACGTCAGCATAATCTAACTTCTATCTATGTAACGCACGACCAAGCTGAAGCGTTGGCAATGAGTGACCGAATTGTCGTACTTAACGGTGGCAACATTGAACAAATAGGGACACCTGAAGATATTTATTACCGCCCAGCGAATCGCTTTGTCGCAGACTTTATCGGCGCTGCAAATATCCACCAAGCTTATGTTGAGCCAACTTCACAGAGCCACCAATACCGCGTGAGCTGCAACATGGGTGAATTCATCATTGAGTCCGCAGAGGAACCACAAGCGAGTGAGATCTTTCTTTGCTGGCGTCCAGAAGACGCTGAAATTTGTAAGAAAGGCGAACCGAACAGCTTTGAAGTCAAAGTCGAATCATCGGCTTTCCAAGGCAATAACTTGGACGTATTTGGTTGGATTGGGACAGAGACTCCACAAAAAATCCGTTTACAGCTGAGTGGCCGAGTTTCAGCTCACCAAGGTGAAACCATTCACGTCAAACTGCCTGAGTTTGGTATTCGTTTCTTAGAGGGAGTTGGAGCATGAATCTAAAACCCTACTTATTGCTGATTCCCGGAGTAGGCACCATTGCCTTGCTCATGGGAAGCGCGCTCTACGTGGTGGTCGCGCAAAGCTTTGGTTTGTTTAGTGTGATGGGCGAAACCAATGCGACTTTTGAATACTGGCAAACCACTCTGAGTGACCCTATTCTATGGCGCTCGGTGGCTTACTCTCTAAGAACTTCAGTACTCGGTACATTAGGCGCAGTTATGCTCGCCTACCCTATTGCGCTTTGGTTACATAAGCCTATGCCGGGTAAGCCTGCCATTATTGGTGTTTTACGTGCACCTATGTTTGTTCCTGGGCTCGTTGCAGCATTTTTACTGATGAACGTGATCGCTTATCACGGTATTTTTAACGAGTCACTATTAGCTCTCGGTATTATTGATAAACCGATGCGCCTGTCTAACGACAAGTTCGGCTGGAGCATTGTGGTGCTGCAAGTTTGGAAAAACTTACCGTTCGCATTAATCCTGATCAGCGGTTCAATTGCGAGCATTCGAGGCGATCTAATGGATGCAGCTCTAGACCTTGGCGCAACTCGCTGGGCAAGATTCTGTCAGGTGATTTTTCCATTAACGATTCCAGCATTACAAGCAGCGTCTATTCTAATTTTCATTGGCGCTCTCGGTGACTTCTCATTTGCTTCAGTAGCTGGTTCACGCAGTAGCTACTCACTGGCTATGTTAATGAACATTACCGCAACTCAGTACTACGAGTGGGAAAACTCGGCAGTTATCGCGATGGTCATTATGCTTCTAGCCGGTTTATCCGCTGTTGTTCTAACTTTACTAACTCAACCATTTGTTACACGTAAAAGCGTTGTTGTGGATATGGAGAAAGCATCATGAGTCGCCTACGCAACTTAACGAACACCCAATGGGTCATGTTGATTTCCATTGCCTTCTTTGTGCTAGTCAACTTACTGTGGCTTGGTGTGCCATTTGCGATGGCTATCATCTGGTCTCTTGTGGATCCAAACCACCCGTGGAGCTACCCAGACTTATTCCCACAAGTTCTCTCTTTTGGGCGTTGGGTTGAAGTGTGGGAAAATACTTCCCTCCCTGAAGCGCTGCGCAACAGTTATTCGGTTGCACCTGCGGTAGCTATTTTAACCATAACACTAGCAATGCCGACAGCCTATGCCTTTGGCCGCATGGAGTTTCGTGGCAAAAAGCTTGCTGAAATGGTGTCACTGCTACCTATGGTTATGCCTTCAATGATTTTGGCAGTCTTTTTCAGTGCAATGCTCCTTGAACTAGGGTTAACCGACCCATACGTCAACATTGTCATCGCTCACACAGTATTGGCTTTACCTTATGCTATTCGTATTTTGTCGGCCGGTTTTAAAGCCATTCCGCAAGATTTGATTGATGCCTGTTCAGACATGGGCGCAGGCAAAATTGGGACTTTTAAGCACGCCTTTTTGCCTATGCTTAAGCCAAGCTTACTTGCATCATCAATCTTCTGTTTGGTTATCAGTATTGAGGAATTCAACATGTCCTACGTACTTGGTGCACCTGATTTTATTACGGTTCCAACCATCTTATATTCATTTTTGGGTTACTCCTTTATCAGGCCTGATGCTGCCGTTGTATCTCTGATCCTTGTAATTCCAAATGTACTACTGATGTTACTAATTGAACGTCTATTGAAAGGAAACTACTTGTCTCAATCGACAGGTAAAGCTTAATTTCGTGAGGATACAATGAAAAAAACTCTACTAGCAGCACTACTAAGCACCACAGCATTTTCTAGCTTTGCATACGATGTAAATACAATGACCTGGGAAGAAATTGAAACTCAAGCGAAAGAAGAGGGCTCGGTAACTTTCTCAGTTTGGTATCTTCAACCTGGTTTTCGAAAATTTGTGAAAAGCTTTGAATCAGAGACGGGGATTAAAGTTCGTATCCCTGAAGGCACTCACGATGGTAACCGCAACAAGCTTCAAGCTGAAAGCCGTCGTAATGAGGGCTCTATGGATGTCGTGGCACTTGGCCCAACAGCATTAAACACATTCAAGTTAGAAAACACTCTATTAAGCTTAGATAAACTGCCAGAAATTAAGAAGCTGAATCAATCAGCAGAAGGGATTAATTCTCAAGGCTATGGTGTGACGTTTTGGGGCAACCAAAGCGGACTTGCTTACGACCCTAGCCGTATCAGCGAATCTGATTTACCACAGACGTTCAAAGAGATGGAGAGCTACATCAAAAGCAACCCTAAGGCATTTGCTGTGAATGATCCTAATGGCGGTGGCGCAGGTCAGCGTTTCATCGAGTCAAGCATTCGTCATGTATCAGGCACGTTCGATATGACGGACAAACTTGATAAAAAAGTCGTAAAATCGTGGGCGCAAACTTGGGATTGGTACCAAACAAACGAAGAAGATATGCTGATCACAGCATCTAACGCAGACAGCTTAACTCGTATCAACGATGGTGAAATCACACTAGCTCCGGCTTGGGAAGATCACCTAGCCGGTTTACAAAAGCGTGGCGCGATTACTGATCGCATCAAATTCTACATCCCTGAGTTTGGTATGTCGGGTGGCGGTAACTTCGTTACAGTTGCAAAGAACAGCCAACATCAAGCTGCTGCTTTAGTTTTCATTAACTGGTTAACATCTGCCGAGACTCAAACCGCATTAAACGCAGAGTTTGGCACAGCACCACAGCACCCTGATGCCGACGCATCTAACGCACTAATCTCACAAGAGATGCGCAGTAACTCAACTGAACCGTTTAACTCTGAGTATAGTGCTTACCTGAAGAAGCAATTCACTCGTAACGTGCTAATGCGCTAGTGTCTCGTTAACGATCGATACACTCAAAAATACTAAGGCCTCGTAAACACGAGGCCTTAGTTCTATTCATTACTAGAGAATGATCAGCTCCAGACATGCTGAACACCAAGATAAGCGACTTGAGCTTGCAATACATGGAGTGAGTCATTATTTACTAAGATCGCTAACAAGCTCCTGTCCAAAAGCGAGGTTGGCCTCCACGTTAGAGAACAAGTCGCGTGCCATTTTGAGGCCTGATTGTGACAAGGTTGATATAACTGTTAGCGAGATCTGACTGAGTGATGAGTCATTTGCTATCTTTATAAAAAACCAAGACACAAGGACAGTGCTATGGAATTTGATTGGGTTGAATGGTTTGGTTATCTGGCATCGCTCGTGGTGCTTATCTCTCTAACGATGACATCAATAGTCAAGCTAAGAGTGATTAACTTCATCGGTTGCTTACTGTTTGCAGCATTTGCTTATTTTATTAACTCTTATCCAACGATGTTGATGAATCTTGGTATTGCTTGCATCAATGTCTACTACCTTTACCAGCTTGCGGGGTCGAAAGATAAGTTCAAACTGGTAGCGGCCACCATCGATTCTGAATACTTCGAGCATTTTGTTTCAACCAATGCTAAAGATATCGAAAAACAGACCACCGTAAAGGAATTGAGAGCAGGAAACTCAGCATTTTATCTACTAAGAAATAACGCCATTGCCGGTCTTCTAGTCGGGACTAAGCAAGATAATGGAGTATTCAACGTTTCACTAGATTACGTGACTCCTGAATATCGAGACTTAAAGCTGGCTTACTATTTTTATCAAACCAACCCTGAGCTAATAAAAAGTCGAGGAATAAGTGTGCTTAAAGCAACGGCAAGTACCTCTGAGCATAGCGATTATTTAATACAAGTTGGCTTTAATAAATCGGAAGGCAGTGACTATAGCTATGAAAAAAGATTGTAGCTCCATTGTGAATCACATGCCTAAAGAAGTTTCTTCGCCATTCCCTAGAAAAATGGAATCTTATCCAAGCGCGTTGAGTGGCTAAATCTGCATGCAGCGCTAACTCATCTCTGTCCAAAAGTGAGTTTTAGTGGGCTTGTTGCCACAGTAAAACCTATGCCCTCCCCCCCCAAGACATATGCCGTAACATTTACCACCACTTACACACATAGTTTTACATTTTTCCTCTACCTATATGCACCTGCACACCTATACTTTATCTGCCCAACAAAGGGCAAATACCTTTAGGAGTAATTGGTCATGAAAATTAATATAACGCTATTAGCAACCCTTGCTTCACTATCTACGTCAGCTGCTTTCGCTGACACTATATGGATTGAAGATTATTTAGGTGAAGACATAAAGATATATGATGGCACAAATCATATTAAACCATACACTAATGCAAACGGGCGTATTGGCTACTCATTCAGGCCGACAGCATCAAATGTTAAAATGATTATAGGTCAAGAAGAGTACCAAATGCTTACGTCTCGTGGTACTTACGCACCCTATGGTTGTAATTACACGTTTATGTTTAGTGAGGATGGAAAATATCAATCAAACGGTGGGTATTGCACCTCACTTTTTGACAGCCCACCAGAGAGAATCGTCTTACAGAACGATTCTCTGAATGATATTTACCCAGCTTTTGATGCGGGATGGGGTTATGCTGCCGATTCAATCTTTGGCTTCCTAAAGAAAGAGCAAAGTCAGCTATATACTCCTAATAATAAATTTCTGTCATCAATTGGTATTTCATATGGCAATACAATTAAACAAGTAGGTTTCTACGATCAAACTACTACAGAATACGTGACATGTTCAGAGAATCTTGTATTTTCGGGTGTAACTCAGTTCAAGTATATTTTTGATGAAAAAACACGCCAAGGTCAATGTGAGCAGTTCTAGATAATAATAGGACTTACGCATTGATGGCTCTGACCTATTTTGGTAGTTGGTTACCTTTTTCTTCTTAATAAATTCACAAAAGTACCAACTACCTCTTTAAATAGCTCACGTTGATGCCGTTACGTATTATTAATACTGGACACCAAGTTACGTAACTTTCCATACTAATAGTTATTCATGAATTGCTAATCTAGGAAACTCACGGGTAAATAATAGTCCAAAGGTGTGGTGTGCTAACTCGATCTTAGCTAACGCATTTTTGTACCATCATGAACTACGACCGATTAGCCACTCAGTTCACGGAGGTATAATTTGAGCTACATTTAGTCATTCCCAAAATACGGAATTAAAGTCAGATTATACCTCTATCTAAGTGACCAAGTTCAATCTGTCATTACATAATAGCATCTTGCTCAACTTAATCTCTGAAGTGAGCAAGATATCGTTTTTCACTGATGATTCGAAGGTTATTTCTATTCGTCAGTATTGCTAACATGAATCATGTCAATGGCTTATTTTGCTGTTAACGCTGCACCATCAAAGCGAATACCTGCCCAACCGTGTTGGATAAAGTTGCGAATGTTGGCATGGTCGCTGCCGCTTGGATTCTTTAAAACGTCATCACGATAGAATTGACCAAAACAGGCCAGCGTAGATGACTCATCTAATCCCTGTATCTGAGCAAAAGCAAAAATCTTACAAGACCCATTATTTTGGCCTGCTTGGTTTTCGGTTTCTCCGTTTACAAAGCTGACTGGGTTAAAATCAAAATGTTCGTCAATCACTTGCATCGTCTGCTCAAACATGACTTCATTCGGCTTTGTCGCCAGCAACTCTAGAAATTTATCCATATTATCTCGTCCCTCTCTATTGATAAGAAACCGCACTATATCATCAGATAAATATAAGGTGGCGATACAAAAGCAGAAAAACTTGTGACGGACAGTTACGAGCTCGCCGCTAGCTTATCACCTGGAACAGCCCCTTTGCTTTGCCACAAAAGCACACGCCCCAATTCGCTAGGCGATATTGGGCCGTGTAACACGGACTCAAACTTCCGTTTAAACTCATTCTTAGTTAGTTGGTATTCGCTAACTTAAGATGCTCGCTTAGATTTTGCCAACTAGGTCTAAAGACGGAGCAAGTGTCGCTTCACCTTCTTTCCATTTTGCAGGGCAAACTTCACCTGGGTTAGCCGCTACGTATTGCGCTGCTTTGACTTTACGCATTAGGTCTTCTGCATCACGGCCAATACCTTCTGCTGTGATTTCCATTGCTTGAATCACGCCTTCTGGGTCAACTAAGAACGTTGCGCGGTCTGCAAGGCCTTGACCTTCACGCATCACACCGAAGTTATTGGTGATGTTGCCCGTTTGGTCGCCAACCATGTAGTAATTGATTTTGCCGATTGTGTCTGAGCTGTCGTGCCATGCTTTGTGAGTAAAGTGAGTATCTGTGGATACTGAGTACACTTCTACGCCACGCGATTGTAGCTCTGCGTAATGGTCTGCAAGGTCACCAAGCTCTGTTGGACATACAAACGTGAAATCTGCTGGGTAGAAGAAGAAGACTGCCCACTTACCTTTCACGTCTTGCTCTGTGATTTCTACGAAGTCGCCTTGTTTGAATGCCGTTGCTGAAAATGGCTTGATAGTCGTGTTAATCATAATATCGCTCTCTCTTAACTTGTTCTTTTTTAGAAGGTTAAGCGCTGTTTTGCGCCGATGGAGGTATATTGCAACATCGGAGAGTTTTAGGAAATTCGTCTGTTCCTATCTATTCAATTGGCAAATCCTATCAAAACATTACCATGCTGTTGTTTGAAATACGTCGACGCCATTCTTTATGGTTTCAAACTCTGACAAACCTGTACAGACAACTAAACAAACCTGTACAGACGGCAACACGAACCTTTGCTAACTTGATTAAAAAAGCAACGGAATGCCAAAATGAAAGCACTCAGCCAATTAATATTGATCACTCTCTCTTTTCCTCTCTTTGCAGGGGCTACAGAACTTCATCTCAATGCAATACCGGAATCCCAACTCAATCGTTATATCCATACCTTCCAACAGAAACAGCAAGAACTGTGGATAAAATACGACGGACAGCGTTATCCGCTTACTCTCGCGACAATTACCGAAGACGCCTTAGTCACTCGTTACTCACAAGGGTTAGTGTACATTTCGTTTGATTTTGAAAGTGGTCCAGGGAAAAAAGTAACCGTACTAAAAGGGGCACTTGATGACGAACTCAGTAGTGTCGAACCAATGGATAACGCCGACAGTGTATGGGTGTCTTCTCACGTCAGCATTGATGAATCTGACGATAGTTATCGATACCGCGGCACATTGAGCCATGCTGGCGACCCTAGCACTGAATTTACACTCAACTTTAATGACTCCCTCATTGATGCAGGCACCAGCCAATTCAAGTTCGATGCTAACGAAGCAGTACTGACGGGCGAGTTAGGGACTAAAACCTACTTGCAGCTGAAAGATATTGTTCAAAACCACCAACAAGTCGACACCATTGTCATCAAAGCCGTTCGTGGCTCATTGAATGACGATATCAACTTACATACTGGAAACTTACTACGAAATGCAGGCCTGAATACTAAGATCCCCGAGAATGGGTTTGCTTATTCAGGAGGCGTCGATCTGTTCAGCGCTGGTGTGATAAGAACGATAGAACCCGGCGCACGCGTTGGAGTCCACTCCTGGTGTTGTTCAGATGATGGAAAAACAGCCAGTGAACTAAAAACAAACGATCCTGCGCACCATGACCAACTTACCTATTTCAGTAAGATGTTGGGCAAGGAAACAGGCCCTAAATTCTATTTTTATACCCTTTCTGCGGCGCCATTTGACGGTATACATACAATGAGCCAAAGTGAAATGAAGCAATACGGCTTATTAACCGAGCAATAGCAACACCTTCACCATCGTGATCAGACGTCAGTCTTAGAGCAAGTCCACTGCTGTGTTCTTGCAGAAGTAGCCCAGAGGACATAAGCGAGTGTCCATCAAAAATGATCACATACTTGTTTACACTAAAAGCACACGACAAAGATGCAATCTAAGTTTGTAAGTATCATACTATTTATACCTCTTTAGTCTAATTCTTCAAACTGATGGATCCCGATAAGATCCAAGTACTACTCACAAAGTAGCCGATCATCCTATAGAGAATTCAACCGGAAACTCAGCCCTCTGGTTTTGATTACTATCTTTATATTCCGCAGCGCTCACCCGCTGCGTTTTTTTTTGCTATTGAAAAGTGCTCAAGTGATAAGTTTAAAGATTTACGGAGTGACCCGTATGATCTTGAACGTATCACACGCATTAAAGCGAGCAAATTGCTGTAGTTCCTGCTCAATCGCCTCCATAAACGCAGCTTTATCTACTAACTTGGGCTCTAAGGCTAAATGCAGTACTTCAAGCGTCGCCGTTGCTTTATTGACCTTACAATCCGCTCTTGCCACCAGCTCCCCCGCCCACAATATTGGTAAACAAAAATAGCCAAACTGGCGCTTTTCTTTTGGCACGTAGCACTCAAGAAGATAATCAAAATCAAACAACGTTTTTAGACGCTGACGTTGAATAAGGCAATTATCGAAGGGGGACAAAATAACGGCCTTTGTTCGAGATATTGGACGCTTCAATTGGTCAATAGCACCGAGGCACGCGACATAATGATTTCCTTCTACATCAATGGTGACCAGCGCTTGCTCTTCGAGCATGTCATCAATCACGCCGCTGACCACCGTTTTTAATCCTTTGAGTAAATAGGTCATTTCAGAAACGCGTCCAAGACCGTTGGCCTGCAAATATTTAGTGACTAAAAAGCGCGCATACTCTCGTTCCGTTGGGACGCTCACGTCAGTATCTATGGGGATCACTCGTTCCGTCAAATCGTAGACTTTATGAAAATTACGCCGTTCGCTGACCATCAAATCGCCTTGCATAAACAAGCACTCGAGCGCTTGCTTAGTAGGCTTACTGCCCCAACCTTTGCTGCTATTGCTGGCCCCCGAAAAATCCTTTGCCATTAAGGGACCTTCTTCTCTAATTCTCTCCAGTACCTGTTCCATTAGCGCTCGGTCGTGGTTATACCAATGGCGCAAACGCCCTTCCTTAAAAGCTTGTTTGCGAAATAAGCTGAAACGATAATCACGCATAGGCAGATACGCGGCGGCGTGAGCCCAATATTCAAAAATCGCGCGTTGTTGGGTGAGTTGATCAATATGCTCTGGCAAATAGCGGCGATTTCTGTTCCAAAAGGTATGGTGATGGGCACGTTGAACCACCGATATGGTATCAATCTGAACATAGCCTAGATGTTCAATCGCCGACAGAGTCGCGTCATGCGATTTACCCTTTTGATGTTTAGCAGGCAGCAGCTGTGACAATAGCACCAACTTTTGTGCCTCTGATATCGATAATTTCTCAGAATAAACCACATGTGCTCCTTTCATTGTGGCCGCAAAGTCCAAGGACTCGACGTTAACAGTAAATATAATGCGAGCGAGTCCTCCCTCATTCCTGACGACGCCCTGTCGTCAGAAAGTGAACCCAGTCCATACGCCCTTGTTCACGAGCAGCAGCGACGGCCTTCGATACGTCATAAACCACTTTATTCAATGACACATTCCAGCCCCCATCTTCAGCTTGGGTAAGTAATGCATAAGACGCCATAGAGGAATAGGTTTCCATCGCATGAGAAAAGGG
The DNA here is from genome assembly GCF_050337205.1 of Vibrio nomapromontoriensis. NCBI lineage: Bacteria > Pseudomonadati > Pseudomonadota > Gammaproteobacteria > Vibrionales > Vibrionaceae > Vibrio > Vibrio nomapromontoriensis. The sequence goes on from NZ_JAKJSS010000008.1 coordinate 704,607, forward strand.
CTCATCATCTTCATAAGCAGGCAAACCGACACTTCCCGGATTCACAACCCATTGCCCAGTCGATAATTGAACACATCGTGGCAAATGAGTATGCCCACAAAGGACTATAGGCGCGGTCACACCAGCCAATAGCTCAATAATTTCACCATCAGCGCGAACAACGGCACGTCCAGAAGAAGCGTCCTCTAACAAGTAGGTAAGATCATCGCTAGGCGTACCATGACAGGCATAAATGCCATTGGGCAGGGAGAAAGTATTGGGAAAAGTTGATGTATCAGGAAAAGCACGTGTATCAAAAGGGAGCTGCTGCATCCACGCTAATGGCTCTGCCCCTAAGTCATTCAAGATAAACTGCATGGTTGGATTGGCTTGCACTTCACTATCTGTCGCTTGAAAGATCTGACGATCTTGGTTACCGCAAATTGTCAGTGCGTTCAATGTCCGTAAATATTCATACGTTTCGCGAGGCGCGATAGGCCCATAAAGTATATCGCCCAAGTTAATAAAATCGCTTACTCCTTTAGCGCGAGCATCGGCAACCACCGCTTTTAAGGCATACACATTACTGTGAATGTCTGAGATCACTGCAAATTTTTTCATCAACACACTCCTTGTGTTTCTGCGCCTACCTTAGCGCGAACTATTCAGCTTGGTCAGAACTCAGCATACGACTGACTTTATGTCCGCAAGCAAAGCTCACGACAGCAATGGTGACAAAACTCATCACAGCATAAGCACTGCCTACCCACTTCGACACGCCAAAGCCCCAAACGAAACTAAATACCAAGCCGTTAAACGCCTCTGGGATCCATTGGTAAATAGGAAACTGAGAGCCCTCCACTATTACAAAGACACTCAAAAATAGGGCGATCAGTGCGAAAAGCCCACCCACGATATTATGACGATGAATACTCACCTGTTCCCCTTTCGAATCTGTCGTTTTATCAAAAATTTCATAGGAGACAGTCTACTCTGAGATAAGCCATTGCTCAAAAATAACCATCCACTTTCGAGAGTTAGAATAATAAAGCGGAGTTAGTATCAATAATCCCTTGGTTTGCATCGGCTAACCTGAGACAATCACCAACGGAATTCTTATATCAAACGGTTCATTATGAAACTTTTAGTTCGCAACCTTGCGCGTACAACGACAGAGCATGAAATTCGTGTTCTTTTTTCAACTCACGGCTCAGTGGCTGAATGCACACTCGTCCTAGACCAAGAAACGGGTCAGTCTAAAGGCTTTGCTTTTGTTGAAATGCCAAACGACGATGAAGCAAAAACAGCCATTGCAGCACTGAACCTTAGTGACGTTGCGAAGAGCAAGATCCGAGTAAAACGCGCAGAAGGATAAACCTTAGCGATAGCATGCTACGGTTGACGCTGGCAAATCATTCACGCCAACGTATAGCGACATACAGAGAAGCCAGTCATAACGATGAACTGGCTTTTTTATTAACAATGAACCGTACAAGTGCTCATCACTATCACAGCGATTTAGTGAGGTAATACCGCTCATAGGAAGCAAATGGGTGCTCACTTAGCGTCATTTGCACTTGGTAGCCATGGCGCTCATAAAACGGTCTCGCCTGAAAACTAAAGGTATCTAGCAAGCTGGAATGGCAATGATGCTCTTTAGCGAATTGTTCCGCTTCATTCAGTAACTGACTACCAATTCCCTTCCCTTTAGCGCCATCATCAACCCAAAGAAATTTAATACTCAGCCATTGACCCAAAATCTCAGCCGTCAGGCCACCCGATTTGGTGCCATTTTCATAATACGTGAAACACGCAAACTCAGTAAAAAACACATCCCCTAAATGCGCCACATTGTGGGCAATCACGCCGTTTCTAATGTCCGCGACATCTTCATCGGATGGGTTAGTCGTGATAGTAATATCCATTGTTCTTCCTACTGCCAGTTAAAAGTATTCTACTCAGATCGGGGCGGTGATAACTTGCTGCAGCTCAGCCAATATCTTGCCAAAAGATTGGGAAAAACCTTTCCCATCACTACGTCCTGCAATATCCCGCCATTGGCTTCAATTACACCGCGAGACGCCATATTGTCTTCATCTGCGGTGATCATTACTTGAGCCAAGCCAAGCTGCCGCGCGTTAGGCAAAGCTTCAGCCAACATACGCTTACCTAACCCTCTCCCACGGAATCTTGGCGCTATATCATACCCGATGTGCCCAGCTTCAAGTGAAAGGAATGGCGTGTCAATACGATGCCGAATCCGAATCGCACCAACAATAGTGCCTTGATGCACTAACCAAAAGTGACTGCAGGGCACATACCCTTGCTTTAAGTTCACCCCTTGAGCTTCGTCCAACAAGCGTTGCACATAACCAGAGAAGTCCAACACGCCCTCACGGTAATAGTCACTGTTGCCCGCATCATGCTTTGAGAAATCGTTATAAAACTCACTAAAAGCCGCTTCGAATTTCATGGAAGGGGAAACTAGCTTCATCAGCGTTCTTCCTTTTTCGTTTTATAAACAAGGAATAAACATATCGAATCTAGCAAAGTGCGACAACAAGAAGAGAGGGAAAACAAAAAAAGAGCAGATAAATACCTGCTCTTTCTTGAATACTGCACCAAAATGGACGGTTGCGATTAACCGCGAATTTTTAGCACAGTGATGATTTTGGCTTGGCCTTGTTCGATTTCGCCAGCAGCAAGGTCTATGCGTGCTTGAACTGGAAATTCGCCCGCTTCCATCCTCGCATAGTTGCGCTCTAACTCAATACCACCAAGAAGAACTTCAATTTTATCTTCGTGACCTTTTAAGTTATCCGATACGGCGCGAGATTCTACCTCTATGAGTTCCGTTTTTTCGCTACTATTTGTATAGAGCTTGGCAATCGCACCGCCAAGCGCGAGACTCTCGCCTTTTAAGGCGATCGTTCCGTTACCTTTAACAATCTCTATACCACGTACAGCTGGGATATCACGAGTAAACTCAATTTCATTTGACTGGCTCGCACTTACCGAAAATGTAGCCAAAAGAGCGGCTGCGATAATACATTTTTTCATTTCTATTCCTAGTTTATTCCAATTAACGGATCTCAATGATCGTCATGACTTTAGCTTCGCCTTGAGTGATATCACGAGCAGGAACATTCAGCCGAGCTTGAACTAAATACACCCCACTTTCTAACGTGATATCATTTCTATTGTCTAGCTCATAGCCGCCAACAGAAATTTCAATTTTGTCATCCATTCCTTGGGTATTTCTCGATACGGATCTTGAAATAAAAACCACCGATTCCATTCGACTTTCTGAATTGGTGGTGAGTCTAAATCTAGCCGCGTTACCTTGGCTAAATGACTCACCACCAAGCGCCAACGTGCCGCGACCATCCAATATTTCAATCCCTCGCATTTGCGGAACATCACGAGCAAACTCAACCGCTTCTCGCGCCTGAATCGTTGACGACATCGCCAATATCAACGATATAAAAATGCCTTTATGCATGGATTTTCTCTCCGAAAAATCTGGATAATTAACGTAACTCTATAAACGTTTTTACCTTTACCAATCCACTCGTTAATTGATGATGAGTGGCATCGATTCGCGCCTGCACAGTATGCACGCCTTCAAAAAGCTCTATTTCGTCTTTATTGCGAATAATTTTTCCACCATTCACTTGGAGTTCAACATCCGGTTTCATGGTCAAGCTACCGTAGGACACGTCACTGCCAATAAAGACCGTCTCAGAGTGAGTGTCGCTGTTCGTAAACAAGCGAAACGTAATGGGACGCCCATCAGAAAACGCCTCATCGGCCAACGCTAATTCTCCCTGTGCATCGATAATTTCCACTCCTCGTACAGAGGGGATGTGTCGAGAAAACTCTATTTCATCCTCGGCGTGAAGCTGCGGCAAACTCAACGCAACCAATACACCCCAGCACCATGCTTTTGTCATTCAACTATCCCTTTCCCACTATTGTTGTTCTTATGTTGCCTCCCCCAAAAGACTGTTTATTGAGCGATGACTTTCTACTCCTCAAGTCGCTAAATGGAACGACGACTAACCCGCACTCTCGCTAAAAATCTGCTCACTACTTGTTGCGCCAGCTTCTAACGCGGCTTTCATTAACGCCACTTCTGCTTGCAACCGATCTATCTCTAATTTTCTATTTTGCAGTTCCATATCGTACAAACGGTTGGCGTCTGGTCGCTTGCGATCACCAAAGGTAATCGGAACGACAGCTTGTATGTAAAGCGACCCTTCGTTGCGTTCGCGATCAGAATGGCGATGATATTGATCACGGGTATATTCGTTGTTTAAGTCTTTTCCATAAGCCGTGCCAAACTGAACCGTCATATCTGGGCTATACTCCGCATCTATTTCAATTCCTGACTCGCCTTTGACTCTAATTCGGTCACCTTTGGCGTGCGTGGGGGATGGCATATACGCAGCCTCAACGGCAAGCGAAAAAAACGTCAAGCCAGTCACCAGCGTGATAAGTAACGAATTTTTCATTAGAGCTCCTCTTTCAGTGTTGGACGATAGAGCTCAACCTTGGTGTAAATTTGGCTGACGATCGTGTCTTCTTCACGTGGCACTGAACGAGTAGAAATTTCTTTGATAACCCAAGCATCCGCTCTATCAATATCGACAATGACTCGTAGACTTCGCTTAGCTTTAGCCGCTAACGTAAACCGACCAATGCGTTTTTCATCAACAAACAAGTCATAGCTTTGCGGGTAGGCGTTCAAGTTCTCGACGGTGACTGGCACACTCACTTGCTCGGTTGCGACAAACTTTTTATAGGTTTTGGGAATTTGACTATGAGCACTTGCGGTAGCACTTGTTATAAGCGCTATAACGAAAACAAGCGGATGACAGCAGATTTTGTAAAACATCAAGAGAACCTTTGGTTAGATAAATCGATGAGCTTGAACACTGAGCTCAGTCGCCGTTCCTTGACACACTCTCCATATTTGTCGGTTGCTTTATTCGCAGCCAAATTTGCAAAGGAGATTAATATTAATACGATTATTAGACGATGATAGGAGTATTAGAAATGAATAGTGATGGGTATATTGTTTAGGTCTAGAGGAAAAACAACAAAGCCCCACACACAAGGTAAGGGGCTTTGTTTATGTTTAGATTGCTTGTGTTACTCTTTCACAGCAGTCTAACGAACACTCACACAAGTCACGTAACCAGCCGTATCGACCGTCGTTGTCTGTGTATTACTACCTGATGCACCAACATAAAAACGTAGCGCATAGAAGTTTCCATCTTGAGCATGACCTGGGTCAGTACGTCTAGTGGCATTGGTATAGATTCTACGATCAGAGCCTGCATTTTCACCGGTACTGACCGGCCAACCCGTTACCGGACCCATTTGGTAATTGGTATCGCCATTAGAGCTGATCATTGTTGTCGTCAAATCAATCATCCCGTCAAGCTTATTAGTGAATTCAGGCACGCCCGCATTACCACTATTCTCATAAAAGTTATTGTTGTAGACAGAACTTCTCGTCCCCATCGGCAAATACCATTGGCTATTTTCAGTGTATAAATTACGGCAAGATTTAACAATCTGAGGGTCAGCATCTAGACCAACATGATTATAAAGTGCCCATTCAATACCATTGATGGTTTCAAAATAATGGGCGTCTGGAATCAATGCCCCTAAGTTTGCTTGGTCTTTCAGCTTTGTTTCAGCAACCGTCAGCGGACGGTGGTAGGCAAGTGCACCAATTTCCATCTCACGAATAGGTTCGATACCACGTTTAGTTGCATCAGTGGCGTCAAAGTAAAGACCACCAGTCACACCTTTTGCCGAAGCACTTGATACGCAGCGCTCACCAAATTCGGTTGTCAGACAGTAGTTCACGTTTTTGCCAACGAAGTTACGAGCATCGACGGTTTGGGTGCCGTCAGCAAGCCAGTCGTAGTCATCAATCACGCTATTACCGTTCGAATCGGTGACGTTATCTCGCAAGCCGATCTTATAGATATTACCCGCGTGCTGCTCGGTACCAGCGCTATCACCCGCAGGGCCATTTTGATTGTCTGTCGCTACATTCCAAACGCCCGTTGATGCTGACTCTTTATAGCCATGAACCACAGCAGTTAGCTCTTTGTCATACTCAAGTGCACCAGTCAACACGATACCCATTGCGTCTGCAGGTGCAGAGCAGAAACTGGTGTTAGATGGCGTGCCCAACTGGGTACGCGGTTCAACACAAAACTCCAGAGAATTACCAACATGCTCCTGCGTTACCGTTAACTCACAATTTTTTGCATCTGCACAATTAGGTTGTGCTATTCCACCAATAGCCCAACGCGCAACTGAGTCACCTTCTGGAGCACCATCTACTTGATTATAGGTATAGGTACCAACAATCATCTCACCCACTTCTTGAGTACCGGTAAACGCCACATCCGTTGCTGTCGGAGGCGTTTCTAGTTTAACCGAAATATCTTTGTCCATTTCAGCACATGTTTCTGTACCATGCGTTGGAGTACCGGTTGCGGATACTGGTGTCACACAGAATGACAATCGAGTTTTGTCATCGAGATCGACGACGTTATAAGAAAGATCCGTCGCACCATCAATCGCGGTACTATTTCGTTGCCACTGATACGTCGATTGCCCTTCTTTATCACCATCTTCATCATGGAACTCATAACTACCCGTTACTCGTGCGCCAACGTAAGGTTCACCACCAGCGACAACCGTTCTCGCCTCTGGCGCCGATCCTGGTACGGGTACAATAATGCCTGTGGCATCAGAACACACTTGCTGACCAATAATAGGGACATTTTGTTGGGTCTTTGGTGTGACACAAAAACGAATCGCTTTATTTTCTGAATTTTCTGCGGTCAGTGTTATCGTCTCAGATGCTTCACCAGCAATTGGCGTCATGTTCGCCTGCCACTCCAGCACACTGTTTCCTTCCGGAATGTCTTCTGGATGGAAATAGTCATAACTGCCCGTCACCGTATCACCGATAACTGGGTTAGTATTATCCAGCACAACATTGCTCGCCTCTGGCGCATCACCTAACGGTTCACCGACTTCTCTCGCTGAACTACAAACCTCTTCACCGACAGTATTTACGGTACCACGAGCAATCGGTGTCACACAGAACTGAAGCATATCACCAACATTAACGCTTTCGTTCGTCAACAAAATATCGCGCTTTGTACTCAATACTTCGTCTGATTCATTAACCCACTGATAACGACTATCCGCTTCTGGTCTCGCTTCAGGGTTCGGATCAAAATAGGTATAGACCCCTTCTACTCTCTCCCCTACGTTCAACGCAGGACTAGACACTTCTGTTGCGCGTGGAGGATAGGTATTATTACCTTCACCAATATCCATATTGTCTTCAGAACAACCTATTAAGGCTGTCATCACCACGACTGCTAGGGCACTTTTTCTAAACTTCATATATTTCTCTTCCGCTAAATTATTTCATGATCAACTGACACGACCACACTTTCACTTGCTTTTGATTGAATTATACGAGCTTTCACACTCATTCGATTAGCTTTCATAGCGAAATGTGTGATCTAGAAATGATAGTTATTGAAAATGTGTTATTCAGATCTCGTAAGCAAAAAAAATAGCCTCCACAGGAGGCTATTTTGATGATTACATTGTGTTTTCTAAGTGCTATTTGTTGCTTATTGCTTAATCAAATCAATTTGAACAGGCAGCCCATCTTTACAGTTTACGCTCACAACCGTGGTTGGTCCTTTACGGCGCAATGTCACGTTATCCATAGGCTCACTCAGCTCCCAGGCACCGATCAAGGTGACCGCCACAGGTGCAACTCGGCTTAATGTGTGTCGTTCCATATTCAAATCTGGGTTTGCGACACTAAGCGCCAGCTTGTCATCTTCACCTTTTGCCATGACCACCGCAGAAGTGCTGATTGCACGTACCCATTTATCGTTCGTGCGGACAAAACCGAAAGCGGTATAACCAGTTACGCCAGTTTCTTTGTCGTGAACAATATGCGCATTACCATCCTTACGTATCACTTCGTATGGCTGGCTCGGTGAATAGGTCATTTCTTTTGCAACTTCAGCCATTTTTTCAGGCGTCGCATCAAGAATTACAATATATTCATACTCCTCACCTTTCGGGGCTTTACCGTGGTCAATCCACGCAGATGAGAAGTTGCCTTCTGTGGGTTTCATTCGCTGGTTATCAAGCGACTCTTGGTGTTGACGTCGTACATGAACATCCCCTCCTTTGACCACATAATAACCATTCCCCATCCCATCAATGACCCAATCCCCTTGAGAAAGGGTCGCTTCATATGGGAATTCGGTGATGAGCTCACCATTCACGTACATACTTTGCGTTTTATCCGTTAAACCGTGCTGGAACAACGTCGTTTCAGTATTGTAAGCAGAGCGACCATTACTAATATTGCTGCCGACCAGAATCAGACGATTATCAAAACTAAACACCGACTTCTTCGCCGTAAAGCTTGGGTCGATAAACTCAGGCCAACGTGTTGGGTTTTCTAGGGTAAAACCAAACGCACCATATTGACCTTTTAGATCAGTCGCCCCATTGAATCGGGATTCATTGTGCAACATGGTCGTGTGCTCACGAGGTGAATTTAGCAGTTCCCATGGTAAGTGAATGGTTGTTGCACCAGGCATGCGGTTCCAATCCCAACCTTCCTCATAAAAACCATACTCTTTCTCATCGCCCCACTTGTGGATCTGCACGCTGCCATGACTTTGGTAACGACCAAAGCGGTTGGCTTTTTGATAGATCTCAGAAGACCAAACGTAGCGGTTCCAGCCTTTCATTGTGACCATCTTGTCTTGGTAGCGATAGATTCCCATTGCAGCGTAGTTATACGTATACGCACCTTGTGGGTGAGCTTCTGGTGCGACGTCAGCACCAAAAATTGCTTTCCCTTCTTCTGCGGATTTATCGGTAATTCGCAGGTAAGCTTGGGCAAGTTCTCTATCAAAGCCTTCACCATGAACCCCCGCTTTCGCGAGCCACTCATAACCGTTCGCGACTCTCTCAATAGACACACCAAAGAAAGGACGACGACCATTAGTACCAACCCCAGGGTTAGGGTTACTGTAAATACGCGCCGACATCATGGCGTGCTTGAGGTAATCACGCGATTCTTGAGACAGCTCAAATGGAGATTCACGTAGCAAATAGGCACCAAATGATGCAAAGCGTAATGCCGCAAATGAGTAGCCTGGGTAGTTACCACGGTGTCGCCAAGCTGTACCATCTGGTCGGAAACCATCCGCATAACCCACAGGTGTTTGCGCTAAGTTACCGGAAATGAAACCAGAGAATTTGTGATACAAGGCAACGCGCTCTTTCACATCATCTTCAAGTAACAACATGATCATTTGCGCCAGTAGTAGGGTGTTGTAATAGTCCATATCTGAACTTTTCGGCCCGACCTTCATGGCAAATCCACGCTCTCTAAATTCACGTGAGAACCACATCAATGAGTCATGAATTGGCTCTAATAGTCCAGCTTCACGCATCGGCTCTTCCATTAATAACACAGAAGCATACCAACCACGCGTTGGGTAACCCCAGTGGTGCGTTGCCACTAAGCTCGCTCCTTTTTGGAAACCTTGATCCAATAGGTGCTCGGTCATTAGCATGTATTTATCATGCATTTCTTGCTTGATTTCTGGATCTTTGGTGACTTTCCAAAGACGAGCAACACGCTCCATCAACTCGGCATAACTACGTAAGCGCTGATATTCGCCAACGTAAGCAGCATCGGTTTCGTTAAGATGCTCTGGCAAATAGATTTTAATCTGATTCTGAGTCAGTAGGTGAGCACCCGTGATCACGCCATCTTCTTTGCGTAAGTTGTACTTGTCGTATTGATTACGGATCTCTTCGATAACACGCTTGCCAGATCCCATGTTGGCAACATGGTAATCAATCAATTCCGTTTTAATTCTATCGAGTGCCGCCAATTCTTGCTCTGTTGGCTCTGGCAATTCACTTGGCAACTCATAATCAATTTCAGGTAGCGTAATCTTGGTCGTGACCATATCGTCCGACCATTGATAACGAATATCATCCAAGCTCACCATCATACGGTCGATGTAGACTTCGCCACCTTCCTCGGAGTTTTGCGCCGTCACAGTCAGACCTTTCATTTTTGCAGAAGGCGACCCTTGCATATCACGATGGAACGCCAAACCAACGGTGCGCCATCCAGTGAAATTAAGTTTCATCGTGAAGTTACTGCTACTTGAGCCAAACTCAAATTTCAACTCGCCATCGCTGGCTTTTTCATTGTAAACCCATAGGGAGAAAACAGAAGATGCGCCACGGCCAAAGGCGCGGAACGACTCTTCTGGAGTGTAGTAATTGAAGGTGTGATCGATGTGTAACTCATCGCCACTTTTCCAATTCCATTTCAGTGATTGTTCACCGTAAATGGAGCGTTTCTTCGTGTACTCAATCGCAGAGTCTTCATTGACGGTGATGTAATCTGGAAGCGTCTCTTCTTCAAAGCCAATAATTTGAGATTCAAGTGGGTTGTGTTCTACAACGTCTACTGCTGTCTCTTGAACTTGTGGTTCTTCGCCAGCTTTTTGGGTCTCTTGACCTTTTGGTAGATCTTGTACATTTTGCACTTCTTGTGCTGGTTTTTCTGTTACCACAGGTTCCGCTATCGCGACACCACATAGAAGCAATGAAGAAACCATCGCTGCAATCGGCGTAGCTCTAAATGGCATAGCTCGAAACGTTGTTTTCAATAAAGATACGTTCGTCTTCATATAAGATTCCTTGTCAAAGGTGAGAATCACCTCACCTTTGTAATTGAGCCAAGCTAATGTTGTTCGGCTCATGTTAAGCGATGATAATTAGATATGTTTTAAATTCAGTTGCACGCTTTCAGCATTAACCGTAGTCACACTCAATAGCGTATTACCCGCTTTGTTTACCGTGACTGATACCCCTTCGATTGGCTGCGCTAGCTGCCATTGACCATTTAGCACAACATTGGTTACAACCGGTTGAGATGGGTGGTCTTTCCATGGACGTGAGTAAATGCTAACTTCTTGAAGTACGCCATTTTCGTCGTATTGACTCTCATCTTTACCTTGGTAAAAACTGAAGTCTGGATTGACGATAGATAGTGAAAGCGCGCTGCCGTTCGGCGATGCCATCAACATAGCGGGCGCATCAATACTGCGTATCAAATCATCATCAAGCTTCGTGCTCGCTTCAAACATCGCGTATGCGGTTGTGTTTGTTGCTTTGTCCCACACGATATGCGCCGTCGAATCCTGCTGTAAAACATCCATAGGGCTGTCTTCCAACATCATTTGCTCAGCAAACTGCTCTGCCACTTTTTGCTCAGTATCAACCAAGACGATGTATTGGTAGCTAGCTGACTCTGGGGCATTGCCGTGATCAATCACTGCTGTGGCAAATTTACCCGCAGTTGGCTTACTGGTTTTCTGATGCACAGAAGCTTGCTCGCCCTGCTTTACCTGTACAAATTGCCCACTTGGAACAACGTAAGCGTTATTGGCAGGATCCATCAATACCGTTGGCGCTTCTTCAGTAGTGGACACTCTGCGTCCATCAACCGAGAATGTGGCACCATTGACGATGGCATCCTCTCCTTCGTGACGAATCGCATGCTGGAACAAGGTCGTCTGAGTTGGATAACGAGCATCTTTAGACGCGATATCCGTCCCGAGCGCTACAATGCGATCATCAAAGAAAAACACCGATTTGTTGGCATAGAAAGAGGCATCATATTTAGGGTGCCCTTGAAGCTTTAACGCATACAAACCATTGCCGTTGTGGCTTAATCCACCGACATACGTTTGTTCGGTTAACAACATCTCTTCTAGGCCGCTGAATCGATCAACGTTACGCAGCTGTGCGTTAAGCTCTTCAAAAGGCAATTGAACCGAAGTAATACCCGGCCAGCGATTCCAATCCCAACCATCATGACTAAAGGCACGATTTTCGGCGTCGCCCGACATGATCTCTAACTGACCATAGTTGATATAGCGGCCGTAGCGGTTGGCGTTAGCGTAACTTTCATTACCAACTAAATAACGACTGAAACCTCGAACCGCAGCAACCCAGTCAGCACGACGCTGAATAGAAAGGCTTGCAAAGTTCATCGCCCAGTTTCCGCTAGCAACAGGCGCCTCTTCAATGCCCAATTCAAGCAACTGCTGACGATAGTTGTTTTTGGCCGGAGCCAAACGTAAATACGCTTGCGCCATATCAACATCAATGGCTTGCTTGCCATCAGGAGAACCTGCGTTGGCAAGGTGTTGGAATGGTTCTAGATCGATCGTTTGCTTACCCGTTGGGTGACGGCCCGAAACGGACATCAAGGTATGCATATCTTGGCTATAGATTTCCCCCATCTCGACAACATGTTTCAGTTGCTCATGCGCGGGTCTATCTATTGCGTAAGTGGTTTTGCTTAATGCCTCAACCACAGGGGTTAAGCCCTTAAGTGCACCACTGGCATACGCAGGGTAATGCTGGATATGGTGGAACACTGAACCATCCGCTTTGAAGCCACCAGACATGCCTTCCGAAGTGACGATTGACTGTGATAACCAAGCGGAGAACTGCGCTAACAACGTCGCTTGCACCTGGTCATTCGGTTGCATCAAAATGCTATAGAGCATGGCGCGCAATTGGGTGTTCATGATATCAACGTTGAAATTGGTCAACTCATTGTCTGGCGTATAGATACGGCCTGCATTTGAGAACCATGCCATCATTTGGCTTACATCGCCTAACAAGCCATGCTCTTCTAGCAGTTCTCTATTTAGGAAGTGCGCTTCGAATAAAGGTCTAAAACCATAGCCAATATGGTGAGAAGTACCTAAACCGCTGCCTGACTCATAACCTTGATCCAACGCAAATCGAGTCAGCAGTAGATATTTTTGAGTTAACTCTGCTTTTTCTTGCGCGGAAATATCGCTATGTAACGCACGAGTAATTTGCAGCACAAGATCGCTGTACTGACGCACATCGATAACATCAAAGAGCGTGTCAAAGCCATCTTCATTTAGCAGCCCCTTATTCACGCCTTTATCAAGGAAGATCTTAAGGCGGTTGCCGTTGCCAATCGTGGTACCCGATACGTAACCATCGATATCTTGAAGGCCGAATTCGTCATAGCGTTGCTGAATATCGGTAAGGTCAACAGTACGCTTTCCGCCTTGTAAAATGAACGACTCCAGACGTGTGCTGACCTTTTCGACACTCTCCGCATCAATCGGAGCATTTTTAGCACCACTTAATCCGTCGCGCATGTAGCCATCATATAAATAATGGGCCAACCAGTGACGGTTTGGTGCGCTATCAGCGGCTAAGTTGATAAAAGAAACCACGTTATCACGAGTAGGCCAACGCGGATCAACTGGAATACTTGGCATGAGCTGATCGAAATAAAGCGTGCCTGGTTGAATGCTTTCAGGGACATCGACTCGTAAGAAGTTCATTCCTTCTTGTGGCGAACCTGTCATGTCTCTAAAAGGAATCAGCAAATGACGCCAACCTGTAAAGTTGAAGTCTATATCGAAATACACTTGTGCTTCACCGTCAGTACCAAAATTGAACCGTACCGATTCCTCTTGCGCGACGGCGTTATAAACCCAAGTCGAGAACGTACTGATTGACTGATCGGTGTCATTAGCAACAAAGTGTCGGTAGCCAACTGGCTGGTCAAAATTAAGTGACGCTCCCGGAGTAAAACTCCAAGCTAAGCTATGCTCGCCATCTTTGGCGTATTTCTGATTCAATACTAGCGAGTCTTTTTCAGAAGGATGAATCGTATCTGGCATCCCGTTTTCGAAGAAGTACATATAGCCACCAGGCTGTAAATACGACTGCTTGTCTAACGTCTCTGTATTGGCCTCGTTGTCACCGCACCCCATCAAAGTGATGGAGCCGATAACTAATGCTAATTTAGATAATTTATACATATTCATTTATACAAAAGTCTGTCTTTAATGGGGGATTAAAAGGAGTAAATCGCACGACCGTACGCCATGGCATTTTTTGATGTGTCATCCCAGTCATACTGAACACCTAGGCTGTACGAAAAGCGTCCATCCGTTTCCAGCATCATATCGAGGTAACTTTGATAACGGATATTTTCTCGAGAGTTTGCTTTGACAGTAAAGCTATCGCCACCGCTTGCTAAACGCGCCGTAACGGTTAAATCCTTATCCAGTGTGTCGTAGTTAACATGGCCACCTAGCCTAGTATGAATCGCGCCAATACCGGTAAACCAGGTATGACCCAGCTCTAAGCCAACGCCAAGCAATAACTCGTCGTAAAACTGAGTGTCATAGACAAGTGCCGCAGCGGAACCTGTCGACTTTGTTAACACGCCATTGTTGTTGTACTCACGAACATAATCTTCGGAATAGCCGTCTAACATCACAGTGTTATAACTGGCAGACATCACAGGAACGATAGAGAAGCTTGAAACATAAAGTGGGTAACTCATGTCTAACTGAAAAGCGGTAGTCGTACTATGAGTACGCCCATCAGCATTATCATGCCCAGCAAAGCTTGAGCCACCTTCAATCGTACGCGTCATCTTGTGCGCGCCGCGACCAATAATGCCTCGGCCAGAAAAGTTCACATCTTGCCACATGGTTTGACCATAGACTGCGGCTTGAAACGTCCCGATTTCGGAAGAACTCGTCGACATACGTGAACCAGTTTCGATGTATTGATGGCTAAATGCCAAACCAACAAGACTGCCACTGGCTAGAATTTTATCAAAACCGAATGCCGCACCCGCAGATGAAGAATTGAACCCATCGTATCGATTTGCGCCATCAGAGGTGACATAAGAGGTTTGGTCATTACCTAACGCGCTAACCCAAAAGTTCGATTGTGCTGGAATGCCAAGAATATTGTCGCGAGTTCGCTTCTTAATAGCATTAGCAAACAGTTCTTGCGATTGAAGTACGGCATAAACATTCGCCCCACTGCGATCTGGCGTGATGGTTCGCGCTAGACGAGCCGCTTCTTCATCGGTGGTTGCCGATGATAACAAAGCAAGTAGCTCGGTATTGCCACTCGCTTGCGCTTGCTCTAGCAATGTATTTAATACGTAAGCTTCAGTTGAATCTGCGCCACCTCTAATTGCAGAATCAACAACAGAGCTTGAAGCTGCTCCCGCTTGATATTGAGACCAAGCAGCTGCATCAGTAACCCCACCTTTATTCGCCAATGAATAAAGTGTTGTCGACGGTAATGCATCATATGAGTGTGTACTGCTTTCAGCATTAGATTGAGCTGAAACAAAAAATAAACCAAACAACACCGCGATTGATAGTTTAGACCGTGATGATATCTGGCTGGCATGCTGTACTGCCATCATGAATTCCTCGTGCAATAAAACAAAAGTTAAACTTGTTAATAATTCCGTAATTAAAAGCGTTTAAACGAACCAAAGCTTTCACATGCTTTCAATCTATAATATTTCAATTATATTTTCAGTGATCACGACGTTATTTTTGAATTATACCTTATTTTTATTTTCGTGATGGATAACACGAAAGATTTCGAAAACATAATGTAAGATTATCTACAAGATTTTGGCATCCAATGAACCATTAACGGCGAATTCGATTTTTGGATTAAGAAAATTGTGGAGACTATGTAACCCATGTTTTTAAAAGCAGGCAGCGAAAGGAGCAAAACCATGAAGGTTAATGCTTTTGCCATGACAGCTGCGATAACCTTGTTATCAAATATTCCCACGGCAACTGCAACAACAGTTGGCCAATTTTATAATGAACTTGTTGCTGGGCAACAAGTTTCAATGACCTTTTTGAATCATTTGAAAACAACTGAAAGATATACTCGCTATCCAGATGCAAATGTGGATGGTATGTATCGCCAATATGAGTGGGGGCAATCGGTCGGTTTATTTTACAGTTCAGGCAAAGCGAGTTTTTCCAAAGATAACACTCTCGCGATGAGCTTTGATTTGGGCTACAACCACATGTTTAAGCTTGGCTCATCTTATCCAGGTGACGTTCACAACTGGAACGCTGGTGAGAAAATATTCATCAGTGAAGACTGTTTTTGGACAGGCGGTGAACCTTATAAAGGACAATACAAATGTAATGACAGTAGTGGCTATGGCAAACTTGCTGTTGCCAATGTCCGACTCGACTGGGGTAAAGGACGAGATCGTGGTTACGCTCGTGTCGGTGATGGTTTCTTTAATACCGGTATGATCACCTCGGCAGACTTGGACAGTGCACTACTATCAAGTTACCGCGGTGCCATGATGCAACACTCGCAAAATGGCTATACCTTTGACGCAGGTTTCGTCACCGGTTTTATGGGTGGTAATGAAGCCAAGATGGGCAGCCTAACGGGTAACTCCAACTATTACGACCCTAACCCACTAACGTACGATTATCTATACACGATGAGAATACGTAAAAACTACCAAAATGCAGGCTATCGAGCGGCATATGGTGAAGCACAAAATTACCTAAGACGTAGTCATGCGGAAGTTTGGTATCGCCATAACTTATCAGCCATGACCAATGTCTATATGAAAGGGCAATACTACTATAACCAAGCCGCGGGCGACTTATGGGAAGAAGATGTCAAGAAAGGCATGGCAGCCTTCGATCACTACGCGTCTGCCGCTACTTATGAATTCCGCGTTCAGCACGATGCCTTTGAATTTATGTACGGTTTCACCCATATTGATGCCCCTAAACAGGGCAGTAATGGTTCCTTTAGTTATGGATTTGGTAACGCAAAAGGTTACCTCAACCTACCAACTAACGGTAACTACCATGGATTCCGACGTGATGGTGAAGATGCACGAGTTGTGCAAGTCAAATATGACTTCCGTAACTTCGGTCAGCCCGATCTGTTCATTGAGTATGGTTATCACTGGGGCGAAGCTCCGGTCATGAACAAAATATCAGGTGGGACAGACTACGGTCGTGAAGAAGAGCACGCAATCACGATCCGCTACCGTCCACGCACTGGTATGTTCAAAGGTGTCGTCTTCAATCTGCAACAAGCCTTCTTTAGACCTGACGATACGATGGCTGGCGTCATTGATAATGACCCATTCCCGAACCGTGGTGACAGAACCGCAACCAAGTTTGCTCTAAGCTACAAATTCAACCTATAACAACCACTATAAAAGCTAGCTTATTCAATAAGCTAGCTTATTTATCTTTACGACTTTTATTATTTGTACCATTTCAGTTATCAGAATTAATCACTTTCAAATAGCGAGAAAACATCATGAATCATTCAGGGAAGACATTCATTCTCGGCCAAACTTATCTATTCAATCCAGTTAACCACTCACTTGTGGATCAAACCAACAACGATAAAGAAGTAAAGCTGGGCAACAATGAAAACCGTATTTTACAACTGCTCATTGCACGCCCTAATGAAATTATAAGCCGCAGTGAATTTCATGACTTTGTTTGGCGTGAGCAAGGAATTGAAGTGGAAGATTCAAGTCTAACTCAAGCGATATCCACACTTAGAAAGCAGCTAAAAGACCCAACAAAAACACCACTTTTTGTTAAGACAGTTCCAAGACGAGGCTACAAGCTCATCGCGTCTATTCAACCCTCAGAAACGGACGAATTTTCCGAAGAAACTACATCATTTCAGGCAGCACCAATACCACTTTCGACGACCGTTCCCGATTGGTGTGACTCCGTAGCGGAAAACCAAAATTGGGCATCAACTACCGTCATGAAATCAGAACCAGTAGTCGATATTGTTCCGGCCATTAAACCGCCTTCGTCACTACGTGCAATGTGGGCGGTGATCGTTGCAACGCTACTATTGCCAATTTTGGCTTACGCATATGCAGATTCGCCAACCCATTCGTTTCAATCGCTTGGCCAAATTGATAGCATAGACATCGTGACTTCTACGCCACACGCTACGCTGTCTCAGTGGCACTCAACAATTGAACGATGCGTAACCAACTACACTCAAGGGGTACCGCAGGACCAACGTCCAACTGAAGTCATCGTCACAGGTGGAAAAAGTGCCCAGCTCGCTCTCAACTTCATTCACTCAGTTGAACAGTCAAGCCAGAATACAACTATGCATCTATTTAGCAGCACATCCGGTCTTCTAAATAATATATGTGCACGAGACGTATAATATGAAACGGTCGTGTGTTTTCACTTTATTTTTCACCTCTGCGATATTCAGCTTTTGGCTGTATAATAAGAGCGACCGAAAAATAGAGCGAGCCCTTATGGCCAATGAATGGCAAACTCATATTTCAGGCGTGGTCAATGAACATCACTATCTGGACACTGAAATCGTCCCTTTGCGTCACTTGAAAATCACGGCAAACGTTCGCTACCTACCCAATGGTGAATACTTTCGAGAATCGTCAATGCAGTGGTCAACAGACTCGTCAAACGAGTCTTCACTGATAAAAATATCTGAATTTGGTACTTGGAAAGTGACCGATAATTATCTGCTAGTGTCTCCCCATGAGTTTAAAGATACGAGCGTTAACCCATCCGAGCCACTAACTACAGCGCAACTCGCTATTATTATGCGATTTCTGAAAATTGAAGCGCAGCAAAGTCGCCGAGTTGATATCGTAAACAACAAAACTCTTCTTTTGACCAATTTAAGTCAAGAATCTTCATTACTGTTTTCTCGCTAATTCATCCTAGCTAGCTATTAGCCATTAACTATTAACTATTAACTATTAACTATTAACTATTAACCATATTAATAAGGGTCGCTACCAAGTGACCCTTATTTACGATTGCAAGTAGCAATCTATATCAGAAACAGTCCACTATTTGACTAACTGACACTCACCAAATGTGCCTGGATTGTGGAAGTTAGGCTTAGGGGTATTCGGATCGATCCAAGTCATCCACGCCATATCTATCTCTCCATTCTCCATTTTGGAAAACTCCGCTCTCATCAGAGCGCACAGTAGCTGGGTTTGATCATCATTTTGCCAAAGCTTGAGTTCTGTAATCGTTTCTAGTGGGATTTTCATTTCTACATGATAACCATCAGGCGTGGTGTCACCATAAGTTTCAACATTGTTCCAATGCCAGACATCATCGCGACTGCCGATCTTTTTCGCTTCTTGGTCATATTGAGCGTGCATGCTGTAAAACTGGGTGGTGGCATCTACTTCCAAGGTATAGTAATTCGTTAACTGACGGTCTTGCGCTAAGAATATTTCCACACGATCAGAATCTAATGCGCCACGCTGTGGATCGCTTCCAATGACAACATTGCGGTCTTCTACGATATAGCGAATATAGATAGCATCTTCGTTCCAAAGTGCTTTAAATTGAGTTTTTGGTGGTGTAGTCGTTCTCCAAGGTAATGTAAAGCTCGTTAATGTATTGGCGCTCTCCCACAGTGTATTACTGTCTTTATCACCGAGTTGTGGCGTTATTTTTGTGTATTGGATTTGGTAAATATTTTCAATATCGTTAGTTTTTTCAGCAGCAATAAGTGAACCACTAAGGAGTAGTAACGCTGGTGCTAATTTCTTTATCATATTTATTTCCTTTACTAATAAAAAGGCCGATTTCAATCAAGTCAAAATCGGCCTTGTAAACGCTAACTATGTAATTACTCGCTCAATATTGCGACTTGAGAGGCCGCCAACATAAAGGCACCCGCGCCATAGTCAATATTGTGCTCAAACTTAACATCTCTTGGGTTAAATGCAGGCAGTTGAACCCATCCCATCATTCCATTCTCATGGATACATGGCTGTAGCGCTGCCCATGCTTTTTCTACCACTGGCATGTAGGTTTCACGGTCTAAAAGACCATTATTGATGCCCCATGCCAAACCGTAACAGAACAATGATGTAGCACTGCTCTCTGGTGCAGGGAAGCTTTCTGGGTCTAGCAAGCTTGTTCGCCAAAAACCATCTGCCTGCTGATACTTAATCACTTCAGCCGCAAGGTCTTTGTACATGGCCAAGTACTGCTCTCTGCCATGAAAGTCTTCTGGCATACGCTCCATTAAACGAGGTACTGACGCTAACACCCAACCAATACCACGGCTCCAAAATACCTTTTCGCCATTGCTTTCACGTAGCTCTCCACCTTTGCCGTCTGGGATATAGCGGTGATCTCGGTAAAATAAGCCAGTTTCAGGGTCTAATAGATGATTGACGCTATCCCAATAAGCAGTATGCATATAATTTAGGTAGCGCTCATCGCCCGTTTGCTGAGAGAGCGCAGCAAAAGAAGGCGGAGCCATAAACAATGCATCACACCACCACCAATCTTTGCGGCCAGGCGCTGGCTCATCGACCATAATATCGAGTGCTTTGATGGTTGGCTCTAGCGCTTCAATTTGATCAACGGTTGGGTAGACATCGATATACGCTTGGCAACAGATATGATCATCCGCAAAGCGAGCATTGGGGCCCGTTCTAAAGCCTGTATGAAGGGCGTAATCTAAAACACCTTCAAGATATTCATTGTCATCCGTTGCTTTCCAAGCCGCCGATGTACACGACCAAAACACACCACGCTCCCAATCGGTATCTTTAATAAAGCGCGTTTTACCACTACGACGAACAACACTACGTGTTTGATTGTTGGCTTGATAGCGATATACACGCTTCATCGTCGCCAAAATTTCTTCTTTTGTTCCTAAGCTCATCATTCAATCCTTACCTAAAGAAACAGTAATACCAACAAGTTGTATTTGCCCTTATTACTGTTCTTTAAAATTAATAATTCTATCTACGAGATGACTTTCAAATAACAGATTAAAAACAGATCAGCGTTATTTCCTCACGCTAGTCGTTATTTTTTGGCTATTTCAAGTCGCTCATTTTTACATGGTCCATATCATGGAATGTCTGGTTTTCACCGACCATTGACCATATGAACGTGTACGCCGCGGTACCGACACCGGAATGTATCGACCAGCTTGGGCTGATTACCGCCTGTTCATTGCGAACCACAATATGACGAGTCTCTTGTGGCTCGCCCATGTAATGGAACACCAAGTTATCCGCTTGAATGTTGAAATAGAGATACACTTCCATGCGACGCTCATGGGTATGGCATGGCATCGTATTCCAAAGGCTTCCTGGTGCGAGTTCTGTTAAGCCCATTGATAGCTGACAAGTCGGCAGTACGCTTGGGTGCAAATACTTATTGATGGTTCGCACGTTACAGTTCTCAGGAGAACCTAACGTTTCTACCGACGCATCTTCAACGCCAATTTTACGCGTTGGATACGTTTGATGGGCAGGTGCGCTGTTAATATAGAAACGCGCTGGAGACTCTGCTGATGTGCTACTAAACTGGACATCTTTTGCCCCTTTACCAACGTAAAGGGCTTGGCGAGTACCAATCTCATACTCGACGCCATCAACCGTGATGATCCCAGGATGACCAATGTTGATCACACCCAACTCACGACGCTCTAAAAAGAAATCAACGCCTAACTCTTTGCCACCTTGCAGCGCCAACGCACTCGCAGTAGGTACCGCGCCACCAACAATAATTCTGTCAATGTGGCTGTATGTCAGATTGATCGCATCTGGCTGGAACATGTCTTCAATCAAGAATTGCTCACGGATCCCCGCGGTATCCAGTTGCTTAGCATGATCACTGTGGATCGGTTGACGAATATTCATAATTATCCCTGAAATTTTATTTACTTACGGATTGGTATGCCCAATCACCATCAATCATTGTGTGATGTATATTTAGGTCGCTGTCGACCAAGGTGAACGAGGCGTTCTTACCAACAGCAATGCTGCCAAGCTGATTGTCTAGACCAAGGTATTTAGCCGGTACCGAGCTCGCCATCTGCACCGCTTCCCATTCAGGAACACCCGCGCTAAAGATCATGTTGCGAACTGCTTGGTCCATGCTACAAGTGCTGCCCGCTAAAGAGCCGCATTTTGTTCTGGCTTGGCCATCTTTTACTGAAACGGTTTGAGCGCCCAGTTGGTAATCACCATCTTCTAGACCACCTGCTCTCATACAATCTGTAATAAGGGCAATGCCTTGATATGTTTTCATGCGATAAGCGAGTTGCATCATGACAGGGTTGACGTGAACTCCATCGGCAATCAATTCCGCTAGCATGTCGTGGTAAAGAATAGCGCCAGCACAGCCCGGTTCACGGTGATGCAAACCACTCATGCCATTAAACAGATGAACACCACAATCGGCGCCTTTATGGAAAGCTTCTGTGACTTGGGCATAATCGGCAGCGGTATGGGCGACAGAAACTTGAATATTTCGCTGTTTTAACCATTCAATACAATCCATCGCACCCTCTGTTTCGGGAGCAATGGCCACACGCATTAGCGTGCCATCAGCAACAGAGACCAACTCATCCAATTCAGCAATGGTGGCCGATTTTAAAAACGCAGTTGGGTGAGAACCACGATTGGGTTCAGTGAAATAAGGTCCCTCTAGGAAACTACCTAGCAGACGAGCGCCATGTTTCTGGTCTTCAGTCAGGTAGTGCTTAACGTTACTCAATGCATCAAGAATATCTTGCCATGGCGCAGAGACCGTCGTTCCTACCCATGCAACAACACCCGTTTCAGGAAGTGCATTGGCTATCGTTTGTAAAGACTCGGTGGAGGCATCCATAACATCCGAACCACCGCGTCCGTGAATATGAATATCGATAAAGCCAGGCAATAAAGAGAGATTTGGGAAGGTATGCACAGGCATACCTTCTGGTTTCTGCTTAGTTATCGCTTCGACTTTGCCGCTATTTATCACAACATAACTGTCTGATTCAATACCAGCGCCAGTAAATGTTCGTGCACACTTCACAGCAAAAGTCATCACTTATAGTCCTTCCTCATCGCACAGCACTGGCTCTGCTTTCATAGACTCTTCAAGCACTTTACGCATGTCTTGAAGGCAGCTGATACCAATTTCTTGCAGCGTCTCAACTAGCTCGTTTAACGTTGTGTCTTCGCGCTCAAACGCAGCATTGGCAATCATCGGTAAGTTTACGCCAGCCAGCAATTCAACATTAGGCGTATCCATCATGATCGTCATTGCACGATTACACGGCGAACCACCTGGAATGTCTGTTAGAAACAACACACCACTACCCGTTTCCACTTTATCTCGTGCCGCTCTTAACTGAACTTCAAGGTCATCAGTAGACATTGTTTCAAGAAAATCGACGAACTCAACATGTTGCTGTTCACCAGCGATTGCACGCATTGCAGATTGCATACCCGTAGCAAAGTTTAGGTGACCGGAGATAACCAGACCTATCATAATAAAACCTCAAGAAAAGAGAGGGGCGAACGCCCCTCTATAACACTTACAAAATACCGAGAGCGTGACCGATTACACCACCGATCAAGGCTGAGAAGATAAGAACAGGTGGTTTAGCCCAGAAGCCTGTTCCTTTCACCATTTTGAACATTAAGAACACCAAACCAAGCGGTAATAAGTTTGGCATTATCTTGTCGAAGAGATCGGTTTGCAGATTAACCACTGCCCCTCCCAACTCCAAGGTGGCGGTGGTCTGTACCCGTATAAAGGTGGCGGACAAGGCCCCAATTACGAAGATACCCATAATGTTCGCCGCTTTAGCCAACTTCTCAGTAGCACCACTTAGGTTCACCATGGCAGCAGTACCCGCCTTGTAACCCATGAACATCAACCAGAAGTAAACAAAGAAGTGCACTGCTTGGTATAAGATGAAGAACACAAACGGACCAGCAATCGACCCTTCAAGTGCAATCGATGCACCTAAAGCAAGAGTCAGTGGCATTAGCGTCATGTGGTCAATCGCATCACCGATTCCGCCTGTAGGGCCCATACCCGCGACTTTAACCACGTTAACCGTAGACGGCTTTTCTTTGTTTTCTTCCATCGCTATCGCGGTACCGAGTAGGAACGTAAATAGTTTTGGGCTCGCGTTAAAGAACTGAAGGTGGTTCTTTAGTGCTTTAGCAAAGTCACGCTTGTTATTGCCGTGAATTTTTTTCAGTGCTGGGATAATTGAGTAAGCGAAACCACCGGCTTGCATACGCTCAAAGTTAAAGTTACCTTCCATGAAAAGTCCGCGAATTGAACAAATCCACAAATCTTTCTTGCTAATAACCTGTCTAACCGTTGTATCTTCATAACCATCAACGTCATCAATAAGGCTTACGTGTTGGTCATTTTCTTTGCCCGTTTTCACGTCCAAAGTGTCAAGTAGTGTGGTATCAGATGCCATCTTCAAATTCCTCAACCTGGTTGTTATTGTTAGAGTCGCCATTGCCGCTAAAGAAGTAGTACAGAGCCGCGATTGATGCACCGATTACCGCTACTGCCATAATTGGTAGTTCTAAATACGTTGTCATAACGAAACCGATAAAGAACACACCCGCCACTTCTTTTGACCACATGATTTTAAGAAGCATCGCAAAACCGATTGCCGGAACCATACGAGCACCGATACCAAGACCTTCAAGAATGACAGTTGGAGCATTCTCATCAATCCATTTCGCACCTTGCTCACCGAAGTAAACAGTGACAAATGCAACCACAGCGTAAAGTAAGGCACGTAACGTGATAGTGACAATCAACAACATATCTATGCCGCCACTATTCCCCCGCTCCGCAAATCGGTCTGCTTTACCCATCGTGAATGATGTCATCGCAAAGAAACCAATTACTAGCATTTGCATAAGAACCGCGATCGGCATACCGACACCCATCGCCACTTCTGCTGAGTGACCTGTCATCACTGCAAACGCAACTGCTGCAATCGTACCTAGCGTTACATCAGGCGGCTGAGCTCCTGCGTTTGGCACTAAGCCAAGCCATGCAAGTTCAAGAGTTGCACCAGCGATAAGGCCGATTTGCATATCTCCCATGATCAGGCCCACTACAGGGCCTGTAATTAGTGGTCGGTGGATGTTTAATGCGACATCGTATTTATCGATACCACAAAAAAACGCCCAAAGTGCGACCAGAAGTGCTTCCATTACCATCGTCTAAGTCCTCGGTTATGCCGTCGCTTTCGCTTGTTCCAAAACATCAATTGGTGTTTGGTCGGGTGTATTTTGAATCGTGCATGTCACGCCTTTCGCGGTTAAACGCTCAAACGCTGCAATGTCTTTAGCATCTACTGATACCGTTTTTGCAATTTGCTGTTTTCCTTCATGGAAATGCATGTTGCCCACGTTGCAGTGCGTGATTGGCACACCACCTTCAACAAGGCGAGCAACATCTTCAGGGGTATTACATAAAACGAAAATCTTTTGTTTTGGCGAGGCTTTGTGAATCACCTCAATGGTTTTTTGAATAGAGAAAAAACGCACGGCGTATTCGCCACCTGCTGATGCTTTCATGCCTGCTTGCATAAAGGCTGCGTTTGGCCCTTCAGCGGCGTCATCATTCGCCACTAGGATTAAGTTCGCTTCTGTGTGTTTACCCCAAGTGATACGAATTTGGCCATGTAGCAAACGTTCGTCGATACGGGTCCATACAATATTTGGTGAAGTCATAGTCATACCTTTATTAATTATTTAATTTATGGATATTCACACCTTGAACCACGCGGTTTACTTCACCGGTTGGGCAAGGGTTATCAGGGGTATTTCCAAGGCCCAATGCGCTATGGAATGCATAGATTTGGGCAAAAGTGATATAAGGGAATAAGAGTTGTACATCAGCAGCTGCAGACATGCCTGGGACAAGAGAGCAATTTTCATCGACAGAGATATCATCGGCTTGAGCCGTGATTGCAACTACCCGCTTGGCAATGTTGTCTCGACGTAATTCAGCAATTAAATCAAGATCATACTTGCGCGTGTAGGGGTCGTTAGAAACAAAAACAAAGATAATTGTTTTATCGTCAACGATAGATTTTGGTCCATGGCGGAAGCCCAACGGAGAGTCAAAACAAGACACAATCTTGCCCGCAGTGAGCTCTAGAAGCTTCAGCGAAGATTCCTGTGCCAAGCCTTGTAATCCCCCGCTACCAAGGTAAATTACTCGCTCAACATATTCGCCTGACATATTAGTCAATAATGGATTTATTTCGTTGATCCATGCCTCAGAATTCGCGCAAATATTTTCGATTTCTTGTTTATTGAAAGTATTTTCGGAAAAAGCGATACATAGTGAAAGCATCATCGAAGTGAAACTTGATGTCATGGCGAAAGATTGGTCATTACTTTCTTCAGGCATTGCCAATGCAAAGCGTCTTTCGTTATTTAAACTACTTTTATAAAGTTCGCCTTCAGTGTTACACGTTAAGAACAAGTGGTAACAGTTGCTCAAACACTGATCAGCCAATTCCACCGCAGCGACACTTTCCGGGCTGTTACCTGAACGAGCAAATGAAACTAGCAGTGTTGGGTAGTCCTCAGAAAAATACTCTGTCGGATTTGAAACAAGGTCAGTACTAGCAATCGCCTCAATGCGATGCTTGGTCACTTTCGTTAGCGCCGGAGCAACCGCACGACCAGCAAACGCTGACGTACCCGCACCTGTTAAAATGATTCTAAAGTTAGGTTGGTTAATGATCGGACTTAAAAAGTCAGTTAACGCAGGACGGCACTCACTCACGATATCGAACGTTTTACGCCAGCAGTCAGGTTGCTGCATCACTTCTTTTGCAGTCCAATAGCCTTTATTATTATTAAGTTCAGATTCGGTATAACCTAGATAACTGTTCATTGATTTTCCTTAGTTTTGAAGCTTACAAGCCTTCGCGTAAGAACGAAGTACTTGCTGGATTTTGTCGATAACAACGGCTTTTGGCGTGCCTTGCAGCTCACCCTTACGGATGGCATTAAATTGGTCAGGTAAATACTGACTGAGTAGCGGGAAAGGCAAGCCTGACTGAGTTAAGTTCTCAAACAGTTTGTTTTGCGCCACGCTAATGGCTTCATCTGGCCAGTAATAGCGAATACGGTCACTAAAGCTATAGCTTCTAGCGAAACGCTGCTGATGAGAGTCACCTTGGTAGTATTTTTTCCAGTTATCTGGCTTCAAACACATTTGTTGTTCAATTTGCTCTTTTAGATGAGAGCAATGTGCTTTCGTTACGATTTCTTCTTCGATATTGCAAAGGCTAAATAACGCTTCGCGCATGGCGAATGTTAATGCCGGACCAACTTTAAGGATGGCAAAGTGGTCACGAACTAAATCTTGATAAGCTTGCAGTGTTTGGTAATCGGTAGAGTGAGCCTCAAAGATCATGTGCTCATGTTGCTCTATCATGTTGCTAAGCTCTGTCGCCTTTTCTGGGCGGTAGTCAATGACTGACGTATGGTCAAACTCAACACCAGGCTGAACTACTAGCCCAACAACACGTGGCCAACAGTCAGTAATGCCTTCGTTTTCAAATGCAACGCGATGGCTATTGATGGTTTCCGTTGCGGCTTCCGCAGTCGTAACTTCAAGCTCTTCAAGCTCTTCAGCAGCCCCACCTGGAACTGGTACTTCAGTCCCAATAACGTAAACCACATCACTTTTGCCAAACTCTTGAGTCGCGGTCGTTTCAGCAATTTTGGCCAAACGAGCCGCACGCTTAGCGACGATTTCGTCGGTCAACGGTACTGGGTCATCGGCACATGACATGCTGCAATCTAAGTGAATTTTCTTGAATCCAGCCGCAACATACGCTGCGATCAATGCATCGGCTTTAACCATTGCCTCAGAGGCAGGCAGATCTTGCCAGCGATTTGGACCTAAATGGTCACCGCCTAGAATAAGATTAGATAGGGGGAACTGACAGTTTTCAGCTAATTCAAAAACAAAGTTTCGAAAATCTTCTGGAGTCATTCCAGTGTAGCCACCATACTGATCGACTTGATTTGACGTAGCTTCGATCAATAATACAGAGTTGTCATTTTTGGCTTGCAACAATGCAGCTTCGATGACAAGCGGGTGAGCAGAACAAACGGAATAGATGCCGTTGCATTCTCCCTGCTTATGACGTTGAATAATATTTAAAAGGGTGTTCATGTACTAACTCCACAATCAGGACTGAATGCCTGCTATGGAGTTAGTTTGATAGGGAGGAAATAACTATTTTTTCTCTACTAAGATAAGATTTACACCTAACTCGCGTAACCCCTGAACATACTCATGTGGGATATCGGTGTCAGTAATCAGTGTATGTATGTCACCAAATTCGCGAATCATATGACAACTACGCTTGCCAAACTTACTCGAATCAACGACTGCAATCACTTGTTCGGAAATTTCACACATCAGCCGATTTAAACTGGCTTCTTGTTCATTGTATGTGGAAATACCGGTTCGTAAATCAAATCCATCCACGCCCAAAAAGACTTTGTCAAAGCGATAATTCTTTAAACTGCTTTCTGCTTGTGAACCTGAAAAAGATAGCGCCTTCTTTCGAAGGACTCCACCCGTCATCAATACTTCTACACCCGAAGATGATGACAACTCCATCGCAACATCCAGACCATTGGTCATGACTACCACATCCTCAATATTTTTGAGGTTTGACGCGATCTCTCGCGTGGTAGTACCAGAATCTAGAATGACTGTGTCACCACTCTTAATGAGCTCTGCTGCTGCTGCACCTAGCAAGCCTTTTGTGCCTGCATTTTGATGGCGCTTTTCTTGAACAGTCAGCTCAGCTAAAACCCCAGAATTTGGAATAGCGGCGCCATGCGAACGCACAACATAACCATTCTTTTCCAAAAAGCTCAGGTCACTTCGAATAGTGACACTCGAGACACCAAATCGGGATGCTAAATCTTCTACACGCGCTTTACCGTCGCTGTTGATAACATCAACGATTTCCATCCGCCTTTCGATCGCACTTTTCACTCTTTAGTCTCCTACTGAAAACAAACCTTCGTTTGCTTTCGAAATTAATACTACACCCAAAAAACACCGTAACAACTCGAAAGGTGAAAACTTGAGATCTCTTTCACAATCTTTCGTATGATTCCGATTTTTTACTAAAAGAAAGTTATAACTATCGTCATAATAACAATCGTAATCATGTTATTCATTTACCTTGCAACCTTTGTTCTACTTAGGTTACTTGGTAAACGAAATAACGGTTGAATCACCTTTTAACGCACGCAATTGACGTTGCTTCTTGTCGTTATTAATAAAAGTGTAACTTTCGTTATCTTGCGATGGACATCAACGTAAACCTACTACGTTTTCGAATAGAATAAATCTTCCTTGCAGGATTACAAGCAAAAACTCAACATGTGAGAATAATATGTCAATATCACGAAGAAACATTCTTAAAGGCATTGCAATTACTGGCGCTGGAGGGTTAGCGACCTCACTTGCTGGTTGCTCCTCTTTCACTCCGAAAGCCCTTGCCGCCGATCAATCCGAAAATAAAGAAGGTGCATCGCAAAAAAAACCAAACCTACTTGTACTATTTCCAGACGAGCTTCGTACTCAATCGCTTGGCTTTATGAAACAAGACCGCTCTATTACGCCCAATATGGACAAGCTGGCTAAGCAAGGTGTGTTCTTTAGACAGGCGGTTTCAAACTTCCCGCTTTGTACTCCGTTTCGTGGCATGCTCATGACTGGGCAATATCCATATCGAAATGGTATTCAAGGAAACAGTCACACTGGTGTCCCTGGCAACTTTGGCGGACACGACTTTGGTATTGAACTAAAGAGAAATGACATTACTTGGTCTGACGTTCTAAAAGATCAAGGTTATAGCATGGGCTACATTGGCAAGTGGCATTTAGATGCACCGGAAGCGCCATTTGTTCCTGGCTATAACAACCCAATGGGTGGACGCTACTGGAATGACTGGACAGCACCCGATCGCCGTCATGGTTTTGACTTCTGGTACAGCTATGGTACGTATGATCTGCATATGAATCCGATGTATTGGACCAATGACACGCCAAGAGATAAGCCTCTACTTATTGATCAGTGGAGCGCAGAGCACGAAGCGGATATTGCTATCAACTACCTTCGTAATACTGACGGTAAGTATCGCGACAATGACAAGCCATTTACGCTTGTGGTTTCAATGAACCCTCCTCACTCGCCTTATGATCAGGTTCCTCAAAAATATCTCGACAAATTCGACGGTGAAACGTCTGAATCGCTCAATACTCGTAAGAATGTTGTCTGGGATAAAGACTATGATGAAGGCTATGGTCCTAAGTACTTCAAAGAGTACCTTGCTATGGTTTATGGTGTGGACGAGCAAATCGGTCGCATTGTTGATGAACTCGACAGATTACAGCTCACAGAGGATACGCTGGTAGTGTTCTTCTCAGATCATGGTTGCTGCCTTGGTTCAAACGGTCATCCAACTAAAAATGTCCATTACGAAGAAGCCATGCGCATCCCAATGGTCTTCAGATGGCCTGGGACTCTGAATCCAAACCAAGATGATATTTTGTTCTCTGCTCCGGATATTTACCCAACACTCATGGGACTGTTAGGACTAGCAGAACATATCCCTGGTACTGTAGAAGGCAGTAACTTTGCCAACACGGTAAAAGGGATTGCAGGAGATGAAAGACCAACGTCCCAGCTCTATACCTTTATGCCTTATGGTGGGCAGTCGTATGGTCGCCGAGGCGTGAGAACGGATGACTATACTTTGGTAGTCGACCGGAAAGTAGGCAAGCCGCTTAGCTACGTTTTGCATGATATGGCCAATGACCCATATCAAATGAAAAACGTGGCCGATCAACAACCACAAATCGTCGAAAAGCTCATTAAAGAAGAGCTGCTACCATGGCTTGAGCGCACAGGTGATCCATGGAGACCAACCGAAGTGCCTGAGCACGTGCTTAACGCCTACACTTAGTAAGCATTCGCGTGCTATTGTTAAAGCCTCAGTTTATTACTGAGGCTTTTTATTTGATATCGTTACATGATGTGGACACATTGCGTAACGTTTTGATGGCTATGTATCGCTATTTATTATAATAAAAAACGACAACGTTTCCGTTGCCGTTTTTGTTACCCTATTTTCCGAAAGCGATCGGAAGGCATATCAATCTTGTAATGGCCAATGATCAAAATAGATGTGCTGCGCTTGCCAATCCACTTTTTCCTGATTGTCCGCTAGCAACATTTTCGCGACAGTAAACGCAAATTCAAAACTCACGCCAAGCCCTTTACCTGAAATAAAGTTGCCATCAATCACAACTTTCTTATCAACAAAGTTACCGTCTTCAAATTTCTTCTCCAAACCGCCACCCGTTGTGTAGGAGCGACCTTGGAGTAATCCATTGGCTGCCAGCACTTTAGCGCCTGAAGAACACAAGGCACAAATCAATTTGCCCTGTTCAATATGCTTATTCAAAAACGCCAGTACGTTAGCGTTCACGGTAAGGTTATCCGTTCCTTTTGGACCACCGGGCATCATAACCGCATCATAACTTTCGTTTAGTTTATTCGTTAACAAATCATCCGCAGAGATACGAGTTTCGAAATAGCTATTCAGTGTGGTTGTTTCCATGCAAGATAACACATCAACACTGATATCAAGACGGCGCATAATATCAATAAATACGACCGCCTCTGCTTCTTCAAAGCCATCGGCAAGTAATACTGCTACTGTTTTAACTGGGTTAGTGGCTTGAACCTTAGTCATGATTGTCACTCCAACCTCTTCAGCGAGATTCTGATTGTTTTATTTGGGAAAAATAAAAGCGGCATTGAAAATCAATCCCGCTTAGAGTCTGTGATGGATGCACTATTGTTAATAAAGCGAAAGCGTTAATACGGCAGTAGCGTTAATAAAGCATGGCGTTAACAAAACAATCGCGTTAATGCAGCGCTAACCGAAAATTACAACTTACCTTCGCTTCCGCAGACACGAATTTTCTGTTGAACAATTTCCTTCATCGCTTGCTTACCAGGGATGATGTAGTGTCTTGGATCGTTCGCGGTTGGGTTTTCTGCAAAGTACCCTTTCACTGCATCAGAGAACGCAATCTTAAGCTCTGTCGCAACGTTTACCTTGTTAATGCCGAGCTCGATGCAACGACGTACATCTTCATCAGGCACGCCCGATGCGCCATGTAAAACTAATGGAAGATCGGTCTTGTTGCGAATCTCGCCAAGACGGTCAAAGTCTAGGTTAGGGTCTTCTTTGTACATTCCATGAGCAGTACCGATAGCGATAGCAAGTGAATCAATACCAGTACGGTTAATAAATTCAACCGCTGCGTCAGGGTCGGTAAACAGCGCATTTTTTGCATCAACGATCAAGTCATCTTCTTGACCGCTTAAGCGACCCAACTCAGCTTCAACAGAGCAATCCCAGCCGTGGCAGAATTGTACAACTTGACGTACTAAATCGATGTTCTGCTCAAAATCAAAGTGTGAACCATCAATCATTGCCGACTTAATACCCGCTTCCACTTTCGTTTTGATATCTGAAAATGATTCGTGATGATCTAAGTGCAGCGCTATCGGCATTTTATGTTTCACCGCAGCTTGTCGACAGATAGACACTAGATAGTCAGTGCCCGCATAAGAGAACGTGCCTGGTGTGCCCGCTAGAATAACTGGAGAACCCATTTCAGACGCGGTTTCAACAATAACCTGAACGGTTTCCAAGTTGTGAATATTAAACGCAGGGACAGCATAGCCACCCAGTTGCGCTTTCAATAACATTTCTCGCGAAGAGACTAAAAACATAAATTACCCCAAAAGAATCCTTCGTTAGCTTTCAATTAGCATACTACCCGAAAACAAAAGCAAATTAGAGGATCAAGATCACACAAATACTTTCGAATTAAAGAAAAGTGAAACTAAAAGAAACCATTCATTTTTGAAGAGTAAGTAGTGACACCTTGACGTAATAGATTGTTCTTGGGTCTTTGCGCGCGCCCAGTCAGCTTTTCTTGAGTACTAGCAAGCCATGACTGGCTTTTGAGTGCACGGGTGAACGGCGACTGTTCCTGGGTATAGTCATGCTGGAAGGTCACTACGACTTCTTGAGTTTTCTGACAACCTGATACCATGGCTTCAATACTTTCGATCTGAAAACAAAAATCAGCAAGTTCAATTTCTAATTTTCCTTCGTAGGCAGACCACAGCCCGGTCTTCTCCCCATTGTAAAAAGCGATAATCAAAGCTCGCAGCGACCACAGGCTGCTCGCAGGACCGCTGTAGTTATCAACCAAACGAACATCATCACCATAAAGCCCTTGAGTCGGTAAGCCTGACTTAAGCGCCCCGTTACTGATAAAGGTATTCAAACAAGAGGAGAACACTCGCTTTGCTTGCCTAACCGACACTTTTGAATCGGCGTACTCAAGAACGGATAACAGTGGCGCAGGTGCCGAAAGTCGGTAACACGCGCTGCGCCCAAAAAATGGAAATCCGTGCGGAGAAAAGAAATAACGATAGTTATTGGTAAACTCAACGGCAGAGCGGCGTATAAACGTCGCATCAAACGTGGGATCAATTTGATCTATCCAGTAGAGAGAGTAGTGAAACCCCCAAGCATTGTAATAATCGTAATTACCATTGGCACCATCTCTAAACCAACCATCACCAACATAGAACTCTTTCACGCGACGGTACCGTTCTCGCTGGACTCGGTCTTGCCCAGTCAAACTTTTCATGACCACTTGTACGGTAAGCGGAAACAAGTGCCAATTGTTATCCACGGTTTTACAGTCATTCACTTGCAAAAACCAATCAGCAATCTGTTGTTGTTGCGACGCTTTCAACGTTTTCCAAACCCAGCGTCGACACAGCCATAGCGTTAACGCAAGATCGGCACTTTCACACACCTTTTGGTCGTAATCAGTGAGGGTGCCCCAATAGCCAGCATGCTTGGGGTTGGTGCCCGCTAAAAATGCTTTCTTAATGATCTCAACAACGTTAAAACTCTCACCGTTGAGTCCGGTTAAATACGGCGACTGAGTAGAAGATTGATTCAGCCAAGCCGCCAACAGAGGAAGCAATCGAGAACAGCCTTCTAGTGCATCAGTTCGAGCATTTTGTTGGCTAGGTCTTCCTGGATAATAGGCATGGCTGTGATCCCAAACCGAATAATGGACAAACGCCTCGGCAAAATATTTAAGCAACGCTTCGCACTGCTTTTTCAGATCATTTTCTCCCCCAGAAAAGGCCGCCTGAATCGCTTCATCATTCCGATTCAATGCCGTTCGTTTTTTACATTGACGAATGACATGCTCTCGCAGCGTAGCAAGGTGCATTTTAAAGTCGGGATGTTCGTATGCGATAACAGGGCGTGGGGTAGAAGCAATGAATTTTGACATGACGCAACCTACTAGTATTCCAAGGGGTGAAGGTGAAAAGCCGTTATCCGAGATATCACACTCTCACGAAACTCGGCTCTAAATGAAATTAAAGGCACAACAAAAAAGTCAGCCTCATCGCAATGAGACTGACTTTTCAGGTTATTTTGCTGACTCAGTTAGCACTTCGTAGCGATCTTGCCCCCAATTGACAGGTGCAGGCTTCTCTTTGATCCACTCATAAAACGCCGCCTTAAGCTCCGCGACTTTTTCCGGGTGTTTATCGGCAAGGTTTTTCGACTCTGCTGGATCTTGTGCATAATGATAAAGTTCGTATTCAGCCTTACCATCATCATAATAATGCAGCGACCACTCTTGGTCTTTTATCGCCCACTCACCTTTCGACAGTCTTTCAATATGCTTACTTGGAACAAACTCGTTCTCGTTATAAGTAATCCACTGCCAGTAATGGCTCCAAAATTCCGCATTAGTCGCGTCATAGTGATGCGCTCTTGGGCCCGCCCAATATAAATACTCATGAGGCTTTTGATCTTCACCTTTTAGCAACGGCAAGATATTTTGTCCGTTAATATCTAAGCTCTTAGGAACATCAATATTTGCGGCTCCCATCGCCGTTGGTATGATATCCATCGCCGAAATCATCGTGTCATTAACTTGGCCTTTTGGAATCACGCCATTCCAATGCACCACAAATGGGACATGTACACCGCCACGATAGCGCTGGCCCTTAAAGGCTCGGTCCATTCCATTCATTGGCATTGGAGATTCAAACACCGCACCATTGTCTGAAAGGAAGAAAATTAACGTATTGTCAAATTCACCCAACTCTTTGAGCTTATCGATAATTTGACCAATGCCTTCATCCGCTGCGTTAACGTGAGCATAATAATTGTCCACTTCAACATTACCGGTATCGAATCGGTCCATATACTTTGCAGGAGCGTGTTGCTCCAACGGGATATGCGGCACACTTAATGCCAAGTTAACGAAGAATGGCTTGTCTTTCGCTTGGCTTTCGATGAACTGAATCGTTTTATCCGTTAAGTTTTTCGTTAAGTAACCTGGAGCGGGTACATTGACGCCATTTTCAAATACGGATGGTGAGTTGTATAACGCAGCCCCTGAAGCATAAAAGCTATAGGAATAATCAAAGCCGCGCTCTTCAGGCCCAAAGCCTGGTTCTGCGATAGAGATTTCATTTTCATGATAATCACGGCTACGCAGTTCTTCAGCGATCTTTTCTTTACGAACCTTAGCGTTATGCCACTTACCAATGTTGGCTGTCGCGTAACCATTGTCATTCATTACTTCAGGTAGAAGCGTAATATCTTTTGGAATACCTAATGATGCATCATCGTTACTATAGGTACCAAAGCTATGGGGATTTCGCCCCGTCATCATCGCAGCGCGAGAAGGGCCACACACAGGCGTCGCCACGTAAGCATTCGTCATACGAACACCATCATTGGCTAACTGTGTAACATTGGGCATCGAGCGTTTGGCAGCGTCATATAACTTCTCGAAATCACCGTCATACCTCATAGGAACGGGCCGTTTCTTCAGCGTATTTTTATCTACCGTATCAAGCATAAAGTCCATTTGTGCTATACCGAGATCATCCATCACAATGACCAGTACATTAGGTTGCTCTGTTTGATCATTCGCGGTGGATGTAAATGGCACAGTCGCGCATGCTGCCGCCACAATGCCCGCTACAGCCGTCTTCT
Source organism: Vibrio nomapromontoriensis (assembly GCF_050337205.1). Classification (NCBI taxonomy): domain Bacteria; kingdom Pseudomonadati; phylum Pseudomonadota; class Gammaproteobacteria; order Vibrionales; family Vibrionaceae; genus Vibrio; species Vibrio nomapromontoriensis. The sequence goes on from NZ_JAKJSS010000008.1 coordinate 740,583, forward strand.
TAAACGAGGACAGTTTCATTGTTATCTCCTGTTAATATGAATACTGTGAATCTATCGATAGCCAGCCAACATAGGCATGACGTTTGCTGCAATCCCGCCCCGCTGAATTTCCTGCACCATTAAGTGCATAACTGGCGCGGTATGATTGAAAATTTGAGCATATGACTCGCATAAATAGTTCTGTTTATGCTTTTCGCCTTCTTTAGAAATAATGCGATGTTTTGGACACCCGCCGTAGCACAGTGCTTGAAATTGGCACTGCTGGCACTGTGTGGTTAGACGAGAAAACTTAGCCGCACCGAAGCGTTTTTGCTGCTTGCTTGTGGCTAGTTTTGCAATATCGGTATCTTCGATATTGCCTAATTTGTTGGCAGGATAGACATAGTGGTCACAAGAATAGAGATCGCCGTTAGATTCAATCACTAGCGCCTGACCACACTCTTTCGACTGAACGCAAATAGAAGCAGGATAGCCCATCCAAGTCGCTAACATGCTGTCAAACATGCGAATGAAAATAGTGCCTACATCTTCCTTAACCCACTCATTAAACACTTCCGTCATAAACTGACCATAACCATGAGAAGGCACAGAAAATGAGGTTAATTTGGCGTCAGCGCTAGGAGAATAATGACCTGTGGTACTTTGCTGGCAAGAAGCATCAACTTCAACAATAGGAATAAACTGCAAGTGAACAGAACCCAACGCCTTAAGCGCATGGTAAGTTTCTTTTCCTTTGTCCCAGTTTTGATCGTTGATAACCGTTAGCGTATTAAACTCGACCTTATATTCTTTCAATAGCTCAATGGCTTTGCGCACACGCTCAAAGGTTGGACGTCCGTTAACGGAAATTCGATATTTATCATGAACGTCAGCCACACCGTCAACCGATACGCCAATAAGAAAGTTATTGTCTGCAAAAAACTGCGCCCACTGACGATTAATAGCCACCGCATTGGTTTGAAAACTGTTGGTGATAACTTTGCCGCCACTATAGCGTTTTTGGTACTCCACCACTTTCTTATAAAAATCGATGCCAGCCAATGTCGGCTCGCCGCCTTGCCATGCAAAGTCGATTTCTTCGCCATCTTGAGAGGCGATATAGTCGCGTACATATTTCTTCAACAGCCTATCAGACATATTGTGGGCACTGGTTTCATTGCTTGATTCGGTACTCTCCCCACTCGACATCATGTCTTCTTTCTCGAGGTAGAAGCAATAATCACACTTTAGGTTGCATCGATAGCTTGCTGGCTTAGCCATCATATGAAATCGAGTAGATCGAGCATTTGCCTTAGCCATGAGTGATGCCTCTTTTATTTGTCATTCAAATCTTGTCGTTAATATAACAAAACGAAAGTATATGAAAACCACATTTTCAAGCGAAAGTGACGGCTGTCACAGCAAGCTTCACTTTACATGAAGACGATTTATTCTAACAAAGCTATATAAACAACTAATAAACAAAGCCATAACGAGAAACCAAAGTAACAACCACCAGCTTAATTTAATCTGGCGTTATTTTAGTCACACTTTTAAATGACACCTCTTGATTACACCCCTTCGATTGCTTACGATGCGTAATATATTGAAAGTTTTCAACTGACTTCGAGAAAAGATAATGACAACCTATAGAAACATGATGCTCACTGCTGGCTTAATCGCCGCAACGCTAACCCCAATTAGCGTTTTCGCAATCTCCGATCCCATTACATTCATAGAGGAAAATACCACACTCATACACCAAGATAATTTCCAGCAAGGACTCGATAAATGGGTCATTGAAAAAACCGCTGCGTCACACGTTTCAATCATCGATAACAAGCTGGATATTGATGATGGTGCTGGCGTAACGGTTTGGTTTAAAAACGAAATATCCGCACCGTCTGTGATTGAATTTGACGGCGCTGTAGTCGTTCAAGGCGGACCTAATGATAGAGGGACCGATTTAAACTTTTTCTGGATGGCTAACGCGCCAGAAGGAGAAGGTTTCTTCGAACGTTCGCAATGGCGAGAAGGCGATATGCGTAAGTATGACCCCTTCAAGCTTTACTACATTGGCTATGGCGCTAACGACAATTCAACGACTCGTTTTAGACACTATCCAGGTGATGGCACGAGACCACTTTTACCAGAGTACGACGTTAGCGAAAAAGCATTTATGAACACGCCGAACGTGATGACCAATATCAAGATCATCAGTCTAGAAGATAAGACTATCGTCTTCGCTAATGACAAAAAACTCTATGAAATCAGTGATGTTGAACGAATTCCTAGCGGTATGTTTGGGTTCAGAACTTGGAAAAGCCACCTAGAGATCGAGCAATTTAAAGTTTACCAAATCAATAACAAACTGAAATAATAGGATGAATTATGTCTCTTTCCCGACGTAAGTTTATAAAAGGAGTCGCTGGCGCAGCCGTCACAACTGGTGTAGCGACGACCTTTTCTGCATCGGCAAACACGCCAGCAGAGCAAATAGCAGAAAAAATGAAAGGCCAAACGGTCAACGGTAAACCGGTGAATATCCTCATCATTACCGCCGACCAGTTGGCTAAAAAAGGCATTGCTGCCTATGGTAATACGGTTGCAAACACCCCAGCAATCGACTCGATAATAAATAAAGGTACGCGGTTCAATTCAGCCTTTACCGCTTACCCACTATGTGGCCCTTCGCGTGCCTCGTTTTGGACTGGTCGCCTTCCACACCAAAATGGTGTGCACGGCAACAATAGCCCTGATATTCCAACCACAATGC
>NZ_JAKJSS010000026.1:0-33231 GCF_050337205.1 Vibrio nomapromontoriensis
CACTATCGCTAGCTTGCTGCCCTCTGTATGCGCCATTGTAGCACGTGTGTAGCCCTACTCGTAAGGGCCATGATGACTTGACGTCGTCCCCACCTTCCTCCGGTTTATCACCGGCAGTCTCCCTGGAGTTCCCACCATTAYGTGCTGGCAAACAAGGATAAGGGTTGCGCTCGTTGCGGGACTTAACCCAACATTTCACAACACGAGCTGACGACAGCCATGCAGCACCTGTCTCAGAGYTCCCGAAGGCACTCCTGCGTCTCCGCTGGATTCTCTGGATGTCAAGAGTAGGTAAGGTTCTTCGCGTTGCATCGAATTAAACCACATGCTCCACCGCTTGTGCGGGCCCCCGTCAATTCATTTGAGTTTTAATCTTGCGACCGTACTCCCCAGGCGGTCTACTTAACGCGTTAGCTCCGAAAGCCACGGCTCAAGGCCACAACCTCCAAGTAGACATCGTTTACGGCGTGGACTACCAGGGTATCTAATCCTGTTTGCTCCCCACGCTTTCGCATCTGAGTGTCAGTATCTGTCCAGGGGGCCGCCTTCGCCACTGGTATTCCTTCAGATCTCTACGCATTTCACCGCTACACCTGAAATTCTACCCCCCTCTACAGTACTCTAGTCCGCCAGTTTCAAATGCAGTTCCGAGGTTGAGCCTCGGGCTTTCACATCTGACTTAACGAACCACCTGCATGCGCTTTACGCCCAGTAATTCCGATTAACGCTCGCACCCTCCGTATTACCGCGGCTGCTGGCACGGAGTTAGCCGGTGCTTCTTCTGCAGCTAACGTCAAATCCATACGCTATTAACGYATGAACCTTCCTCACTGCTGAAAGTACTTTACAACCCGAAGGCCTTCTTCATACACGCGGCATGGCTGCATCAGGCTTGCGCCCATTGTGCAATATTCCCCACTGCTGCCTCCCGTAGGAGTCTGGACCGTGTCTCAGTTCCAGTGTGGCTGATCATCCTCTCAGACCAGCTAGGGATCGTCGCCTTGGTGAGCCATTACCTCACCAACTAGCTAATCCCACCTGGGCATATCCTGACGCGAGAGGCCCGAAGGTCCCCCTCTTTGGCCCGAAGGCATTATGCGGTATTAGCCATCGTTTCCAATGGTTATCCCCCACATCAGGGCAATTTCCCAGGCATTACTCACCCGTCCGCCGCTCGACGCCCAACAAATCACCCGAAGGGTCAATGTTGTCGTTTCCGCTCGACTTGCATGTGTTAGGCCTGCCGCCAGCGTTCAATCTGAGCCATGATCAAACTCTTCAATTTAAGATTTTGTCGGCTCAATGAATACTGACTTCAAAACTGTCCCTTACTTAAAAAGTAAGAAGTAATTTTAAAGCTATTATCGTTCCAACAGAACGATAATGAATTTTGACTGTGTGACAGTAAGCGAACTTACTACCCTTAGGTCACGTGTTCATTGAAAACCATTGTTGATACCGAGGTATCTAGTGATTATCATCAACAAGTGTCCACACAGATTGATATAGGTCTATATTGTTAAAGAACATAACTTCGAGCAACTAAACTTTCGTTTTTAAGCCTTTCAGCTCCCTGTCGAAGTGGGCGGCCATTTTATCTAAATAACTTGTCGTGTCAAACACTTTTTCAAACTATTTCGTTTTGGCTCATTCCCTTCCAGACCAGTCTGGCTCTTGCTTTGCTGCCTTCCCGTCTGGAGTGGCGCATTATAGGCAGATTGAACTCGTACGCAACCCCTAATTTGATTTTTTTTAGAAAAAGCGTTCTTTTGATGAAAAGAACAGCAGAAAAACAAAAGGAGAGTATAAAAACTCTCCTTTTCGCATCATTTTATTAAGATTTAGATAAAAGCGAATGCATCAGAGTACATATGTTCTGGTGTCACTTGCTTGTTTTGAGTGAACTGATCACGTGCTGCTCCCGCCATTTCAAAGCGACCCGCTATATAGATATCAAAATTTTCTAATGACTCAAAGTCATCACTGACCGCTTGCAGCACATTTCCTTGCTTGCCACTCCAATTACCATCTGCGTGCTCAATAACAGGAATGAACTGAATATGCGCGTGCTGACTGGCAATGGCTACTAGCTCTTCTTTAGCATAGAGTTGCTTCTCATCACGGCCTCCCCAGTAGAGATAGATTGGCTGGATGATACTTTGACTGATGCAGTGATCGAGAATTGAACGCACGTAGCTGAAACCTGTACCCCCAGCGATCAATAACATAGGGCGTTGACTGGCTTCGCGAATCCAAGCCTCACCATGTGGTGCATCAATATTAATGTCGCCATTGGTTTCCAAAGCTCTCTTCATTGCATCAACAACTTCGATAGCGTACGCATTATGCTCAGCAGCACCAATGTGAAGTTCGATTTCGCCTTCATGCCGACAAGGACTGCTTGCAATAGAGAATGGACGTTTATCTGACTCCCCCATCTCAACCATTAAATACTGACCCGCTTTAAAGTTTACCGGCGTCTCTGGGTGCAACAGAATCTGGTAGGTATTTGAGGCTAAAGGCTCTATGGACTTTACTTTACATTTTATTGTCATGTTTTATCTCTTTTATTCTTCGCCAAAAGTAATGACTAAATCACTTTCAGTATGAGCAAGGCAGGAGAACATCCAACCTTGCTGTTTTTCATTTTCGGTTAACATGGGTTCAAGGTCGTAACTGACTTGCCCTCTAGTTATTCGACATAAGCAGGAGGCACAAGCTCCAACCTTGCAACGATGTGGAAATGCAACATCTTGGTTGAGCGCTGCATCTAATACCGTTTGCCCATTTGCTACGATAAACTCTATATTTTGTGGCAACAATGTTACTTTATGACTCATAGGATATCTAATTCATCCCATATTTGGTCAATTTTTTCGACAACTTCTGGGTTTTTCTTAATTGGAACTCCCCATTCACGCAACGTTTCATGACCTATTTTATTGGTAGCATCAAACCCAACTCTCGAACCATTCTCGTCAATCATTAACGTATCACGTGCAGGATCCATTCTGGTGGTAATCGCCCAAATGACATCATTCCAATCACGAGCATTCACATCACCATCGCACGCAATGAGAAACTGAACATTAATGCTAGGCTGCAATAACGCCCAAATCTGCTTCATAACCGCTACGGCCTGATCTGGCTTTTGTTTATCAACGATGACAATTCCCATACGATTAGTCCCAGCTCCAGGCACGAGGTAAAAGTCCAGAACCTCTGGAAGCTGAGATTTCACTTGTTGGCTATAATCTTGATCGTCAGAGCTACTTACCTGTTGATACGCGCCATGTTTTTCTTGCTTCGCTATTCTTAACGCGAGTTCCGCATCCCACTTTGTCGTCGCATCAAGGCCCATTTTAGAGCCCAAGCCGACCACGGGTGATGCAAAGTCTAAGGAATCAATAGGAGTGGTATCGATAAGTAACGTATCGCCTACCGGGTCCATATGTGCATTCATGGCTTGAACCACATCGTCCCAATCTCGAGCGTTGACACTTTCATCGCAGACCACAACAAACTTGGTGTACATGAATTGACGTAAGAAAGACCATACTCCCATCATGACTCTCTTAGCATGACCTGGATATTGCTTCTTCATCGTCACCACTGCCATTCGATAAGAACAACCTTCAGGTGGCAAATAGAAATCAACAATTTCAGGGAACTGCTTTTGCAAGATAGGGACAAACACTTCATTCAGTGCGACACCAAGCACAGCGGGTTCATCAGGTGGGCGTCCTGTATAAGTGCTGTGGTAGATAGGGTCTTTTCTCATCGTTATGTGCGTGATAGTAAAGACATGGTGCTTTTCGACCTCATTATAGTAACCAGTATGATCACCATATGGACCTTCATCCGCAAATTCGTTCGGGTCAATATACCCTTCGAGGACAATCTCAGCACTGGCTGGAACTTCAAGCCCATTGCTAACTGATTTTACAACTTCTGTTTTCTCTCCCCGCAACAACCCTGCGAATGCATATTCCGATAACGTATCCGGAACAGGGGTCACGGCCCCCAAGATCGTTGCTGGGTCGGCACCAAAAGCGACTGAAACCGGAAAAGGTTTGCCCGGGTGGGTTTCCATCCAATCACGAAGATCGAGCGCGCCCCCTCGATGTGCTAGCCAACGCATAATGACTTTATTCTTAGTTAATTTCTGTTGGCGGTAGATACCAAGATTTTGACGGTTTTTGTTCGGACCTTTGGTGACGGTCAGCCCCCAAGTTAATAATGGAGCGACGTCATCTTGCCAGCAACTCATTACCGGTATCTTGTCTAAATCGACTTGCTCGCCCTGCCAGACGATCTGCTGGCACGCCGCTCTCTTTAAGCGTTTAACTGGCATATTGAGTACTTGTCGAAAGACTGGCAGTTTATCCAAAGCGTCTTTAAACCCTTTAGGTGGCTCCGGCTCTTTTAAATACGCCAACAACTTACCGACTTCGCGTAGTTCTTTGACCTCTTGCCTGCCCATACCGATGGCTACTCGCTCAGACGTACCAAATAGGTTCGTCAATACAGGCATGTCGTACCCGATTGGGTTTTCGAATAACAAAGCTGGCCCACCAGCGCGCAACGTACGATCACTGATCTCTGTCATTTCGTAATGCGGGTCAACAGGGTGAGTAATACGCTTCAATAGCTGCTTACTCTCTAGATGATCGATAAAATCTCGTAAATCCTTAAAATTCATAGGGTATACATCGCCTTGAAAGATGCAGGCATTATATACGCAAACTTCGCCAGTTGGCGAAGTTTGCAGCAAAAATGATGGCGACCACCGACAAGGCTACCTCAATTAGACAGAGCTCGTAGTATCAAGTTTTCTTTAACATCATTGTTTGTCGAGACGACATCTCGCACCCAACCACTATGCCCATATTGAGCTAACTGTTGAGCAACAAATGATGCATCATCTGAAGTCGTCATCCTAGAAACCAGAAACTGCTTTACCTCATCAGGAAGCGGGTTGATTTGCGCTAACTCAGATAGCGCTTGATTTTTTAGGCTGGGATTCATTGCTGCAAGCATGATTTGCTGCTGCGAAAACGGCGTATCTAATTCAGCTAAACGCTCTAGCTCTGCTTGGCTATTATGATCAGCTCGCATTTTCCACAACAATTCATACAGCTGCTTATCTTCACTTACTTGAGCCATTCTCACTAGCACCCTCGTTGAAGGTAACCACTCGGTGACCGTAGCGTTCGTCAATTGGCCAATTAAGAAGTCACTTCCTTTAGGAGACAAGCTATCAAACTCATTCACTAACACGCTTTCACGATTTTGGTTATCGTAGTCACTTCCCTCAGAAAGCCACTCTCGCAGGTTCAGCTGACCACTTTCAGTGAGCAGAATGAAGTCCAAGGTTTTTTGATCATTTTGCCATTGCTTTATCAATCGTGAGGAAATCGCAGGATAATTGAAGGCAGGCACCGAAAATTCATACCCTTCCCCTCGCTCAAGTACCGTATAAGTAGGGGGTAATGATTGCTGACCTCGAACAAAGATGGCCATCTTAGATGTCAGTATGATGTCGCGCTGCTCAATATTTTTCAGCAATAAGAAACGCGCAACCTCTTGTTGCGGCAAAGCCAACCGATTAATAGAAAACTTAAGACTGTCTATGTCATCTTTTTCGACCAAGCGGATAAACTCAGAAACCTTGAGTTGTACTTGTTCACTGTTGAGCCAGTGATTCACTTCTTCTTTCGCCATCTCCTTGGATGCCACTGCTGGTGACATAATCACAACAGTAAAGCTGAGGAGAAACGATGCTAACCATCCTTGTAGCATTTTAACCTCCTGTTAACACTCCTTTGATTGTGCGCTCGAAACAAAAGAAGTGCAAACAAAAACGCCACCCTAAAAGGGTGGCGTTTTAAAATTGAGAAATGCTGTCAATTATTGACGACGCATTGCATCAAAGAACTCATTATTCGTCTTGGTCATCGCAAGCTTGTCGATAAGGAATTCCATTGCATCGATCTCACCCATTGGATGAACAATCTTACGAAGAATCCACATTTTCTGTAGCTCATCAGTCTTAGTCAGAAGCTCTTCACGACGAGTACCTGAACGATTAAAGTCAATCGCAGGGAAGACACGCTTTTCAGCAATCTTACGGTTTAGGTGCAGTTCCATGTTACCTGTACCTTTAAACTCTTCGTAGATAACTTCATCCATTTTAGAACCAGTATCTACTAGCGCTGTTGCGATGATCGTTAAGCTACCGCCTTCTTCTACATTACGAGCCGCACCAAAGAAGCGCTTAGGACGATGTAGAGCATTGGCATCGACACCACCTGTCAGTACCTTACCAGATGAAGGAACCACGGTGTTGTATGCTCGAGCGAGACGTGTAATAGAGTCAAGTAAGATAACTACGTCTTTCTTGTGTTCGACAAGACGCTTCGCCTTTTCAATCACCATTTCAGCGACCTGAACGTGACGAGAAGCGGGCTCATCAAATGTTGACGCGACGACTTCACCTTTTACTAGGCGCTGCATCTCGGTTACTTCTTCTGGACGCTCATCGATAAGTAGAACCATCAACTCACAATCTGGGTGGTTGTGCGCAATGCTTTGTGCAATATTTTGCAGCAGCATTGTCTTACCCGCTTTTGGCGGAGCAACAATCAGACCACGCTGGCCTTTACCAATTGGAGAAGCTAGATCCAGAATACGAGCGGTAATATCTTCAGTTGCACCATTACCGCGCTCCATAACCATACGCTCATTAGCGTGTAGAGGCGTGAGGTTTTCAAACAGAATCTTATTACGCGCATTATCCGGCTTATCATGGTTAACCGTATTAACCTTCAATAATGCGAAGTAACGTTCACCGTCTTTTGGCGGACGAATCTTACCGGCAATAGAGTCGCCCGTACGTAAGTTGAAGCGGCGAATCTGACTTGGAGAGACATAAATGTCATCGGGACCAGCTAGATACGAGCTGTCTGCGCTACGCAGGAAGCCAAACCCGTCTTGAAGAATTTCTAGAACCCCGTCGCCAAAGATATCTTCACCACTTTTCGCATGCGCTTTTAAGATGGCGAAAATAATGTCTTGCTTACGCAAACGAGCCAAGTTTTCTAGGCCTAATGATTCGCCAAGCTTGACGAGCTCAGAAACAGGTCTGTTCTTTAATTCTGTTAAATTCATTGTGGTGGATGTTTGTTTAGTCAAAATAGGATCTATTTTCTTATTTAAGATGGATTTGGTCTCAGGAACGACCAAGAAGTGAACGTTTGTTTAATTAACGTGCGATAAATTAGCACTAAAAGTCATTCTAGTCTAGCTTTGGGAAAAACAAAACCGCGTATTTGTTAAGATACACGGCTTTCGTTACTTATCATTATAAGTTTGCGTCCAAAAACTCTTTCAATTGAGTTTTTGATAATGCGCCGACTTTCGTCGCAGCAACCGCACCATCTTTAAATAAAAGTAGTGTTGGGATACCGCGAATACCGAATTTTGGTGGCGTACCTGCATTTTGGTCAATGTTAAGTTTGCCGATAGTGAGCTTGCCTTCGTACTCCGTTGAGATTTCATCCAGAATAGGAGCAATCATTTTACAAGGACCACACCACTCTGCCCAGAAGTCAACAAGAACCGGGCCTGCAGCATTAATCACGTCAGTTTCAAAACCGTCATCAGTCAGCTGCAAAATCTTTTCACTCATCTTTCACTCCGATATTTTTCGTGTTGATGAGATAATCACCAACAATTAGTTCTCCTATTGGAAAGTATTTAACTTCGTATTGCAAGCTTAAGCTGATATTCTGTGCCGATGAAAAAGACGCATATCACAGAGCAAAAATTCGCCGATTTGGATTTACAACCGCAAATCATTGAAGGGCTAGGAAAAAAAGGGTTCGAATTCTGTACCCCTATCCAAGCCTTGGCGTTGCCGGTACTGCTCACCGGCCAAGATATTGCAGGCCAAGCCCAAACAGGGACTGGAAAAACGCTCGCGTTTCTCGCTGCTACTTTTAACCACTTACTCGTCACCCCTGAACATGACGGTCGTACGGCTAACCAGCCTCGTGCGATTATTATGGCTCCGACCCGTGAATTAGCGATTCAGATCCACAATGACGCTAAACCACTTATCGAGAGTACTGGGCTAAAGACAGCATTAGCTTACGGTGGCGATAGCTACGATAAGCAACTTGCTCAGTTTGAACAAGGTGTCGATATCCTCATCGGTACTTGTGGTCGTATTATCGACTTTTACAAACAGCGCGTATTTAACCTAAATAACATCCAAGCCGTCGTTCTAGACGAAGCTGATCGCATGTTTGATTTGGGCTTTATTAAAGATATTCGCTTTTTATTCCGTCGTATGCCGGAGCCAAAAGATCGTCTGAACATGCTGTTTTCAGCAACGTTATCTTATCGCGTTCAAGAGTTAGCTTTCGAGCATATGCACAACCCAGAGCATGTGGTTGTTGAACCTGAACAAAAAACAGGTCATCGAATTCAAGAAGAACTTTTCTACCCATCGAACACTGAAAAGATGACTCTGCTACAGACGTTGATTGAAAATGACTGGCCAGATCGTGCCATTGTTTTTGCCAACACTAAGCACAAGTGTGACAAAGTTTGGGGCCACCTCGCTGCCGACGGTCACCGCGTTGGTTTATTGACGGGTGATGTACCACAGAAGAAACGTGAAAAAATCTTGGAACAATTTACCCAAGGTGACGTTGATATTCTGGTAGCAACGGATGTTGCTGCGCGTGGGTTACACATTCCACAAGTCACACACGTTTTCAACTTTGACCTACCTGACGACTGCGAAGATTACGTTCACCGCATTGGTCGTACTGGTCGTGCTGGCGCGAGTGGACACTCCATTAGCTTTGCGTGTGAAGACTATGCTATTAATCTGCCAGCGATTGAAGAGTACATTGAACACTCAATCCCAGTATCAGATTATGACTCAACAGCACTATTGACCGATCTACCGGCGCCTTTAACAACGATGAGACCTCGTAACTCTGGTCAACGTCGTACCAACACTGGTGGTTCTAGACAGTCAAACCGTAAGCCTCAAAGAAGACCAAGAGCGCCACGCTCTTAATAAGGACATAGCCACATTTTATGAGTCACGCAGTTAATTCTTCGCCTCTTTATGCCGCGATTGATTTAGGGTCGAACAGCTTCCACATGTTAGTGGTTCGGCACATCGACGGCAGCATTCAAACCATGGCAAAAATAAAGCGCAAGGTTCGCCTTGCAGCTGGGTTGAATGACACCATGGCGTTAAGCCCAGAAGCCATGCAACGTGGATGGGATTGCCTTAGTCTCTTCGCTGAGAGGCTACAAGATATCCCTAAAGAAAATATCCGTATTGTTGGTACTGCTACACTTAGAACCGCGACCAATGTCGATATTTTCCTCGATAAAGCCAATGATATTCTTGGCTATCCGATTCAGGTGATTTCAGGTGAAGAAGAAGCGGCAACGATATACAAAGGTGTGGCTCACACGTCTGGTGGAACAGGTCGTCGGCTAGTTGTTGATATTGGCGGTGCCAGTACTGAGCTTATCATCGGTGAGGGCTTCCAACCTAAAGCGTTAACCAGCTTAAAAATGGGCTGTGTTACTTGGCTTGAACGTCACTTTAAAGACCGCCAATTAAACAAGAAAAATTTCGACTGTGCGATCAGTGCAGCGAAAGACACGCTTGCACCTATCCTCGGACAATACCAACAAATTGGTTGGGATACCTGTGTTGGTGCAAGTGGTACCGTACAAGCGCTACAAGAAATCATGCTGGCACAGGGGATGGATGAAGTCATCACGCATGCCAAACTCAAACGCTTACAAAAGCAAGCCATGCAAGCTGATCACCTAGAAGAACTAGACATTGAAGGGCTAACGCTAGAACGCGCTTTGGTGTTCCCTAGCGGACTATCCATTCTCATCGCCATCTTTGAGCTACTCGAGCTGGAGTATATGACATTAGCTGGCGGTGCACTGCGTGAAGGCATGGTTTACGACATGGTGTCTGAGCTTCAACAAGATGATATTCGAGCGCGTACTATTAACAGTGTGCAATCTCGCTGCCAACTCGATGTGGCTTATGGTGAACAGGTAGCAACAACGGCACTACAGCTTCTCAATGCTTGTGGTGGTGACAATTGTATCCGCGAGCCGCACGGAGAAGCACTGCTAACAGCTGCAGCAAAACTGCATGAAATCGGTCTTACTCTCGATTTTAAAAAAGCTGGTGAACATGGCGCTTACCTACTCAAAAACATCGATCTCCCCGGCTATACAAGAGCGCAAAAGCACTTTTTAGCCGAAGTGATCCGACGTTATAAAGACCAATTAAGTCCACTACCACCACAGCATGCTATATCAGCAGAGAGTGCGACACGAGCTCTACGTTTACTGCGCCTAGCGGTCATTATTACCCATAGGCGACAACGTGATTTGCAACCTAATGTCACGCTAGAGAGTAATCGAGATCACCTCACACTTACTCTGGATAAACAGTGGCTTGAATGCAATCCACTCACCGCAGCAGAGCTTGAAATAGAGTCAAATAGACAATCTGACTTAGGCTGGCCATTGTTCATCAAGGCCGTTTAACGCTCCTGTTAGTAAACAACGAACCAAAAAAAACCGAACTTTCGTTCGGTTTTTTTATATCTATGCTTTCACCCCAGACATCTTAAATTCAGCGTCATTGGCCGTCAGCTTCTTGACTAAGAAATTAAGTAACACACCATACATCGGCACAAATAGCCCCAAACTGATGATTAACTTAAAGCCATAATCGACCAAAGCAATTTCTGTCCAGTGCTCTGCCATAAACGGATCAGGGCTTTGGTAAAAGGCAATCGCGAAGAATGCCAACGTATCAAGCGCATTACCAAATAGAGTTGAACATGTCGGGGCAACCCACCACTGTTTCATCTGACGCAGTCGATTAAAGACATGGACATCCAAGATTTGTCCTAGCAAATACGCCATAAAACTCGCGGCAGCTATGCGCGCGACAAACAAGTTGAATTCACTCAACTGACCCAAGCCTTGAAACTGCCCCTCAAAAAAGAGTACCGACAATCCGTATGACACCGCTAAGGCTGGTAACATCACCAGAAAGATGATTTTCCGTGCCATTCCTGCGCCAAATATTCGAACGGTGAGATCAGTCGCTAGAAAAATAAACGGGAAGGTAAAAGCACCCCAGGTCGTATGAAAGCCAAAAACAGTGAATGGCAGTTGGACCAAATAGTTACTGGACGCAATAATGACAAGGTGAAATAAAACAAGAAGCGTTAATGCTTTGCGCTGTTGCGCAGGGGAAAAATGATTCATATTGTACCTTTTTCGTTTTGCTTGGGGTGGAGGGAACCCAAGTGAGACAGCGTCTCTAATGACAGAAATAAAATATCGATGTTTCCACCGATTCGCGGCGGGCGATTATACATTAATCAATTAAGGGTGCAATAGACGCGATAAAGGCAAACGTTTACCCGTAAAATAGCCTAATTGAAGCTCTGAATTCGCTAAAAGCCCTGCTTAAATAGTGTGGCAAGAAAATCCAACTCTTCTATCGAACTCGTTTTATCTAACGCTTCAAACCACATAGATTCGCTGTAATGCTCTCCTTTTAGCAATAATCGACAGCCTTCAAAATCAATGAGCCAAGTGTGAAGATCTGCATCCCATTGTTTTTCGATAACTTGTGCAGATAAGGACCGCACAAGCTTCTCTGCTAACTCGTCAAAACTATCGAAATCAAATGAAGGTGTGACGACGAGCAATTTACCCTGCTCTCGCATGTATTCACGTAAACCGAAATCAGCCATGGTTGGTCAGGTGCTCCTGAATTAAGTCTAAAAATGGGTCGGCGTATTTATCTAATTTACGCTCACCCACCCCATTCACCGCCAACATTTCACCGTAAGAGGTGGGTAGGATTTCAGCCATATCAATCAAGGTAGCATCACTAAAGACCACGTAAGGTGGCAAGCCATCTTCATCGGCAATCGACTTCCTTAGTTTTCTTAATTTCGCGAACAGCTTCTTATCATAATGCTTCGACACCAGTTTTTCTGATTTAGCACTTCTTGCTGCGGTATCCAAACGAGGGACCGCCAGCTCTAATGGCATCTCACCGCGCAGCACCGGACGCGCCTCTTCAGTCAGCTGCAATGTCGAATTTCGCGTGATATTTTGATTCAGTAGGCCTTTATGAATCAGTTGCCTAAAAATACTGACCCAGTAATCATGGCTATGATCGCGGCCAATGCCATACGTGGTTAATTTGTCATGACCATGCTCTCGAACTCGAATGTTCGCCATCCCTCGTAATACTTCAACGACATAGCCAATACCAAAACTTTGGTTCACTCGATAAACGCAGGATAACGCTTTTTGTGCTTGCTCGGTTGCATCAAAACGCTTCGGTGGATCAAGGCAAATATCGCAGTTACCGCAAGGTTCCTCCCGATACTCACCAAAATAATTGAGCAGTACTTGGCGTCTGCAGGTTTGCGCTTCAGCAAATGCACTCATTGCGTTCAGCTTATGACTCTCGACTTGCTTTTGAGGACCTTCATCTTTTTCATCCAACATACGGCGAAGCCAACCCATGTCCGCAGGGTCATACAACATCATAGCTTCCGCAGGCAGTCCATCACGACCAGCTCGCCCGGTCTCTTGATAGTAAGACTCGATGTTGCGCGGAATATCAAAATGGACGACAAATCGCACGTTCGGTTTATTGATGCCCATACCAAATGCGACAGTGGCCACCACTATTTGAATATCGTCGCGCTGAAACGCCTCTTGGACATAGGCGCGCTCATCAGCATCAATCCCCGCATGATAGCTCGCGGCACGGACATGGTTATTGCACAGCTTTTCCGTCAGCATTTCGACTTTTTTACGGCTACCGCAATAAATGATGCCGCAACCACCCTTGTTCTCTTCTAGGAACCGAACAACTTGAGACACGGGCTTATGTTTTTCCACCAGCGTATAACGGATATTCGGTCGGTCGAAACTGCCTAAGTACTCATGAGGGGCTTGGAGGCTTAAGCGTTGAATAATGTCTTTACGAGTCGCATCATCCGCGGTAGCCGTCAGCGCAATCACGGGAACAAACGGAAATAAATCTTTCAATTGTCCTAATGACGCATACTCAGGTCGAAAATCATGCCCCCACTGCGATATACAGTGCGCCTCGTCAACCGCAATCATCGACAGTTCGATATGTTCTAAACGCTCGATAAAATCTCGCATAAGCACACGTTCAGGAGAAACATAGACGAGCTTTGCCTGACCGGTATTCATTCGGCGATAAGTTTCAACGAGAGCCTCGCGGCTCATCGTAGAGTTAATACACTCCGCGGCAACGCCATTAGCCTTTAGTTGGTCGACCTGATCTTTCATCAAAGAAATCAGCGGTGAAATCACGATAGTGACACCAGAGCGAACTAAAGCTGGAATTTGATAACACAGGGATTTACCCGCCCCTGTTGGCATGATGACCAACCCATCCGCACCCGCGATCGCATTATCAATGACTTCTTGTTGGCCTGGTCGAAAATCTTGATAGCCAAAAACCGACTCAAGGACAGACTGTGAACTTGGTAATGATTCGGGCTGTTCAGCAAGTAACACAGCAGTCATGCAATATCCTGACAATAAATGAAGGGCAAAAAGACGCTACATTGTAGAGGGGTTCAGAAGGGAATGAAACTGGAAATCACTCAGTCAATTAATTAACCACCGTCTATCATTCATACAATAATTAGTCCCTCAGCCGCCGAAGCGCTATACTAACCAACTTCCCCTTTTTCGGCCAAATTGGCTTCGCTTCTGAGAATCACTGCATGTCCATAGAACAACAACGCGCTAAAGAAGGCATTTTACTTGCCGTCGGTGCCTATACCATGTGGGGTATCGCCCCTATCTACTTTAAAGCTTTAGGGGAGGTGTCGCCGTTAGAGATATTGAGCCATCGTGTTCTTTGGTCGTTCTTTTTGCTCGCGGGATTATTGCACTATGGTCGTCGCTGGCGTGGTGTGCGCGATGTACTCAAATCGAAGCAAAAAATGGGCTTCTTGTTAACCACTTCGCTACTGGTGGGTACCAACTGGTTAATTTTCATATGGGCGGTAAATTCTAATCATATGCTTGATGCAAGCCTTGGTTATTATATTAACCCTTTGTTTAACGTCATTCTTGGTATGTTATTTCTTGGAGAACGACTACGAAAACTACAGTGGTTTGCTGTTGGCCTTGCGACCATCGGTGTACTAATTCAGCTGTTTGTCTTCGGATCAGTACCGATTGTGGCATTAGCATTAGCCACAAGCTTTGGTTTCTACGGTTTATTGCGAAAAAAAGTCAATTTAGACGCTCAAACTGGGCTGTTCATTGAGACCCTAGTACTGCTTCCTGTTGCTGCGATCTACCTAGCAATATTTGCTGATAGTGCTACTTCAAACCTGTTCAATAACAGCGTAAGTTTAAACGTCCTACTGATTTCAGCGGGTGTCATCACAACCTTACCCTTACTGTGCTTTACTGGCGCGGCAACTCGCTTAAAGCTCTCGACACTCGGTTTCTTTCAATATATCGGCCCAAGCTTGATGTTTATGCTCGCGGTTCTCATTTATGGTGAGAGCTTCTCCACTGATAAAGCGCTCACATTCGCGTTTATTTGGGGGGCGCTGCTGGTATTCAGTATTGATGGGCTTAAAAACGGCACAAAAAAAGCGAAATAGAGTTGGATTGTTAAACTATGAATGAAATTACCATCTTAATGACTTTGGCGACGGTACACTTTGTCGCTTTAATGAGCCCAGGACCAGACTTTGCACTTGTGGTTCAAAACGCTACCAAATATGGGCGACAAACCGGTTTCTATATTGCGCTTGGACTCTCGTTTGGCATTTTAGTCCATTCCATTTTTAGCCTAACTGGCGTGAGCTATATCATTCATCAACATCCCACGTTATTTGCCTTAGTACAATGCGCAGGTGGGTTATATCTTTTGTACTTAGGCGTTGGCGCGTTACGCTCGGTTATTTCACGCTGGGCCGCAAAAAATGATCCAGCCGTAATCGATAACGACGAGCGCCTATTACTTGCTAATCGTCGCCAAGCCTTTTCTCGTGGCTTTACCACTAATATCCTCAACCCGAAAGCGCTGGTCTTTTTTATTAGCCTAATGTCGAGCTTAGTTCCCGCTACTATGTCGATACCAGGAAAAATCAGTGCCCTGCTTATTTTGTGGGCTCTATCATTAGTTTGGTTCTCATTTTTAGCTTGGGCATTATCCACTAAAAAGCTGCAACAGCGCTTATTGTCAGTCTCTATTTATATAGACTCACTATGTGGATTCCTATTTTCTGGCATTGGACTCGTCATCTTGTACCAAGTGACCGTCTCACTGTAATCTCACAGTTACGCCTTTCGACATCCACCGTGTGCGAGATCTCTCACAAAGCAGTAGGTCATTATCGCTTTCGTCGTCAAGCATTCAACCCTAACAATAGCTAAGGAGCTGAAAAATATGAGTTTATTAAAATCTCACATTACTCAGCTGTGGCTTATTTTCTTAAACAGGTGATTGTTCTAAAGGCTAATTGGTTTAATATTATCTGTGTCGGAAGGATGCTGACACGGAACAGGAAACGCTCAGGGATTTGGGCATCTTCAGGAAGAAGATACGGTTATTCAGGATGAATGGTCGGCAAGGAAAGCGAATTGGACATTGAATGGACGCAATAGTAACTAGGATGGTTACTACTAAGGAAAGACAATGGACACCTCTGGATGAGGAAAGGACTTAACATCAGGATGATGTCAGGGACACCGCTCAAGGAACAAGTGAAGCGCGCTAACGAGGATTGTTGGCAGGTCAGGATAAGACCAAGGACACCGCTAGGATGGCGATGAAAGGAATACGCTGAAGGAATACAGCACACTATCATGGATTAGATGCATGGAGCACCTATAGTAGCCGGATTGCTGCGAGTAAGACCATAACCCCGCAGGGCGCAAGCCCTCGGGGTTTTTCTTTGCCCAGAATAAGCGAATCTTGGTTTGAATGAGAGTCACACCATCAGCTCTGCGGCAAATCACCGACACAAAAAAAGCAGCCATCGCTGCCTCTTTTGTGATTTTTTAAGCACTAAGCACTAAGCACTAAGCACTAAGCACTAAGCACTAAAGTTGCTCCAGTTTAGCGTACTGCGTCACTAGCCACTTTATCCCTTCACCATTAAAGGCCACTTGTACTCGACTTTGTGGGCCGCTGCCCTCAAAGTTAATAATGGTTCCCTCACCAAACTTAGGGTGTTTAACGCGCGCCCCCAAATTAAACCCAGTTTCATTGAAGTTTTGCTTCACTTCTGCTTGGCTAAATCGCCCAGTGTTGGTTGGTCGACTCACTTGAGCCTTCATCCTAACTTCTTCTAAACACGTTGGTGGCAGCTCACGGATAAACCTAGAGGGCTTGTGGTATTTATCTTGTCCGTACAAACGACGCATTTCTGCATAAGTAATATGCAGTTTCACCATCGCTCGGGTCATCCCCACATAACAAAGTCGACGCTCTTCCTCTAGACGCCCTGCTTCTTCCGCCGACATCTGACTTGGGAACATCCCCTCTTCAACACCCACCATAAAGACCATTGGGAACTCTAAGCCTTTTGCACTGTGCAACGTCATCAGTTGCACGGCGTCGTCAAACTCATCCGCCTGACCTTCACCAGCTTCAAGTGCCGCATGAGTGAGAAACGACGTCAACAATGTCATGTCGTCGGCCTCTTCTGGTTTCTCATACTGCCTGGTTGCAGTTACCAGTTCTTCCAAGTTCTCAATACGAGCCTTGGATTTTTCACCTTTTTCCTGTTCATACATAGCAAACAGACCAGAGGTTTTAATGACATGGTCGGTTTGTTCATGTAAAGGAAATTCAATCGTGTCGTCTTCTAACGCATTGATCAACTCGACGAAACGAGATAAGGCTCCAGCAGCTCTACCCGCTAAGACTTTTTCATCCAACAACGCCACACAAGTGTCCCACATGGTTGCGCCACGATCCCTTGCTGCGTACCGAATAGTTTCTAAGGTTTTGTCGCCTAGCCCACGGGTTGGCGTATTCACAATACGCTCAAAAGCCGCATCGTCATTGCGGTTACCCATCAATCTTAGGTAACTCAGCGCATCTTTGATTTCTTGACGCTCGAAGAATCGCATTCCACCATAAATTCGGTACGGAAGCTGTGCTTGAATCAATGCTTCTTCTAACACTCGAGATTGTGCGTTATTACGATACAGCATGGCGCAGTCACTTAAACTGCCGCCATTTTCTTGCCACTCTTTTATTTTACTTACGGTAAAGCGAGCTTCATCGAGCTCATTGTAAGCAGAATAGACCGAAATCTTTTCGCCTTCATTACCGTCTGTCCAAAGCTCTTTGCCCATACGTTCGGTGTTATTGGCAATAAGCTCGTTTGCCGCTTCTAAGATAGTTTTCGTGGAACGATAATTTTGCTCCAACCGAACCGTCTTAGACCCTGGATATTCATCAAGAAACTTCTGGATATTTTCAATTTTCGCGCCGCGCCAACCATAGATCGATTGGTCGTCATCCCCTACAATCATCACTTTACAATCCGGCCCTGCCATCATGCGTAGCCAAGCATATTGGATGTTGTTGGTATCTTGAAATTCATCGACCAGAATATGCTTAAAGCGAGCTTGGTAATGCTCTCTTATAAATTTGTTATCTCGTAATAACTCGTGAGCACGCAGCAATATTTCAGCAAAATCCACCAGCCCAGCTCGATCACAAGCTTCCTGATAAGCGGTATAGATTTGCAGGTAGGTTTTCGTTACCGGATCTTGGTAACTATCAATATGGGATGGTCTTAACCCTTCATCTTTCTTGCCATTGATCCACCAGGCGGCCTGCCTTGCTGGCCATTGCTTCTCATCAAGATTCTGCGCTTTAATCAAGCGTCGAAGCAAGCGCTGCTGATCATCTGAATCAATGATCTGAAAGTCTTCTTGCAACTTAGCATCCAAATAATGGGCGCGCAGGATTCTATGGCAAATACCATGGAACGTGCCATTCCACATACCCGACGCACTGCCCATCATTAATTCTTCAATTCGACCACGCATTTCAGCGGCGGCTTTATTCGTGAAGGTTACCGACATGATAGAGAACGGAGACGCTGCTTCGACCGACATCAACCAAGCAATACGATGCACCAGTACGCGTGTTTTACCACTGCCTGCACCAGCAAGTATTAAAAGGTGTTCAAGGGGGGCGGCAACAGCTTCACGCTGTTTGTCATTTAGGCCGTCAAGAAGAAGAGAAGGGTCCATGGGCATCGCTACTGGTTATTTATACATATCGTTTGATTATAACTCAAACAACTCCGTGTTTGAGAAAAAAAACCAATTTTACCACACCAGTAAATACCCTTTAAAATCAGAACCATGAAATAACAATTAACATTTTATTAAAATATTTAGCATTTCTTTGAAAGATTTTTGCTCGCTCTCCTATCCTATTGATTAAGCAAGTCGGCAAACCACCACTTGTGGACATAATTACAAGGATCAAGTCTCGAGGAACTTACTATGAAATCATCTAATCTTGCTATCACTGCTGCTGTTACAGGTCTTATCGCTCTTGGTGGCACTATGCTCACTTCGGCGCCAGCGGTGGCTGCTGAAAAAGAAAAGTGTTATGGCGTGGCGAAAGCTGGAAAAAATGACTGTGCAACAAAAACGAGTTCATGCGCAGGGACAGCAAAAGAAGACAATCAGACCGATGCCTTTGTTGTGCTACCCAAAGGCGTATGCGGTAAGTTGGCAGGCGGTAGCACTGAATCAGCATAATCACGCCTTTGCGCAGCCGACAGCAGATTTTACTACGCTGTTAGAGTATCGCCATTTGATTGGCGCACTCTTAAGCTTTTATCCAAAAAGGGCGTCAATATGCGCCCTTTTTGTTTTCTACAGGTTATGCACACTCAAGCATTGATCAGGGAGATCGAAATGGATCAACACTCGGCATTCAAGTGGGTCGGCGTGGGACTAAGGCACCCACACTTAGACTATTTCCAGCACCACCACAATGCGTCGAGCTGGCTCGAGATTCACAGCGAAAACTATTTCATCGCCACGTCGCCAGCACGACAGCAATTAAGAGCAATCCGACAGCACACAGATATCAGCTGTCATGGTATTGGGTTGTCATTGGGCTCCGTCAACGCTGTTAATAAACAACACTTATCATCATTAGTGAATCTGGTTAATGAGATACAACCCACCATGGTCTCCGATCATTTAAGCTGGAGCGAGCATGGCGGTCACCATTTTAATGATCTCTTACCGCTGCCCTACACAGAAGAAGCGCTTGACGTATTTTGTCGCAATGTCCTTCAAGTCCAAGATGCGTTGCAACGCCCACTACTCATAGAGAACCCTTCAAGCTATCTTCGATTTGAATATTCCACTATCCCTGAATGGGAATTCCTCGCACAGGTACAAGCCCGTACAGACTGTCGCTTATTACTCGATCTCAATAACGTTCATGTCTCATGTTTTAACCATCAGTATGACCCATGGCAATATCTGTCAGCAATAAAAGCAAGTACCGTCGATGAAATCCACCTCGCTGGATTCACTAAAAAACAATTTGATCAGGGGGAAATTTGGATAGATACCCATAGTACTCACGTCAGTGATGAAGTCTGGCAGCTCTATCGCTGTTGGATAGCTCGTCACGGACCCATTCCAACGCTCATCGAGTGGGATCTTGATATTCCAGAACCTAAAGTATTACTTGAAGAGGCAGATAAAGCGATCCATATATTGCAGGATATTGCACTGCAACCCAAGAGGAGCGCATAGTCATGAAGACGTTAGCTGACATACAACAACAGTTTTCTCATGCGTTACTTAATACTAACTCAACTCAAATGTGTGGCGTCGTTAGTGACCACTTCTCAGCACAAGAGCGAATTCAGATCTATCGCAATAACTTCGTTATCAGCCTAAGCGAGGTATTACAGGCAACCTATCCAATAACATTCGCCCTCGTTGGGGAGGAATGTTTTCGTGCCATCGCCAAGTTTCACATTATTCGTCATCCCCCCCAGTCGGGCAATACCCTCGATTATGGTGCCGGATTCAAACAATCCGTAACAGAGCTTGAGCACATTACGAGTGCAGTACCTTACCTGCTTGAAGTGATTAATTTCGAGTGGAAAATTGATCAAGCCAGTCGATTTGAGTTACCTGTAGCCTCTGAGAAATCGCTACCAATTATTAGGCTCGCGGATGTCCCAGAAGAGCAGCACGGTGACATTCAACTTCACCTTAATCCCAGCATCCAAGTCATATCGTCACAATATGCACTCATTGATCTTAAGCAGGCTGTAGAAAACAACCACTATGATGAGCTCAATCTTGAGCGTTCTCAAACTATCTTGTTGCAGGGAAGTACCACTCAACCACTTACATTAAGTGAAATTGATGCGCCTCTTAGCAAACTCATTACACATCTCATGTTGGCGTTACCCTTGAAATCTCTGCCGCCAGAACAGCTAGCTTTAGTTCCTACATTGTTGTCTATGGACATAGTCATGGGGTTTAACGTCAACGATGGCGAAGCAACCAACCTAAAGGAGTAACATGATGACCAACAGACTAGCAAACTTGCTCAAGATGTATGATTCAACAATCGAAGCTATTCAAAAAGGCTTTATCCCGTTACTGCTACTTTTTTGTCGAATTTGGGTCGCATGGGTGTTTTTTAATTCCGGTTTAACCAAAATCGCTTCTTGGGATAGTACGTTGTATCTATTTGAATATGAGTATCACGTCCCTCTCCTACCATGGCAGTTAGCGGCTTACATGGGCACCGCAGCGGAGCTAATACTACCTGTATTTTTGGCATTGGGTTTACTGTGTCGACCAATGGCTGCGATTTTGTTTATCTTTAATATTACCGCTGTCGTGTCTTACCCCGTACTTTGGGAACAAGGTTTTTATGATCATCAGCTCTGGGGACTCATGATTCTAATTATTGTCGTTTGGGGTCCTGGTCCACTCTCTATCGATAAAATAATACGTAATGCTATCCGATAATACAGACTTTAATACTCGATAAACAACGCGCTAAAAATCACCACCCATAAAAAAGCCCTGTCGATTACACGACAGGGCTTTTTATTTGGAGACAACGTTATTTACTTGCTAAAAAAGCCTGTAGCTCTTCTGCAGAAATACCTTGGTCTGCTAACTCTTTTGCCAAAGATTGAACTTGTTCGCCTTTGCGTGACTCAATCACTCTTTGAAATTGATAAACGATATCTCTAAGCATGTGAATTGGTACTTGTTTTGCAGCGCTACGGATTCGCTCTTCACTTTGATTGCCAAGCTCGGTCAGTAATTTACCGAACATGATTTTTTCTGGAGACTCTTCCATTTGCTCAAGAATGCGAGCCATTTCGTAAGTAGTCAAAGACATGCTTTATCGATCCAGTTAATAATAGAAAGGAATATACCTTCAAATATACACCTGTTTACGCGATAGGAAAACCAAATCGTTTTCAAATTGACCGTTTTTTACTAATCAGTAATATTTATTATCTGATGCCAAGCCTGCCCAGAACGACTACGCAAGATAAATAACGCGGGAAGAGCCAACCACATTAAGAAAGCAATCATATACTGAGGCTCTAATCCGGTACGCTGCATCGTGCCAACGAGTAAACCAGAGCCACTCATTTGAAATAAACCTAATAACGCCGCCGCTGTCCCTGCTTTATCGCCAAATGGAGCAAGCGCTTTACCCGCTGCCGCGCCCAAAATAAACGCAAAGCCAATTGAACCAAGAATAACGGGCAACATAAACGATAATGGCGTATTGAATGACGCCGCCAGAGCCATCAGTGTACCCGCAATTAACAGCACAAGGATGCCACATTGCAAGGTTTTATGGGTGCCAATTTTATCCATAAATTTTGGCGCTAACATACAAGCAGCGATATTAAAGACCGCATTAAGTCCAAACCAAAAGGTAAACTCAGACATGCTCAGTCCCATATTCTCCATCAAGAGTACCGGAGCCGACGTCACATACGCTAAAATAACGCCCATCGCGAGTAGACATAGCGTTGCATGAAAAATAAACGTCGGTGTACGCAACACATCAATATAGCGAGACAGTGCAAAATAGCGATCGTTTTGCTGCTTTGGATTCGTCTCTTTCATGTTAACTACAACCATAAGACCAACCACTAATGCAAAGCCAGCCATAAAGCTAAAATTTGCGCGCCAGCCAAAGTGATGAGTCAAGTAACTCCCTAGAATTGGAGCTAGGGCCGGTATAAAGCAAATGGCTCCGTTTAGGTAGCTAATCATCTTGCCACTTTTTTCTGGCCCATAAAGGTCGCGAACGGTTGCAAAGGCCGCTACCGATGTGGCGCAAGCGCCTAAGCCTTGTAGCAACCTAGCAGCCAACATCCAATCAATTGATTGAGCGGCCCACGCCAAGCAAGCACTCAACCCATAGATGCTGATACCACATAATGCAACCGTTCGACGTCCGAGCTTATCAGCAAGTGGGCCTGCAAATAATTGCCCG
Source organism: Vibrio nomapromontoriensis (assembly GCF_050337205.1). Classification (NCBI taxonomy): domain Bacteria; kingdom Pseudomonadati; phylum Pseudomonadota; class Gammaproteobacteria; order Vibrionales; family Vibrionaceae; genus Vibrio; species Vibrio nomapromontoriensis. The sequence goes on from NZ_JAKJSS010000026.1 coordinate 22,661, forward strand.
ACACCCATTGCAAATAAAAACCATGTAATCGTGTCTTGAGCAAGAGTGTGATCGACTTGGAATGCGGTCGATATTTGCGGCAATGCGGGCAGATAAATATCAATAGCTAGAGGACTAAAGAAAACCAACATAACTAAGGCCGCTATTTGTATCTTGGATATGCGCTGTTCCACGTGAAACTTCTCTTCTCAATTTTAATTGCCGCATAATAACGACAATATGATATGAACAGAAATGGTTTATACTCATTAGTATTATTCCCATATGGAATTTCATTTCATGAATTTGGAAGCACTAAACAAAGTCGATCTAAACTTACTGCTATGCTTAAGTGTATTGTTAGAAGAGCGTAACGTCACTCGCGCGGCTAACCGACTATGCGTCAGTCAGTCTGCTGTCAGTAAGTCCCTGGCAAAACTACGACTGCTATTTAATGATCCGCTCTTTACTCGCCAAGCTCATGGATTAGCACCAACACCCAAAGCCATGTACCTAAAACCAAAACTTGATGCGCTAGTCAGTCACCTACAAGCGATTACCCACCCACCAGAGTTTTCTCCAACCAGTAGCGAATATCGTTTCCATATTGCAGCAGTAGAGAGTGTCTACCCACTTATCATGCCTCATTTTTTACCCGCTATTTTCAGCCAAGGTCCCAACCTGAGTATTAGTACACATGCTTGGAATGAACGTACCTTTGAACAAATGCAAAAAGGAGAGTTGGACTTAGGCATAACCGGCAAAGATATTGATATTCGAGATGCTATTCGAACCATGTATCCTCCAGAAGACATTCGCGAATTAGAAGTGTATCGAGATAATCAAATGTGCTTGGTTAGGGCTAACCACCCCGTACTATCCAAACCATGGAACCTAGACGCTTATTTGTCGTTGCGACACGTACAGGTACGTTGCGATGGTAGCGATCGCTGGTTACTAGATTATCGCCTCTCCGATATGGGCAAAGAGAGAGATGTCGCTATTACCGTGCCTGACTTCAATAATGCGGCGGCGTTATGTTCATATACCGATTTTATTTTTACAGCCCCTCGTCACTTTGTTCATCTTGTTGCCGACCAATTGGGGTTGGTGGTATTACCCTTACCATTAGAATTCCCCCCAATGGCCTACACATTATTTTGGCACAAAGAACGAGATAACGACCCAGCTCTAAATTGGCTTATCGATATCATAAAGCAGAAAACACTCCATCTTCGTTAGCGATCAACTTCGTACATCAACAACCTATTGCGTAGTAAGAGTGCTATTGAAAAAATGGTAAACAATGTGTACTGCATAATGGATTGTAACTATTCACTAAAAGCGCTAGCTTATAATGCAAATAACAGTAGGCCGAGCTCACTCGCCCAATAGAAGGAATTACCGATGCAACCTTTCACATCCCAACGCGTCTCCGCACTTCAAGCATGGCTGGAGTCCAATCAACTCGACGCCTTTATCATCGCTCATGAAGATGAGTACTTGGGTGAGTATGTACCTGAGCACAATGAACGCCTACACTGGCTAACAGGCTTTACTGGTTCAGCTGGTGCAGCGGTGATTACTAAAGATCGCGCTGTGATTTTTGTTGATGGTCGTTACACCGTCCAAGTAACCAAACAAGTCCCCGCTGAAACGTTTGAATATTGCCACTTAATTGAAACACCACCAGTCACTTGGCTACTAGAGCACCTTGCTGCGGGTTCTAGAGTGGGGATAGATCCACGTATGCACCGAGGCAATTGGTATCACGGCGCACAGAGCCAAGTAGCAGGCCAACTCCAGCTTGTCCCTTGCGACACCAATCCTGTTGATCTTCACTGGGCTGACCGTCCTGCTCCTCAACTCAGTGATGTGATGCTTATGCCTCTCGATTATGTAGGACAATCAAGTTTAGATAAACGACGTGAGCTCAGTCAGAATTTAAGCCAATCAGGTGCGGCAGCTGCAGTGATCACCGAGCTAGACTCTATTTGCTGGCTTTTGAATGTTAGAGGTCTCGACGTCTCTCGCCTCCCTGTTCTGCTATCACATGCCATTCTCTTTGATGATGGTAGCGTGAAGTTCTTTATTGACTCAGCACGGATCACCGATCGCCAACTGTTTGACCAACACGTTGGTGAGAGTGTCACCGTCCATGCCCCTGATTCTTTATCTGAAGAGCTTGCAGCACTAGCAGGAAAAGTCGTGTCATTAGACTCAGGTACAAGTAATGCCTGGTTCCAACTTGAACTCGAACGTGTCGGTGCTATCGTTCTTCCACTCGCTGATCCATGCTTGATGCCTAAAGCAGCCAAGAACAGTGTGGAGATCGCTGGCATGAAAGCAAGCCATGTTCGTGATGGCGTGGCGATGGTCAAATTTTTTTCTTGGCTGGATAACCAAGTCGAAAATAAGGTGACACACGATGAAGGCTCTTTGTCTAATCAGTTAGAATCATTCCGTCGTGAAGATACTTCACTTGTCGACCTAAGCTTTGATACGATTTCTGCATCCGGTGGTAACGCAGCGATGTGTCACTATAATCACATGAATCAAGAGCAACCAGGGGCGCTAATAAATGACAGCCTATATTTGGTTGACTCAGGCGGTCAATACCCTGATGGCACAACGGACATCACACGTACAATTGCTATCGGTCAACCGAGCGATGAAATGAAGCATCAATTCACCCTCGTGCTCAAGGGCCATATTGGACTAGCGTCAGCATTGTTCCCGAATGGGACTTGTGGACACCAACTTGATATTTTGGCTCGACAACACCTATGGGCAAATGGATTTGATTACGACCACGGTACTGGACATGGTGTGGGTCACTTCCTTAGTGTCCATGAAGGACCACAGCGTATTGCAAAAGTCGTCAACAACACCGCTCTCGTACCAGGAATGGTATTATCTAATGAGCCGGGTTATTACCGAGCAGATGCATTTGGAATTCGAATCGAGAATCTAGAGTTGGTCGTTGAGAAAACGACACAAGGTGACCTAACCATGCTTGGGTTTGAATCGCTAACACGCTGCCCAATCGACAAGCGCAATATTGTGTTAGACCAATTAAGCGAGGCTGAAGTTAACTGGCTCAACCAATATCATCAAACCGTTTTTGATGATATTTCTCCGTTAGTAACTGGCGAAACTCTTGAATGGTTACGCGAAGCCTGCCTACCAATTAGCCGCTAACTTGGCTCATAAACAAAAGAGCTGCAATTGCAGCTCTTTTGTTTCACGTGAAACATAGGCCTTCACGCCTTAATCTACTATAGATTTAACCAGAGTAAGACTGATGCCAGTCTTTCCATACCGGCTCCATCGCACGCTGTTTAACTGACAAGGCAACTTCTTGTGCGCTACGTTCATCGCTTATTTCGAACTGTTCCAACTCTTGGGCGTTACTCGCATACCCACCAGGCTGCGTCTTTGACGCTGCACTAATGCTGGTAATCCCAAGCGGATAAACATTGTCACGAAACTCAGAAGACTCACGAGTCGATAGCGATAATTCAACTTCATTGTTAAATAAACGATAGGCACAAATAAGTTGCACCAACTGCTTATCTGACATTACGGATTTTGGTTGTACCGCCCCTTCACAGGGTCTAAGCCGAGGAAATGATATTGAGTAACGTGTTTTCCAATAGCGCTTTTCTAAATACTGTAGATGCGCAGCAACGTAAAAGCAGTCTGTTCGCCATTCTTCTAGCCCTATCAACGAGCCAATTCCTACTTTATCAACACCAGCTTGAGCTAACCGATCGGGTGTTTCCAACCGGTAGTCAAAATCCATTTTGTTCCCTCTAAGATGGTGCTCTGCGTAAGTACGACGATTATAGGTTTCCTGATACACCATGACCGCGTCAAGCCCTAACGACTTAAGTTCCTTATACTCATCAGTATCCAATGGTTGAACTTCCATTGCTAAATAACTAAAACGCTGCTTAATTTCTGGTAACACCAGTCGGAAATATCGCATTCCAACTTTGGTTTCGTGCTCGCCAGTGACTAAGAGTACACTATCGAACCCCATCGACTTTATTACTGTAGACTCATCTTGTATTTCATCAATCGACAACGTTTTGCGCTTAATGCGATTTTCCATTGAAAAACCGCAATACGTGCAAGCATTCGCGCACAAGTTCGACAAATAGAGTGGAATGTACATCCCCATCGTATGGCCAAATCTTTGACGCGTCAGAGCATAAGACCGTTGTGCCATTTGCTCCAAATAAGGTTCTGCCGCTGGCGATATTAATGCAGAAAAATCATCAAGATTCAGCCTGGTTTTGCTAAGTGCTCGCTCTACATCTGCGGCAGTTTTGCTATAAATCGATAATCGAATATCGTCCCAGTCATATTTTTCATGCTCAGTAACAAAACTCATCGTCGCCTCCTAATTACTGCCAAGAAACGACGTTAATGGACTAGACGCCACGGCATGATTAACCCTACCCGCTAAACCACTCTCGTATGCCAATCGACCAGATTCAACCGCAAGCTTAAACGCCTTCGCCATTGCAGCAGGGTTCGCTGCCGATGCAATGGCGGTATTTACCAGTACAGCGTCAGCACCGAGCTCCATTGCCAGCGCCGCATGGGAAGGTGCGCCGATACCAGCATCAACAACAACAGGAACATTAGCTTGTTCAATAATAATTTCTAAAAAATCCTGTGTCACTAACCCCTTATTGCTGCCAATTGGAGCGCCTAATGGCATGACGGCAGCACAACCTACCTCTTCCAATCGCTTACAAAGCGTTGGATCAGCAGAGCAATAAGGTAAAACAATAAAGCCATCTCTTACCAGTTGCTCAGCGGCAAGGAGCGTTTCAATTGGATCCGGTAGCAAATACTTAGGGTCCGGATGAATTTCCAACTTTAACCAATTTGTACCAAGCGCTTCCCTTGCTAAATGTGCTGCAAATATTGCATCTTTGGCATTTTTTGCGCCCGATGTATTAGGCAGCAAATTTACCCCTCGCTTGATAAGAGGACGAAGAATGTCATCTTCCTGGGTGTCTAAGTCGACGCGTTTAAGCGCCATTGTGGCTAACTCAGAACCACTTTCAATGATGGCGTCGACCATAAGTGACTTATCAGCGAACTTACCTGTACCTGTAAATAAGCGAGATGAGAAGTTCTTTCCTGCGATCGTTAACATGTTAGCCCCCGGCAATGGCCTGAAATACGTTGATGTTCATATGTGATTTAAGCGCGAAAGACGCCCATGTGGTTCGTGGAACAATATTGTCATCAATCGCAACGGCGCAACCATGAGTGTCGATAGCTAAAGAATCGAGAACATGCTGCAACGTTGTTGTCGTTTCAACTTCCATTGATAATCCATTTACTTGAATCGATATCATGACACAGGCTCCTTTTGGCTAGATGCACAAACCCTACATTCCGGGTCATGCTGTAATTTTAGTGATTGCCATTGGCCATTAAAGCCGTCAAACATTTTCAGCGTTGGCGTAATACTTTGAACTAGTCCGCTGGCTATTTTGATTGCTTCAAGAGCCGAGTAGACACCAATCATTCCAACTACCGGGCCTACCACGCCGCTACTAGAACAGTCGATTGGTGAAGATAATTCATTGAACGGATAAAGACACCGATAGCAAGGGCCTGACGGCTGACTAGCAAAGCCGAATACCGTCAACTGACCATTCCAACCAATTGCCGCACCAGAGACTAGATTTGTGTTTGTCTCATAACACGCTTGGTTGATGGCATGACGAGTTGGCAAATTATCACTGCAGTCGATGACAACATCAGCCAAAGACACTTCAAGCTTCAATTGATTTCCACTAAGAAAAGTATTTATCGTTCTTATTGAAACATCGTCATTTCGATCCATTAACTGCTGTTTTAATGCTGTGACTTTTGATACACCAACATCTTCTTGCCGGTATGCAATTTGCCGAGGCAAGTTAGAGAGCTCAACAATATCCTGATCAGCAATGACCAAACGCCCCACACCAGCACCAGCCAAATACAGTGAGGCGGCTGTCCCCAATCCTCCGCATCCGATAACTAACACATGGCTAGATAGCAAATTTTGTTGCCCTCGCTCAGCGATCTCTGGCACGCTGATCTGTCGAATATAACGTTGAAACTGGTTATCTAGCACCATTAAGGTTTCCTCATTATGCGGGAAAACTGATCTATCACGTTTGGTACATCGTTAGCTTGGGTGATCGCTCTTACCACGGCCAAACTCGATACCCCACGATCCCACACTGGCTGCGCTGTATTAAGATCGATACCACCGATAGCAACAGTAGGGTACCCAACTGAATTGCCGTAGTTAATAGTGTCTATGAGCTGCTGATACAAGCCTAAACGAACAAGCCCCTGTGGACGCGAAGGCATATCTTTCGTGGTGGTTGGGAAAATATGACCAAGTGCAATATAGCTCGGATTAATTTGAACAATTCGCAGCAACTCGTAATAACCATGGGTAGAAAGTCCAAGTCGAATACCTGCATTCGCAATCTGTCTTAGTTCGGCAGTTTCTATATCTTCCTGACCAAGATGAACGCCATAAGCCTTGTGCTTAAGCGCAAGCTGCCAGTAGTCATTGATAAACACCTGTGCGTTATATTGATTCCCGAGCTCTATCGCCTGCTTGATCTTAGATTCTAAGTTCACATCGTCAGGGTTCTTAATTCTTAACTGTATCGTTTTTATTCCGAACTCAAGTAGTGTTTTAATCCAATCAACACTGTCTACTACTGGATATAGACCAAGGCTCGCCTTACTCATCGTTGAAAATGAAGTTTTACTCGCCTTTACAGCCCAACCTACTTTTATGTTAATTAGCTCATCTTCAATAACAGGTGTTGGAAAGTGCTGATTCAGATAAGGCCATGTTTCACGTGAAACACCCCCTGCACGCGCCAAAACCAACGCGTCTTCGACAGGAAAATCGAGCAGCAATGAAACAATAAACCATGAGAAATGGAAACTCGTCTCTTCAATGGCTGAAACACTATTAAGCGCTCTGGGAGATTCACTATTGCACGACCATACGTCCATCGACTGCTGTTCATCTATTACATTTAAATAGATTCGAGTTTTTATAGCTACATTGCTCTCGTTCGATAGTTCAGCTTTGGTCTTCTGATGTTGATAGAACAGCGCGTAATCAACATCATCTGAAAACTCAGATGCAAAGAGATCCGTCGCAACAACGGTTGTGCTCAGATTATTTCCAACAAGCTCTACTTGGGTGGTTGTACTTGCCCCCACTGAGATTGATGAAGTATCAAAGCCTGCTTGTTTCGCAATCCCTAATATCGATTGTAAATGGTTGCCAATATCGAGGCAGTTAGCCGGCAATAGTATTTTCAAAGGATACTCCTATGGTATTTTATTCAGTCACTGCTGGGTGGTATAACTCCGCCCCAGAAGCGAGAAATTCTTCTGACTTCTGTCGCATCCCCTCTAAAGGATCTTCTATCAGTTTGATGTTTATATCGCCTTGGGACTCTAGACCTTTGGCATACTCTCTGACTTCCTGTGAAATCTTCATTGAGCAAAACTTAGGTCCACACATCGAACAGAAGTGAGCAACTTTTCCTGACTCTTGAGGCAAGGTTTCATCGTGATATTGACGTGCAGTATCAGGGTCAAGGGCGAGATTAAACTGGTCCTCCCAGCGGAACTCAAAACGAGCTTTCGACAACGCATTGTCTCGAATTTGTGCCCCCGGGTGACCTTTCGCAAGATCCGCGGCATGAGCAGCAAGCTTATAGGTAATAAGCCCTGTCTTAACATCTTCTTTATTCGGTAGCCCCAGGTGCTCCTTAGGTGTGACATAACACAACATAGCGCAGCCATACCAACCGATCATCGCAGCACCAATGCCAGACGTAATATGGTCATATCCTGGTGCTATGTCGGTAGTTAAAGGGCCTAGTGTATAGAATGGTGCTTCGTGACAGTGCTCTAGTTGTTCTTCCATGTTTTCTTTGATCATGTGCATCGGAACATGGCCAGGGCCTTCAATAATGACCTGAACGTCATAGTCCCAAGCAATTTTGGTCAACTCACCCAATGTGCGTAATTCGGCAAACTGCGCTTCGTCGTTAGCATCAGCGATAGACCCTGGTCTTAGCCCGTCCCCTAAAGAGAGTGCAACGTCATACTTAGCACAAATCTCACAGATCTCTTTAAAGTTGGTATAAAGGAAACTTTCTGTATGGTGCGCTAAACACCACTTGGCGATAATAGAGCCACCTCGAGATACAATACCTGTGACACGCTTTGCTGTCATAGGGACATAACGAAGGAGCAGCCCCGCATGAATCGTAAAGTAGTCGACACCTTGTTCAGCCTGCTCTATTAGTGTGTCTCTCATCACTTCCCATGTAAGGTCTTCGGCAATGCCATTTACCTTTTCTAACGCTTGATACATAGGAACGGTACCAATTGGGACTGGGCTATTACGTAGAATCCACTCACGGGTCTCATGAATATTACGCCCTGTCGACAGATCCATAACAGTATCGCCACCCCAGCGGGTACTCCAGACAAGCTTTTCAACCTCTTCTTCTATCGAAGATGACACTGATGAATTGCCAATGTTAGCATTAACTTTAACTAGAAAATTGCGGCCAATGATCATTGGTTCAGATTCTGGATGGTTGATATTTGATGGAATGATTGCTCGACCTTCAGCAACTTCTTTTCTAACAAATTCAGGTGTGATCTCTTTTGGCAAGTTAGCACCAAAACTTTGACCGGGATGCTGTTGAGTTAGCATTTTGTCTGCTATTTTTTGACGCCCCATATTCTCCCGTATAGCGATGTACTCCATCTCTGGAGTCACAATCCCTTGGCGGGCATAGTGAAGCTGAGTGACACAGGCACCCTCTTTTGCACGGCGTATACGTGGTAATTGGCCATATCGGAGGTCATCAAGCGTTTCATCATTCAGGCGCTCTTGAGCAAAATCAGATGTGACACCAGAAAGAATTTCAGTATCTGTTCTTTCCTCAATCCATTGCTCTCTAAGCTTTGGTAGTCCCGAATAAAGGTCGATGTTGTGATTAGGATCTGTGTAAACGCCTGAGGTGTCGTACACGTTTATCGGTTCGTTTGCTTCAAAGATTGGGTTAGTTTTCGAGCCGCCGACTAAGCTGTCGGCAAGATGGATCGTCCGCATTGGAACTTGGATATCTTCACGGGAACCCTGAATATATGTTTTTTCAGAATTTGGATAAGGCGTTACCGACAAGGTGTCGATAAATTGTTTGGCTTCCAGTCTGGTTTGTTTACGAGTCGACATAGCATTTCCTTTATTATCGTATAAGAAAGATAAATGCTTGACGGATGTGTGAATACAAGAGGTATCAACGACAATACAACAACAAAATATCATCGTAGGTAGTTGATAAAAGAGGGAAATTCCTTTCTTTCTCCTGTTCCCTTCGCAGGTATTAGCCTGATCAGGTTCAACGGATCCCGAATTAACGGTCTCAGCCCAAAAGGGCACTCCGACAAGTATTGCGACAATCATAAACGAAATTTTGTGAAAACGCTATTGAGCAAATGTTAATTTGTTCAAGTTTTCATCAACAATTGGAAACCGATCCACGCTGCTGTGATACTCAAAAACACGTTTAACAGCACATTCAAACCCATCTTAAAAAAAGCGCCTTGCTGCATAAGTAAGACATTATCCATGGAGAATGTAGAAAATGTGGTTAATGCACCTAAAAAACCGAGTCCAATGATTTGACGCCATGGCTCGGTGACCACTAATTCCGCTTCAAATGCAGCTATGAGTAACCCCATAATAAAAGACCCCACGACATTCACTGTCAGAGTCCCATACGGGAACCCCCTTCCTAAAAGTACCACACAAAGTTCGGAAATTAGATATCGCGAACAAGCACCAAAGGCTCCTCCTAGGGCAATATATCCCAAAATTGTAAATTGTCCCATAACTCGCTTACCAACAAATATAATCAATACAGCAATAATATACGAAGAAGGATTGATTACGACACTAGTATTGAAAATTAGTCGTTATAATGAGTATATCTTTAGTGGCGAACTCTCACAGATTTCAAACGTTACATGCGTCACTTCTAGTGATGTTTACTGTCGCTCTAGTATGTAGCTATTAACCGCAATATACCTATGTCGAACTATTTGGCAGCCCTACCCCATTCAATGGGGAAAATGGCAGAGTGAACAGAGCTCAAATCAGCGTAACCAACCACCGATCTGACTAAAAGGGAAAGTGACTGAACCATCACTGAGAATTTTCTCAAACGTAAAAAAACCTCAGTCTTTCGACTGAGGCTTAGTATAAGTGGCGGAGTGGACGGGACTCGAACCCGCGACCCCCGGCGTGACAGGCCGGTATTCTAACCAACTGAACTACCACTCCGCAGTGGCTTACTCGCTATTGCAAGTGTCCATAAATTAAAGCCTGGCGATGTCCTACTCTCACATGGGGAAACCCCACACTACCATCGGCGCTACTGCGTTTCACTTCTGAGTTCGGCATGGGATCAGGTGGGTCCGCAACGCTATGGTCGCCAAGCAAATTCTTCTTTTAC
>NZ_JAKJSS010000027.1:0-20965 GCF_050337205.1 Vibrio nomapromontoriensis
TGAAATGATGGGATTGGTCGGTCGAGTAATGAGGATTGACAGGCCATTGCGTACCATGGATTTGAGCGTTCTCTGAAGACACAAACTGCCCAACAACTTGACCATTTACATCAATGACGTTTGCGCTGTCGTTGCCATGGTAAGAGAAGGTTTCGACACTAAATAATTCGCCATCAATATAAATATTGAAGTTGTGGTCGTCCCATGAATCAAGGCGGTAGAAATCAAACTCAATGGTCACTTCAGAAGCGCCAGCAGGCACATCATAAGTTTTAGAGACTTCTTCATCACCACTTTGGTTGTTCTGTTGCCCTAACATTTGTCCAGAGTCAAAACCACTGGAGTCTGCCGTTCCAGCACCAGACCAACCTTCCATTCCCGTCTCAAATGTATCAAGAGCAAAGACACTTGAGCCTAATGTTAAATTAGGCGCATCAGCTATCGCATCAACGGTAAGCTCAATATTAGAACTTACCACTGACTGCCCATCAGAGATACTCATGTTGAAGTTTATATCACCCGAGAAATTTCCATCCGGCGTCAACGTATAGATGCCATTTTCATTGACGGTAATAGACGCATTGTCAGCAAATTCTATACTGGCAGTGAGGTCATCCCCATCCACATCAGATGCGTTAATCAGGAGCTGCTCTTGAGACAAGGTAATCGAGCCATCTTCATCAATGGTATAAGACAAAGGTCCGCTTGTAACTGGGATATCATTTACTGCTGTAACGGCAACATCAATGATGCCATCCGTTACTACCGTGCCATCGGAAACCCCGTAGTTTAACGACAGATTACCGTTAAAGTTTTCATTCGGTGCAAAGGTGTAAGTACCCCCACCTAAGTTGGTTAAGACTCCGTCCGTTCCACCGTAGCTAACATGAGCAATCGAAAGCGAATCACCATCAATATCTGAAGCGCTCGCTAATAGATCTTCGGCCGTAAAACTTAGTAGCCCGTCTTCTAAAATGGTGTATTCCATGCCATTGACGACTGCTGCATCATTAACGTTGTCAATTTGGACCTCGAATGTGCTTTGTGTCGTTTCTGAGTCAAACGAATCATCTTGCTGTGACTGTGCGATAGATTGTTGATCGAGGACATTAACTTCAAATTGTTCACTAGCAGTTTGTGTACTTGGTTCTGCTTGAGTAGAAGCGGATGGCGCTGCGCTATTGGACTGACTAAGAGGATCGGTTTGACCTTGTGCACTTTGACCACCAGCGGAGCCAGATTGCTGTGCATCTCCTCCTACCGACTGTGCGCCCGCGCCTACGGGATTTGACTCTGGCGCTTCTGTGCCTTGACCTTGTGCATTCGCTGCCTCGCCTTCAATGACATTTGAGGATTCCGGCTGCGTCTCTGCGTCGGCGCTCTCTGTTCCTTCACCTTGCGGTGCTGACTGCTCTGATTCTTGATCATTGCCACCAGCGGCAGATGGATTGGCGTTAAGCGCTTCATTTATTTCATCAGCAGCATCAGCGGATTCGGCTCCGGTCGCTATGGTGGTCGCGATAGTACTTTGTTGGTTTTGTTGCCCTTGCTGTTGACCGACATTTTCGTCGCCAGTGTCAACTTGTTCTACTGCATCGTTGAGTGGATTATTTTCGTTGTTATCTACCATCACAGCCTCCAAAGCATCTATCTATTGCATATCAATTGCTTCACTAAGATTAGTAAATGAATTCACGATTAGTAGAAAAGTTTGTGCGTCATTAACTCCATGTTTAAGAAACTTTTTAAACAACAACTTGTTTTTTGTGACAAATGTGGGGAACTTACCGAATTTATCTTTGAAAATTATCCAGTTATATCCTTAGCTAGTAGTTAATAGTGATCATAAGCGCAAAGGCGATCCAAGTTATTCGCTACTTCGGTATGAAAACTTCAGGTCAACGTACGTATTTACTTAACCTTTAGTTTATTAATGATTTTAAGGTAAATAATGTGAGCAAAAATAGCATAGAAAAACACATCCGCAGTGCCTTGATTCAAAACGCATCAGTCTCTGACAGTGCCTACGTGGATGAAATTAAGATCAAAAGTGCGATGACTTCTGTTCATAAGACTTTGCTATTAACCTTCTTGATTGCTATCGCATTACTGTTGATCGCCTCTCAGGCGCGTATTGATATCGTCGTGTCGTCTCGAGGGGAACTACTTTTAGATTCAGATATTGAGCGAGTTCAACATTTAGAGGGTGGAATACTTGATGAGTTACTTGTTAAGCCTGGCGATGTTGTCTACGAAGGGCAGCCTATCGCTAAATTAAAGTCGTTGGATAGAAACTCCCTACTCTCAACCACTGATTCTGAAATTACCCAATTGGAAATGGATCGACTTCGCTATCAAAGTTTAATCAGCAATACCCAACCTGATTTTTCTAGTTACACCGATTTCCCGCAGTTAGTATCGCTAAATCAACAAGCTTGGCTGCAAGAAAGCAGTAAAAATCACTCGAGTGAAACGTTGATCAAGCACGATATTGAGCATAAGCAAAACTTAGTGCAGTCAATGAAGCGTCGCAAGCAAAGTTCGCTAAATCAACTCAAACTCATTCGCAAACAACTGACAATTAAACAAACCTTGTATAAAGAAGAGATGGGTTCGTATGTCGACGTGTTAAATATGCAAGTGCAAGAGTCGAACATGATCCGGGAGATAGAAAATCTCGATGAATCGATCATGAATGAGAGTTTTCAGCTGACGCGTTTAGACAAACAACTTAATGATTTAATCGTTAACCGAAACTCAGAATACCAAGCTCAGATTGTTCAAGCAGAAAAAGAGCTGAGTATTAAACAGATTCAAAGACCTCAACTTTCAGATAAGGTGGATCGATTAATTGTCTATGCACCCGTTGATGGTGTCGTTGACAAAATTCACTTCAACTTCCGTTCTGCGGTCGTTCCTCCGGGTGAGAGTATTGCCGATATAGCGCCACTTGATAACCAATTACACGGTGAAGCAAAAATTCCGAGAAAAGAAATGGGCTTTGTCGAAGTGGGTCAGCAAGTAAAGTTAAAGTTTGATACCTACAACTTTTCAAAATATGGCTTCATTTCTGGAAAAATTGCCTCTATCAGTCGCTCTTCTTATGAAGAAGAAGATGCGGAGTATTATCTCGCAAAGATCGTTATTGACGATGATTTCCTGGAAAAGTCAGGCACAAAATACAGCTTATCCCCATACATGGAGTTCACAGCAGACATTAAAACGGGTGATCGTCGAGTCATAGAGTACGCCGCAAAACCCGTTATGTCCGCCATTGACGATGCATTTGATGAAAGATAATACGGATGAGAAATAAATTATGAAGCCGAAATATCAAATATATACTTTCCCCGTCATTAAGCTAGGGATCTTAGCTCTGATAATTCTGACCACAATTGGTGTTTGGTTGGGTGCTCGCTTCTATCTTTCTGCGCCCGATCAGCAAGATTTTCAAACACCGCTTATTCAACAAAGTAAAGTGCTAACACAGCAGTTAGAAGCAACGGTTATTTCACTCGATATTTGTATTCAAGGAGCAAACTGTAACGAAGCGCAAAGTAACCTTAATGGATTGATGAGCGCGCTCACTGAATTTAAGTCTCTCGCCTCTCTTGATAAGTCGCAACTAAGCTTAGTTGGCGCGGTTGAATACAGTCAACTGGAACTAGCGGCGTTACGATTTTTGTCAATTAATGAACACTCACAATACGATTACCAGCAACTGAGAGAAGCATTAAGTCGAGATTATGTTGAAATTCGTAATCGCTTTGATGATTTGTTTTATGTCGAGCATCAACGAGTCGTCAACGAACTTCGCTCAAACATAGATAAAATGTTTCTGTTGTTTCCTCTTATCGCTGTAATAGCCATTTTTGTCGTATTGGGTGGTTGGTATAGGTTGAAGAAAACGGCAAGGAATCGACACTCAATCAACGAGAGTTTTCTGTCGTTATCAAACCGACTTGATACATTAGACACGAATCAAGTCGACAATATTCTAAATAACGTGTCGCTTGACCCGATTGAGCGCAACATTTACTCCAAATTACAGACTGTCTTTGAAAAGGTCGACCGTCAACAGCAAGATGCCGATTTAAATCAACAACTATATGGTTTGATTGGTTACGAAATACGCGGCATCACGAGTACAATAAAAGGCGGAATTCAATATCTTGTTCAAGACTCCGAAGACAGTCGAGCAGTATTAGCCAAAGACATCACTTCCGCAGCGGATACGCTCTCCGACCTTGCTGAAAACTACAATAGATTGCTATCTCAAGGCCGAGATAAAAGCAGTACGAGCTTTTCTTTTCTCAATATTTTATCTGAATTGACGGTGCATCTTAAAAGCAAACTCCACCGTGAAAGCCGTCTGATCGAATGTGATTTTAACTCTAACCTCCCACGTCATGTTGTAGGCCATCAAACCAGTCTGTTCTGGATTTTGTTTCTAAAGCTCTCTAGCGCAATGCAAATTCAAAATGACAAGCATGTCTTGTTTCGAGTTACTTCAAAAAGCGCTGAGAATGTCGATAAAACTCGCGTTACCTTATCCATTACCTTTTTAACACACCTAAATGTCGATCAAAGAAAAATCGATTCTCTACATTGGTCTGAACGCAATGAAACCACCACCTCAAATGATGAATGGACGCTCTCGATACTCAATAACATTAGTTATTTTGATTCCCATTGGTATGAATCAGGCCAACAGCGTCGGTACGAGTTAGAGCTTGATATCGAAGCCCAAGATTTCCAAACATCCAAATCTCAGCAACTTAAACAGAGACATATCGTCGTTTGTAGCCAAGGGAAACTCGCTCTTGATCTATTAAGTACCCAATTAACAAGCCATGGTGCCCAAGTGACACTTTGCAACGACCCTAATGAGCTATTTCGTATCACATCTGATTCATCGAATGTCGACGCAATCATCATCTCTGACCTAATAGAAGGTATTCAAATAGAATCCTTTAGTAAAACCTTAGGCTCTAGACTTAAAGCGACTCAAACAAAACTCTTTTTGCTAGCAACTCATGCCGAAGACGTACACGGAGCGTTTGAGTACGTTAATAAAGTATTCTTCACCCCAGTATTGCCCCATGAGTTTATTCCAAACCTAACAGAAGCACTTGAAGCGGAATCTGTAGAAGAAACTCTTGAGAATAGCTCATTCTTAATTGTTGAGGACGATAAGGTCCAACAATTCCTGCTAAAACGAATACTAATGAAACAAGAGTACCAAGCGGATACGGTTGGTGATGGTTCTGACGCGGTGGACTGGGTAAGAAACCAACGAGCAGACATCATTTTTATGGACTGTATTATGCCTGGTATGGGCGGTATTGAAGCAACAAAGCGCATTCGTAAGCATGAAAGGGACCGTAATTTAGTCACCCCTTCCACCATCATTGGCGCAACCGCATTAACGAGTGTGGCAGAGCATAAAGCATGTATAGAGGCGGGTATGGACTACGTCATCAGCAAACCCTACAAAAGCGACGAGATTATCAAGGTGATTAAGAAGTATGTGGCATTTCAAAAGCTTAATTAGTGTGACTTGTGGGTTGATATGCTCATTCCCTGCGGTGTCTTCAACCGTATTAGAAGCGGTGCAAGTCGGTTTGAACAATAATGTCTCACTGATCGCAAGTCGAAAAGGTGTAGAAGAGAGTGCGTACAATATTGACGTGAGTCGCTCGAATTTTCTTCCCACTATATCAGCAGACGTTAAGACAACGTGGAATTCATCGTCCACTCGCCTTAGCGGCATTAGCGACGACGAGAGTTCTTATAATGATCATGGCTATGGTATTTCTTTGAGCCAAACCCTTTTCAATCTCTCGGATATCTATGCTTATGGTACAAGCAAATTAGATCTGTCGATTGAAGAAGTAAAGAACGAAGCGAAAACCCAAGAAATAATTGAGCAAATCACCGCCCAGTATTTTGAGTACTTAAAAAATGGTGCGAAAGCGAGAGCAACAAAAGCAGAGCTTGAATCCTCTATGAGCCGATTAACACAGATGAATCGAAATGTGTCACTCGGTAATGTTGCAGCAAGTGAGTTGTATGAAGTTATTGCACAAAAAGAAGGCATCGCCAATCGATTAAGAAGCTTACATAAAGACAAAGAAGTGATTTTGAACCGCTTGTCTTTACTCACCCAGTACCCTCTTATTCCCTCTCAAGACCTAAAGAGTCAAGTTCTCTTAACCGAAATACCATTTGGTAAACAAACAGATTTGCTTGGTCAAGCAATGAAGTTCAACAACGACATTATCTTGTCGCAGAAAACGCTGGAACGTAGCTTTAGAACGTTAAAAGAAACGGGGTCAAACTTTACTCCGAATCTATCCGCCAATGCTAGCTATCGACATGAAGACACCAACAACTTTGATCTTTCAGCGAATCCAAATGCGACAGGTATAAGCGATGACCGCTCATTAGGCTTAGTGCTTACCGTGCCGATCACTACAGGTGGTTCAGACTATTACGCCTACCAAAAAAACAAGAAAACCATCGAACGTAATGATTTACTTTTAACCGATAGCCAAAATACTGTTAAGAATGACGTCGAAACCTCCATTCTTAACATCAATGATTTTTCTCAATCTGTATTTACCTATGAGACCATCATTAAAGCAAACTACTCCTCTTACAAAGGTATTAAGCGCGCACACAGCTTGGGAACGCGAACTATCACCGACTTGCTTTCAGCTGAGAGTAAATTGTTTAACAGCATTCGCGACTATGAAAGCGCTAAGTATGACTATGTAATTGAGTCCATCAAGCTTGATCGACTTGTCGGTAATCTTTCACCTCTCAGTGTCGAGAAAATTATGTTAATGATGGATAACGAGTCGACGATTCGTCATCAGGATATTATCCCTGAGCATCTAAAAAATTAGTGGAGACCGTGTCCAATAGAAGGCATGCGTTTGATGATGAGACCTTGATGATAAGAGGTTGAATAGTCAAAGGTGTAAGCATGAATAAGGTTGTTTCGTTCTAGGGTATAAATGAATAGGAAAGCGTAATGAAGACAGAGTATTTCTCACAGAAAATCACATGGATGGATAAGCTTTATCTGATCTTCTCTACGATCATGTCTACCTTGTTCGCGCTCGTTCTTCCTTTTTCTATTCTTATTATTTTTGACCGAGTTTTACCTAACCAAGCCAAGGATACGTTATTTGTCTTGTTTGCGATTATCCTTATAGCTATCTATCTAGATTACCTATTAAAGAATCAAGAAGAAGTGATTACGACATCTTTGATGAAAAACTTCGAGAGTCGCTTAACGAACAAAGTCTTTCAAGCCATTTGCCTTGCGCAGATCCCACAGTTTAACAAACTAGAACCAGGGCAGTATTTAGAGCGTGTGGCGACTATCCCCGAGTTAAAAAGCTTCTTTGGTGGTGAAGTCGTTCGAGCATCAATAAATGCAATGGTCAGTATTATCACCATTGTCATCATCACCTTAATTAATGTCGGTGCAGGGCTAACACTTATCGCAGCCTCCATTCTATTATGGGGTGCATCATTGTCTATCTCTTCACGAAAAGTCACCGCCCTTAGAGAAAAGTCAGAAATTGAAGGGTTAACTAACTCCAAAATCATCGAGATAGTATCTCGTCCGTTAGACAATAAAAGCCGTACGATGGAATACAGGCTAGAGAGTTTAATGACGGAGATGATAAAGACCCGTGAAAATAAAAATATTGCCTATGAGAACTTAGAGTCCCAATTCAACTTATCACTTTCACTTATTCAGCAGCTGTCTATCGCTATTGTGGTCGTGCTGCTTGCAATTTCAGTGATTGAGCTAGAAGCAAGTCAGGGGGTGATGGCGGCTATTATTATGCTAACTAACCGATATTTCGGTCCTTATCAGCAAATAATGCGCACAATAGGTCGTTGGAAGACCAATAAAATGCAGATCATAGACATTGCTGAGATATTATCGCTTCAGCATCATAGTAATGACAGTACTGAAGCTTCAGGTCATGCAATTCAAAACAACCGAGCCATTTCAAAAAGCGATGATCCTAGCGAACTTAGCAATGAACAGCATCAACATAAAAATGCTAGCGCTAGCATAAGCAATTACACAAATACATCTACCGTACCAGATACTAAAAACATAGAAGTACAGCTTGATAGCAACCAACGAATTCTTTTCCAAAAAGGACAGCCTATCATTTTGAAGGGCCGTTCTGGCACTGGAAAAACCCATTTGACGCGATGTCTAACACGCGATACTCAATGTGAACGAACCGTCATCCGTCTCGGAGACACGGAAATCAACACGTTGCACTACCAATCTTGGCGAGATAGCGTACACAGAATAGACAAAAACAGTAGCTTCGTTGAAGGCTCTCTTATCGATAACTTAACCTGCTTTCGCCCCATGTTAAATGGGGCTGCTTTCACCCTGTGCAAAGGCCTGTCTATCAAAAATGAGATTGACGCACTGGAGTCTGGGTTTTATACCCAGCTAAAAGGAAACAATACCATTCCCCTCTCAAGACAAGTGCAATATGCGTTACTTATTATTCGAGCAATGTTGTGCCAGAAAAACGTGTTGGTATTAGATGACATTGATAGTGTTTATGACCAAGAATTTGCCACACGGGTTGTGTCGATGCTCGTGCCTAAAGCGACATCACAGTTCCTCATTATCATCAGTAACAAAATCAATCATGAAGCCCTTGGCGTAAAGTCCATTAAGCTAACGAAGGAGTTTGCGAGCTAATGACGATACTCATCGATTTTAATAATGTCGCGCAACGACTCAAAGACTTTGAATCTGAGGGATTTGAACATCGCTATGCCGAATCCCCCCTATTACGTGGTCTCGCCTACACTCTGATCTCTTTGGAGTGGGAAGGAACGCCTGAGATTTTATCAGACGCATTTACTCCAGGTGAAGTGGATCAAAATGGATTTGAACTCACCCTCTCACGGCTTGGTTATCAATGCCGCACCACCCATTATGTAAGCTCATTAGATTTAGCGGATAAAGATATTCACTATCCATGCTTTATTGAGCTAGAGAGGTTCTCTGCCATATTAATGTCGGTAGACAACGGCGAAGGTGTCTTGTTCGACTATCGTAATAACAATACCGTAACGGTATCACTTGTTGACGTAGAGTTTGCGCTCACTGTGGTGTCAGAATACTCCAAACTTTTCCGTGAGCCACCGCCAGAATCGCAGGATAAATCCAATTGGATTAAATACGCCTTTTATCGTTACAACAATGAGTTCAAGAGCCTCATCTTCCTGTCTCTCGTAATTAATATACTGAGCGCACTGCAGCCATTCTTCATCATGGGGGTCTATAATTTCGCCCTCTCTTCAAGCTCTATCTCCACCTTGTACTGGCTCACATCGTTTGCTGTCTTTTTGGCATTTTCTGAGTATATATTCCGAAGAGTAAGAATGAAGGTGCTCGCCACGTCAGGGCAAGACCTCGCCGTTCACATATCACGTAACGTTATCGCTAAACTACTTTGGCTCCCTTACTCGATGACGTCATCTGCTGGCGTTTCCTCGCAGATGGCTCGACTTAAAGATATCGACCAATTTCGTAAGCTTGTAACGGCAGAATCCACACTGAGTTATTTTGATCTTCCGTTTATCGTACTTTTTATCGTCGCAATCACTGTCTTATCTGGTTATGCCGCGCTGACGGTATTAGTGGGCATTTTATTAATGATTGTATTTTGTCTCTACTCTCGTTATCTCTATACCCAAGCAACATCAAAAAGCTCTAGAGCCAATGCTATGGTGTCTTATCAATGGAATGAATTATTAAGGGGCATCACAACGCTACAAGGCTTGCCTTTGCTTAGGATCATTCAGTCTCGATTTAAAGCGGCTCATGAGCAAAGTTCTTCTGATGCCGCCTTTGTTTCAACCACAAATAGCAAAATACAAGCGATGGGAGGTGGATTGATTCAAGCTATCGGAACCGCGGCTATTGTGACTGCGGTAATCAGTGTGATGGATGGGACGACAAACGCAGGTGCGATGTTAGCGACGGTAATTTTAGTTTGGAAAGCTCTGGGTCCAATTATGGGGATCTATAACTCATTAGCTAAATTCAAAACCATCCAATCTTCTACTGCTCAAATCAACGCACTAATGTCGTTAGACGATGATAAGTCGTCCATCGAAAAAAGCCCCCCGATCCGACAGTTTGAAGGCCAGGTATCGGTTAACGGGCTAGTACATCGCTACCAAGGTGCAGCCACTGGGTTGACTAACCTAAGCTTTAAGATTGAACCTGGCAGTAAGGTTGCCATCTCTGGTCCAGCAGGAAGTGGCAAAACGACGTTACTAATGTTGCTAACAGGCCTTGAGCCCCGCTATCAAGGGGCAATTCTTGTTGATGGTCACAACATTAAGCAATTTAACAACTTTCGTTATCGTAAAGGGATCAACTATATACCTTTTGATCTTCATCTTTATGAAGGGTCGATTGAATCGAACTATATTCTGCACAACGGCGTAATCTCAAAACAACAAATGTCCCAGTCTTTTGCACTATTAGGGCTGGATAAGGTTTTCCCTGAAGGCTTAGGAACGATGATTAGCGCTGACTTTTTAGCAAACCTTCCCTCTGGTTTGATGCAAAGGCTACGCCTTGCGATTGGGCTCGCTGACACAAGCCAAAATGTTATCGTAATTGATGAACCTCTAGTGGGTGTGGAAAGTGAACATGTTACGTACATTAAGCAGCTGTTTGCGGGAATACTTCGTCATAAAACTGTCATCTTCACCACGGTCGATCCCGCACTTATTTCTAGCTCGACGCACTGCTTGTTGCTGGAAAAAGACGGTGCACAGAAGTATTTCGGTGCACCTGATAAAGTGATGAATGCCATGGGGCAAAATTGAGAAGAAACATATTACTGCTGCGAATCATCTTAACAAAGGGCGACTAAAGGAAGAGCAAGCAAATGACGACTCGTTATTTGAGCTTTTATGCGTGCCTTGATACTGCTCGCTATTTCAGCGTTATTTTAACGGCATGCTTCTCTTGGTTACTGATAATAATATCCATTGGAATTTGCGTTTCGGTTATTTCACTTTTATTGGTTAGTAATACATCACCCTCACCTGCAATTGAGGCTTTAACTGTTAATTCTTCTGGTTTTGTGAGCGTTAACGTATTTGTTGAATCTTGATACATAAAAACCACTAATTTCTCTTGTATTTTTACCTCACATCCGGCTGAAAACTCGCAGCTCTGCGTATTCGACGCTTCGTGCGTTACCGTTCTGTACGTAAATGCGGCAATTAACACCATCATCATGATGATAATTTGACCAAGCCTACCTTTTGTTAATTTTTCAGCTGCCATTATGGGCGTACTCCGTGTAACAAACTTCAAAGTTTTGAAATAAATGGACATAAACCAGACCAAGAGTAAGGTTACTACCCTGTTCTTAAATTGTTAATTGCAGTATTATTGTCGCTTGAAAATGCTACTTTTTGTTAAAACCTACAAGGGAAGTAACGTTTTGAAAAAGCGTTAGTTCTATTGCGCGTTTGGGTAGCATTACGACATGAGTCGTGTTGGAAGTAAAGTATAGTTAATTATAAATTGGAAGCATGTTAATGAGCCAGGAAAAGCAGCTTGAACAAGTTTACAACTATACCGTAGTACGCCAGTTCACTTTAGTGACCATTCTCTGGGGTATTGTTGGTATGGCGGTAGGCGTTTTAATTGCCGCTCAATTAGTTTGGCCACAGCTCAACTTTGATACGCCGTGGTTGACGTATAGCCGTTTACGTCCGTTACATACTAATGCGGTAATTTTTGCATTTGGTACCAGTGCTCTGTTTGCAACGTCTTATTACGTTGTACAGCGTACCTGTCAAACTAGATTATTTGGAGGACCTCTTGTCCCATTCACTTTTTGGGGATGGCAAGCAATCATTTTAGCTGCTGCTATTACTCTACCTTTGGGTTATACCTCAGGTAAAGAATACGCAGAGTTAGAGTGGCCTATCGATATCGCCATCGCTATTGTGTGGGTGTCTTACGCGATCGTCTTCTTTGGAACACTTATAAAGCGTAAAACTTCACATATCTATGTCGCTAACTGGTTCTTCGGTGCATTTATTATCACCGTTGCCGTCCTGCACATAGTGAATAGTTTGGCTGTACCTGTCTCATTAGGTAAGTCTTATTCCGCTTATTCCGGAGCCGTCGATGCCATGGTGCAATGGTGGTATGGACACAATGCAGTAGGTTTCCTTCTTACTGCTGGTTTCTTGGGAATGATGTACTACTTCGTACCTAAGCAAGCAGAACGTCCGGTTTACTCTTACCGTCTATCTATTGTTCACTTTTGGGCATTGGTTTCGTTGTATATCTGGGCGGGTCCTCACCACCTACATTACACAGCGCTTCCAGACTGGACACAATCACTTGGTATGGTGATGTCATTGGTTCTATTCGCTCCATCTTGGGGTGGCATGATCAACGGTATTATGACGCTATCTGGTGCTTGGCATAAACTTCGTTATGACCCGATTCTACGCTTCTTGGTTGTCTCGCTATCTTTCTATGGTATGTCGACATTCGAAGGCCCGATGATGGCAATCAAAACGGTTAACGCCCTATCGCATTATACCGACTGGACCATTGGTCACGTACACTCGGGCGCATTAGGTTGGGTAGCAATGGTCTCTATTGGTGCCGTATATCACTTGATTCCAAAACTATTTGGTCAAGAGCGTATGTACTCTGTAGGTCTTATTAACACTCACTTCTGGTTGGCAACAATCGGTACTGTACTTTACATCGTTGCGATGTGGATTTCAGGTGTGATGCAAGGTCTAATGTGGCGTGCAGTTAACTCAGACGGCACGCTAACGTACAGCTTTGTGGAATCTGTTCAAGCCTCTTACCCGTTCTATACAGTTCGTTTCATTGGTGGTTTGATTTTCCTTTCGGGTATGTTCCTGTTGGCTTACAACGCATACAAAACGATTACGGCAGAGAAAGGTAGCCTTAAAGCTATCCCTCAATCGGCATAAGGAGATTAGAGAATGAGCTCAAATTCGAAAAATCGCCATGAAATCGTTGAACGCAACGTAGGCTTACTGGCTATTTTGATTGTTTTCGCTATTAGTTTAGGGGCTCTCGTAGAGATTGTTCCGCTAATGTTCCAAAAGCAAACAACAGAACCTGTGAAGAACTTACGTGTTTACAGCGCATTAGAGATGGAAGGTCGCGATATTTACATCCGTGAAGGTTGTAATGTATGCCACAGTCAAATGATTCGCCCGTTCCGTTCAGAAACAGAGCGCTACGGTCACTACTCTGTTGCTGGTGAAAGCGTTTGGGAACACCCTTTCCTTTGGGGTTCAAAACGTACTGGACCTGATCTCGCTCGTGTTGGCGATCGTTATTCTGATGAATGGCATCGTGTTCACTTGATTGATCCACGTGAATTGGTTCCAGAATCCAATATGCCAGGCTTCCCTTGGTTGGCGGAAAACGAGTTGGACGGTAAATTGACACAGAAGAAACTGGAAATCTTCCGTAATCAATTTGGTGTTCCGTACACGGACGAGCAAATTGCGAGTGCTGAGAGTGATGTTAAAGGTAAGACAGAGATGGATGCCATCATTGCTTATCTTCAGTCTCTTGGCCACGCAATGAAATAAGGAGGAAATTATGGATATCGGTACTATTCACAGTATTTGGACCGTAGTTTTGTTTGGTTGTTTTATTGGTATTGTTTGGTGGGCTTACGGTAAAAACCGTAAAAGCCGGTTTGATGAAGCAGCAAACCTAGTATTTGCTGATGAACAACCAACTACCTCCGAAAAAGAAGGAGTGAGTAAATAATGACTACATTTTGGAGTCTATTCATTATTGTCATCACTATCGGTACGTTGCTTGGTTGTGCAGCCCTGCTTGTTTGGTGTCTACGTGACAAAATGGGCGTGGAAGAAGGTGCAGACATGGGCCACGAATACGATGGTATTCGCGAGCTTAACAACCCACTACCGAAATGGTGGACATACTTGTTCATCGGTACATTTGTTTTTTCTGCAATTTACTTGGCACTATACCCAGGTCTCGGTAACTTCAAAGGCCTTTTAGGCTGGACAAGTTCAGACCAAACGGTGCAGTCAATTGAAGAGTCAAGATCATCGGTCGCGGCATCAACAGCAAATAAGCAGTTGGATCAGTACGCTAAAGAGCTTGGCGATGCAGAAACCTACTTCGGTGAAGCATTTAACCGTTTAGCAAAAACATCTGATGGCGGTCTACGCCCTATTCCTGAAATTGCGGCAGACAGCGAAGCGATCAAGGTTGGCCAACGTTTGTTCTTGCAAAACTGTTCTCAGTGTCATGGTTCGTCGGCTCGTGGTCAGAAAGGTTTCCCTAACCTAACCGACAACGCGTGGTTGTATGGCGGAGAGCCTCAGGCTATCGTGACCACTATTATGCATGGTCGTATTGGTCAGATGCCGGGCTGGAAGGACGCATTAGGCGAAGATGGTGTTCGCGAAGTGGTTAGCTATACTCTCAGCTTATCTGGGCGTAAAGTTAACGCTCGTGAAGCAGAAGCGGGTAAATCACGCTTCGTCGTTTGCGCCGCTTGCCACGGTACTGATGGTAAGGGTAACCCAGCCGTCGGAGCACCAGACTTAACCGATCAAGATTGGTTATTTGGCGACTCTCGTGCGGACGTGACTGAAACTGTAATGAACGGTCGTTCGGGCGTAATGCCAGCTTGGAAAGACATTTTAGGTGAAGAAAAAGTTCAACTTGTTTCTGCCTATGTCTGGAGCCTAAGCAATTCTGAAAAATAAGTAACATTTCAATAACAGCCCCTTGTAAGGGGCTGTCTTTTCTAGATAATTTATAACCTCTTTCTTAGTCAGCTGTTGAGAACTTTTTTATGGTAAAGCCTTGGTATAAACAATTCTGGCCGTGGTTTCTAATCGCGCTGCCACTCTCTGTTGTTGTTGGTACGCTATATGTGGTACTGATTTTTTCCCAAAACTCTGTCGATCTGGTCGCTGAGGATTACTATAAAAAAGGCAAAGGGATTAACGTCGACATCACTAAAGTAAATGTCGCCCGTGATCTCAAACTTAACGCTTCTATCTCTTCTGATAAAAACGTCGTTATTATTGCTTTCGAAAAGGGGGAATTGGACCATTTTCCCGCGTTAACCACCACGTTTACACATCGTACTTTACCAGACCAAGATTTTGAAAAACTGTTGACGGCAGATGCTAAAGGCACCTACCGACTAACACTTGATCACGACATGCAGGGTCCTTGGTTTGTTGAACTACAACCACATAATAAAGCGTGGATGATTCAAGGCCGTGTTACCTTCCCTTCCTCTGATCCAGTATTAATAGACTAACTATGTGTAAATCGTGTTATCACTGCGGTGAAGAAGTACCAGTCAACACGAATTTTTGCGTACACATTCTCGACGAAGATCGGGACATGTGCTGCCCCGGCTGTGAGAGTGTGGCGCAAACCATCGTTGATAGTGGCTTGGTGTCGTATTACCAATACCGTACCGCACCAGCGGAAAAAGCCGATTTGGTACCTGAACAATTAAAAGCGCTCATTCATTACGACAATGAAGACATACAGGGTGAGTTTGTTCGTAGCCAAGAAAATGAAAAAGAAGTGACCCTCTCTATCGAAGGTGTTTCATGCGCTGCGTGCGCGTGGCTTATAGAAAAACGAATGGCGACTGAACCTGGTATGATTTCCATTCGTGTCAACACCACCACCAATCGTGCGATTTTGAAATGGGATAGTACTCAATCCAAACTCAGCACGCTTTTA
Source organism: Vibrio nomapromontoriensis (assembly GCF_050337205.1). NCBI lineage: Bacteria > Pseudomonadati > Pseudomonadota > Gammaproteobacteria > Vibrionales > Vibrionaceae > Vibrio > Vibrio nomapromontoriensis. The sequence goes on from NZ_JAKJSS010000027.1 coordinate 15,854, forward strand.
TCTGCGATCCATGAGTTGGGCTACAAAGCCGCGCCATTCGAGGCGGATAAGCAAGAAGCCGCCTATCACCACACAATGAAGCAGTACCTCTATCGACTTGGCATCGCTGGATTAGCGACCATGCAAGTCATGATGTTGGCAGTGGCACTGTATTTAGAAGTATTCGGTAGTTTAGAGCCAGAGTTCAAAAGTTATTTCCGGTGGGTAAGCTTAATATTTGCTACACCTGTTTTACTGTATTCAGCACTACCTTTTTATTTGAATGCTTGGCGAAGCTTAAAAGGAAGAACGCTGGGAATGGATGTTCCCGTCTCTATCGCGCTAATCTTTGCTTATGTCGCAAGCTTAGTGGCAACGGTAACCGAACAAGGAGAAGTATTCTTTGAATCTATTTCAATGTTTACCTTCTTTTTATTGGTTGGTCGTTACCTCGAGATGCGAGCACGACGTAAAGCCGCCGCCGCGAGCGGCAACCTTCTAAAACTCATTCCAGCTATTGCTGTAAAGCTCGATGGAGAACAGATCCCTGTTAAATCATTGCAAGTAGGCGACCAAGTCCGTGTTTTGCCAGGAGAGCATATTCCAGCAGATGGTATTGTTTTGAAAGGGCGAATTCACGTTGATGAATCGATGCTTACGGGTGAGTCTTTGCCTGTAGTCAAACATCAGCACGATACGGTGTATGCAGGTACGTTAAACGGTGACGAAGCGTTTGATCTTGAAGTACGCAGTAGCAAAGCTGACTCAATGATTTCGAGTATTGTGCGATTACAAGATGAAGCGCAGTTGAGCAAACCTAAAATTGCCGAGATAGCCGATATCGTCGCTCGATACTTTGTGGCGATTATTCTTATCATTGCTGCCCTCACTTGGTTTTACTGGCATCAAAGTAAACCAGATGATGCATTCTGGATAATGTTATCCGTTCTAGTTGCAACATGCCCTTGTGCATTATCTCTCGCGACACCGACGGCAATTACATGCTCTAGCTCTCGGATGGGATCGCTGGGTATTCTGTCTCGTCGTGGGCATGTCTTTGAAACCTTGTGTAAAGTTAATCACCTGATTGTTGATAAAACAGGGACGCTTACACATGGCGACATTGAGATCTCGAAGACCACACTATTTGCTGACTACTCCGAAGCAATTGTCCTTTCATTAGCCGCATCATTAGAGAGTCATGCTAACCACCCTATTGCACGCGCCTTTAAAATTTACCATACACAATCGCTAGCGTGTGGAACCAATACTGAAGTAACGCAGGTCGAAAATGTCATTGGGTCAGGGCTCATAGGGCAATGGAATAACAGTCAAGTGAAAATTGGTAATGCTCAGTTTGTATTAGGTCGAGCAGATGATGCCAAAAATACCGTTTACTTGTCGCTAGATGGTCAACATATTGCAAGCTTTAATTACCGGGATCCGATCCGAAAAGAAGCCAAAGATTTCATCGAGAAAATGCATTTAGCAGGTATTAAAACCACCCTTCTTACTGGTGATACATTGACCAATGCAGAACCCGTTGCACAAGAGATTGGTATTACTTCCATTGTGGCGAGTGCGTCCCCGAGTGACAAATTAGCGTTCTTAAATTCGGTGGATGCTAATGATGTTACCTTAATGATTGGTGATGGCATTAACGATGCCCCTACTCTTGCAGGCGCTCATCTCTCAGTCGCGATGGGTGGTGGTACCGATGTGGCTAAAGCATCCGCTGATTTAGTGCTACTAAGCGATCGTTTAGACCGATTATTGGCAGCGCGTAAGCTCGCTATTCAGACGAGAAAGATTATTAGAGAGAACTTGGCGTGGTCTTTGGGATATAATCTCTTGATCCTTCCTCTTGCCGTAGCTGGGTTAGTCGCGCCATATATTGCTGTTGTCGGTATGTCAGCTAGCTCGATTATCGTAGTTTCTAACTCTTTACGCTTACTAAAAGAAGACCAATAGCATGGAAAGTCTGTATATATTAATCCCTATCGCTATCGTACTTGTCTGCGTAGCGGTTGGTATTTTTCTCTGGGCTGTCAAAAGTGAACAGTTCGAAGATCTAGAGCGTCAAGGGCATAACATTCTGTTTGACGAAGACGTCACTACAGATCACGAATCGAACAAAAAAGAAGAAAACCACCGTGACACTTGATCTTTTAGGGGCCTTTACCATTGGTCTATTAGGGGCGGGGCACTGTATGGGAATGTGCGGTGGTATAGCGTCATTGTTATCTATCGGGCAACCGCATAAAACCCCTACCTTACTCATCATAAACTACAATCTAGGTCGATTGATTAGCTATGTAATGATAGGTAGTGTGGTAGGTGGAATGATTGCAGGGATTGCAACGTTATCTCAATTTAACCACGCGCTTTCGTTTTTACGAATTTTAGCAGCATTGTTCATGATCTTACTTGCGCTCTATGTGGGCCGTTGGTGGAATGGTTTGCTGAAAGTGGAAAAATTGGGGCAAATATTATGGAAGAGCATTTCACCTCTTGCGAACAAGCTCCTTCCTCTTAAACATTCAAGTTATGCGATCCCATTTGGTTTTCTTTGGGGATGGCTTCCTTGTGGACTGGTTTATTCAACACTTACCTGGGCTGCGGTCTCTGGGAGTGCATTCGGTGGTGCTATGACAATGCTTGCATTTGGTTTGGGTACCCTACCCGCAATGCTGTTAGTCGGTAGCAGCGCAGCAAAACTACAATCCCTGCAAAATTCAGTTAAATTTCGCAATATAGCCGCACTTTCTATACTGATATATGGTCTATATACAGGTTATGATGCGGTGACTATTTTTAACGCAAACTAATAGATGATTGTTTTGTCATTGATTTTTTAGCTACCCTTTAGAGGTAAGGAATGATAAAATATTGATGTACATCAAATAGTGATAGGTTGTTATGATTTCTGAAAAACCTGCAGCAAAACGAATTCAGTCAGGTGGCTGTGCGATCCATTGTCAAGATTGTAGTATTAGTCAACTGTGCATTCCATTCACTTTGAATGAAGCAGAGCTGGATCAACTTGACCAAATTATTGAGCGTAAAAAACCCATTCAAAAGGGTCAAGAGCTGTTTAAAGCTGGCGATGAACTAAAGTCTCTTTATGCAATTCGCTCTGGAACCATTAAAAGTTACACCATTACAGAACAAGGTGATGAACAGATCACTGCTTTTCATTTAGCAGGCGACCTCGTCGGATTTGATGCTATCACCGACGATGAACACCCAAGTTTTGCTCAAGCACTAGAAACATCAATGGTATGTGAAATACCGTATGAAATTTTAGATGACCTTTCAGGCAAAATGCCAAAGTTACGTCAGCAAATCATGCGTTTGATGTCGAATGAGATTAAAGGTGACCAAGAGATGATTCTCTTGTTGTCGAAAAAGAACGCGGAAGAACGTCTCGCGGCTTTTCTTTATAACCTATCAACTCGCTTCTCTCAACGTGGGTTTAGCCCAAGAGAGTTTCGCCTAACCATGACTCGTGGCGATATTGGTAATTACCTAGGGCTAACGGTAGAAACGATCAGTCGCCTACTCGGTCGCTTTCAGAAGTCAGAAGTGCTGAGTGTGAAAGGTAAATACATCACCATTATTGACCATGATGCCTTAATGGAAATGGCCGGCGTATCTAAAGAGTAGTCTTTCGCTTACTTTCTTGCTTATATAGTGGCTCTTTAATGAGCCACTTCAAATTTCTTCCTCTAACCCCTTACTTTCTCTAAAAAGATTCTTCTAAGTGCGCTAAAGTTAAGTGAACGAAGTTACCATTTTGGTAAGGAGACTCTATGAGCATATATAATAACATTCTCGTCGTTGCTAATTTAAATAGTGAAGAGCAGCCTGCTCTTGTTCGTGCTGTACAGCTTGCAAAGAAAAGCCGCTCAAGAAGTCGGATATCGTTTTTTCTCTCCATCTATGATTTCTCTTACGACATGACATCCATGTTATCTCACGATGAAAGAGACGCCATGCGTCGCGGAGTCATTCAGCAACGTGAAGAGTGGATGAAAACACTTGCGGAACCATTTATTGACGATAGCTTTGATTTGGAAATTAAAGTCGTTTGGCACAATCGCCCTTACGTCGCTATCATCGAAAAAGTATTTGAAGATAGTCACGACATCGTTATCAAAGCGACGCGTAAACATGACATCTTAGAGTCTGTTATTTTCACTCCAACAGATTGGCACCTAATCAGAAAATGCCCTGCTCCGGTGTTATTAGTGAAAAATTCAGATTGGCCAGCCAACGCGAATATTGTTGCCTCCGTTCATGTCGGTTCCGAAAATCCAACGCACATTGATCTCAACGATAGCATGATCCAACAACTTGATAGTCTGACCGAGCGTTTAGGGGCAACGGGTTATCTTGTTAACTCCTACCCTGTGACACCCGCTAACATCACAATAGAGTTACCGGAATTTGATCCTGCAACTTATACCGATGCGGTAAGAGGTCACCACCTCACAGCAATGAAAGCGTTACGCCAGAAACACGGTTATGCAGAAGAGCAGACGATTGTAGAGCAAGGGCTACCGGAAGATATTATCCCTGAAGTAGCGAAGAAATTAGATGCTGCAATGGTTATCTTAGGAACAACAGGCCGAACGGGACTGTCTGCCGTTTTCATTGGCAATACTGCTGAGCACGTAATTGACAAAATAAACAGTGATGTTTTAGCACTAAAACCTGACGGTTATATTAGCCCACTGGCACCGAATCCAGAATAACAGTACACGTTGATATACCAGTACACGTTAATTTTACTTGGCGTGTCATTAGATCCTAAGTCCCAACTGATAGATAGCAAAAAGCCCCAATCATGAACTGACCCCCAATAGTTGGACACCAATTATTGGGGGTCTTTTTATGTCCAAATATAGTCGTGAGTTAAAATGTGTCATTGCTAAACAATGCTTAGATGGCGCGTCATCTCGCTATTTAGCAAAACAATATTCAATTTCTTCGAGACAGATACGGTATTGGGCTCAAGTCTTTGCCATCCACGGTGCTGGTTCGTTTTTACCAACTAAGCATGCTGCTACTGCTCAGAAAAAACGAAAAGCATTAAATTTAATGTGGACGAATGATTGGTCTCTCACGCAC
>NZ_JAKJSS010000028.1:0-9906 GCF_050337205.1 Vibrio nomapromontoriensis
GTGGCTTGCCAATACGATTGCGACAAATGAGCTAGGACAAAGCTTTTCGTTACTCGAACTCAGTCAAAAGGGCGTTGCCGATCCTAAAATCCGTAAAGGTGAACTTATGATGCGAGCAAGAGGCTTTGAAGACTTAGCAAAAAGTATGAACCATGAAGCCGCTTTCCTGACTTTAACGTGTCCATCAAAATATCACCGTGCTTACGCGACATCAGGCCACGAAAACCCAAAGTGGGCTGGGTTTACACCGTTGGACGGACAGAGGTATCTAAACAAGCTATGGGTACTGGTGCGCTCAAAGCTGAATCGTTTGGGTGTACGTTTTTATGGTTTTCGAGTTGTTGAGCCTCAACATGATGGCACACCGCATTGGCACTTACTTTTGTTTGTGGAAGCGAATCAATATCAAACGTTAATTGAAGTGATGAAGGACTATGCGCTTAGAGAAGACAGTGATGAGAAAGGAGCGAGTAAGCATCGTTTTACTGAAGTAAAAATAGACCCAGCTAAAGGCAGTGCGACGGGTTACATCGCCAAATATATTTCTAAGAATATCGACGGCGCGGATTTAGATTCTGGTATTTATGGTGAAGATCCATTAGATGCGGCAGCCAGGGTAGATGCGTGGGCATCATGTTGGGGGATTCGCCAGTTTCAACAGTTAGGTGGTTGCTCTATCACGGTGTGGCGCGAGCTTCGCCGATTGAAGAGTACACAAAACCTTCCTGAGCAGGTTAAGGCTATCTTTGAGGCTGCGGACAGTGGAGATTGGAAAAGCTTCTTAGAGTTGATGGGAGGCGTATTCTGTCATCGAAAAGAGCAGTTAGTACAGCCTTACTATGAGCTAAGTGTTGATACTAATACAGGGGTGGTGAAAACGACGGCGTACAGTGACGAGGAGTTAACGACGGTACTCAAAGGGGTGTTTGCTATTGGGGAAGCGATTGTGACTCGCTCGTTGCAGTGGCGTTTTGAATCAAAGCTCGCGCGAGCTTTTTAACTTGGAGTTCTGTGAATAACTGTATTTTTATCGATAATTAATCAAGCTAGGTAATTAGCTTCGAGAAAGTCGAGATTGACGATGCGCTAACAAAAAATTCACTGGCAGTTGATACTCTTTTTCATATCAGAGTTACACCTGAATAATGCCCAGAAACGGCTTTTGGTGTGTATTTCAATCAGCAGTGGAGAAAGCATGTTCAACGTAGTTCGTGGATGGTTTGGTGAGAAGAAAACAGCAGTCAATATGTGGGTGTCACTCAACACGAACACTTACCAACGGTTTCATGACGTATATATTCCTACCTTCAATGGTACAGCGCAAATCGACCACTTGCTGATATCGCCATTTGGGGTGTTTATTGTTGAAACGAAAAACTTCAAAGGCTGGGTTTTTGGTGACGAAAAAGCAGCTCAGTGGACTCAATCACTTTACGGGAAAAAGTATCGTTTTCAAAACCCGTTGAGGCAAACTTACCGCCAAAAGAAAGCCTTAGCTGCGTATTTTGATATTGACGAGCAACTAATCAAAACCGTAGTGTACTTTACTGGTGATTGTGAGCTCAAAACAGAGTTACCCGCGAATGTTTTAGACCGTGGGTTAGGGCGGTATATTAAACGTTTTAAGAATGTTGTTTTATCTGAAAGTGAAATGGATAGCTTGCTGCGTAAAGTACATCAACATACTGATAGCTGCACCACTACCAACCGCCAGCATGTAAAAGCACTTCGTTCTCGCCATAATTCAACGAATGCGTGCCCAAAATGTGGCTCTGAGCTTGTTGAGCGAGTCGCTCGAAGTGGTGCGAATGCAGGGAATAAATTTCTAGGCTGTAATAGCTTTCCAAAATGTCGATTTATTAAGAGTTAACCATGTCTAATCATTTTGCTACCGTTTATATACTTGAGAATCCTACATCGAATAGAGTAAAAGTAGGGCTTACTGGTATAGGGCGTAATGATCCTGATGGGCGCCTTAAAGATGTTAATGATAAATGGTTGTCGATAAAAGCGACCTGTCAGATATGTGGGAGTCGACGAAAGGTCACTCGAGAAAGGCTGATTCCCGAGCATGTGACAAATGGGCGAATCTGTTATGGGGGGATGCGCTTACCTTTTGAAAAAGAAACAAAACTTGCGCGGAACCACTTGAATGAATTGAATGTCCAGCTTAGTAGTTTATCTGGCACGGCTAAAAGCTCTGTCACCAGACAGATTAATTCCCTTGAGAAGCGTTTGCGTATTTTTAGTAATTACGAGCAACCAAGTGGGCTTTGGTACATTAATACACTATATCGCACTAAATGTGCTGAGATGGTAGAGAAGAAAGCCCATGAAAGGTTATCAAAGTGTCTAGACCATTCAGCTCCTTTTGGTGAGGTTTTTCACTGTTCAGTAGCGGACGCAAGATTGGCGATAGAGGGTATTCTGGAGAATATGGAGATTGATGACGTGAGCAAAGAGATAGGGTTTGCATACACGTCATTTGATTTTGGACAATGCCCGATCTGTGATAATAATTTGACAAAAGCAGGAATTTGCCCGAACTGCACTCAAATACGATTAGACAATTCATAAGCTCACTTTTATAAGGTTCTGAACCCAATACTGCTCCTAGCACAGCTTTATGTCGACTTAGCCTTGTTTTCATTAACACTTTTTGGGCTAAGTTATTGCCTAATATTTCTCGAGTGTGATAATCACGACATATACAACTAGTTTTGCATGAGTGGTTTTATGCGAGAAAAAGAGAAAATTGCGCTGTTTATCGATGCGGATAATGCTCCTTCAGCCAAAATAGAAGAAGTATTATCTGAGTTGGCACGATACGGCGTAGTTAATATTAGGAAAGCTTACGGTAATTGGACGAACCCAACCCTTAAATCTTGGCAAGAAGTACTCCACGAATTTGCGATTCAGCCAGTTCAGCAATTTGACCTCATAAAAGGCAAAAATGCGACTGATATGGCTTTAGTTATCGATGTAATGGACATTATTTATACTAAAGATATAGACGTCATATGTTTAGTTTCATCTGATTGTGATTTTACGCCGTTGGTTACCCGAGCACTAGCTGATGGGAAGTTTGTCATTGGTTTTGGGGAGCGGAAAGCGGTTCTTCCATTTGTTAACAGTTGCTCACGTTTTCTCTATCTAGACGATGACAAAGAAGAGCAACCAGTTCAGAAGAAAGCTGGAAACATCAAAGGCGACACACGCCTCATTAATTTATTGAGGCAGGCCATAGAAGCAGTAGAAGAAGACGACGGTTGGGCAATGCTCGGGCCGATAGGTACTCATATATCTAACCATGCTTCGTTTGATCAGAGAAACTATGGGTTTAAAAAGTTAAGTGACTTATTTCAATCTATCGATCTATTTGAAATGAAAAAGACAAATAGTTCAGTTTTATGGGTTCGGGATAAAAAGAAAACAAAAAAGTTAGCTTGTAAATGAGCAAATAGTTTTTGTTTATAAAAGAAAGGCAATTTCTCTACCATGTTTATGCCCCAAACGTTTTGGGGGTATTACTATTTTTTATTATGTTATTACTAGTTGCCCTACTAAATGTTGTCCGAATGAATGCACGATTAGTCTGGGACTATTGAGTGGTTTGTAAATCTAATCGGACATCCAAGCCACTGCATGTCCTTAACACATCACGTCATATAACAGATACTTATATCACGACAACGATAAAGGTAGATAATATGAAACGTGAGATTAGACAGTGGTACGAAAAACCAATAGGTATTATCTTGTTGAATGTTTTGGCTGGTCTCCTTGTCGCCATAGTGTGTGGCCTAGTGATGTGAGGGTGAGATGAAATATAAGAACTTAGATTTGGCAGATGAAACTGTAGAAGAACTTGAGGATATGTGGGAGGAACAAAGAACTTCCTTCTTCTCATGGTGGGATAAAAGTGCAGACAGTACGCCAATTGCTGAACATCCACTTGCTGCCTTGGCATACTGTTTACAGGCAGGAATCTATCCTCCACCATCAGTCTTGTTGCAAATAGCCGATACGTATAAAGGCTACGTCCATAAGCAAGGAAAAATAAGTCTAGAAGAGGCTTTTTTTGGTAAATCAGTAAAAGGTATGGGTAATTATGCTGCTAGGAAAGCAAAATCGTCTGACGTGACTATGCTTCACATGGCGATTCAGCTAGAAACACTAACGGTGGATGAGAACAAGCGGAGATCTCAGATAGAGATAGCAGAAGAATACCTTGATAGAAAAGGCTCTCAAGAAGATCCCGAGCATTTACTTAGAAAGCTTCGTCGCTTGAGACAAAAGATGAAGTAGCGCACTATGATCTCAAAGTTAAAGTCACTCTCTTAAATGTAGTTGCTAGCTCAATCTTGCCCCAAAACTGTTTAGCTCAAAATTCCTGACCACTTTCTCATGTCATTTCTTGACCTACTTTTGTTAATGGCAGATTATGAGTCTAGTTGAGCACTTACTGCCATACAGACATGTTCTGCAATTTGTGAGTGTAAGGAAGAATAAAACCGATAGAACAGTATGTTGCTGGCGTTGTGTCTTTATTTTCTGAATATATTATAAAGACAATGTCTGCTGAAACGCACTGTTATAGTGCATTCAGATCCAGCTACCTAATTTTTAGAATTTATGTTCACACAGAGGGATTATGGGAAGTCAAAACCAAATAAAATCTAAGTTGCTTGAAATGGAAGGCGGAAAATTTCAAAGACTCTGTGATGATTGGCTGTATAGAAAGGGGTATGAAAATATAAACCCTATTGGAATGATGAATACAACTGACCGAGTAGTTAAAGGTACGCCAGACTGTCTGTTTATGCAGAAGAATGGAAAGTATATTTTTTCGGAATATACCGTTCAACAGGAGCGTCTAGCCAATAAACTAAAAGATGACATTGAAAAGTGCTTTGATGAAAATAAAACAAGCATTCCTGTAGATGAAATCAGTGAAATAATCATATGTTATTTGGGTAAACTTACTACGGAAGAAATCAACGAACTCAGAACCTTTTGCTACGAAAGAGGAGTAATGTTGACTCTTAATGGTCTTGATTCAATTTCTTTGAGCATTAAAAATTCTTACCCAGTCCTATCAGAAGAGTATTTAGATTTACCATTAGATACTGGTCAGTTGTTGAGTATTGATGATTTTATTGAAAGATATGGTAGAAGCAATTTTACAACGTCTATCGATAATGAGTTACTATTCTGTGATGATTTGTTAAGTAATGCAGTCAGCACTCTGAATTCTTCTAATTTCCTACTTATATCAGGTGCAGCCGGGTTAGGAAAAACATTATTTTCAGTAAATTTGGTAAAACAAGTCCATCAAGAAAAAAATAACACAAATGTTGTTTGTCTTTTTGATAAAGGTGCAGACTTAATAAGGGATATAACCGCATGCTTTAGCGAACCGGGGGATTATCTTATTTTTGTCGACGATGCAAACAGACTAGATAATCGACTTGATTACATACTTCACTATCTAAATGAAAAAGATGAAAGCCGGACTTTTCGAATTATCGCTACAGTACGAGATTATGCACGAGAATCCGTTATAGAAAAGGTTAATAAATATACTGAACTTCATGAGCAAGTCATTACCCCGTTAACTGATGAGCAGATTAAAGAGTTGTCTGAAACATTATTTGGAATTAAAAATGGGGAGTACCAAAAAAGAATACAAGAAATATCCTGCGGCAATCCACGACTGGCTGTAATGGCATCAAAAGTTGCTATAGAAACAAATCAAATACAGTCTATCCAAAATGTTACTTCCTTATATAGCGATTACTTTGGGGAGAACGAGAATGTAAAACTTGTGCTTGACGATGAGCGGTTGGTTGTTGCGGCTTGCGCTATTTCTTTCTTTAGAAAAATTGACAAACTTAATGAACAGCAAATGGGTATGGTGGAAAATTCCTTCGGCATACAGGCTGAGGAATTTTGGGAAATTGTTGATATCTTACATAAAAACGAAATAGTCGATTTGTATGAAAGCGAAGTAGTGAAGATATCTGACCAAGTTCTATCTACTTACCTTTTTTATATAACCGTATTTGAAAAGAAGATAATACCATTCTCATTAATCGTTAAAGATTTTTATCCTGACTACACAAGAACTATTGTTGATTCACTAAACCCTATCATTAATGCCTTTGACCAAAGGAAAGTTGTTGCGGGCATTAGGAGTGAGGTTAAAGATATATTTGAAAAATATTCTGAAAGCGAGAGTGTCGATAAATCGATAGAGTTTTTGAGCACTTTTTGGTTTGCCCTGCCAACAGAGGCTTTGCTTTTTTCATCAAAGGTTATTAGCGGAATGCCGGACGTTGATATTGATTGGAAAGGTGAAAATTATGAGGAGGCTAAGGACGAGGCAGATAAATCATCTTTAATCAGTTTGTTAATAAGTTTTAGGTATTATGATGAGCAAGAATTTAAAATGTCCTTTGAATTGCTGCTTAAATATCTTGCTAAAAGCAAGGCGTCCCTTGGCTTTGTAATACGAGTGCTGTCTGAACGTTACAATTTTAAGCCTAATGATTGTCGATACGGCTATTATGTACAATCGTTCATTGTAGATAAGTTGATAGAACAACTGGATAAAGGGAAAAACTACTTATTCAGTCGACTTTTTATTTTAACGGCTAGTTATCTGCTAAAAGTTGAGCACAGAGAGCATAAGTGGTCTCGCGGTGATGCAATAAGCATAATAACTTTTAGGCTATCTCCTGACGAATACCTGCTCGCTTTAAGAGATAAGATTATCTCAAACTTATCTTTTTTAATGGATAAAGATGAGTTGCAACCTTTCGTTATTAATGTAATTAGTGAGTACATAGGCAGAGCAAGATATGAGGGAGCGGATATGGCTGATGCTGACCTTCCTCTTTTTGAACGATATTTTGTTAAAAAGTTAGATAAGGATAACTTGTCTCACTGCATGATGATGCAAGACTATTGTGAGCACCTTGAATCTTTGGAGTTGAACTATCCAAAGGAGTGGAAAGAAGAATTCTTTAATGAAACGCTTAAACTTTCACACTTACTTCTTGAAGACAGGCATGAGCGGCGCATGCTTGAAATGGGGTTTGAGGAATACAATCAATACCGCCATAAGAGTTTAGTTGAGCATTTTGCAGGAATTTCGATAACAGGTTTCATTGACTTCATTGATATGTGTAAAGAATTGAATAATGCCCTGTCGGGTAGAGATAGGGATTACTCATTAAAAAATGGAATCGAAATGAGTCTTCACGCTATGGCTGAGTCAGTGCCTGACCTCTTTCCTGAAATTGTATTGAGGTATATGGATTATGATGACTATTTTGAAGTAAATCCTCATTTCTTAGTTACAGACCTGTTTAAGTCTCAATCTAGTAGTGACGTTTTTTCGTTGTTAAATAGCAAAGAATATCGGTGGAAGAAGTTATGGCTATCTACTTATTTTTCATCATTGCCAGAGGAGTCCATTACCGATGATGACGCTCGCTTATTAATAGAGCACATTAGCAATACGCCAAGTAACGAATTACGTGGTTGGCTAGATTACTTGGATAAGTATAAGGGTATTGACGATGCTATTTATAGCAAAGTAGTCAGAATTCTAACTGATAAATCTCATGAAGATGCTAACTATGCAAGGTCACTAGGACACCTATTTAGTAGTCACTTCAGCATATTTGACAACTGGTTTGAAGTATTTGAGCCAGATGACGAACTGGTTTTTGATGCATACCTAGCCGCCTACAGTCTAGAGCGTTACTGGGATTATTCTGGCGACGCTTTAAAACTTCTTTTAGACAGACGGTTTGAGTTTTTATATAAATTGGTCGATCAAATATATGAAAATGAAAGATGGCCTGATTTGCACACAGATATGCCAGAGTTAAATTTTTTGTGGGAAAGAGAGGGCTACATCGAAGAAGTTGAAGAATACGCGAGATATCTTCAGAGTAAAGATGAACACTCTTTCAGGTATAGAGAAAATATATTTAGTAAATTATTCACTAAAGAAAAAGGGAAAACTGAATCGGAAGATATAAATCAGAAAAAACATAATTTTTTCCGCAATGCCGTCAAGAAAAATGCTTCGGATATTAAATTTACGTGTTTTTTATTTCAATCTGCACACTATCTTAATGAAGAATTCCGGCGGGAACTGTTAGGTTTATTTCTTAGTGAAAATGCTAAATTTGAGGACTTTCAAACGCTAGATTACGAACTAACTACTCGGTCGTGGTCGGGAAGTCGAGTTCCCATCTTGGAGCGAGAAAGGAATTTTCTTGAAAGTTTGCTGCCACTTTTTAACTCCATTCAGTTTCTTGAGCATAAATTCTATGTGGAGAAACAAATTGAGGGTAAATTGAAATCTATTGAATATGAAAAGAAGAGAGATTATATGGAAAGCAGATAGCTTGATATGTAGTGAAAGAACACTGCCCTATAACAAGTTGCTGCACACGGATAAATTACTCGCTGCGCTTCTAACTTACCGGTGAGCAAGGCGTTAGGTGTCAAATTATTGAAAGTGAAGATAAACAATTTGAGGTGCAAAATGAAATTAGTATCAAAAGCGTTAGTTGAGAGCTTATATAGTGATATGGGTTTAGTTGTACTTGAACTAGATGACTGTACAAGATGGTCAATGATAGATCGCCCTTACCACAATATAAATGGCGCAGAGGTTCAGGTATATAGCGATGGGCGCAAGTTTTATGTCTGTTTCAACGGTGGCTCAGAACGATTTGCTGTTGATGAAATGTAGTGAATAAACAAACCACATCGTTGGCAACATCTCTCACACTTAACAAGCACTCAAGGAATCAACATAATTTTCCTAATCTGACAGAAGCATTTTAGATCACTATTACTAACACATTTCTGTTCAAAAATGAGTTTCAAGCGTACGGGGACAAATTAGAGGCTATCTGTCCCGAAAGATGAATCGAAATTTATATGTTTCCTAGCTACATATTTGCTACATTAGTTTGAATGTTGTGGTCTAAGTTAATGAATTTAAGTGGTTTAACTGTAAATTATTGCGCATTAAGCGGGCGTTATATGCCTCTTGAGTTATGATGAATAAAAGGAATTTCAATGATTTTAAATCATGTCTCCGTTGGAGTTAAAAATATCGAATCAGCAGTGAATTTCTACGACGCTGTGTTTGAAACTCTATCTATTAATCGAACGCACCTAATTGAAGGTGTCGCGGCAGCTTACGGCACCAACTTCGAGTTTTGGGTTGGTCTACCGTCGGAAGGTTATGCGTCAAATGGTAATGGAACTCACATAGCCTTTAATGCTTGCAATCAAGAGGCAGTTGATAACTTTTACGCAATAGCTGTTAAGTTAGGTGCAATATGCGAGGGGAAGCCAGGTTTACGCCCAGATTATGGAGAAAGCTACTACGCTGCTTTTGTCCGAGACCTTGATGGTAACAAGATAGAAGCGGTTTCAATGTAGTAAGTCGTAAGGCATATAACAAATGCTTCAAGTGGATTCGTAACGCTTGGCAATTTTGGTGTAACTGTCGACTTATGTGTTTACGGTGGTCAATTTAAGTTTGGTGGTGCGTCACTCACCACTTAAGCAGGCGTTAGCTTTCACGGTTTAGTTTATTGGTGTACGGGTTCATCGTTCTAGCTTTACACCTGTTCTTTAGTGGTAACCTCACATCTCTYGTGTGCTTTTTCTTTGCTACTGAGTCATTTACGTTTAATTGAAAATTGGCGTATGTGGTTGTTGGCTTAGTGGCAAACTTTGAGTTGCCTCTGAGTTTCGTCAACTCAGGCTACGAATTTTTGGACAGTTCAACTCTGTCCCGTCATGTTGGTCATTGGTTTTGAGGTGAGAGCGTTACTTCAAAGCCTTGGTGAGCAACGCTGGCATTAT
>NZ_JAKJSS010000029.1:0-9730 GCF_050337205.1 Vibrio nomapromontoriensis
ACGACAGACACCACGCTCTCCTGGTTTTGATGTGGTGAATGAGCAGCAATCGGTAACAATTACCGGAGAGAATTATCAATCTAGCCATCAAATGGCCTGGAACAGCACGTTAGTGCTGGATGAATTAGCATTAGGTGACTATGAATTAGTGGTGTCGCAGGTGGGGGCTTATTCACCAGTACCTTCGAGTCAACTATTGACGATAAGTGGTCGAACGCCAAATGTTACTGCGACATGGCTGATGAGTGGGGACAGTACCACAGGTAAAGCACTGTATGAAGCGAACTGTACTGGATGTCATACGGGTAGTTATGCCCCTGATTTAGTGGGGGATGTGAGCGTGAAGGCCGCATGGTCGGAACGCACCCTGACGCAGTTAACGACAAAAGTGGGTCTGATGCCAGTCGTGGCGTGTGATGATTTATGCCGACAGAAAGTCGCCAGTTATTTGTGGTATGACGCATGGGGGAATGAAACGGAAGTGCCGATAGAACTAGGTGAAATAACCCTGACCTTGAATGCAATTGAAGCGGGAGCAGAAGGAGAAAGTGCCACACTGATGTTGCGTGGTGAAGATGTGAGAATGGAAGTTACAGTGACAGAAGGGACACCAGAAACGCGGATTGATCTGCCGCTACAAGATTACACCATTAGCTTTGTCAGTAGCTCAGGGATATTAGAGCCTATGGGGCGTCAGTTTACTTTGAGCTCAGAAACCCCTTCCCTGAACTTAAATTTTGACTTTTATGTGACGGATTCAACGGATACAGACAATGATGGGATCTCGGATTTTAGAGACAATGATGATGATAACGATGGCACATTAGATGTTGATGACAGTCACCCTAAAGACCACTTGTTAGCGGACAGCTCATTACTCGTATACTTATCTTTTGCTGAGGAGACCGTAGGAGAAAAAACGTCGAACTCATGGATAGACATCATTGATCCTCGCTCTGAAGTGCCTCTAGGAGTAACGACATCAATGTATAAAGCTTCATTTGTGGCTGGAAAGGTGGGTTTAGCTGCCAATGGTAGTCAGTTCAATATTAATGGCTTGGGGCCTTATATTACTGATGCTTTTACCGTGTCTTATTGGATTAACTCAATTCAAAATTTGGACAATAGCAATATGTTTGGTCCGGGGGCATCGAAATTCATCGCATATCATGATAGTGGAGATAACTTAAGGATCGGCATTAAGACTCGTGAACAGATATCCGTTCCAATTATAGGACATAACCAGTGGACGTTAATTACCTATACATATGAAAATAACACTCAACGTTTGTATCGAAATGGCGTGTTAGAGGTCGAAAGTACGGCAAGCGATCCTGCTGAGTGGGCTTCAGTCTACTTTAAGAAGTATGCGGGTTCCTTAATTGATGAAGTACGGATCTACAACCGGGCAATCACGTCAACTGAAGTTAGCAATCTTCATGTAAACAGAAGTGCTATTCGTGATGGGGATATTGATGGTGACGGTATTTTGGACTCAATTGATAAGGACAGAGATGGAGATGGTGTTTACAATGATCTGGATTGGTCGCCCAACGACCCTAATGAATGGCTAGATACCGACGCGGATGGTATCGGCAACAATGCTGATACTGATGATGATAACGATGGTGTCCTAGACGCATTTGATGGGCAGCCACTTGATCCATTGCGTAGCGATTTTGAAGAGCAAGTTGATGTGGACCCATTATTGGCCACTATCAATGAGCTCAATACACTGGTGATTCAAGCTGCATGTATTAAATGCCATACATCCGAGGGGCAAGCCTCGCCGAGTGAAATTCATTTAGTTAAAGGTGATGATAGCGTCGTTGCGCGGCAAAATGCCGATCTTTTATATGATTACATTGACAATTTCGATACTGAAATCGTTAATATTCTAGCAAAACCAGCAGGTCAAGTTATTCATGGTGGAGGAACGGTTTTTGCTGATACAACCAATGAATGGAAGATTTTACGTTCAGTGCTCTATCGAGCGTATGGTCGAGCCGTTCCTGCCGATACGGCAGAAACAAAAGATTTTGTTTTGGCGAGTAATGATAGGGTTTATCGTAAGGCAGCACTGACACTGACTGGACTAGTGCCAAGCAATGCCGAACTTTTAGCCGCTCGGGGTTGGACTGAAGACCAGTTAAATCAAGCGATCGAAGGTTTGTTGGTAAATTCTGAAGGTCTTAAAACGTTTATTACTCAAGGTGTCGATGACCGATTGTTATTAAATGAGATCTTAATTAGGCCACAGACTAAAGATGACATTTTCTTTCAATCTGGAAAATACTACCCATACGTATATGATAATTATTCTTTACCGTTATATAGTCAGCATGCAGAACGTGCTATTGATGATAATTTGAAACTTTCTGTACATTCAGCTAGTAAAACTCTCGGTGGAGAGTGGCTGGATATTGATTTAGGTAAGTCTCAGCTGATAGAACGAGTTTCGGTTAGGCACAAAAGTCTTTACAAAAGCAGAGCAGATATTATGAGTATATCTATATCTAATACTCCATTTAATGGGCGTTCAAACAGTGAACTAGCTGAGGAACAAGATATATGGACGGTGAAACTAAGAGATTATATAGATCAGTCTTACGATAAAGAGGAAGAGACAACGCATTATTTGAACATTGAGAAGTCAGGTCGGTATGTACGTTTATCTACCCCTTACAAGAATCCTATTCACTTTAATGAAGTGGATATATTTGATGTTAATGGAATGGATATTACAAAAGGGCGCTCAGCGACGATATCCTCATTATATTTGGTACATGATGGGATTGTCTCAGAAGCCACAACACGATTTGTCAATGAGATGATAGAAGCTCCGAAAGAGTTGGTGTGGGATGTCGTTAGCCGAGATCTTGATTATACGAAAATCCTGACAGCAGATTACACAATGGCGGGGCCAGAAAGTTATAAGTGGTTTACGGGGAGTGATGGTGGTTCACCATTATATCAGAGAGTGACGGATAGCCAATACAGGGGAACACTCGGAGATCCACTCGCTCGCCCTCACGTTGGTTTGTTATCAATGTACGGTTATTTGACAAGGTTTGATAATACGGATACCAATTTCAATCGCCACCGAGCGAATGAAACTCTTAAGAATTTTCTTCACTATGATATTGAGAAAAATCTGGCAAGAGCAGTATCGACAGCTGATGTGGATAATGCCGACAACCCAACTATGGATAATCCAGTATGTGCAAATTGCCATATTACGATGGATCCAATAGCGGCGGGATTCCAGAATTTCGCTCATGCTGGGGGCTATAAAATTCATGATGGCAAACACTCATTAGTGTTACAAGCGCCAGGTTATGAAAATGGACTTACTTGGTATACTGATATTCGTTCGGCGGGCTTTAATGGTATTAAAACGCCGATACAAGTTGAGCCATTACAGTGGCTAGCAGAAAGCTTGGTACAAGATGAACGCTTCTTTACTGGTACAGTAAGGTTTTGGTGGCAATCGGTGTTTGGAAGAGAGTTCATGGATGCACCCGCACCGGAGAGTGCTGATTATAATCAGCTATATTCGTTATACGAAAAGCAGCAAGAGTTGGTCATTGAACTCGCGGATAACTTCAAGGCACATTTGGATCTGAAACAACTGCTACAAGAGATGATTATGTCTGAGCATTTCAGAGCCGAGTCTGTGAAAGAGTCAGTAGAAGAGGACGTTAGAGGTCTATTAGCTAGCTACTCGAAGGTGACTCCAGAGTCTTATGTTGCACGGTTAGCCTCAATGACAGGAGGGTATCGCGGTGATCCGAGTGGTATGTGGAATGGTGATGGTTATTTAGACAGTCTAAGTAATCGAACGTTCTATGGAGGTATTGATGGAAAAGGTACTGATATACGTGTTGATGAACTGACACCGCTCTCTTTAAATTTGGCTAAGAGTTTAGCAAATCAATACAGCTGTACGGTTGTGCTGCATGACGTGTTAGTTCCAGAGAGTGAGCGGAAACTACTGAAAGGCATCGACTACAACTGGATACCGACGATAGTAGAGGACCCTGCAAAACCAGTTCCGCTACCTTCACCTGTATCAAGGCTTAGCTTTGAAAAATTGAATGATCTTGGTCATGACTCTATCAGCAATATTAACAAGGGGATCGTAGCGGGAAGCGTTCGCTTACTGCGCTCAAATTCAGGGCATTATGCTGAATTTGATGCTTCAGATAATCAAGGTATACATGTCCCAACATGGCCAATGAACAACGCTCAAATTCAGTTTGCTGTTTCATTAACCATGACGCCAAGTCAAACCAGCCGTGGTCATGTTGGTTTAGTTAATTTACGTAGTCAGGCAAATAGTGGATTTACTGTCACTCAACGCTATAACAGGCTTGAATTAGAGTGGCGAGACGGTGTATCGACATTCTATTCCCCAAGGTTTGGTAATTTCAATGCGAATGAAGAGACGGCGTTACTTATTCAGTTTAGTGGGACAAAACGTGATAGTGGGCTTTACCAAGGGCGGTTCTCTATATTCCAGGATGGAACTAAAATCGGCGTAATCGATATAGAAAATATCAATCTAGAGAATGAAAATTATATTAGCTTTGGCAAACGACGTGAGGGGATAACCAAATACGCGAGTATCTATCAAGGATTGTTTGATGATATCCAAATTTATAATCAACTACTCAGTGATGAACAAATATATTATCTCTCTGTTGTCGATAATTTCGACCTAAAGGATAGCGATAACGATGGTGTTTTTGATGTTGTTGACGCGTTCCCTAATGATCCGACAGAGTCATTAGATACTGACAGAGACACGGTCGGAAATAGTGAGGATACGGATGATGATAATGATGGAGTCCTAGATATCGATGACGCATTCCCTGTCGATATTGCAGCAAGTGTTGATGCCGATAGTGATGGTTATCCGGATGCATGGAATGTTGGTTTTAATCAATCGGATTCAACGACAGGACTCATGTTAGATGAATTCCTAAATAACCCGACAATGGATCAAACTGAGCACAATATACGACTAAAAATAGCCGATATTATGTATCAATCATGGGGTCGAAGAGTGCCTCTTGATAGCGCTGAGATTGATCGGGCGTATGAACTATTTGTTGATAAGGTTAAGCTCCATCAGAGCAATCCGCTTCCGTATATATGGAGTTCTGCTGACAAAAATGTGTTATGTGCTTATCAAGGTGAATCATCTGACTGGCAAGATGCGCCAGAAGATACACATGGCACCATGGGCGCGTGGCGACTTGTTGTCGCTTATGTGATGACTGATTTTGAGTATTTGTATCATTAATTGGAGCCAAAGATGAATAGACGAGATTTTATCAAAGTATTGGGTCTAGCGGCTTCTACGGTTTCAATGCCTACAGCATTGTGGGCGAATACACCAACCGCTCAGCGTCGTTTACTATTGTATATCCATGCGAATGGTGGCTGGGATGTGACGTCTTATTGTGATCCGAAAGAGAATGTCGAAGGGCAACCGATCATTACACAGTGGTCACAAACTCAGCAAACTCAGTTTGCAGGTAATATTGCTTATGCTCCAGTGGGTAACAATGCCGACTTTTTTGGCAAACATTATCAAAAGATGTGTGTTATTAATGGATTTGACGCATTGACCGTAGGGCACAACTCGGCAAAAGTCGTACAACCTTCGGGCATGTTGCAAGCAAGCCATCCTACGATATCGGCACTCTTTGCTGCGTCACAGCCAGAGGTACCAGCACTACCATATTTATCGAGTTCAAAGTATTCAAACAGTGTTGGGTTAGTACAGGTCACTTCACTTTCAAGCTCATTTAATAGTAACTTGAGACGAGCATCAGACCCACAGTTAAACCCTAGCCAAACTAGGTCGGATCGTGACTACTATAAGTTGATCGGCGATGAAGATTTGGCTTTACTTAATAAAGCAAGGTTAAGTAAACTGAGTGCGTTAAGTGATGATAGTCGTTTACTTTTACAAGATAAAAACCTTATTGATAGGATGCGAAACTTCGAGAGCAATGGGCAGTCATTTAGTCAGTTTTTTCAAACCTATAACAATTTACCCGTTGCTCCTCATGGACAGGACAATATTCGAATAATCATGGCAGCGTTTGCATCTGGGCAGACGAGCGCTGCTAGTGTGGGTTTTGGAAGCTTTGATAGCCATGGTAATAATGATGAGAAGCAAGCTACTCAATTAAGTAATTTAAACAATGTTGTGGACTATGTATGGACGATGGCTGAGTCCTTGGGAGTGAGCGATCAACTGACAGTGATCATTACTTCTGATTTTAGTCGAACCCCTAAATATAATAATGGTAATGGTAAAGATCACTGGAATGTAGGTAGCTCAATTGTGATGCAAAACAATCCAAGTTGGGGAAATCGTGTCATGGGATCAACTAGTTCCTCTCATCATCCCCATAAATTTAATTTGTCTACTATGACTCGCGATGAAGAAAACGGCGAAGTGCTGACTGTTCAGCACGTGAATATGGCGTATCGTGATGTGTTAGGGCTGAATAATACCACGCATGCGGATAGATATAACCTTGGCAGTATTACGGTTCCGGGGATATTTAACTGATGAATAGCGGTTGGTGTTATTAGTCGCACTAGTTGTCACTAGTAGTGCAAGTGTTTTTCTAATATAGGGATGTTGGGAAAATATACTTAGGTCGCTAATTTAATCGTTGCGATTAGTTGTCGCCCTATCTTTACTCTATATCTGGTTGTTTGTAGTGGCATAGCGAATTTGGTCACTTAGTTAGAGGTGATATCATCACCTCATAAGTTAACAGGTGACATTATGACAAAACGCACAAGACGACTATTTAGCGCAGAGTTTAAGTTAGAAGCAGCGCAGTTAGTCCTAGATCAAAATTACTCAGTGAATGAAGCGGCCCAAGCCATGAATGTGGGTAAATCCACGATGGATAAATGGGTTCGCCAACTTAGAGAAGAGCGCCAAGGGAAAACACCGAAAGCTTCTCCTATGACGCCTGAACAAATAGAAATTCGAGAATTGAAAAAGAAGCTAGCTCGCCTTGAAGAGCATAATGAAATACTAAAAAGGCAACTGCTCTGTTGATGTCGGACTCACTGAACAATTCTTGATAATCAAGAAACTCAAGCAGAGCTACAGCGTAAAAACATTATGTGAAGTCTTCAATGTTCATCGAAGTAGTTATGACTATTGGATTAAACGTCCAACGGTAATTAATGCTGAAACAGTAAAACTTCGCAGCTTGGTCAGCGAGGCCCATACTGCAAGCAATGGCTCAGCAGGAGCGAGAACAATTGCAGATATAGTCACAAATCAGGGCATAAAGCTTAGTCGTTACCGAGCGACTAAGCTGATGAAAACTCTTGGTTTAGTGAGTTGCTAAGAGCCAAAGCATCGCTACAGAAAGGCTTCACAAGAACATATTGAAATTCCAAATCACTTAGGTCGTCAGTTTGCGGTTACCACGCCAAATGAAGTCTGGGCTGGCGATGTTACGTATATTTGGACGGGTAATCGGTGGATGTATTTAGCGGTTGTTATCGATTTTTTTGCCCGCAAGGTGATTGGTTGGTCGATGTCGTTATCACCTGATTCTAAGCTGACAGGCAAAGCTCTCTCGATGGCTTATGAGTCTCGTGGTAAGCCTAAGGTGTCATGTTCCACAGCGACCAAGGTAGCCACTATACCAGTCGTAAATACCGCCAAGTGCTGTGGCGTTTTCAAATAAAGCAGAGTCTATCATCGCCGATGAAACTGTTGGGACATAGCACCGATGGAGCGCTTCTTTAGAAGTTTGAAAACGGAATGGGTGCCAACGATGGGTTATCGTAGCTTTGCTGAGGCTCAACAAGAGATCACACGCTACATCATTGGATATTACTGCCAACTCAGGCCACATCAGTATAACGGTGGTCTAACTCCCAATGAGTCAGAACGATTATATTGGGAAAACTCTAAACCGTGGCGAATTTTAGTTGACCACTACAGCTGGTTTAGCGGCGATGAGCGACGTAAGCCGAACAGGGCGCTTGCCTACGACGAGTGGGGTCGATGTGCTATCTGCTCAAGCTATTTCGTTAGGAGAACATACGGTTAGAACGATGGCGAACTTATCTGGAACGGGAGTAGTTCTACCTGACTGGAAAAGATATCGAGTAACCATTCACGATTAAAACCACATCCTTAAGTGTTCTTTTAATAAGCCAATACTCTAAACGTTATTGGCTTTTTTCGTATGCTGTTGAATAGACTTTGTGACCTAACCATTACTTAAACAAAGTTAGTATGTTGATACTACTGTTCGTTATATGGGGTATGTTTTTTTAACTGAAAGATATCTAAAAGACGATGTAAATCAAAAACACCACATTCACAGCGTGAATGTATGTTTTATTTACTTTGTGTCCGCGGAATGTTTTTTATGCTCGCTGTTATTTCTCCTCCCTAGTTTGAAGTTTTCTTTGCCTGCCATTTTTTGCTCATCACTGTATATTTTCTTTTTACTCAATTTTCTTACTATAAGGTCGTTTAATTTCATATCTATACTATACCGTTCTTTTTAGGTGTACTGGTTGGGACAAGTAGTTGAGGCTATCTGTTTGTTATTTATGTTTATTTATTTTTATATACTGAGTAATCAAACTTAGCAATAACTATAAGTACACTTTATTTTAGTTATAAAATAAAGCGTCAAAATGTTGTATTTTGTCATTATATTGACACTACTATTAATATATTTTTTGCTAGCTATAAGTTAATTATTGTAAATTGGATGTTTTTAGCTATTAATAATAATGGTTGATACTATTTGATTGTTTTTATATGAGTGAATCTCACTCATCTATAAAGGAATGCAAAATGATAAATAGGATAGCAGTGGTGCGATGGGGAGTAGCTGTATTTGCTATTACTCATACCTTAATTTCAGTAGTACAAGCTAACAATAATAGTAATGAACAGCTAACTCAGCCCTTGTTCTTAGACGAGAAGCAGAGTTACTTCGTCAATGATGCCGATATAGAATCGGGTAGCGTGTTTATTTTTGAATTGGGAAATGCGGATGAAACAGCCGCTTCTTATGTGGATATTTATGCGGATAATCAACGTATTGCCGCCCTAAAGGTTTTAGGAGAAACTCGGGATTATCCGATAGGCATGGCGGATGTTGTTGATGACATCGAGTTAAGAGTCGTTGAAGGGCAAATCACGTTATCTCGTACTTTTATTCAGCAAGAGGTACAGTCACAAAGCCAAGTTCCAAATATTGATATGCTGGAAGTGGGTTCTATTGAGTTAACTGAACAGTGGAAAACACTCTTTCCAATACGACAATACATGGAGCCGATTCTTTTAACATCAGCTTATCAAGTG
Organism: Vibrio nomapromontoriensis; assembly: GCF_050337205.1. NCBI lineage: Bacteria > Pseudomonadati > Pseudomonadota > Gammaproteobacteria > Vibrionales > Vibrionaceae > Vibrio > Vibrio nomapromontoriensis. The sequence continues at coordinate 9,383 of NZ_JAKJSS010000029.1, forward strand.
GTAAGCGAGGCTTCTGATGGAGCGACAACCGATCTGATTCGAGACTCTGGCGTAATCGAGCGTCGTCAAGATGCGGCGGGTAACTGGCAACTTCGTGTGCGTCCTTGGCCTGGGATGCCCAATTTTCACGCCAATATTGATTACCTCATTATCGAGGCTCAAGAGTATCAATCCGAGACCTTGCAGCTCTTGGCCGCACGATTTAATAAATCCTCACATGATTTCTGGCAGCAGTGGTCATTTTCAGACGCCAGTCAATTGGGCATGAACTGGCACCATATTCCTAGTGTGGTGGCGCAGCCACAAACTCAGAGTGATGAGCGCAGCTTATTTACTCGTATCAAACAG
>NZ_JAKJSS010000030.1:0-7131 GCF_050337205.1 Vibrio nomapromontoriensis
GACCACAGGACCACAGGACCACAGGACCACAGGACCACAGGACCACAGGACCACAGGACCACAGGACCACAGGACCACAGGACCACAGGACCACAGGACCACAGAACCGATATTAAACTCTCAAGGATCCCCCATGCTTCAAGGATGTAAAAAATTCATCACTGCTAGTGCCTTACTTCTCCTAGCTTTTCCTTCTATCGCGACGGATCTATCGACGAGTTTGTCGGTATCGTTGCCGCAGCAAAGCATTCGTTTGGATTACAACCAGCCCACGCGTTTGGAGCAGGTACTAAAAGACACTCAGTTGCAGGCCAGTAACCAACAACAGCAACTCGAGCCATTACAAGCGCAACTGTTTGATCTGCAAAAACAAGCGTTAATTGACGAACAAAAGCGCAGCGTGTTGAACGAGCTGCAACAATTACACCTTGAAGAGCCGCAAATTGGCGCAGATAAAGTGATCGCGCAGATTGAAAGCGCCGAGTTCAAATACCGGGAATTTACTCCGCTCGACTACGACGTAGTGCAGTCACAATTAAAACTCAACCCATTGCTGGATGGCGAGTACCAACTGAACGTGGCGGCAAGAGATCCGCATGTTTATTTCTTCGGTGCGGTTAAACAGACGGAAAAGCCCTTGCAGCGATCCCAATGGTTTTTGGCCGACTACTTCAAAGCGCTCGGCAAGCTAAGACTAGACAGCGCCAGTACCAGTTTAGCGCTCATCATCCAACCCGATGGCCATATAAACACTGCTCACTACGGCAATTGGAATTTCAAGCCGCATTTCATCGCGCCGGGCGCAACAGTGTTTGTGCCGTTTGACTCACTGCCTTCACAATACGCCTCACTTAACCAAGATATCGTGCAACTGCTTCGTCATAAGGTAATCAATAATAATGAATAATAACGCCCCTTCCTTACTGGCCTTGGCTATCTCATCGGCGCTAACGGGTAGTGTGTTGAGTAGCGCGGTATTTGCCGACCCTTTTGAGCCAGCCACTCTCACTCCATCGCAGTCAGATTTTGGTGGCGTAGGGTTAATGCAAATGCCTACAGGCCGAATGGCGCGTGAAGGGGAGTTTAGTATTAATGGTGATTGGAGTTCGCAATACCACAAATACAACATCAGCATGCAGGTGATGCCGTGGTTAGAAACCACGGTGCGTTACACCTTAGTGCAGGATCTATTCTATAGTAGCGACCCAAGCTTTAGTGGTGACACCAAATACACCGACAAAGGCATCGATTTTAAAATTCGCCTGTGGCAAGAAGGCGATTACCTGCCAGAAACGTCCGTCGGTTTTCGGGATTTTGGCGGCACCGGATTGTTTGATGGCGAATTTGTCGCGGCCACCAAGCGCTATGGCAACCTGGATTTTACCTTAGGCATGGGCTGGGGGTATCTCGGCACAAGAAACAACATTACTAACCCATTTTGTAAAGTGAGTGATGAATATTGTACGCGTCCTTCAGACTTTAAAGGTAGTGGCGGTATGGTGGATTATGAGCGCTGGTTTAAAGGCCCTGCGGCATTATTTGGTGGCGTAGAATACCAAACCCCATGGCAACCGCTGCGGTTTAAATTAGAATACGACAGCAACGACTATTCTCAAGACTTCCCTGTACGTCGGGCTGGGGTAAATATGACGCCTGCCACCCCGTGGAACGTGGGCGCACTGTATCGCTTGGGCGACTGGGGTGATGCTCGAGTCAGCTATCAACGGGGTAACTCCCTGGCGCTTGGTTTCACCCTTCGTACCAACTTCAACGACATGAAAGCTGTTTGGTTAGATGAGCCTGCAGTACAACCCAGACCAAATGACGCAGCCAAAAGCGTAGAAGACGTGGATTGGCAAAAGGTGGCAGACCAGTTAGCCAGCAACGCAGGCTATAAAGACGCAACCATTGAGGTGGACGGCGATAAAGCCATTATTACCGCCAGCCAAAGTAAATACCGAGACAGAGCAGAAGCGCAAGAGCGCGCCGCCGCCATTTTAAGTAATGCGCTGCCAAGCAGCGTAGAGCGTTACGATATCGTTGAAACCGCAGAAAATATTCCGGTGATGTCCACCACCATTGATGCAAAAACCTACCAAACTATCGCCCTAAATCAAAGCATTGATCAAAGCTTTAGCGACGCCGCCACCGGACGAGAAGAGATTAACTTAAGCGACAGCACGACGAAGAAAACCGTGTATGACGGCTTTGATGCCTTCGATTACCACGTGTCGCCCACATTAGCGCAATCTTTTGGCTCGGCTGAAAATTTCTACCTGTTTGAAATTGGGGTGGATGTAGGGGCGGAGTACTGGTTAACACGCAATCTTAACGTGTCTGGTGGTATTCACTTTAATGTGGTGGATAACTACGACAGCTTTAACTACGAAGTGCCACCCGATGGTACTGATGTCCCAAGGGTACGAACCTTGTTCCGCTCTTACGTGACAGACAACCCGGTACGCATGAACAATCTGCAATTAACTTGGTTAGATGAGCTCGGCAGCGGCTTTTACAGCCAAGCGTATGGCGGCTATTTAGAAAGCATGTTCGCAGGCGCGGGCGGCGAGGTGTTATATCGTCCACTGAATCAAAACTGGGCCATTGGTGCGGATGTAAATCTTATCTCACAGCGAGATCCCAATAGCTGGTTTGGCGTATTCACCGAAGAGCAGCAATACAGTGAACGCGATGGCCGCTACTACAAAGTACTGCCGCAAGGCACAACAGGCTTCTTAACGGGCTACTACATGCCGCAGTGGCAATTCATTGATAACACGTTATTAAAAGTGGGCGTGGGTAAATTCCTTGCCGGTGATTTAGGCACCCGTGTGGATTTCTCCAAGCAGTTTGACAGCGGCGTGATCGCCGGAGCCTATGCCAGCTTTACCAACATGAGCGCCGAAGATTTTGGCGAAGGCAGTTTCACCAAAGGGTTTTATGTCTCCATCCCCTTCGACATCATGACAGTAAAACCAAGTGCCAACCGCGCCAATATCTCATGGCAGCCAATCACCCGTGATGGTGGGCAGATGTTAAGCCGTAAGTATCAGTTGTTTAATTTAACTGATGCGCGATCGCCATGGTTGCAGAGGCCGAATGGGGTTGAAGAGCGGGAATAGAGCGGGTTAAGAGCGGTCCTAGGTCCTGGGGGAGAGCGGTTTACACGGTATCGGTGTTAGAGTTGGTGGGACTCTGATACCAAGCGAAGGAAGTCTTAAAAGAGTGCTATGACTCTATTGGGGCGCATCTTCTTATTTTGTATAAGAAAACCCTATGCTATCTATATAATCGACTTGTGGTATTTGCCTGGCTGATGTTATCGATATCTATTAAATGGGCTTGATATAAAAGTGTGATGAAGATCTTGTGCAGTGCAACTGATTTTCTATCAATGTGATATTGCTTCAGGGATAATACTGGCGTTTTATGAGTGCATGACAGCCTAAGGTACTGACTTGTAAGTCATTAAACAGATAACTGTTGGATTGTGGAATGGCTTAAGCCCTTCTCTCGGTTGAACACTAACACGTCAGTTAATCGACTCATTATATCTTCCGCCTACTAGCCATAAATGATATGGCACTCTGTAATTTGTAGTGTATTAAGTATGAAAGCAATGCTTAACATCGCATGGGAGCGAGAGAAAAGAGGATAAATGGGCGCAAGGAATAATTAGAAATGATTTTTATGGGTTATTGCCCTGCTTGTGCAATGGAAATGCGTCTAGTTCGAATTTCACGTACGGCATTTGAGAAGCGTTTTTTTAGACGACATGAAATAAAATGCCAATGTGAAAGTTGTAAAACGGTTTTCTTTATCAATTTAGCGGATTGAGAGAGCGGGGTTAGGAGCGGACCTATGGTAGAAGAGATAGAGCGGCCCTATGGCCCTATGGGAATACGCGATAAGTTGTGATTTTTAGTTGTTAAGTGTTTGACTTGTAGTGGTGTATGCCTTTCTATGAACCATAGAACCATAGAACCATAGAACCATAGAACCATAGAACCATAGAACCATAGAACCATAGAACCATAGAACCATAGAACCATAGAACCATAGAACCATAGTTCCGCTATATCTATTACAATTGCCTACAAAAACGCATACGCTCTAAAATTCGCGCCTTTTATGTTCTTGAAAGAATAAATAAGAAATGTATCAAGAAACCATGGAATATCATGCTGTATGCTATAGGTTTTGCTTGTGAAGTGGGCAAAACGTATAGCGCAACAAGATAAGCAACCAGTGACGTATTGATTGTAATGGTGTTTTTTATGTGGATAATACAGAGCCAAGTAAGAAAGCACTCACACGCACCATTATAAAACATCTAAAAATGATAAAAATCGACAGTTTCTTTGGTGAAACAGTGATTTTTACGTCTTTATAGTGAGTGGAACAACAGAACAATGACACATCAGCGTCATGCGAGTGACATAAGCTGACAGAACAACACGGCATTGCAAATCCAAGTTACCCACGGTAGCGAATGCAATACGTGAACAAATGAGAACGGATGCATAATAGGGTTATATGCTTAACACCAACGGGCGGTAGCGTTTTAAAACGTGCTATGATCTTCTGCCCAAATTGGTAAGCAAATATCACTACCCTCTTGAATTTGCAACACATCCCCAGAACAATAGACCCCAAAGGACAATATTTCCAGGAACTAGGAGCTTTTTCCTCATATTCCAGGAACTAGGAACCTAATCCCAGGAACAATAACACCCCATGAATAACGTTAAGAAACTCACTATCACGGCACTATTCCCACTATTACTTGCCGGTTGCACGATACCAGGTGGAAACATTTCGACCAGTGACAAAAACGTCATTCAGGCAGAGGGTGAAACTACTGATTTATCTGAACGAGTAAATGTTTATCCACTAACGCCAGAGCGAGTGGCTTCGTTTCAGATTCCAGAACCTGTTGCACAGTCAAACCCTGAGTTGGATCTAGAAATAGCGAAGTATCAATATCGCGTTGGTCCTGGTGACATCCTGAATGTGACTATTTGGGATCATCCCGAGCTTACTATCCCCGCTGGCTCTTACCGTAGTTCTGCTGAAGCGGGAAATTGGGTGAATGCTGATGGTACTATTTTTTATCCTTACATCGGCTTGGTTCATGTTGAAGGCAAAACGGTACGTGAAATACGAATCGAGATGGCTAACCGCCTAGAGAAGTACATCGAAAGCCCGCAAGTAGATGTAAATGTGGCGTCGTTTCGTTCTAAAAAAGTTTACGTAACAGGGGAAGTCACTAAAGCGGGACAGCAGCCCGTGACGAACATTCCTATGACGATCTTAGATGCGATTAATTTGGCTGGTGGTTTAGCTGAGAACGCAGATTGGCGTAATGTGACATTAACGCGCAATGGCGTAGAGGAGCATGTTTCCCTATATGCGTTAATGCAAAAAGGTGATTTGAAACAAAATCGTTTAATGCAAGCTGGTGACATTATTCACATCCCGCGCAATGATGCCCAAAAAGTGTTCGTTATGGGTGAGGTGGGTGAGCCACAAACACTCAAAATGGAACGCAATGGCATGAGCCTAACAGAAGCGCTAAGCAGTGTCGGTGGTGTTAAAGAAGTCGCGGCAGATGCAACTGGTATTTTTGTTATCCGTTCATTACCTGGCGGAGAGAAAGATAAAATTGCCAATATTTACCAATTAAACATGCAAGATGCCACAGCATTGTTTCTTGGGACTGAATTTGAATTAGCACCTTATGATGTTGTGTATGTAACGGCGACACCGCTAGCAAGATGGAACCGCTTAATGACCCAGTTGCTACCAACGATTACTGGTATTAAGTATATTGGTGATGCTGGTTCTCAATACCGTTCTTGGGATTAAGAGCGGGGTTTTAGGAGCGGGCCTATGACTCGTAGGAGCGACCCTATGGTGCTATGGCCCTATAGGAAGGGCATGTCGAGAGGTGTAAATGCTTGACATGCTGTGCGCTTGGTTTTTGCTAGAACCACAGAACCACAGAACCACAGAACCACAGAACCACAGAACCACAGAACCACAGAACCACAGAACCACAGAACCACAGAACCACAGAACCACTTTTACCAAGGACCGCTTTTAAAAATGTTTAACAAAATCCTAGTCGTCTGCGTAGGCAACATCTGCCGCTCCCCTATAGGCGAGCGCATGCTGGCACAACTGCTACCAAACAAAACCGTGGCCTCCGCAGGCATCGCCAGCGCCAAAAGCGGCCTAGTCGGCAAACCCGCAGACAAAACGGCGATCCAAGTCGCCGCCGAGCACGGTGTAGACGTAGAAAATCATGCTTCACAGCAGCTAACAAGCGAGTTGTGCAAAGACTACGATTTAATCCTAGTCATGGAAAAAGGTCACCTAGAAGCCCTAACCAGCATCGCGCCAGAAGCCCGCGGCAAAACCATGCTCTTCGGCCAATGGATAGGACAAAAAGACATCCCCGATCCCTACCGCCAAAGCCGCGAAGCGTTTGATCACGCGTATGAGTTGATAGAACAAAGCGCGAAAGAGTGGGTAAAAAAGTTGTAGGAGCGGAGAAGAGCGGACCTGTGGTTCTATGGACCTATGGTTTGCGAGCTATAATTTGCCCTGTTTTACTTTGGTTGGGCTTTGAGCAGAGAATGCGATGAGACTACTAGGGTTTGAACAGTTAGAAGTATGGAAAAAAAGTTCTCGATTGACGGTTGATATAGTACGGCAACTTGAACATTGTAAAAACTATGGTTTTAAAGACCAACTTTCTCGTAGCGCACTTTCTATTCCTTCGAATATATCTGAAGGTGAAGAGCGAGAAACACCAGCTGAATCTGCAAGGTTTTTGTATTACGCAAAAGGTTCGTGTGGAGAGCTGATTACTCAAGTGTATATAGGTATTGAACTTGGGTACTTTAGCAAAGAGCAAGGGCTCATATTTATAAACGAGGCGAAGCATATCTCCGTGATGTTAGCTAAGCTCATCAAACTCAGAAAGGGTGTCGTAAAATGAGTGTCATTTAGGCTTGTATTTGACGTCAAGCACGAAAAAATGGACCACAGGACCACAGGACCACAGGACCACAGGACCACAGGACCACAGGACCACAGGACCACAGGACCACAGGACCACAGGAC
>NZ_JAKJSS010000031.1:0-5159 GCF_050337205.1 Vibrio nomapromontoriensis
CCGATACACTTGTATTAGTAACATCTGTTATTAAGCCTGCTGGTACCCAATATGAGTCACCACTGGTAGTCAAATTAGGAACTGGACTACCACATTGAGTACAGAACTCCGACTTGAAGCCTGATTTGGTGGAGTAGGATTTAATTAAATGCTCACCCGAGCACCATCTAAAATTAGACGCTTTTACTATCAGAGCTGAATTAGACGAAGAACCTGAAACTTTTCGGCATAGGGAACAATGGCATTGATAGATGGACGGTAGTTCGCTCAACAGTTCAAACGAAACATCACCGCACAAACAGCTTCCTTTCATTTTGGTTCTCCAAAACTAAATAGTATGCATAACGCCCTGTTAAGGTGTGAGCAACGCAATACCGAAGCCTCCGCATACCACCTTAAACACCAAACGCAACGCATAGTAAAAATGCAACGCGTTGCGAATCACTCTTAAACAGTTTGTTAGCAGTATAACTAGCGAATATTTAAGAATTTTCTATATGAAAGGTGTATAGCCCACACAAGTTTATTTTCTCTATTTTCGATTGTTTTGAACAAATCAGGATTATCACAATAGTGTGTGAATGTTCTAACATCCTGCTTATGCGAAATTAAACCAAGCTTATAAAGAAACGCACCTAGATCTTCCGCAGATTTATATTTGATACCATCTACTGTCGGAATGTCATCACTATCCCGCCCTCTAATATAGTGAGTTTCAATCACGTCGTTTAGTTCGTTGTACGTATATTCTTTATCCCTCGCCCTAAAGCAATCAATTAATGCATCAAGTTCAGAGAACTGATGTTTATGCTCTTTAATTAAATCATGCTTACGGTTTTTTCCGAAGCTTTCTAGGATTTCATCAATATGACGGAACTGAATTTTACGATTTCGAGAGTTTGATCGCTTAGATTGAATGGCAGACATACGACATAGTTGTCCCATCCACCTTGGACGTTTATTGGAAAATGCCGCTATTGCCTCCCAAATTGAAGCATCTGTTTTACCTTTCCATTCGATTGGCGTATCAAATACAATTTGAAAAAGGCGACCATAATTACTTGTATAAGAGAGCTTAGCTTCATCAGAGCCAGGATGATTTCTTTTTACATATGACAAAATCTTATTCGCTAACATATCTCTCATATGCCGGTTAGTCCAAACAATCTCAATTATGTATTGTTCCCATTTATCAAGGTCTTCTAAATGCCGCAAATTTAACCACACATCCGACCTCACTGTTGAACGTATATTTAGATTTTTGGTATTGAATGCCAATGAACGTATTGCACTAAAAAAAGAACCAACTCTCGCCTGATAATCTTCCGTGTCTACGTACTTTGAGTCTATATCATCGATCAGAATCCAAACTTTCGAGTTTTCATTTTTAGCTTGGTAATTTGAAAGAAGACTTTCTAAGTTGTCTGGGATATTGTCTTTTAGTTCTGCATTGACCAAAGGGATTTTCCCTTTAACTCTTGCCAATAGCCCACCAATAAAGTTTTTGCTTTTTAAACCATCTAGCTCAGCACTTTCCACCATTGCAATCTCATCGCTGGACAAGGCAAAGCCGATCTGACTTCCTATCTCGATGATTACTTTTTTACAAATAATTCTTTTCCAATAGTTTTCTAGGTATGCTTGATCTTTTGAAGAGAAATCACCTAAGCCCAGCAATTCATTTCCTGTAACCCTTATTACTATTGGTTCATCATATTCAGAATCATTTTTTAATTTGTACTCTAGGCGAGAAAGCAGAGCGGACTTACCCATTCCTTTTCTGGCACTTACAACGCTTAATCTATTCTCTGAATCAAAGAAATCATAGAATTCATCATTATCAATGTAGTAAGAGTTAAGAACATCTAAATCTTCGTCCTCTCCAGCTTCATTTCCAAACAACTTAGTATCTCTGATATTTACAACTATCATCCTAATCCTCTTTATACTGCTAACGCCTTGTTAAGTAGCAGCTAACTACCACTGCCCCAAACAAGACCACCGTAATCACTAAACCTAACCAGACCAAAATCGCCAAACGTTAGCTGTCTGCTTGAACAATTTGTTATATGCCTGTTTTCGAATAAACTGCAGTTCCACTCAACTCTCCTGACGGCAATCTTCGGTCATTACGTAAAACTCCCTCAAAAATATACCCACAACGCTCTGCTACCGCTCGACTTTTCAGGTTGTGTTCTGCAGCTTTTATTTCAACTCGGTTAGCGTTGAGCGCACTAAACGCATATGACTCTAATGCTTTCACGGCTTCAGAAATGAAACCATTGCCAACACTTGAGCTACGCATCCAGTAACCTATTTCAAAGTACGGTATCGTTTTATCACGGATGATTAACCCTATTGCACCAAGAAAACGCTTTGTACTTTTTTCTATGATTGAATAACGCAACTCACCTTCAAAGTTTTCAAAGTTATTGATAGCTTGTTGTGTATTTTCAATTGATTCGGCTTCTGTTAGCGCGTTAGGAACCCAAGGAAGGTAGACAACAAGTTCGTCTTGGCTTTCTAATATTGCTTCAAGCATCAGAGGTTGATGTTCCATTGAAGGTGGTAGTAGTTTAAGTCTGTCTGTTTCCATATTCTCCAAAATCCCATTAAGGCATATAACGCTTTGTTAAGTAGCAGCTAACGACCACGGCACTAAAACAAGGCCACCATAATCACTAAACTCAACTAAACCAAAATCGCCGACGGTTAGCTGTCTGCTTGAACAATTTGTTAGCAGTGTTCTCAAAGCTCTCGTAAGCACTTTTCCCAGTTTGGCGCACTTAGCTTATACACATGCTCCACATTGCTTGGAGAGTAGTTCGTGTCTAGCAAGGAAAGTGAAAAAGAAAAATAGCCGTCGTTATAACTACTTGAATCAGACCAACTGAAATTAGAGCCACAGTGTTTGCAAAACGTTCTCGTAACACCAATTGATGACTTATGTTCGGTTAAGTGATGACTGCCTACTACATTGACGCTTTCGTAACGTACCAAACCAAATACAGCGAAGGCGCTGCCATGTGCTTTCTGACACATTTTGCAGTGACAACAAATGACTCCTTCAATACCGGAGTTGATAGTTAGACCTACTGCACCACAGAGACACGTACCCTTGTAATCCATTATTTCTCCTATCACTGCTAACGCCCTGCTAAGTGGCGCTAACGATTAACTAACCAAGCGCACTTAACTTCAAACCAAAACCGCCAAGCTTATGGCGTCCACTTGAGCAGTTTGTTAGCTTTTTCGTGCAATAATGCCAGCGTTGCTCACCAAGGCTTTGAAGTAACGCTCTCACCTCAAAACCAATGACCAACATGACGGGACAGAGTTGAACTGTCCAAAAATTCGTAGCCCGAGTTGACGAAACTCAGAGGCAACTCAAAGTTTGCCACTAAGCCAACAACCACATACGCCAATTTTCAATTAAACGTAAATGACTCAGTAGCAAAGAAAAAGCACACAAGAGATGTGAGGTTACCACTAAAGAACAGGTGTAAAGCTAGAACGATGAACCCGTACACCAATAAACTAAACCGTGAAAGCTAACGCCCGGTTAAGTGGTGAGTGACGCACCACCGAACCAAATTTAAACACCGTAATCACACAAGCCAAAATTGACACCAAAAGTGCCGAGCGTTACGAATCCACTTGAACCGATTGTTATATGCCTGTGCGCATAAGTTTGATAAGCCTCAACCCGTCACTATCAACCCCCGCATAACCTAAAAACCACTCTCCGTATTGAATAGGAGCAATTGTTAAAAGGAACTGGAATACGGAAAACCAAGCGCCGAATCGCACTAAAAATACTATTATTTGACCTTCAAGTATTCTACTCAATGCAAACAATATCGCGGCACAAAGAGCTGAAACAATAGGTCCACCAATTATTGATACTATGTTCACTGCTTTTGTAAGCTCAGCTTGTGTTGAACAATAACCAACATTTAAAGGTATCAAACTACTTTGAATTGATAGCCCACCGATAGATAACGAAGATACAAAATCAGAACTTCCTAATGTGATTTGAACTTTTTCGCCAGTAATTAAAATTGGAATGGCATGACCAATCTCATGGAGTAACACTAAAAATGGCATTACAAATACAAAACCGATTAGCAATGCAAAGGCAGTAGTCAATGATATCTCCTCGAATGGCATATAACGCCCTGCTAAGTGGCGCTAACGACCAACTAACCAAGCGCACTTAACTTTAAACCAAAACCGCCAAGCTTATGGCGTCCACTTGAGTAGTTTGTTAGGTGAACTTACTCACGCTCTAAGTGATTAAGCGGTGCCCATGCAAATTTGCCTTCACTACCCACTTTCTCACACCAAATCCAACCATTTAACTCAAATTCTGGTACGAGGATTTCGCCTAATGAAAGCTCATGCTCAATAGCGTGATAATCTTGCAAAACCTCTACATTTTGATTTTGTATATCAAGAATTTGCTTAGGTACCCAACCCAGTTTATTTTCACCACGGCAAAAAACCCAGTTAGCCCAATCTCCTTTAGAGTTCGATTCTTCAACAAATTGAAGCAACTCACCAGACACGATTTGGATAGGATGTTCTGGATTATCCGTATAACTTTCAACTACCTTGTAACGCATACTGCTCCTTACTGCGCTGTTCACCTAACGAATGATATGGACTCCCTCTACCTGACACTCTGCGTGCCATACTTACTCGTTACACGCTGAAGAACTGGAGGTTACCATGTCCACCATTCAAACTATTGGCGTTGACCTCGCCAAGAATGTGTTCAGTATTCACGGCGTTGATGCATATGGCAAGTGCGTCCTACGCAAAACTATCAAAAGAAACAAACTCTTAGACACATTCGCCAATTTACCACCCTGCCTCATCGGGATGGAGGCTTGCTCTGGTGCGCACCACTGGGCAAGGGAGTTACGTAAACTCGGTCATAACCCTAAAATCATGGCGTCCAAATTCGTTATTCCATATCGACAAAATGAAAAGAACGATGCCAATGATGCTGAAGCTATCTGCGAAGCAGTATCTAGACCCAAAACACGATTTGTCTCTATAAAAAGTGAAGAGCAACAAGCGGTACTTTGCCTGCATCGTATTCGTCAGGGGTTAATTAAAACAAGAACCGCAACCATCAATCAACTCAGAGGGCT
>NZ_JAKJSS010000032.1:0-5092 GCF_050337205.1 Vibrio nomapromontoriensis
GCTTACCCACTATGTGGCCCTTCGCGTGCCTCGTTTTGGACTGGTCGCCTTCCACACCAAAATGGTGTGCACGGCAACAATAGCCCTGATATTCCAACCACAATGCCAACGCTTGGCAAGTTGTTCTCCGAACAAGGCTATGAATGCGTTCACTTTGGTAAACAACATGACTTTGGCTCACTGAGTGGGTTTGAATGTGCTGAGCAAATTGAAATGGAGCTCGACGCTCCCGATGCTTTCCCTGTCGATTATGACTCACGCGAAGACGTCTATGCTGAACAAAAGAGCATCGAATTTTTAAACAAGAAACACGATAAACCGTTTGTCATGGCAGTGGATTTCAACAACCCTCACAACATTTGTGGCTGGGTGGGTGAATTTGCAGGCCCCCATGGCGACATTCCAGGTATTGGCCCGCTGCCTAAATTACCAGACAACTTCGTCAACGACGATGACATCACCAACCGTCCGCTGTCTCTTCAATATATGTGTTGTCGTCACCACCGTATGCACCAAGCGGCGCATTGGAGTGATTTAAATTATCAACAATACTTAGCGGCCTATTACCATTACACAAAAATGGGTGATGATTGTATTCGCAACGTACTGAACGCACTGGCTAACTCAGATGCGGCTGACAACACGTTGGTGGTATTCTTTAGTGACCATGGCGACGCAATGACTAGCCATAAAAACGTCACCAAGTTTAGCTTTTTCTACGAAGAAACCACCAATGTGCCATTTGTTATGGCTGGCCCGGGCATTCCAGAAAACGCGCAAAACGACGCATTACTTTCTTTGTGCGATTTAGTCCCAACCCTTTGCGATTACGCGGGCATCGAAATTCCTGTTGGTTTGTACGGCCGTAGTGTGATGCCACTCATTCGTGGAGAGCAACCCGCTGACTGGCGCGACAATGTCGTTTCACAGTGGTATACCAGCCGCGAAACCATTATTGAACCAGCTCGTATGTTGCGAACTAAAACGCACAAATACACCGTGTATCAAGAAAACAAAGACGAAGAACTTTACGATTTAATCAATGACCCTGGCGAGAAACGTAACCTCGCGAACGACGCAGCTCATGCTGAATTGCTGGCAGAGTATCGCCAGAAGTTCGCCAATTACAGCCGCGAAACCGTCGATCCTTTTAAGGCACTCGCAATCAATGTCGACCCTAAATGGGCAGCGCATGAGCCGGGCTATCACAACCATACTGGCGACTGCGCCATTGACGAGTATTTACGCTCTGTCGGTAAACTCTAATCCCCAAAGCGCTCCCCCTCGAGGAGCATAAAATAAAGCCAAGTCGCTATAAGAGACTTGGCTTTTCTTTTGCAGTAATCCTTCCGCAGAACTTTCCACGCCTACTGTCGGAGGACATTAAACTTTGATCGGAAATGTGCCGCTTCAAGCGATTCGTAGGCTATAAAAAGATAAAGTCTGATCACTTTTGAACGAATTACTACCAGAAACACGGTGGAAATAACAATAAAGATTGATCAATTTCTGAAACGTTTTTGGACAAAAGTTTGTTAGCTATCTTGCCAAATTAGAAAATAGTTAATAATTACAAGTATGGAAAGTTGCTTAACTTGGTATCCAGTATATCTGGATCCAATAACCAATAAGATGTAATAGATTAGTTCGAGCTTCTGGAGCTTTTTCTTTATAAACTCTAGCCATATAACACCCAGTAGTATCAATATCAGTATAAACCTAATTTCGTCATTCAAGATCTCGCCGAGAAGAAATAATCCAGACGTATACCCTCGCGATTTTCAAAGATGGTCAACCAAGTAAGGTATATATCATTTGACCTAGCGTATTAGATCAGTAGAGAATAAGGAATAGGGTCTTAAATTGGCTATTTGAACTAAAGTTACATTTTGAGTATGAAGGGAGGAACAGTGATAAACTCCTTATTATTTTTTTTCGCTTCAGTTCGTACTTCTGAAAGAACATTATTGACTTTGTTAGTAATAGGCAGCCTTGGAATTTCCTAGGCCAGGAGTTTGCTATTTATAGGATTACTCAACAGTAACCTCTGAGACCATTAAAGATCAACAACAACAAGCTTTTTATCGATCTCACGCTTTTTACTTTCTTTAGCACCGTTGACAAATACTAATACCTTCCCTTTATCGCTGCTTGTGGTTATCCAATAATCTTCAAATTGCGTTCTGGTGTAGTTAATAACTCCCCACGCAGGGTCTTTTAACTGAATAGTATTTTTGTCTATATATAATAATGACACAAAATGGACCAGCTATTTTCTCTCTAAATAAAAAATAGCTGGTCCATTTACAAGCAAAAGATTGTCGTAGGTCATCCATAAAGGAATGGCTTTCTTTCCATAGATACTAGCCAACACCTGAATATCGGCAAATGAGTATCTAGGCTTTACTTCTATTTTTTCAAGTAAATGGTATTCATAGACCTCCTCGTTATATCTATACTGCAAAACATCGCTGAGAGCAGCTAAACCACAACTCATATCTAGTTGCTGTCTCACAACACCTTCATATCTAAGATCGAGATAAGAATTAAAGTACTTTTCTTTTGGTGTATATGAAGAGCAACCAGTTAAAATCAGAAGACAAGAAAGCCATTTGTACATTTGCATTTACTATGTGAAATATTCAACAGTAGGTTGAATTAATGGAACGGAGATCAGTATCATTGTAGCTTGGAAGTATGACACTCTATTATTGACAAAGTGGGCCATTTCTTTCTTATTCCCAATAAAGAACATTAAATCTATTAATATTATTATTGACAACGTAAAAATATATACCCTCCCATACTGTATAACAAATGCAACATAAAGGTACACAATCACTAATGTAGCATTGATTATATTTTTTGAAGATGAACAATCTATTAAGTAATATTTGTTTGAAAATATAATATGAATTATAAACATTAAGAGAATTATTAAATCACTCATATTAATGACACCCACTACAAGACGACATAGCTCCCCAAGCGCTAGCTCCTAATCCAACGCCTGCAACCCCTCCAGCAAACCCACCCATCCAGGCACCAGACGCGCCGGCAACAAACCCTGCACCTGCATTAATCCCTACGTTTGACCAATTTATACTATTTCCAGCTTGTACGTCAGAAGCAATAGACATGGTAGCTCCACCAATAGCACCTATTGCTCCTGCAACTATGGGTCCAGCCTCTCCTTCAGTCGTTGCAGCTTCTTTCTCTGTCATGCTAGTGGAATTAAAGGCAATAAGAGTTTCATATTGAAGCTCAGCGTCAGTTAATCTAACATCAGCCAAAACGGTCGAAGAGAATAATGTCAAGAAAATCACTGTATTTTTCATTACTATACCTTAAAAGTAAATCTAATATCGTAACTATATTTATCGATACCAGAAACTGAAAATTTTACGCCGGTACTCGCCGTAATGGATTCGGTTAAATTCATGGCGGCACCTAAGTTTACTTCTGAACTTTGCAAGAATGAATTTTCAGAAGAAAATTCAAATTTATTAGATATACCTCCTCTTATGGTTATTTCTGGGTTAACTGCAAATGACAAACTGCTATTTATAGCCAAGTTATCTAGGCTATAACCTTTACTATAACTGCTATGCATATATCGAGCATTCAGGCTCAATACTATTGGGTCAAATATCCAGTTAGATAGCAGTCCTATTGAAGGTGTTTGCGCGTGCGCGGTCTTTGAATAGGATGCTGTTAAGATATTAAACGGTTGAAAAGTACGAAATTGATAACTTGCCCCTAAAGTATAGTTTTCAAAATCACCAGAGGTTGATTTTTGAGAACTGTTGTTTTTGGTAGATAACAACTCGCGGTAGGTCGCATTAAGAATGACAAAAGGAGATAAATGTTCTGTCGCTCCATATTGAATAGACGCATACCCAGATATGCTACTAATTTTGTCTGTTCTATCTATATGGTGTATATACGGAATACTGATGTTGGGAGATACCTCATACTGATAAACATATGAATGAGAAGATTGGTTATTGCTTTGCGAAATGTTCATACCTGAAGAGAGAGTCCACTTTTTTCTTTCGGGTAAAAAGTCCTCTATTTTCAAAATCTGCTTGATTGCAGTTCGTCTTTCTTCTTCGTTTCCCCATGAGCTCTTTGTGAAAAAAGCTACAACAAGAAAAAAAAACGATTTTGGCTAATTTTTTCATGAAAACATCACACTCAAACATAAATACAAATGATAATCACTTCCAATCAATAGCATGCAATATACATGATGTCACATATTAATTGCCATTTTGGGTTAGTAATCACATATGAAGGCGATTGTTGTAGCAGAAAGTCCAGTGTTATGGACAAGCCTTTATCATGACTTTCCTTCCATTACACCTTAGACACCTTTTATCGATGGGAGCACTACCAGCATTACCATAAATCACGAATAAAGGACTAAAAGGAAGGACTAAAAGGACACACACCAAAAGTATGAAATTAGTTTGATTTTGTCTAATTCGCTTACTCACCAACAATTCCATTAAAAGAGAACTGCTAAGTTACTTAAAACCTTTATAGCGGATCTCATTTTGACAACAGCCAGAAAACAACTTATCTCCGTGGATGCGACGTCGTATTACCACTGCGTATCACGTTGCGTGAGGCGTAGCTTTTTGTGCGGGGAAGACCCGCTCACCAACACGAGCTACGAACATCGAAGAGAGTGGATAGAGCGAAAAATTCACGCTCTAACGCACGTATACTGCATCGATGTTTGCGCCTACGCCATTATGAGTAATCACTATCACTTGGTGCTGCATATCAATAAAGACCGAGCGTTAGCGTTGTCACTGCATGAAGTGGTTGAGCATTGGGGGCGTGAGCATAAATTGCCAGTGCTCATAGAGCGTTGGCAGAATAAGCAGCTCACTCACCAAGCAGAAGAAGACAAGTGTATTGAACTCATTGAAATATGGCGAGAAAGGCTGTGGAACTTAAGTTGGTTCATGAAAGAGCTCAATTACGACATAGCATGTAGGGCGAACCGAGAGGACAACTGTACAGGGCACTTTTGGGAAAGCCGCTTCAAAAGCCAAGCGTTGCTTGATGAAAAAGCACTTGC
>NZ_JAKJSS010000033.1:0-4558 GCF_050337205.1 Vibrio nomapromontoriensis
TTAATAACAGATGTTACTAATACAAGTGTATCGGCACATGTTTTTGTTAGCTCAAGAGCTGATTGGGATGAGGGTTTCTTAAGTGACAATATCCCTAAATTCGAGAAGATGCCCCTGTGAGCGATCAACGAGGTACGTTTCGTGGAGACGTATGCATAACAAATTGTTCAAGCAGACAGCTAACAGTTGGCGATTTTGGTTTGGTTGAGTTTAGTGATTACGGTGGTCTTGTCTGAGTGTGGTGGTAGTTAGCTGCTACTTAACAAGGCGTTATGTTTTTAGAGGTACAAAAATGTCGGAGTTACTGAGAGAACTCAAAACACTGAGTTCTCACAAACTTATATACTCATTAGCTTTAATTTCAGCTCTTATTGCTCCCGGGCTGCTAATGGTTTTTCTTTATCATAGAGAGCTGTTTATATCTGCCGGAGTTATCAAGCTCTTGCTACTGTCGGTTAGTCTATCTATGCCTACCTTATTGCTTTCAATGGCTTTATCTAAGAGTAATTCAGACAATCAGTCGTTCGACGAAATGACCTTTTATGGCTATTTCATAAACTTACTTTTGTTTTATCCATCATTGTTCACCGCTTATGTAATGGAGCTGCGTTTTAGTGGTTTCGTGGTTCTTTTTTGTGGGTTGTGGTTTGGTACGTTAGTCATTTCTGTAATTGATAAAAGGCATAGGAAAGGCACATAACAAACTACTCAAGTGGACGCCATAAGCTTGGCGGTTTTGGTTTAAAGTTAAGTGCGCTTGGTTAGTTGGTCGTTAGCGCCACTTAGCAGGGCGTTATGCCTAAAAACAGATGGAGAGAGAATGTGGGATATCACGATACACAGCAAGTGTGCTTAAATGGGCATCAAATAACTGATAATTTTAACTCGTCTCCTCAGTTTAGAAAAGACTTCTGCTCTGTTTGTGGAGAAAGAACCATTCATCAATGTCCCGAATGTAACTCGGGAATACCTGGCGATTACCATACAGATGGTGTAGTTGCAATTGGGTTCTCCACACCCGTTCCAAGTCATTGTGAAAATTGCGGAGCTCCTTATCCTTGGACTAAAGCTAAAGAAAAAGTTATCGAGCAAGTTGTAGGTAATGATGAGATTGATCATCTGAGTTTGGTTGAGCAGATTTGTTCAAGGTTTCACCTGATAGCTAAGCAGTTAAAATCAAGATACAACGAGCGTGATACATTGGTCATTGAGGACGAGTACGATACTCAAGATTTACTGCATTCTTTACTACATATTTACTTTGATGATATACGTCCTGAAGAATGGACACCTAGTTATGCGGGTGGTTGTTCCAGAGTTGATTTTTTGCTTAAGCAAGAACAGATCATTATCGAAGTTAAGAAAACACGTAAAAGCTTAAAATCTAAACATGTTGGTGAGCAGCTTATAATTGACTCTCAAAGATATAGGTCGCACCCTGACTGTAAAAAGCTTCTATGTTTTGTCTACGACCCTGAAGGTTGGGTATCTAATCCAAGAGGGTTAGAAAACGACCTAAACAGTAAAGATGATGACTTCGAAATAAAAGTACTTATTGTACCTAAGGGACATTAGGCATAACAAACGCTTCAAGTGGATTCGTAACGCTCAGCACTTTTGCGTCAATGTTGGATTTTGTGTTTGCGGTGGTCAAATTAGGTTCGGTGGGGCGTCACTCACCACTTAAGCGTGCGTTTGGCTATTGTCTTCTTGTGAACCGCAATGAACGCCATTAAACTAAAATCCATTAAAAAACATATACTTGGGTTTATTTCTCTTGTTCACTGTTGTCCGTTGAGATCCCTCTGTATATAATATTTTTGCTACATATTCGCTACACAGGGGTTGGACGTTATGGCACTGAAGCAAAAAATCACTAACACCACCATCAAGAATTTGACCATTGAGCAAGGTCGATTAAACGACACCGAAATCAGCGGATTTCACGCTCGTATCTCTCCAAAGGGTATTGTTAAATACTATCTCTATTATCGACTCAACGGTAAGCAACGAAATTTTCTGTTAGGTGCTGCGACTTCGTTAACGCCAGCGCAGGCTCGTGATTTAGCCAAAGAAAAAGCGGGTCAGGTTGCTAGTGGTGAGGATGTTCACGAAAGTCGGAATGAAACCAGAAAGCAAGAACAGCGCAAAGGCTTAACGCTAGAGCGTTTCTTGGAAGAGTACTACAAAGATTACTTAATTGGCCTTAACCCGAAACAAGCTGAAAAATCCTATATCTCGATTAAGAATGGCTTTGCTCATCTGGCGAAGAAGCCGATAGCAGATATCACCGCTTTCGAAGTTCAACAATGGGTAACAGAACGCAGTAAGTTAGGTCGTGCGCCTTCAACAATCACAAGTGTGTTTAACCGCTTTAAAGCTGCAATGAATCGTGCGGTTGAGTGGGAACTCCTCGAAGGGCATAACCTTGATAAAGTGAAGCTTATCAAAAGAGATAATACTTTGGTTCGTTATCTCTCTAAAGAGCAAGAATCTGCACTATTCGAACAAATACAACAGCGTGATGAGCGTTTAAGGCAAGAGCAATGTAATAGAACGAATGTGATGCCAACAGAGCGTTACATTGATTATTTCGAACCTTTGATTGTCATGGCGGTGAATACTGGTATGCGAAAAGGTGAAATGCTCTCGTTGCGTTGGGATCATGTCTCAATGGAGAACCGTTATCTAACGATTAGTTCAGAGAATGCAAAGTCGAAGAAGAAACGGACGATTCCGCTTAACGATACGCTATATAACATGCTCGAAACTTGGCGCGACCAACATCCCGATACTGAACATGTCTTAGTTCATATGGGTAAAGCCATCGATTATTTTCAGCATCCTTGGGAGCAAACCTTGAAGGGAGCAAAAATTGAGAACTTTCGGTTTCACGACTTACGTCATCATTTTGCCAGTAAGCTTGTTATGGCTGGAGTTGATTTAAATATCGTCCGTGAATTATTGGGACACTCAGATTTAAAAATGACACTCCGCTATGCTCATTTAGCCCCTGAGCAAAAAGCCGCAGCGATAAGCTTGATAGGCTAATCAATATTTGTTTGTGTGCCTGAAATGTGATGTTACAAAACGCATGGTAAATCATTGAGCTTAATGATCTAAGCAATGAGACTGAATAGTTTCCTTATGGCAATATTCACCACAATTTTTTAGTTGTGAGGAAACCATGCGCCCATTTTTATCTTTGTTATTAGTTTCACTTTTGTCTGGCTGTGCCGCGTCTGTCGATATAATCCATCCGGAGCCTAGAGTCGTAGAGAATCGTTTTATGACCGATAAAGGGTATGATTACGCTTGGACAAGAGTGGTTGATTGGTTTGCTGAACACCATATCACAATCGATAAACTGGATAAGCAATCGGGTATTGTTACAGCTAAGCACAGGTTAACCGTAGATAATGGTGAAGCTTTATGTGGTCAAGTCGTAGGGACTGGTACATATCAAATCCTGAGTTCTGATAGAACAATATCTTTGAATGTGTTGGTTCGTGAACAAGAGGATAACTCTGCTACTGTGCAAATGAACCTGAACGGCGAAATAGTGGTTCGTGCTCGCAATTGGGATACTGGAGCTAACATCAGTACGAGGGGGCATTGTGTGAGTACAGGTAAACTTGAAAGGTCACTATCAACATATGTAAATTAATGTAGCCTTCGGGTTTTCCATGCCTAGCCATTGGTTGTGACATTGTTGCATACTGTTGTTAATTACAGTATTTTGGTGGTCGTATTTAGTAGCAAGGAGTGCTAAAAGTGACCCTAATTCAACGTCAGTTTATCAGGCTTGAAGAGATCTCAAATAAAACGCACTTAACCAAATGGGATGTGTTGGGGGCGATTGAAGAGGGGAACCTTCAATTGTGTGCTTGGGTTGATGAAACCAATTTTGGAGCACTATTTAGATTAGATGGGCAAAGAGTTGTCGCTGCTGTATTCGATTATGTAGGGGTTGTAAAACTTACCCCTCAGGATTCCAAGCGGTTTGCTATTACTTTGAAAAAGCATAGCACTAATGTTTGCGCTGTTCTTCAACCGTCGAATATTCGCAATTGGCGTTCGGTTCCTCAAGTGTTTGGTAAACCCGATGTGTTAAATATCCATTATTCAGAGACAATGCCGCCAAAGGCTAAACAGGGTACTGCCGCCTATACAAAGCTTGCTGTTGTACCGAATTTTGCTAGCAGCGTGCATAAGTTTTGTGAGCTTTACGCCGACAATTTTCCGTCTGAATCTCAGTCTACGTCAGTTCAAAAGCTGCTCGATAAGCATCCTGTAAATAAATCTTATCTAAAAAGCTATCCCATTCAAATTCAACCAGAGCATTTAAGGTTGAACCTAGATGACATTGCTAAAGTGTTTGGTCATGACTCAATCCGAGCTTTTAACGCTCCAACCAAGCAGGAACAGGTTACGCAGTGCAATTCTAATGCGTTAGCTCAACCGTTAGGCAACGCTCAAGGCAGTACTGTAACGCATTACGTTAACCCTAACGTTAGTGCTTCAACGGTTACCAATAACCGGTTGGATTCGGTTAAAC
>NZ_JAKJSS010000034.1:0-4048 GCF_050337205.1 Vibrio nomapromontoriensis
GGTGAGGCTACAGGCGATTACAAGTGCACAGTTTGTGGTACTAATCTTCACACACCAGACAACTTGGATTAACTCTGGCAATCATTAGTAAAGTGCGAAATTGCAAAGTTTCGCAACTAACAAATTGTTCAAGCAGACAGCTAACAGTTGGCGATCTTGGTTTGGTTGAGTTTAGTGATTACGGTGGTTTCGTTGGAGTGCAGTGGTGGTTAGCTGCTACTTAACAAGGCGTTAGTTGCACTTAGAAATTTAGTGGTCAAATCATTGTCCCTTTAGCTATGTAGCGACAAGCCCCACTGCTTAACTTTCTTTCCGGTGGCAGCGCGAAAGGGTCATTCGCTTTAGCCATCGAGGTTTCGCGGTACTGCTTTTTGTGTTCGTCCGTGAGCAACGAAAGTAACATCTTCCTCAACCCATTTTTCAGTCACTTAGGTGGTTTCTTTTTCGCGCCAACTCACGTTAATCGAAAGATGTCAGTTCTGTCAGCTATCAAATACGGCGTGGTGATAGTAATTTTTTTTACAGCAAGCAGTTAGCGCCTTGGTGCAAATAAGAGAATAGGGGCGTAGGCAACTAACAAACTACTCAAGTGGACGCCATAAGCTTGGCGGTTTTGGTTTGAAGTTTAGTGCGCTTGGTAAGTTAATCGTTAGCGCCACTTAGCAGGGCGTTATGACGCTAATGAGATTGGAGGTACTATGCCTTACGATAAACTATTTAAAATGCCAAATCCTGTAAGTATTACTGGTCGATCTTCGAGTATCACTAATTCTTTTGTGAATGGCATTATTCCAACAGTTAAACCGTCAGAAGTTGAGATTCAAGAAGCGTTAGCAATATTAGGAATGAACGATAAATCTATCTGTTGCTCATATTGCGGAGACAAGTTTACTGAGTGGGATCATTTAAGGCCATTGGTAATGAACAAGAAGCCTACTGGTTATATCTCTGAAATTCATAATCTAGTTCCAGCTTGTGGTAAGTGCAATCAATCTAAAGGTAACAAACCTTGGGATGTGTGGATGCTTAGTGACGCGCCGTTATCACCTAAAACGCGCGGTGTTAAAGATATTTCGGAAAGAATGTCTGCACTGGCTCGTTACGAGAGTTGGCAAGAGCCTACCAAAATGGATTTTGAGTCCATTGTTGGTACTGAAACCTGGAATAAACACTGGGACAACTGGGCCAAAGTTCAGCAGTTAATGAAAGAATCTCAAGCCTTAGCTATTGAAATCAACCATAAAGTGGCTGAAGCATACAAAGCGTCATAACAAGCAATTTAAGAGGGATTCACAACGCTCGGCAGTTTTGGTTTAAATCGGCTTTAGTGTTTACGGTACAATGGCTAGGTAAGTGGTAGCGTTGCTCACTACTTAATTGGGCTACATGGACTCCCTCTTTTGTCAACAATAGCTCCCGCTGACAACAGTGGGTCGGACAGCAGCTCTACATTCGGTGTTTAATCGGATTTGCTCCGTCACCCTGATGATATTCGCATGATGCCAGCCTCATTCGTTAAACAGTATTGATTACTTCCCAATTAAACAGGTTTAGGCATCTCGGTCTGRCCGTATTGTCATCATTTGCTATTGCTTTGACTCGGTGAGTGTTAACCGTTTACATAGTTAATCTYGTAYTCTTTTCCCGTTGTTAGTAGTGCCCATATAATACGAGCGTTTTTTGCGGCTAGGGCGACAGCCGCTCGTTTATAACCCCGTCGTTCAACGAGTTGGTTTAACCAAATGCTGTTGCGGTCGGTTTTCTCTTTGCATCGTGCAATAACGGCTCTTGCGCCATGAATAAGTAGAGTMCGAATGTGTTTTTCGCCTCTTTTGCTGATGCGCCCAAGATGAACATGACCACCTGTTGAGTATTGCCTTGGAACTAAGCCTATCCATGCKGCGAACTGGCGACTGGAGCCAAATTGCTTGGCGTCATTGACGGTCGCGACAATGGCACTTGCACTGTGTTCACCGACACCAGGAATATCCATGAGGGCTTTTGCGRAAGCCATTTCACGGACTAAAGCTGAGATGTTTCGATCATAGTGCAGCACTTCGAGGTTAAGGCTTTGAATCTTGTTCGAGAGATCTTGAAGAAGTTCACGAGCCAGCATAGGCAACCCATTTTCCGCATCTTCGAGGATACTCCCGATAGTATTTTGGGCCGAGTAGCGGCCTTGTGGCATGACAAGGCCAAATTCAGAGAGTAGCCCTCTGAGTTGATTGATGGTTGCGGTTCTTGTTTTAATTAACCCCTGACGAATACGATGCAGGCAAAGTACCGCTTGTTGCTCTTCACTTTTTATAGAGACAAATCGTGTTTTGGGTCTAGATACTGCTTCGCAGATAGCTTCAGCATCATTGGCATCGTTCTTTTCATTTTGTCGATACGGAATAACGAATTTGGACGCCATGATTTTAGGGTTATGACCGAGTTTACGTAACTCCCTTGCCCAGTGGTGCGCACCAGAGCAAGCCTCCATACCGATGAGGCAGGGTGGTAAATTGGCGAATGTGTCTAAGAGTTTGTTTCTTTTGACAGTTTTGCGTAGGACGCACTTGCCATATGCATCAACGCCGTGAATACTGAACACATTCTTGGCGAGGTCAACGCCAATAGTTTGAATGGTGGACATAGTAACCTCCAGTTCTTCAGCGTGTACCGAGTAAGTATGGCACGCAGAGTGTCAGGTAGAGGGAGTCCATATCATTCGTTAGGTGCTCAGAGGAAATAATGAATTCAAAGGAAGTTGTCCTAGCTTTTTGGGATGCAATGAAAACTAATGAATTTGCCAAAGCAAGTGAATGGCTAAGCCCCAATTTTGAAGGTTTCTGGCCTCAATCAGGTGAACTCATCACTGGCAGATGTAACTTTACTTCTATCAACTCTTTTTACCCTGCAAACGGTATTTGGGAGTTTGAAGTACACTCGGTGGTTTGCGATGGTGCAACAGTTGTGACTGATGTTTCAATTACAGATAGCGTCCAAAAAGCGCGTGCTATCACTTTCCATACCGTTGAAGACGGACTAATCAGTAAGCAAAAAGAGTTTTGGCCAGACCCAATGAAAGCGCAAGAATGGCGAAGCCAGTGGGTAAAGGTTGTGGAAGAATAGGCAACGCACCTAACAAACTACTCAAGTGGACGCCATAAGCTTGGCGGTTTTGGTTTGAAGTTAAGTGCACTTGGAAAGTCGGTCGTAAGCGCCACTTAGCAGGGCGTTATGCATACTGGGCATTTAAAAGGATTAAGAGAAAATGGATAGTATTCCTAAAGTATTTTGGTACTCGTTGAGCTTATGCATGTTTCTGATCACTAGCGCAATGATCTATCTAATGGTCAATTCTAGTCGTGTATCGATTGAGTATTCAAACGCAAAAGTAGAAATAGCAAATGCCAAAGAGGAGCTGGTTTTGGAATCTTCGGCATTAGCAACTCAGAAAGCAAATTTCAAAATTGAGACTGCTGAGTTAACAAACCAATTAGAAGCGTTGGCGAAAAATCTGGAGCTTAAGCAAACATTATATACGTCTAATAATGTGGTATGTGAAGCCCCTAGTCTAGACCCTAAGTCCACGTTACCATTCTTAAAGCAATTAGAAACAGACCCTAAGGTTTTTGAGGACATAAAAAAACAGCTTTCAGAGTTGTCACCAGAAACATATAAGTGAGTAGTGTAAGCATAACAAATTGTTCAAGCAGACAGCTAACAGTCGGTGATTTTGGGTTGAATCGGGTTCAGTGAATACGGTGTCTTTGTTTGAGTATCATGGTGTTTAGCTGCCGCTTAACAAGGCTACATGGACTCCCTCTTTTGTCAACAATAGCTCCCGCTGACAACAGTGGGTCGGACAGCAGCTCTACATTCGGTGTTTAATCGGATTTGCTCCGTCACCCTGATGATATTCGCATGATGCCAGCCTCATTCGTTAAACAGTATTGATTACTTCCCAATTAAACAGGTTTAGGCATCTCGGTCTGGCCGTATTGTCATCATTTGCTATTGCTTTGACTCGGTGAGTGTTAACCGTTTACATAGTTAATCT